>NZ_JAUEUL010000017.1:0-125819 GCF_032487575.1 Bradyrhizobium sp. SZCCHNRI1009 | reverse complement strand
AGGGAGACTGCGTATAAGCGTGAAGACCGTCGCGCAGGGAATGCCGGTTGAACCGGCTTTGCCTGTGGTACCTGCCGCCTGCATTTTTTCTGCAGGCGGGCCATGGGTGGGGCCTTCACCCGGCATTCCCTGCGCCCTCTGCACTCTCGCGAGGGACGACCTGATCGCAAAGCTCGGGCAACATCTGCCGCGAGAACGCGAAGCTATGTCGATCGCTGTTTGAGACGTGAATCCGCCTCCCCCCACCCTACCGCTTCTCCGCTTCGCGCTCCCTGGCCTCGCGCTCGGCGCGCTGGCGGTCGAGGCGGCGGCCCTGCCATTCGAGCACGAGCCAGCCGGCGATGCACATCGCGACGACGACGAATTCGAGCAGGCCCCCCATCTCGCTCATGGCGCGTCACTCGCGGGTCTGACCTTGGCCTTCCGCATCTGAGCGTCTCACGCGCGACTTTCCGAGCGCTGCAATCCGCGCCGGCCGCCTTACCGTCATGCCGACGACCTCGCCTCGCTACGACGACCGCCCCGAGCGCAACAACTGATCGCGTCGCTCCAGGCGCTCGAACAGGTCGAGCACCCACAGCGCGCGATCGTGAACAGTCCGGCGCGGCGGCGCGATCGCGTGCGGGCGCTGCGCATCCGCCGCGACGACCGCCTCGATCAAAATGCGCGCCTCCGGCCGCGGCGGCGCCAGCGACGGCTGCTCCTGCAGCAGCGACATCACCGCGGCCTTGCCGAGAAGCTGCAGCTTGCGCGGCATCGAGACGAATGCGCGCCGCGACAGCGAATCGAATTCGGCACGTGCGACCTCGCGGCCGATCTCGGCATAGATCAGCCGCGCCGCATGGATGCCGGGCCGGCAACTCCACGGCAGATCGGCGATGCCTGCGGAAGCGCGCGCATAGAACACGTCGGCGACTGCGAGCAGTCGCGCGGTGACCCGGCCGATGCGGTCGTCGAAGAACGGCGCGGCACGCCAGGTCTCGATATCGAGGCCCGCCTCGCGCAGCCATTGCCGCGGCAGATAGAGCCGGCCAGCGCGCGTGTCCTCGCCGACATCGCGGGCAATGTTGGTGAGCTGCATGGCGATGCCGAGGTCGCAGGCGCGTCCGATCGTCCCGGCCTCACGCCGGTTCATCAAGAGCGACATCATCACGCCGACCGTGCCGGCGACGCGCACGGCATAGGCGAGCACGTCGCTCAGGGTCTCATAGCGGCGGCCCTGGGCGTCCCAGGCGAGACCTTCGAGCAGCGCCTCCGGCAGCGCGCGCGGAATCGTGAAATGCGCCACGACGCCGGCCAGCGCGCGATCGACGGGACTGTCGTCCGGCGTGCCATCATAGATCCGGTCGAGCCGTTCGTGCAGCAGCTCGACGGCGTCGACGCGGCGGCCGGGCCCGTCGATCGCGTCATCGGCCTCGCGGCAGAACGCGTAGAGTGCGACGGCGGGATCGCCGACCGCGCGGGGCAGCACTTTCGAGGCGGCAAAGAACGTCTTCGATCCGCCCCGCAACATCCGCCGACAGATCGCAATGTCCGTTTGCCAGCTCATCGCCGCTCCAGCTCATGCGGCGCGGGCACGAGATCATCGAGCACACGCGCCGAGGACAGCACGCCCGGCAGGCCGGCGCCTGGATGGGTGCCCGCGCCGACCAGATAGAGCCGCTCGACCTCTTCGCTCTTGTTGTGCGGCCGGAACCAGGCGCTCTGCATCAGCACCGGCTCGAGCCCGAACGCCGCGCCGCGATAGGACGACAGGCGATGCTCGAAATCATCCGGCGTCAGCAGCCGCGACGTGACGAGCTGGCCGGCAAGGTCCGGCAGCAGCGTGTCGCTCAGCGCGGTCTCGATCCGCTTGCGGAACGGCTCGGCCGTCGCCGACCAGTCGATGCCGCTCTCCTGATGCGGCACCGGCGACAGCACGTAGAAGGCATCGCAGCCATCGGGCGCCAGCGACGGATCGGTCGCGGTCGGCCGGTGCAGATAGAGGCTGAAATCATCCGCCAGGACCTTGCGGCGGAAGATGTCGTCGAGCAGCTCGCGATAGCGCGGGCCGAGCAGGATGGTGTGATGCTGAACGTCGTCGTAGCGGCGCTTCGTGCCGAAATACCAGACGAACAGGCTCATCGAATAGCGCGCACGGTCGATGCGCGCATCGGTCCAGCGCCGGCGCGACACGCTCGGCAGCAGATGCTTGTAGGTCCAGGCCGCGCAGCCATTGGAAACGACGACGTCGGCCGCGACCGTCTCGCCGGACTCGAGCCGCACGCCGGTGGCGACGCCATTCCTGGTCGTGATCTCGGCGACGGGTGCCGAGCAGCGCACCTTGCCGCCCTGCCCCTCGATCAAGCCGACGAGACCCGTCACCAGCGCACCGGTGCCCCCCATCGCGAAGTGCACGCCCCAGCGCCGCTCGAGATAGGCGATCAGGCAGTAGATCGACGTGGTCGTGAACGGGTTGCCGCCGATCAGCAGCGGATGGAAGCTGAGGATGATGCGCAGCCGCTCGTCGCGGACATAGTGCGAGACGAGGCCATAGACCGAGCGAAAGCTCTGCAGCTTGATCATCGCCGGCGCGATCTTGGCCATGTCCATGAACGACAGGAACGGCACGTCGCCAAGCTCCTCGAAGCCCTTTCTGAAGATCGCCTCGCTCGCCTTCATGAAGCGCTCGTAGCCGTCGACGTCGCCGGGCGACAGCCGCGCCACCTCGGCGCGCATCTCGGCCGGGTCGCCCGAGCAGTCGAACACGGTGCCGTCGTCGAACCGGATGCGATAGAACGGCGAGATCGGCTTGAGCGTGACGTCGTCGGACATCCTCCGACCGCACAGCTGCCATAGCTCCTCGAACAGGAACGGCGCGGTGACGATGGTCGGGCCGGCATCGAAGGTGAAGCCGTCCTGGCGATGCACATAGGCGCGGCCGCCGGGCGCGTCGAGCTGCTCGTAGACGGTGACGCGATAGCCGCGCGCACCGAGCCGGACCGCTGCGGCGAGGCCGCCGAAGCCGGAGCCGATCACGACCGCATGCGGCCGGTCTCCGAGCGCAGCCGGGACAGCGGCCTTGATGGTGGAGACGTCGAGCATGGGCGAAAGCGTAAATTGAAACTGACGTTTTCGCTAGCCAAAAAATGTCAATCTAGTTTGACATTTCCTGCTGCACCGCGAGCACGCCGGCGCGCTCGGCGGCATTGACGATCAGGCCCGCAATCCTCGCCGGCTGCTCCTCATGGGCCAAATGACCAAGGCCATCAATGAGTTCGAGCTGCGCCTGAGGCACCGATTGCTGGACGCGACGCGCGACGTCTGGCGGAATGGCACGGTCATGCGCGGCCGCGACCAGAAGCAGCGCGGTCTTCAACCGCGGCAGCTCGCGCCCAAGCGGATGCAGGTCCCAGTTCGCCATCATTTCGAGCGCGGCGCCGACATGGCCGGGGCTGCCGACCAGCCGCCGATACAGCCGCTCGCCTGTCGCGTCGATCGTCGAGCCGGTCCCCTTCAGCAGCCGATGCACCGCCGCCGGATCGCGGCCCCGCCAGGCGAACAGCCGCGGCACCAGCGGATTGAGCGCCATCATCTTGGCGAGCGGCGACAGGAACTGCGCGGCCGCGCCGCCGAACGGCAGATAGGCGCCGTTGAGGCTGACGATCAGCTTCGGCGTGATCAGGCCATCGAGCGTCATGCGGGTCAGGATCGCCGCGCCCGCGGAATGGCCGATCGCGATTTCAGGCGCGATCGCAAGCTTCTCGCAGAGACCAGCGAGATCGCGCGACATGCCGTCGAGCGACAGCCGCCGCCAATGCGGCGTGGAGGTGAAGCCGTGGCCGGAGAGATCCGGCGCGACGACGGTGAAGTGCCTGGCGAGCAGCGGCGCGAGATCGCGCCAGGAATGGGTCGCGGCTCCCGTGCCGTGGGCGAGCAGCGCGACCGGCCCCTCGCCCATGATCTGAACGTGCCAGCGCAGGCCCGCGGCCTCGACGAAGCGACTGGCCACGCGGTTGGGCCAGTCGCTGCCGTCGACGCTCCAGTTCGGCTTGTCGCTCATGCCGGCCCACGCGGTTGGACGCCGCCGGCACCGTCAACGATCGGCCGCGCACGTCAGGAAATCATCATAGCTGGCAACGACTTTATCAAGCTGTTCGAAATGCGGCATCGCCCCGGTCTGCATCACCTCGATCCGCCAGTTGGGCAGAGCCTCGACGGCGTGCTTGCCGTGATAGTCGACGAAATCGCCGCGCACGCCATGCACCATCCAGACCGGCATCGCCAGTGCCTGGTAGAGCTTCACGGCATTGGTGCTGAACAGATAGCCGGAGACGAACGAATACGGCGCGTTCTCGGCGCCGGGCTGGTGCGTGGTGATGTAGTCGTATTCCAAAAGGCCCTCGTCGATGTCCTTGCGACCAAAGGTCTTCTGCAGGAAAAAACGAATGCTGGCACGCGAGGTCAGCAGGGTGAAGAATCCGTGCTTCCACAGGGGGACGTTGAGGATGTTGCGCACCCATGGCATGGCGCGGGTCGTGTCCTTGTTGCCAGCCGTCTTGGCTGCGGCCTCGGCGCGGCGATCGAAGCCGGTCGGGCTGAGCAGCGCCAAGGTGCGAAACAGGTTCGGCGCCTCGGTGCCGGCGCGCGCGGCGAACTCGCAGCCGAGCGACAGCGCGATGGCGTCGATCGCGGCGTCGCCATGACGGCGGCGAATCTCGTTCGCCGCGAGCAGGATCGCGTCGGTCATGATGCGCGGTGTGTAGATGCGATCGGCACGGTCGGACAGGCCGAAGCCCGGCAGATCGAGCGCATAGACGGGACGCGTCTGGCGGTAGTGCTCGAACAGCGGCTTCATCTCGTAGGCCGTCGCCGCGGCGTTGACGCTGTGAATGAGCAACAGCGGCCGTCGATCGCTCGGCTCCGCCGGGCCATCGCCATAGCAGGTGATGCGTCCGACGCGCGCATCCGTAATTTCGAAGCGCGGCGCGGACAACGGCGGGGGCATCGTGACCACGCCCGGAGCAGAGGCATGATCACTCTGTGTGGTCGAAGCGACCTGCATGGCGTGCTCCTGTCTGGCTTTTTCCTGCGGATAGCAGAGTCCACCACTGCCGACCGACCGGGACGAGCATAGCGATGACCGAACGTCTTGTCAGTCACCGTTGGAACGCCGCTTGACGCCGCGGGTTCCAGCGCCGTCAGCCGCGGCCGGCTTGCGCCATGACGGCCTGCGACAACCGTGCGGCATCGGCATGAGGCAGCGCGACGTAACGCGCCTGCATCGCACCAGCGAGCTGCGCGGCCTTGTCCTGCGGGCGAGGCGAGGAATCGACCAGCACGACCGGAATGCCGGTCAGCGCGAGCTGCCTTGCGGCCACCAGCGCCTCCGCCTCAGCCTCGCTGCGGCCGCCGCCATCGCGCGCGACATTGGCCCGGCCGTCGGTCATCAGCACGATGGTCGGCGCCTGGCCCTTGGCCTTCACGGCGAGCGCGAGCTCGGTCGCGGCGAAGATCGCCGCCGACAGCGGCGTGCCGCCGCCGCCGGGCAGCGCCGCGAGACTGCGCTTGGCGCGCGTCAGCGAGCGCGTCGGCGGCAGCAAGAGCTCGGCGCCCTTGCCGCGAAACGCGATCAGCGCGACCTCGTCGCGGCGGATGTAGCATTCGGCCAGCAGCAGCTCGACGGCGCCCTTCACTTCCGCAAGCCGCTGCAAGGCCGAGGAGCCGGAGGCATCGACGACGAAGATCGTCGTGGTGCCCGAGCGCTGCTTGAAGCGGGTGATGCGAATGTCGTCCTTGTGCACGATCAGCCGGCCGCTCTTGCCGGAACGTTGCGTCCGCCGCCGCAGCGGCTGCCACGGCGCCGCCGCGCGCAGTGTCTCCAGCACGTTGAGCCGCGCGCCGGCTCGCCATTCGCCGCGGCGCGCGCCGATCGGCCGGCCGCGCTTCGGCGCTTTCTGCGCGGTGCCCTGCCGGCCGGCGCTGCTCGCCCGCGCCCGCATCGCGCGCTCGTCCTGCAGGCGCTTCAGCAGATCGGCGGGAATGGCGGCCTGCGCGGCTTCGAGCACGCGATCCTCGAGCGGACCATCATTGCTGCGATCGTCGTCGGCGCTGTCGGCTTGATCGTTCTGCGGCTCCGGCGCCTCGTCGCTCTCAGCATCGTCCTCGGTCGCCGGCAGCCGGGTGGCGCGCGGCGCCAGCACCAGCCGCGCGGCGCAGGCGATGTGCGGCTCGGCAACATCGGTCTCGCCATCGAGGGCCGCTGCGATGCGCGCCACACGACAGGCCAGCAACGGCGCGCGCAGCGAGTCGATGCCGAGCGCCACGGCCGTCGTCGTCAGCGCGGCGATCGCGTCGTCGGACAGACGGACCTGCGGCAGCAGCGCGCGCGCTGCTGCGATGTCCGCCGATGTGAACAGACTCTCGCCGAGATCGGCGCGCGCGACGGTGCCGAGATCGAGATGACAGGCCAACCGATCGGCAAGTGCAGGCGCTACCCGCTCATCACCGATGCCCTCGTCGAGCGCGACCAGGCCGAAGCGGGCCGGCGCGCGCAGCGACAGGCCATCGCGCTCGATGCTGATCACGCCGGTATCGAGCGCAGCGGTGAGATGGGCGATGGCCGATGGCGCGATGCGCTCGGCCATGACGGCGATCAGCACGCCGCCATCGGCCTCGGCGAGCAGCCCGCGCTGCATCACCGGACGCCCCGCCTGCAACGTCGCGGCGAGATCGAGACCGCCGAGCAGGCGATCATCGGAGATCGACGGCGGCAGCTTGCGGATCGCCGCCGCATCCGGCGTCAGCTCGCGCAGCAGATCGAGCCATTGCTCGCGCACCGGGCCCGCGCCCGCCCGCAGCAGCACCGACGCCGCATGTGGATCGATCGCGGCCAGCGCGGCCGCGATGACGGCATCGGCCCATATCGCGGCGCCGTCGCTCACGACGCGAAAAGCTCGTTGATCGCGCGCTCGACCCGCACCGACGAGCCGGAATCGTCGAGCGGGTTACGCCTGAGACGATGCCGCAGCGCCATCGGCGCGACCGTCTTGAGATGGCCATCATCGACTGCCTTGGCGCCATCGAGCGCCGCAGCCGCGCGCGCGGCGCGCATCAAGGTGAGCTCGCCGCGCAGCCCATCGGTGCCGAGCGCCATGCACAGCCGGGCCGCGTTCTCCAGCTCGCGATCGGCGACCTTGACCGATCCGATGTGCTCGCGGGCAGCGAGGATGCGCTTGCGCTGCTTCACCTCCTCCTTCTCCCAATGTGCAACGAAGGCCGCGGAATCAGTCTCGAACGCGTCGCGGCGCTTGATCACCTCGATCCGCGTCGGCAAGTCGCCGGGCGTCTTGACCTCGACAGAGAGGCCGAACCGGTCGAGCAGCTGCGGCCGCAGCTCACCCTCCTCCGGATTGCCGGTGCCGACCAGCACGAGGCGCGCGGGGTGGCGGATGCTGAGGCCGTCACGCTCGACGACGTTCTCGCCGGAGGCGGCGACGTCGAGCAGGAGATCGACGAGATGATCCTCCAGCAGATTGACCTCGTCGATATAGAGAAAGCCGCGATTGGCGCGCGCAAGCAACCCCGGCTCGAACGATTTCTCGCCATGAGCCAGCGCACGCTCCAGATCGAGCGCGCCGACGACGCGGTCCTCGGTGGCCCCGAGCGGCAGGTCGATGACCGGAACCGGCACCTGATGCGCCTTCAACGCCACCGGCTTTTTCGCCTTGCCGCTCGGCTTGGAGCGCGCGCGGCACGCGGCGCATTGCGCGGCGACGTCGGCCGGATCGCATTGATAGGGACAGCCGATCACGGCGCTCATCGGCGGCAAGAGCGCGGCGAGCGCGCGCACCGCGGTGGATTTTCCGGCGCCGCGATCGCCAAAGGCCAGCACGCCGCCAACCTTCGGATCGACGGCAGCGATCATCAGCGCCAGCTTCATC
Organism: Bradyrhizobium sp. SZCCHNRI1009; assembly: GCF_032487575.1. NCBI lineage: Bacteria > Pseudomonadati > Pseudomonadota > Alphaproteobacteria > Hyphomicrobiales > Nitrobacteraceae > Bradyrhizobium > Bradyrhizobium sp. SZCCHNRI1009. Next base: position 117,897 of record NZ_JAUEUL010000017.1, on the reverse strand, counting down.
TCGTCCTGGCCGACGATGGCCGAGAACGGAAAGGCGATTCCCATGAGCGTCCCCTGCGCCGCGACGCGTTCCCGCCGCGTTGCCAGCATGAGACCACAATCAGGGGCCGCTCTTCAACCCATCAGCGCTTCAACGAGCGAGGCTCGGCAGATCGAGACCATTGGCGTCGGCGCAGGCGATCGCGTCCTCATAGCCGGCATCGGCGTGGCGCATCACGCCGGTGGCCGGATCGTTCCACAGCACGCGCTCCAGCCGCCGCGCGGCGTCGGCCGTGCCGTCGGCGACGATCACCATGCCGGCATGCTGCGAATAGCCGATGCCGACGCCGCCGCCATGATGCAGCGACACCCAGGTGGCGCCGCTCGCACAATTGAGCAGTGCGTTGAGCAGCGGCCAATCCGACACGGCGTCGGAGCCGTCCTTCATCGCCTCAGTCTCGCGGTTCGGACTCGCCACCGAGCCGGAATCGAGATGGTCCCGGCCGATCACGATCGGCGCCTTCAATTCGCCGCGGGCCACCATCTCGTTGAAGGCAAGCCCGAGGCGATGGCGGTCGCCGAGCCCGACCCAGCAGATCCGCGCCGGCAGGCCCTGGAACTTGATGCGCTGCCTCGCCATGTCGAGCCAGTTGTGCAGATGCTTGTTGTCGGGCAGCAGCTCCTTCACCTTGGCGTCCGTCTTGTAGATGTCCTCGGGATCGCCGGACAAAGCCGCCCAGCGGAACGGGCCGATGCCGCGGCAGAACAGCGGACGGATATAGGCTGGCACGAAGCCGGGGAAATCGAAGGCATTGGCGAGGCCCATGTCCTTCGCCATCTGGCGGATGTTGTTGCCATAGTCGAGCGTCGGAATGCCCATGGCGTGAAAATCCAGCATGGCCTGGACGTGGCCGACCATCGACGTCTTGGACGCCTGCTCCACCGCCTTGGGATTAGACGCTCGCTTGGCCTCCCATTCGGCGAGCGTCCAACCCTTGGGCAGATAGCCGTTGATCGGATCGTGCGCGCTGGTCTGATCGGTGACGATGTCGGGACGGACGCCACGGCGCACCAGCTCCGGAAAGATCTCGGCGGCGTTGCCAAGCAGGCCGACGGACACCGCCTTCTTGGTGCTGGCAGCCTCGGCCATCAGTGTCAGCGCCTCGTCGAGCGTCGCGGCCTGGCGATCGAGATAGCTGGTGCGCAGCCGCATCTCGATGCGACTCGGCTGGCATTCGACGGCGAGCATCGACGCACCGGCCATCGTGGCTGCCAGCGGCTGCGCGCCGCCCATGCCACCAAGGCCAGCAGTCAGAATCCATTTGCCGGCGAGATCGCCTTTATAGTGGCGACGACCGACCTCGACGAACGTCTCGTAGGTGCCCTGCACGATGCCCTGGCTGCCGATGTAGATCCAGGAGCCGGCCGTCATCTGGCCGTACATCATCAGGCCCATTTTATCGAGCGCGTTGAAGTGATCGAGCGTCGCCCAATGCGGCACGATGTTGGAGTTGGCGATCAGGACGCGCGGCGCGTCCGGGTGCGTACGAAAGATGCCGACCGGCTTGCCGGACTGCACGACAAGCGTCTGATCGGCTTCGAGCTTGCGCAAGGAGGCAACGATGCGATCAAAGCTGTCCCAGTCGCGCGCGGCGCGGCCGATGCCGCCATAGACGATCAGTTCGCTGGGCTTCTCGGCCACGTCAGGATCGAGATTGTTCATCAGCATGCGCAGCGGCGCTTCGGTGAGCCAGCTCTTGGCGCTGATCTCGCTGCCATGGGGCGCGCGGATCACCCGTTCATTGTCCAGGCGTCGGTTCATGGGTCCCTCTCATCCAAGTTTGGGGAACGGATCGCGTCCGAGTGCATGCGTCGCAGCCCCGGCCAGCACACCGCCGCTGACAAGCGCGGTGGCCTTGGCGAGATCGTCGGCCATGTAGCGGTCGTGCTCCAGCGCCGGCACATGCGCGCGAAGCGCGGCAATGACAGCAGACAGCGCCGCGCTGGTACTGTGCGGCGCTCGCAGCTCGATGCCTTGGGCGGCGACGAGCAGCTCGATGCCGATGATCGCAGCGAGATTGTCTGCCATGTCGTGCAGCCGCCGCGCCGCGTGCGCGGCCATCGAGACGTGATCTTCCTGATTGGCACTGGTCGGCGTGGAGTCGATCGAGCAGGGCAGCGCACGCTGCTTGTTCTCGGCAAATAGCGCTGCCGCCGTCACCTCCGCGATCATGAAACCGGAATTGAGTCCGGGCTCCGGCGTCAGGAACGGCGGCAGGCCGAAATTCAGCGCGGGGTCGACCAGCGTCGCGATGCGCCGCTCGCTGATCGCGCCGAGCTCGGACAGCGCCAGCGCGATCTGATCGGCGGCAAACGCCACCGGCTCGGCGTGGAAATTACCGCCCGAGATGATCTCGCCGGTCTCGACCAGCACCAGCGGATTGTCGGTGACGGCGTTGGCTTCAGTGACGAGCGTGCGCGCCGCCTGGGTGAGCAGATCGAGCGCCGCGCCGGCGACCTGCGGCTGGCACCGCAGGCAATACGGATCCTGCACGCGCTCGTCGCCTTCGAGATGCGATAAGCGGATATCGCTGCCGTCGAGCAGCACGGTCAGAACGCGGCCGGCCGCGATCTGACCGGGATGGCCGCGCAGCGCCTGGATCTCGGGACGGAACGGCGCGGTCGAGGCCATCGCGGCATCGACCGACAGCGCGCCCGTCACCAGCGCCGCGTCGAGCAGATCATGCGCGCGGAAAAGGCCGGCGAGCGCATAGGCCGTCGAGAACTGCGTGCCGTTGATGAGCGCGAGCCCTTCCTTCGGTCCGAGCGTGACCGGCGCAAGTCCGGCACACGCGAGCGCCTTGCGCCCGGGCACCAGCCGGCCGTCAAGAAAGGCCTGGCCTTCCCCGATCATGACCGCCGTCATATGCGCGAGCGGCGCGAGATCGCCTGACGCACCGACCGAGCCCTGCTGTGGCACAAACGGACACACACCCTGCGCCAGCATCGCCTGCAATTGCTCGATGATCTCGCGGCGCACGCCAGAGGCGCCGCGGCCGAGCGAGATGATTTTAAGCGCTATCATCAGCCGCACGACCGGCTCTGGCGTGGCGGGCCCGACACCACAGCAATGCGACAGGATCAGGTTGCGCTGGAGCTGTGCGGTCTGCTCCGGCGGGATGCGTTTCGAGGCAAGTTTGCCGAAGCCGGTGTTGATACCATAGACCGGCTCGGCGCCCTGCGCCGCCTTGGCGACGATGGCCGCGGCAGCGTCAACACGCGGCCAATAGGATGGATCGAGCGCAAGCGGCCCGCCCGCGTAGACGTGCGCGAGGTCGTCGAGACTGACGCGGCCGGGCGCCGCAACGATCGTGCTCATCGCCCTCTCCAGACGCGCTGATGAAGGGGATTGAAGCCCATGCGATAGACGAGTTCAGCAGGACGGCCGATGTCCCATATCGCCAGATCGCACCGCTTGCCGGCTTCGAGCGTGCCGGTCTCGCCCAATACGCCCAAGGCACGCGCGCCTTCGCGCGTCACGCCGGCGATGCATTCGTCGACGGTCATCCGGAACAGCGTCGCCGCCATGTTCATGGCCAGCAACAAGGATGTCAGCGGAGACGAGCCGGGATTGCAGTCGGTCGCGAGCGCGAGTTTCGCGCCGTGCTTGCGGAACAGATCGACTGGCGGCTTCTGCGTCTCGCGGATGAAATAGAACGCGCCGGGCAGCAGCACGGCGACAGTGCCGCTCCGGGCCATCGCGGCCGCGCCAGCCTCGTCGGTATGCTCGAGATGATCGGCCGACAACGCGCCGAACTCGGCCGCAAGCGCCGCGCCGCCGAGATTGGAAAGCTGATCGGCATGTAGCTTGACCGGCAGGCCGTGCATCTTGGCCGCGGCAAAGACACGCGTCGTCTGCGCCGCTGAGAAGGCGATGGTCTCCATGAAGGCATCGACGGCATCAGCAAGCCCGGACTTGGCGACGGCCGGCAGCATCTCGTTGCAGACGAGATCGATATAGCGATCCTTGTCGCCATCCGCTTCGACCGGCAGCGCATGAGCGCCGAGAAAGCTGGTGCGCACGGAGACGGGCCGCCTGCCGCCGAGCGCGCGGGCTGCAGACAATTGCCGCAGCTCGGTCGCGGTCTCCAGGCCGTAGCCGGACTTGATCTCGATCGTGGTGACGCCTTCGGCGAGCAACGCGTCCAGTCGCGGCAGCGCGCCGGCGATCAGCTTCTCTTCGGTTGCGGCGCGCGTCGCCGCCACCGTGGACACGATGCCACCGCCCGCACGCGCGATCTCCTCGTAGCTCGCACCGGCCAGTCTTAGCTCGAACTCATGGGCGCGGTCGCCGCCATAAATAAGATGCGTGTGGCAGTCGACGAGGCCTGGCGTGATCCAGCGGCCATCGCAGTCGATCTGCTCGGGCGCGTCGGCATCGGCCGGGAAATCCGATTGCGGACCAGCAAAGACGATGCGGCCGTCGCGGGCAGCGACCACGCCCTGCTCGATCACGCCAAGACCAGCCGCGCTCTCGCGCAGCGTTGCCAGCCGCGCATTGCGCCAGATCCGGTCGAAACGCTCGGCCATGTTGCCTCCCACCTTCACGAAAGCTTGACGGACGATATGTCTATACATAAACTCGCTTCCGCCGTTCTGTCCAGCGGGCTTATCAAACATGGCGTCACTGCACTTCGCATCCGCGCTTCTGCCCACGGGTTGGGCCGAGGACGTGCAGGTCGTCATCAGCAACGGCGCGATCGCGCAGGTCTCGGCGGGCGTGCCTCCGACCTCCGAAGACGAGCAACACGAGGTCGCGATCCCCGGCATCGCCAGTCTGCACAGCCACGCGTTCCAGCGCGGCATGGCCGGGCTTGCCGAGGTCAGCGGACATTCCACCGACACGTTCTGGACGTGGCGCGAGACGATGTACCGCTTCGCGCTGTCGATGCGTCCCGAGGATGTCGAGGCGGTCGCGACGCTGCTCTATGTCGAGATGCTCGAGCGCGGCTTCACGCGGGTCGGCGAATTCCATTATCTGCACCACGATCGCGACGGCACGCCTTACGCCGATATCGCCGAGATGGCGGTGCGCATCGCCGCGGCTGCCCAGACATCCGGAATCGGCCTGACGCTGCTGCCGAGCTTCTATGCGCACGGCGGCTTCGGCGGCGCGGCGCCGCATGACGGCCAGCGGCGCTTCATCTGCGATGTCGATCAGTTCGCAAAGCTGCTGACGGCCTCCCGCAAGGCGATCAGCGCGCTCCCCGGCGCCAATCTCGGCATCGCGCCGCACAGCCTGCGCGCTGTCGCACCGGATGAGTTGAGCGCGCTGCTGCCGCTCGCGGACGGCGGCCCGATCCACATCCATGCCGCCGAGCAGGTCAAAGAGGTCGAGGAATGCCTCGCCTGGTCGAGCCGGCGTCCGGTGCAATGGCTGCTCGATCACCACACCGTCGATGCGCGCTGGTGCCTGATCCACGCCACGCACATGACGGCCGACGAAACGGCGGCGCTCGCGCGGAGCGGCGCGACGGCCGGCCTTTGCCCGATCACCGAAGCCAGCCTCGGCGACGGCATCTTCCCGGCGCGCGACTATCTGCGCGCGCACGGGCGCATTGGCGTGGGCACTGACTCGAACGTGCTGGTCGGCGTCAGCGACGAGTTGCGCCAGCTCGAATACGGTCAGCGGCTGACGCATCGCGAGCGCAACGTGCTGACGTCGGGCCCGCATGCGTCGACGGGCCGAACGCTGTTTGATGCCGCTCTCGCCGGCGGCGCTCAGGCGCTGGCGCAATCCAACGCCGGGCTCCAGGTCGGAGGCCGTGCCGATATCGTCACGCTCGATCTGTCGCATCCTTCGCTCGCGGGGCGGACGCAGGATGCGCTGCTCGACGGCTGGATCTTCGCGACATCGCACGACGCCATCGACTGTGTCTGGGCGAGCGGCGCCAAGGTCGTCCAGGGCGGCCATCATCGTTCGCGCGAGGCCGCCCGGCGCGGCTTCAACACGGCGGTGCGGAGGCTGCTCGCATGAGCCTCGCCGAGGATCGCGTCAAGCCGGGCGCCGGCACGCTCTACAAGACGATCCGCCAGGACATCGAGCGCCGCATCCTCACCGGCGAATGGCCGCCCGGACATCGTATCCCGTTCGAGCACGAGATCATGGCGCGCTACGGCTGCTCGCGCATGACCGTGAACAAGGCGCTCTCAGAGCTCGCCCAGGCCGACCTGATCGAGCGACGACGTCGCGCCGGCACGTTCGTGCGGCGTCCGCAATTCCTGTCGGCGGTGCTGAAGATCCCCGACATCCGCGCCGAGATCGGCGCGCTCGGCCGCGCCTACGGCTATCAGTTGATCTCCTCGACCCGCCGCACGGCCAATGCTGCCGATCGCGAGCGGCTCGGCGTCAAGAAACCGTGCAAGGTGATTGCGATCCGCTGCCGGCACAGCGCCGACAACGTCCCGTTCGCAATCGAGGATCGCCTGATCGATCTCGACGCGGTGCCCGATGCGGCCAAGGCCGACTTCAAGATCGATCCGCCAGGCTCATGGCTGCTGCATCACGTGCCCTGGACCGAGGCTGAGCACGCGATCAGCGCCATCGTCGCCGACGATACAATTGCCGAAGGTCTCGACATCGCGACCGGCGCACCCTGCCTAGTGATCGAGCGCCACACCTGGCGCAAGGGGCAGCCGCTCACGGCTGTCAGGCTGATCTATCCCGGCGAGCAGCACCGCCTGGTAGCACGATTCAGGGGCAGCGAATGAGACGGCTCATGCGCGCCCGATCTGAGCACGGGATTTGCAAGCACGCATGCAAAGACAAGCGGAGATCGCAGCCATCACGGCTGCGAGCCGCACGACAAGCTTCCTCTCACAGCAAAGGACGATGACGATGCGCAGACTAGGGCTTCTCGCAGTAACGGCCGCGCTCCTGGCCTCGACGACCGCCTACGCCGACGACGTCAAGGTCGGCGTCGGCATTTCCGGCTGGACCGGTTTCGCGCCGCTGACGCTGGCGAAGGAGGCCGGCATCTTCAAGAAGAACGGGCTCGACGTCACCATCAAGAAGATCCCGCAGAAGGATCGCCACCTCGCCATTGCCGCCGGCGACGTGCAGTGCGCGGCGACGACGGTCGAGACCTGGATCTCATGGAACGCCAATGGCGTCGCCACCAAGCAGATCTTCCAGCTCGACAAGAGCTACGGCGCCGACGGCATGGCCGTGCGTAACGACATCGCCTCGATCAAGGATCTGAAGGGCAAGACGATCGCGGCGTCCGCGCCCGGCACCTCGCCCTATTTCGGGCTGGCCTGGATGCTCAAGAAGAACGGCCTGAGCATCAAGGACGTCACCGTCGTCAACATGGAGCCGGGCCCGGCCGCGCAGGCTTTCGTCGCCGGCCAGAACGACGCCGCGATGACCTACGAGCCGTATCTCTCGACGGTCCGCGCCGCCCCCGACAAGGGCAAGATCATCGCCACCACGCTCGACTATCCGATGGTGATGGACACGTTCGGCTGCACGCCGAAATTCCTGTCCGAGAACCCGAAGGCCGCCAAGGCGCTCGCCGACAGCTATTTCGAGGCGCTCGACCTGATCGCCAAGGACCAGGCCAAGGCCTATGAGATCATGGGCGCGGACGTGAAGCAGACGGCCGATCAGTTCGGCAATTCCGCCAAATATCTGCGCTGGCAGGACAAGGCTGCGAGCCAGAAGTTCTTCGAGACCGAGTTCAAGACCTTCAACAAGGACGCGGCCGAGCTCCTGCTCGAGGTCGGCATCATCAAGCAGATCCCGAAGATCGAGGATCTCTATGATGCGAGCTTCATCAAGTAGACTCGAAGCGCGATCTGGGTGACTTCGTCATTGCGAGCGAAGCGACGTGTCCGCCGAAGCTCGTAGAGCGAAGGCGGAAGCAATCCTGGGCCCAGGGTGAGACCCTGGATTGCTTCGTCGCTTCGCTCCTCGCAATGACGAGCTTGATGCATCGTGCGCAGCATTGGCGCCGCCCCCTGAGCCCACTCATTCGAGGTCACCATCCGCAGCCCGCGTCACCTCGCGGGCCGCATCCAACCCGAAAGCCCGATCCGTGATCCGTCCTCTCGATCCCGTCAGCGCCCGGTCCAGAACAGCGCTCGGCCTCGCCTTTTTCGTCGTGTTCGTCGCGGCGTGGGCGTTGGCGACGTTCGGCGGCTACGTGCCGAAGACCTTCCTGGCCGATCCCTTGACCATGCTGCACGAGGGCTGGGATCTGCTGGTCAAGTTCGGCTTCCTCTACGATATCGGCATGACGGTCTGGCGCGTCGTCGGCGGCTTCGTGCTAGCGGCCGTGATCGCCATTCCGCTGGGCCTGCTCATGGGCGCCTACAAGCCGGTCGAGGCGTTCCTGGAGCCGTTCGTCTCGTTCGCCCGCTATCTGCCGGCATCGGCCTTCATTCCGCTGCTGATCCTGTGGGCCGGCATCGGCGAACTGCAGAAGCTGCTGATCATCTTCATCGGCTCGGTGTTCCAGATCATCCTGATGATCACGGTGACCGTCGGCAACACGCGGCGCGATCTCGTCGAAGCCGCCTATACGCTCGGTGCCAGCGATCGCGGCATCATCGGCCGGGTGCTGCTGCCGTCAGCGGCCCCTGAGATCGCCGAGATCCTGCGGCTCGTGCTGGGCTGGGCCTGGACCTACGTCATCGTCGCCGAGCTGATCGGCTCGTCCTCCGGCATCGGCCACATGATCACCGACAGCCAGGCGCTGCTCAACACCGGGCAGATCATCTTCGGCATCATCGTCATCGGCCTGATCGGGCTGATCTCGGACTTCCTGTTCAAGGCGTTCAACGCCTGGCTGTTCCCGTGGAAGCTGGCATGACCACGCTCGTCATCGACAACGTCACGCGCATCTTCCCGGCCCGCCAGGGACATGCGCCGACGCGCGCGCTGGAGCCGGTCGAACTCACGATCGGCAACAACGACTTCGTCACGATCCTGGGGCCCTCCGGCTGCGGCAAGTCGACCTTGCTGCGCATCGTCGCCGGGCTCGATCATCCGACCAGCGGCAAGGTGCTGCTCGATGGCCGTGAAGTGACAGGGCCCGGCGCCGATCGCGGCATGGTGTTCCAGTCCTACACGCTGTTTCCCTGGCTCACCGTGCGCGAAAACATCGCCTTTGGCCTGCGCGAACGCGGCGTGCCGGAGAGTGAACGCAACGCGATCGCCGACCGCTTCATCCAGCAGATCGGCCTCAAGGGTTTTGAGAACCACTGGCCCAAGCAGCTCTCCGGCGGCATGCAGCAGCGCTGCGCGATCGCCCGCGCGCTCGCCAATGATCCGAAGATCCTGCTGCTCGACGAGCCGTTCGGTGCGCTCGACAACCAGACGCGCGTGCTGATGCAGGAGATGCTGCTCGGCATCTGGGAGCGCGACCAGAAGACGGTGCTGTTCGTGACCCACGACATCGAGGAGGCGATCTTCCTTGGCAGCCGCGTGCTGGTGATGAGCGCGCGGCCCGGCCGCATCAAGGCCGACATCAAGATCGAGCTGCCGCATCCGCGCTCCTACAAGGTCAAGACCTCGCCGGAATTCGTAGCGCTCAAGGAGCGGCTGGTGGAAGAAATTCGCGCGGAAGCGCTGAAGGTGGCGGCGGAGGCGTGAGAAGTGGCCGCCAGCTAAGTGGCCTCGCTCAGCGCCGCCTCTGCGAGCGGGATCGCGGAGACAGACCCCCACCCAAGCGCGTTTGCCGCTCTGTCGTACATGCCCTCTCCCACAAGGGGAGGGCGCAGTAGTGGCCACCGCGCTTGAAGCGATCTCGAGCGACGCGTTCCAATTGGGGCCGCGGCAAGACTGCACAATGCAGTGCCCTCGCCCCTTGTGGGAGAGGGCATCGCCGGCTCATCCATACACTCGCTTGGGTGAGGGTCTCTCTCCGCAAGGACACTCTTAGCTGCATAGCTCACTGCTGCGTCGACGATCAGCTCACATCGCATCGATTCCTATGGAGGCTTCCTCCAATTCGCTTCAACCACGGCACCAGATGGAACGCGCTCATCAGGAGATACATCACGGTCATGTCGCCGAGCGGCGCACCCGCCGGCATGGCCGAGCAGATCACGTCTGATCGGCCGTCGCGGGCCATGGCGTTCAGCACCGCCATCAGCGCGAAGGTCGGCGCCGCAGCGTAGCGGAGACCATTGGCGATGTCGGGCATCACGCGCATCCTGGTCGGGAAGAACGCCATGGCTCTGCTCCTTAGCGTGTGCCGTATTCGTCGCGGCGCCGCCACCAGACGCCCTGCTCGTTGCGCCCCTTGGGCGCGCGGTCGAGCCATTGATAGGCACCCCACAGGCCGTCGAGGCCGCGGGCATAGCTCGAATAGGTGTGATAGACGACACCATCCTCGAGGACGAAGGCGCTCATGCCCGGCCGGTCGCGCATGAAGGTCGCGCCGTCGGTCCCGGCGCCGGCGGCAATCTCCGCCACCATCGCCGGCACATCGGACGCCCCGAGCGGGGGACTGGTGCGATAATTGTACTCGCTGCCGCCCTGGCGCTGCTGCTCCTCGGTGATCGCGACGTTGAAGTCGAAATTGAAGTCGCTGCTCGCCGATGACGCCCAGGGGAAGCTCCAGCCCATGCGCGCCTTGTAGGCTTTCAGTTTCGCCAATGGTGCGCGCGACACCGCCCACAGCATCACGTCGTGATTGGCGAGATGGACCTGGAAGCCGTTGAAGCCATCGGCGATCATCGAGCAGGATGGGCAGCCGACCTGGAAATCGGGGCCGAACATGAAGTGATAGACGAGCAGCTGCGAGCGGCCCTTGAATAGGTCTGGCAGCGTCGCCGGCCCGTCCTCGGTGTCGAAGCGATAGGCCTTGTCGACGCGCACCCATGGCAGGGCCTGGCGGCGTTCCGCCACCTCGTCGCTGCGGCGGGTGAGTTCCTTCTCGGCTTGCAGCAGGTCGAGCCGGGCCTTCAACCAATCTTCGCGCGTTCCGGTGATATGCATGGTCATGGTCGTCATCCTTTTGCGTGTTGACCGCAGCTCAGACTAGGATCGGCAGGAGAGCGACCGGGAGTGACAAGTATGGCGGGATTTGCATGGACTCGCTGATCTCGGCGGCGGCGCAGGCGCTCGCCGCGGGCGATCCGCTCGGCGCATTGAACCGGGTCGCGTTGCGCGATGATCCCCCGGCGCTGGCGCTGCGCGGCATCGCGATGGCGCGGCTTGGCGATTTCGGGCGCGCGAAGGCGCTGCTCCGGCAGGCCGCGCGAAGCTTCGGTCCCAAGGCGGTTCTGGCCCGCGCCCGCTGCGCCGTCGCCGAGGCCGAGATCGCCCTTGCAGCGCGCGACCTCGGCTGGCCGACGAAGTCGCTCGCGGCCGCGCGCGAGACCCTGGAGCAGCACGGCGACCGCACCAACGCTGCCTATGCGCGCAGCCTCGAGATCAGGCGCATGGTGCTGGTCGGGCACCTCGATGACGCCGAGCGTGGCCTCGCCGATCTCGATCCCTCGCCACTGCTGCCGGCGGCCCGCACGATCTACGAACTGATCGTGGCCGGACTGGCCTTGCGCCGGCTGCAAACGAAGACCGCGCGATCGGCGCTCGAACGCGCCGCGCGGTCGGCGCAGCAGGCCCGCATTCCCGAGCTCCGGGCGGAGATCGAGCGGGCCTCGTCGGCGCTGTCGGCACCGGCGGCGCGGATGATCCGGCGTGGCGAGGAACGCCTGCTGCAGCTCGACGACGTCGAGCGGCTGTTGCGGTCGGACCGGCTGATCATCGATGCCTGCCGCCTGGCGGTACGCCAGGCGAGCCAGATCGTGCCGCTGGCGCGGCGCCCGGTGCTGTTTGCACTCGCCCGGCGACTGGCCCAGGGAGCGCCCGACGACGTGCCGCGGGCCGAGCTGATCGCGCATGCGTTCCGCGGCAAGGAGGCCGACGAGTCGCACCGCGCGCGCCTGCGCGTCGAGATCGGACGGCTGCGCCAGTTGCTCCAAGGCCTCGCCGAGATCCATGCCACGCGCGACGGCTTCGCCCTGGTGCCGTGTGACGATCGCGAGGTCGTCGTGCTGGCGCAGCCGATCGAGGACGACAACGCCACCGTGCTCGCCTGCCTTGCCGATGGCGAGGCCTGGTCGAGCTCCGGCCTCGCGCTGGCGCTGGGCGCAAGCCAGCGAACGGTGCAGCGTGCCCTCGACGAACTCGCATCGTCTGGGAAGGTGCAGTCGTTCGGCCGCGGCCGCGCGCAACGCTGGACCTGTCCGGTCGTGCCGGAATTCGCGACGGCGTTGTTACTCCCCGCGTGGTCGTCGCTCGACTAGCGTGGGTCCATCGGAAGCAGAGGATGGCAGACATGACACGAGCAGCCGCGGAGATCACTCGCGAGTACGGCCCCTTCGACGGCGCCGAGCGCGTCAACGGCGTCAGCTATGACGGCCGGCAGGTGTGGATCGCGACCGGCAGCAGCATCAAGGCGTTCGATCCCGCCGACGGCACGGTGCGGACGTCCATCGATCTCCCCTCTCACGCCGGCACGGCGTTCGATGGCCGGCATCTCTATCAGATCGCGGAAGATCGCATTCACAAGGTCGATCCCGACGACGGCCGCGTGCTCGCGACCATCCCGGCGCCCTCGGGTGGCGGCGACTCCGGACTTGCCTGGGCGGAGGGATCGCTCTGGGTCGGCGCCTATCGCGATCGCAAGATCCACCAGATCGACCCTGCGACCGGAAAGATCCTGCGCAGCATTCCGTGCACGCGCTTCGTCACCGGCGTCACCTGGGTCGACGGCGAGCTCTGGCACGGCACCTGGGAGGACGACGTCAGCGACATCAGGCGCATCGATCCCGCCACCGGCGAGGTGCTCGACCAGCTCGACATGCCCGCCGGCACCGGCGTCTCCGGCATGGAATCCGACGGCGAAGAGACCCTGTATTGCGGCGGCGGCGACAGCGGCAAGGTGCGCGCGATCAGGCGGCCGAAGCGGGCGCGAGGGTGAGCCGCTGACGGCTCCGCGACAGGAAGTGGCCTACTTGCCGATCGAGGTGTAGGCCGCCTTGCGGAAATTGGCGTTGGCCTCCTCGCGCGTCTGCAGCTGCTGGCCACCGCCGCCACCGACCGGCCTGGTGGGCGTGACCACCGAGAACAGCACGAAGCCGCCGGCCTTGCGCGGGAAGATGAAGTATTCGGCGATATCCGACTTCTCGCTGTCCTCGCAGGAGGACATGCCGCGGAACACCACGGCGCTGTCGACCAGCTCGCTGTTGCGCGCCGAGATGAACTTGCCCTTGCAGTCGCGCGCGTCGTTGCCGATGATCGTGGCAGCGACTTCCAGGCCGTCGACATTGCGCTGTGGCGGCACGATCCGAACGAAGCCGGTGGCGTTGTCCGCCTTCCAGGCGACCCCGCCCGATGTCAGCCACACCGGCCGCTCGCCTCCGCCCAGAATGGCCGGATGCGACAGCGAGGCCTTGAGGATGAAGTTGGAGGCGATCTGCATCGCTTCCAACTGCAGCTCGGGAGAATCCTCCGCGGCACGTGACGGCTGCGTGCTGGCGGTTGCGGCGGGCGCGGCGCCGGCGGGGGCTCCCTGACGCTGCGCCGAGTGAGCACCGGGCTGCACCGTGAAATTCGTCGCTGCCGCCAATCCGCCGGCATTGATCATGCGCACGCAATTCGCCAGCGACGGCAGCAGCACCGACGTGCCGTTCAGATCGAACTGGAACAGATTGCCCTGCGCGAAGGCCGACATCGTCCGAGCCGCCCTGAACGATTTGATCAGGCTGGAGTCGTTCGGCATCGGCACGACGACCATGTTGGCCGACCACACCGAGCCCTCGACATTGTAGGAATTGCGCCCGTCGAAGCTGAGCACGATGGGAAACTTCTGCCCCTGCGAGAGCGACCAGCCAGGATGGATGAAGGCGAGAGCCCAGTTGTAGGTCGGCAGCGCGAGAACGCCGAAATTGATGCCGCTCTTGTAGCTGGCGGATGCGATGCAGCTCGAGAACTTCCCGGTGTTGTCGTCGGTGTAGGCGCCGCCCGACCAACCGGCCACGGAGACGGAGCCGTAGGGCCCCTTCGCATGCGCAGTCTCGTTCAACGCAGATATCGCCGTCAGCGCCAGAAGTGAAAGTACCGTTCCAAGGATCGCCCGCCGCACCGTCATCCCAATTCCCCGTTTTTGCCGCATTGTTGCAATTCCCGCGGCTACGTCAAGTAGCAGCGACGAATGCGCGACTACCCCAGGGATTGATCTGCTGACCGGCTTCGTGCCGGCGCAGGCACAACATGTCGCGGTCGTCCTCCACAGCCCTTCATGGGAGCGTCATCGAACTCCGCTAGCGCTTGCCGGGTCTCACGCAGGCCAAAGGTTTCCTCGACATGACCACCACGCTGCCGGTGCTCGGCGCCGCCCTCTCCGTCAAGTCCATTCCCGCGCATCGCGACTGGCTGCTCGAACGCCAGCGCGATCTCGAAATCCAGGACTTCTTCCGGGCGGATCTTCTCGACAGCGACTGGCGCAGCACCGCCAACGAGATCAAGTCGATGCTGTCGGGCCACACCGGCCGGCTCGGCATCCACGGCCCGTTCTGGGGCTTCAAGATCGACAGCCACGATCCGATGATCCGCCGCGCCGTCACCAAGCGCCTGCTGCAGGGGCTCGAGGTCGCCGAGTTCCTCGGCGCCACGCAGATGGTGATCCACTCGCCCTACACGACCTGGGACTACAACAACATCGACATGCTGCCGGACAACCGCGAGGCGCTGATCGAGCGTGTCAGGGCGACGCTGTCCGATGTGATCGCTTCCGCCGAACAGGCCAATTGCGAGCTGGTGATCGAGAACATCGAGGACAAGGATCCGCTCGATCGCGTGGGCCTGGCGAAGGCGCTGGGCAGCAGCAAGGTGCGCGTCTCGCTCGACACCGGCCATGCCAACTACGCGCATCATTCGACGGGCGCACCGCCGGTCGACTACTACGTCGACGCCGCCGGCGACATGCTGACCCACGTGCATCTCCAGGACACCGATGGCTATGCCGACCGCCACTGGGCGCCCGGTGAAGGCAACATCCGCTGGGTGGCGGTGTTTCGCGCGCTGGCCCGCCTCACCTCCAATCCGCGCCTGATCCTCGAGCTGCGCAACCACGATCATGTCAAGGCCGGCGCGGCGTATCTCGCCTCGCTCGAGCTGGCTCAGTAAGCCACCACGTTCGCGCTTTCAGACAACCTCAGACCACAGAGAGATTGCCATGACCAAGCTCACCCGCCGCGGCCTGCTCGGCGCCGGCGCCGCGATCGGCGGCAGCTTCATCCTGCCGCGCGTGTCGATCGCGCAAGCCGACAACCGTCCCTCGGTCACCATCGCCGTACAGAAGGTGACCAACTCGAACGTGCTCGACGTGCTGCGCGAGCAGTCCAATGTCGGCGAGCGCGTGTTCTACTCGTCGCTGTGGGAAAGCCTGATCTCGAAGAACTTCCGCGGCAATCTCGAAGCCGTCCCCGGCCTTGCCACCGAGTGGAAGCGCATCGACGACCAGACCGTCGAGCTGAAGCTGCGCCAGGGCGTCAAGTTCCACAATGGCGACGAGATGACGTCCGAGGACGTCGTGTTCTCGTTCAGCCGCGAGCGCATGTTCGGCGACAGCGAAGCCAAGAGCCGCACCACCATCAAGGCGTTCGAGAAGATCCCGACGCCGCGCCCCGGCAAGGAGCTGCCGCCGGACGTGATCGGCGTGGCGCGCCGGATGTGGCCGGACCTCGTCCGCGTCGACGCCGTCGACAAATACACCGTGCGCTTCGTCAACGCGACGCCCGATGTGACCATCGAGGGCCGCCTGATGCGCTACGGCTCCGACATCATGAGCCGGCGCGGCTGGGAGGAGGCTGCGAGCTATCTCGACTGGGCGCGCAAGCCGATCACGACCGGTCCCTACAAGATCGTCGAGTTCAAGCCCGACGTGTCGCTGACGCTCGAGGCTCATGACGAATATTGGGGCGGCCGACCGCCGCTGAAGCGCATCCGGTTCCTGGAAGTGCCGGAGGTCGCGAGCCGCATCAACGGCCTGCTGTCCGGCGAATACCAGTTCGCCTGCGACATCCCGCCGGACCAGATCGCCGGCATCGAGAAGAACGCGGCGTTCGAGGTCCAGGGCGGCACCATCCTCAATCACCGTCTCACCGTGTTCGACAAGAACCATCCGCAGCTCGCCAATCCCCTGGTGCGCCGCGCCTTCACCCATGCGATCGATCGCCAGGCCATCGTCGACAGCCTGTGGGCCGGCCGCACGCAGGTGCCGAAGGGCCTGCAATGGGAGTTCTACGGCGACATGTTCATCGCCGACTGGAGCGTGCCGGCGTTCGATCCGAAGCTGGCGCAGGACCTGCTCAAGCAGGCCGGCTACAAGGGTGACCCGATCCCCTATCGCCTGCTCAACAACTACTACACCAACCAGGTCGCGACCGCGCAGGTGCTGGTCGAGATGTGGCAGGCGGTCGGCCTCAACGTTCAGATCGAGACCAAGGAGAACTGGTCGCAGATCCTGGAGCGCGGCCCGACCCGCGCGGTGCGCGACTGGTCGAACTCGGCCGCCTTCAACGATCCGGTGTCGTCGCTGGTCGCCCAGCACGGCCCCAACGGCCAGCAGCAGCAGGTCGGCGAATGGAGCAACGACGAGCTCAACCGGCTGTCGGAGTTCCTGGAAACCTCGACCGATCGCGAGGCGCGCAAGAAGGCGTTCCGCCGCATGCTGGAGATCGCCGAGCGCGAGGACCCCGCCTATACGGTGCTGCACCAGAACGCGACCTTCACCGCCAAGCCGAAGTCGATCAAATGGAAGGCCTCGCCGGCCTTCGCGATGGACTTCCGCACCGGCAACTACGGAGCGTGACGCCGTGGCGCCGCTGGTCAGCATCTCCGGCCTGAAGGTCGCCTTCGACGGCACGCCTGTGCTGCACGGCATCGATCTCGACATCGGCAAGGGCGAGGCCATCGGCCTCGTCGGCGAGTCCGGATCCGGCAAGTCGGTGACGTGGCTCGCGGCGCTGGGTCTCCTGCCCGGCAAAGCGCAAGTATCAGGCTCGGCCAGGCTCGAAGGCCGCGAGCTGCTCGGCGCCGACGGCAAGGTGCTCGACCAGGTGCGCGGCCGCCGCATCGCGATGATCTTCCAGGATCCCGCCAGCGCGCTCAATCCGGTGCTCACGATCCGGCGCCAGCTGTGTGAAAGCCTGGCGCTGCATCGCGGCCTGCGCGGCGAGGCCGCGCGCATCGAGGCGCTGAGGCTGCTCGATCTCGTCGGCATCCCCGATGCTGTCAGGCGGCTGTCGGCCTATCCGCACGAATTCTCCGGCGGCCAGGTCCAGCGCATCATGATCGCGATGGCGCTCGCCGGCCAGCCCGACCTCCTGATCGCCGACGAGCCGACCACTGCGCTCGACGCCACCATCCAGGCGCAGATCCTCGATCTGCTGTCGGCCATCCGGCGCGAGTTCAACATGGCGATGGTCCTGATCAGCCACGACCTCGGCGTCGTCGCCGAGAATTGCGACCGCGTCTGCGTGATGTATGCCGGCCGCATCGTCGAGCGCGCACCCGCCACGCGGCTGTTCGACGATCCCTGGCATCCCTATGCGCAGGGCCTGATCGGCGCGCTGCCGCCGCTCGATGGCATCAGGCGGCGGCTACAGGCGATCCCCGGCACGGTGCCTGATCCGCGCGCGCTGCCGAGCGGCTGCGCCTTCGCGCCGCGCTGCACGTTTGCCGGCGACGGCTGCCACGCCGGCGTGCCGCCGCTGGCGCCGGTGGAGCCAGACCGCGCGGTGGCCTGCCTGCGGCCGCAGCGCCTGCCGGTGGAGCTCGCCGCCGAATGACAGCGCCGCTGATCGAGGTCTCCGGGATCTCGCGCACCTATCGGATGCGGTCCGGCCTGTTCGGGCGTCCCGCATCCGTCCACGCCGTCGATGGCCTGAGCTTCTCCATCCAGAAGGGCGAGACACTCGGCATTGTCGGCGAATCCGGCTCCGGCAAGTCCACCACCGGCCGCATGGTGCTCGGGCTCGAGCCGCCTGACCGCGGCAGCGTGCGCTTCGACGGCGCGCCGATCGCTGCCCCCGGCTCGGCGGCGTGGCGCGCCCAGCGCGCGCGCATGCAGATGATCTTCCAGGATCCGCTCGGCGCGCTCGATCGACGACTTCCCGTGGCCTTGCAGATCCGCGAGCCGCTCGACATCCACGACATCGGCACCAAAGCCGAGCGCGACGCGCGCGTGCGTGAGTTGCTCCAGGCGGTCGATCTCAACGACAGCCACGGCGCCCGCTATCCCGGCGCCCTGTCCGGCGGTCAGCGTCAGCGCATCGTGCTCGCCCGCGCGCTGGCGACCAAGCCCGACTTCCTCGTCTGCGACGAGCCGGTCAGCGCGCTCGACGTTTCGATCCAGGCGCAGGTCGTGAACCTGCTGGTCGACCTGCAGGCCCAGCTCGGATTGACGATGCTGTTCATCAGCCATGACCTGCGCGTCATCAGGCAGATCAGCAGCAAGGTGGCGGTGATGTATCTCGGCCGCATCGTCGAGTATGGCGACGCCGACGATCTGTTCGCGCGGCCACAGCACCCCTACACGCAGGCGCTGGTATCGGCCTCCCCTGCTCCGGGACGCCGCAGCACCAACCGAATCGTGCTGACGGGCGACCCGCCCAATCCGGCGGCGCGTCCCGCCGGCTGCGCCTTCCATCCGCGCTGCAGCCACGCGACCGCCCGCTGCGCCCACGAGGTGCCCGTGCTCACCGCGCTGGATCAGCAGCGCCAGGTGGCCTGTCATCTCGTCTCAGGGCAGCAATCGCAGACCCAGGACGCCGCGTGATGCTGCGCTATTTCGCCATCCGCCTGGCGCGTGCGCTGCTGACGATCGCGCTCGTCGTTACCTTTGCCTTCATCGTGCTCCGGCTGTCGGGCGATCCCGCGCTGATGATCATGGGGCCCGAAGCGCCGCCCGAGGTCATCGAAGCGTTCCGCAAGGCCTGGGGCCTCGATCATCCGATCTGGATGCAATATCTCGACTACTTCAAGGCGATCGGCCAGGGCGAGCTCGGCCGCTCGATGCGTGATGGCCGGCCCGCGATCCAGCTCGTCATCGAGCGCATCCCCGCGACCCTGGCGCTGACCGCCCCGGCGTTCCTGCTGAAAGTGCTGCTTGGCATTCCCGCTGGCGTCTACGCCGCGCTGCATCGGGGATCGGCGATCGACCGCGCCGTGATGATCACAGCGGTCGCGGGCTTCACGGTGCCGAGCTTCGTGCTGGCGCTGATCCTCGTGCTGATCTTCGCGGTGCAGCTCGGCTGGCTGCCCTCGGGCGGACAGGACTCGTGGCGTCATGCCATCCTGCCGATCGTGACGCTCGGCTTCGGCGGCGCCGCGGTGCTGGCGCGGTTCACGCGTAGCGCCATGCTGGAAATCCTCGGTCAGCCCTATATCAGAACGGCGTCGGCCAAGGGCGTGCCGTGGCGCCGGGTGATCACGAATCACGCGCTGCCCAACGCGGCGATCCCCACCGTCACCATTCTCGGCTTCATGGTCGGCAGCCTGATCGCCGGCGCTGTCGTGGTCGAGAGCGTGTTCTCCTGGCCCGGCGTCGGCCGTCTGCTGGTCGTCGCCGTCGCCAACCGCGACCTCGCGGTCGTGCAATGCATCCTGCTGCTGGTGGCGATGACGATGGTCACGTCGAACCTGATCGTCGATTTCCTTTACGGCCTGCTCGATCCGCGGCTGCGCAGCAAGGGAGCAGAGGCATGACCGACCTTGCATTGAAATCGCCCGCCGCGCGGCGGCCGCGCTGGCCGAATATTCCCGTCTCCGTGACCATCGCCGTCGGCTGGATCGTCGCGATGCTGTTGCTGGCGATCTTCGCCGATCAGCTCGCGCCATACGGCTTCACCAAGTTCGATCTGCGCAATCGCCTGTCCTTGCCCGGCAACCCGGCGCATTGGCTCGGCACCGACGAGCTCGGCCGTGACGTGCTGTCACGGCTGATCGTCTCGATCCGGATCTCGCTGCTGATTGCATTCGGCGCCACCGCGATCTCCGCCATCGCCGGCACCACGCTCGGCTTTCTCGCCGCGCATTTCCGCGGCCTCGTCGAGCAGGCGGTCCTGATGCTGGCGGACTTCCAGGCCAGCATGCCGTTCCTGATCCTGGCGCTCGCCGTGCTCGCCTTCTTCGGCAATTCGCTGCCGCTGCTGATTGGATTGATGGGCCTGTTCGGCTGGGAACGCTACGCACGCATCGCGCGCGGGCTCGCCATCTCCGCCAATGCGCAAGGCTACGCCGCCGCCGTGCGCCAGCTCGGCGCGACGCCGCAGCGGGTCTATCTCAGGCACATCCTGCCGAACATCGCCTCGACTCTGATCGTGTCGATGACGCTGGTGTTTCCGGAAGTCATCCTGCTGGAGTCCGGCCTGTCCTTTCTCGGGCTCGGCGTGCAGCCGCCGATGACGAGCCTCGGCAACATGGTCGGCTATGGTCGCGAGTATCTGACGCGCGCGCCGTGGATCATGCTGGCGCCAGCGGTCACGATCGTTGTGACGACGCTCGCCGTGTCCGTCATCGGCGACTGGCTGCGCGACCGGCTCGACCCGACGCTGCAATAGCTATGGTCAACGGCTAGCGTCGTGACGAGCCGCGGCACCATGCTCGCAGACGATCATGGCATGCCCCGCCTGCTCGCCCGCCAGCGCCATCCATTTCGACGCCTGCTGCAACCACTGATCGCGGCGGGCCGGATCGCGTTCGGCCTCCTCGCGACAACTCAATGCCGCAGTCATGCATGCCGATCTTCTGTCCATAAGATCATGGTCCGACACATCAACGCAAACGGCACTCACATGGGATATCGCGATTTCAGGTTGTGATCAATTCCACGCCGCCTTGCCGCTATGGTTCCGCATGGCGCATCGGCAATGAATGATGCGCGTGACAGGCGGCGACCGCGGCATGGCCGAACGCCACCGCGATCTGATGCAGGTCGGTGACGACGTCGCCGATGCCATAGAGTCCTGCGACGCCGCAGCGCTGCTTGGCATCGACCTCGAGAAAGCCCTCAGTCGTATGCCGCGCGCCGAGCCGGATGGCGAGGTCGGAGCGGACATCGGCCCCCATCGCAGGATACACGATCTCGAACCGCGCGCGGCTGCCATCGACGAACGACGCTTCGAGCGCACCGTCCCGGCGCTGCAACGCATGAAGCTGTGGCGTCACCCGAACGCCGGCGGCGGCAAGCTCCTGCCGCTTGGCCGCATCCTGCGCATCATCGATCGGGATCAAGGTGACGTCCGAACTGTAGACGCGCATGAACAGCGCCTTGCCGGCGGCATCGGCGAGCTCGCCCACGATCGCAATCTTGTGGCCGATGGTTTCGAAGCCGTCGCAGACGGGACAATAGCGCAGCTCGCCGTCACCGACCGCCGCTCGCCAATCGGCCAACGGCGGCTGCTTGTCGACAATCCCCGTTGCGAGGATGACGCGCTTTGCGGTGACCGTTCCGCGCTCATGAGTCGCAACGAGATCTGCATCGCGCGTGTCGAGAGCGCTCACCGTGCTCCGGATGATCGGAACGTGAAGTTCTTCGACCTGCCGCTGCATCCGTGCGAGCAGCTCGCTTCCAGGCATGCCGTTCGGAAAACCCGGCAGGTTATGGCTCCGGGGAATCAGCGCCGCCCGCGACGCGCCGCTGTCGACGATCACGACCCGGCGCCGGAACCGTGCGAGGTAGATCGCGGCCATCAGGCCTGCGGGACCGCCGCCGATGATAAGTACTTCGGTGTGCATTGTCGCTCTCGTTCAACTAACGGAACCAAATGTCGGGAGGCGGAACGGTTCCTGATCCTCTTGTCAACTGGCGGAGACGCCGGAACAAGAATGGAACCATTCACGGCCATCGAGTGTTAACTTATGTCGCTGCCGCGGCGGAAAAGCCGTGCAAACTTGGCAGCGAGGGGGATTTGTTGCGAGGGCGCGTGGATGCGATTTGTAAATTCGACCGATGAAAGCTTGATGGCGTACTACGAAAGTGTCCGAAAGCAGGTGGCCGCCGACAGCCGGATCGGGGGCCCCTACCGCCTGATCGGTGATCGGGCCAAGCAGTATGCGCAGGAGCTCCAGGCCGAGATGCGGCGGCGGCAGTTGCGCTTCACGCCGATCGATTGGCCGAACTGATTTGGACAAGGATCGTGTGGCTCATCGAAGCCACCAGACAATCATTTGCGAAAGCACGGCGGCTGCTTATACGCCCTCTCCCCTTGTGGGAGAGACAAGTAGGACAGAGCGGCAAACGCGGTTGGGTGAGGGGTCTCCCGCCGCGAGAGCCGTATTCGCAGCAATACCGCTAGCAATACCCCTCACCCTACCGCGCACGCGGATAGGCCGGCGATGCCCTCTCCCACAAGGGGAGAGGGCGCTGTATCGTGCAGCTTCACTGCGGTGTTATACGAAGAGCGGCGACAATCATTCCCACGACCAGCTCGAGAAATCATTCTCGAACTGCGGCACGTCCTTCCAGACGCCCTTGAGCTTCTTGTTGATGATCGTGATCCACTGCGGCTGGAACAGGAAGCCCGCAGCGGCATCGGTCGCCAGCATGCGCTGGGCGTCGCCGAGCAGCTTGGCACGCCCGGTCTCATCAGGCGTATCGACGATCTTCTGATAGAGCTTGTCGAAGGCCTCGGACTGATAGCCGAAATAGTAGTTCTTCTCGGTGAACTTCACGAGATCGAACGGCTCGACATGCGAGACGATCGTCAGGTCGAAATCATGCGGCCCGTTGAACACCTGTGACAGCCACGCCGCCCATTCGAGGTTCTCGATCTTGGCGACGATGCCGACCTTGGCCAACTGAGCCGCAAGCACCTCGCCGCCCTGCCGCGCATAGGCCGGCGGCGGCAGCCGCAACGACAGTTGCAGCGGCGTGGTCACGCCGGCTTCGGCGAGCAGCTTCTTCGCCTTCTCCGGGTCGTAGGGATTGATGTCGGTGGTGTCGACATAGCCGAGCGAGCCCGGCACGTAGAAGCTGCCGATCGGCGTCCCCAGACCGTCGACGGCGCCCTCAATCATCGCCTTGCGATCGATCGCAGCAAGGATCGCGCGGCGGACGCGAACGTCGTCGAGCGGCTTCTTCTTGTTGTTGATGGTGACGATGGTCTTCGCCTTGGAGCCTCCGATCAGCACGGTGAAGCGCGGGTCGGACTTGAACTGGGGCAAGGTGCGCGCCGTTGTGCCGCGCGGGAAGGCGTCCACGTCGCCGGACAGCAGCGCCGCGACCTGCGCCGCCGGATCGGAGATGAAGCGTATCGTCACCTTGGACAGCTTCACGGCAGCGGCGTTGCGATACTCGGGCCATTTGTTCAAGGTCAGCGATGAGCCCTTGGCCCAGGCGCCCAGCGTGTAAGGCCCGGTGCCGACCGGCTGCGTCGCGTTGGTCGGTGCGCTCTTCGGCTCGACGATCGATGCGGTGGCCTGTCCGAGCAGGAACGGCAGGTTGGGCTCAGAATATTTCAGCTTGACGACGATGGTCTCGGCGTCGGGAGCCGTCACGGACTCCATCGCCTGGAACAGCGCCTTGTCCTTGTTGGTGCTGTTGGCGGCGCCGGCGCGCTCGAACGAGAACTTCACCGCGGCGGAGTCGAACGCCTCGCCGTTCTGGAATTTCACACCCTTGGCGAGCTTGAAGGTGTAGCTCTTCAGATCGGACGAGGCCTGCCAGCTCGAGGCCAGCAGCGGCGAAACCGAGCCGTCCTCGTTGATCTTGGTCAGCGTCTCATAGACGTTGTAGAGCGTCACCTCGGCGATGGCCGCCGCGGCCGCGCTGGTCGGATCGAGCCCCGGCGGCTCCAAGGTCATGCCGACGACGACGCTGTCCTTCTTGTTCTGCGCGTGAGCCGGCGCTGCGGCCGCAACGAGCGCGGCCAAGACGATGATCGATAGTCTTTTCAACATTGTTTGTTTCTCCCTGAGGAAACCAAATTACGCGTCAAAGCGGCTTCGAGACAAGTGGCTGCTGTTCCGTTGCGACGAGCGCCGGCAGCGTCATCACGCTTTCCGCTTTATGGCAGGCGGCCGAATGCGCTCCCGTGAGCGTTCGCAATGCGGGGGCCGTCGTGCGGCACTGCGCATCGGCGAGCGGACAGCGCGGCGCATAGGCACACCCGGCGGCTCCCGATGACTGCGAGGCGATCGCAACGTCTGTACGCCGGCGCCTGACAGCGCCAGCCTGCGCGCGAGGCACGGCGTCGAGCAACGCGCGCGTATAAGGATGCGCGCATTGGCCGAACAGGTCCTCCGGCCGCCCGCGCTCGACGATGCGGCCGAGATACATCACCGCGACCTCGTCGCAGAGATAGTCGACGACCGCGAGGTCATGGCTGATCAGCACGTAGCTGAGGCCGTACTGCTCCTGCAGGTCCTGCATCAGGTTGAGCACCTGCGCCTGCACCGACACGTCCAGCGCGCTGACTGGCTCGTCGGCGACGATCAGCTTGGGCTGGGTGATCAACGCCCGCGCGATCGCGATGCGCTGGCGCTGGCCGCCGGAAAACTCGTGCGGATATTTGTCCATGTCGGCATCGCGCAATCCGACCTGCCGCAGCACCGTGGCCACGCGCGTGCGCAGGACTTCGCGATCAGGAGACTGCAGAGCGGTCAGCGGCTCGGCGACGATGCGCGCAATGGTCTGGCGCGGATCGAGCGATCCGTACGGGTCTTGGAACACCATCTGGAATTCGCGGCGGGCGCGCCGCAACTCATCCGCCGAAAGGCGGTGGAGGTCGCGTCCGGCCATCAGCACCGATCCCGATGACGGCTTCTCCAGCGCCATGATCAGCCGCGCCAAGGTCGATTTGCCGGAGCCGGACTCACCGACGATGCCGAGACTCTTGCCCGCCATCAAAGACAGCGACACGCCGTTCAACGCGAGCACCTCGCCGGGCGGCCGCAGCAGACTCTCGCGCGGCAGCGCATAGCGCTGCACGAGATCCGTGACCTCGAGCAGCGGCGTCTCGGCCGACATCTGCGCGGCGGTGCTCAAGCGACCACTCCCACCGGGTCACGCGCGAGCGCGGCATCGGCGCGGATGCAGCGGACGCCGTGCCCGGCGCCGATCTCGCCCAGAGACGGCAGCGCGGTGCGGCAGGCGTCGATCACCAGCCCACAGCGATCTGCGAACGGACAACCGGCCGGCAGATCGGCCAGCTCCGGCACCGTGCCGGCAATGGTCGAGAGGCGCGTGCCCTTGCGGGCCCCGAGCCGCGGCCGCGCCCTGAACAGGCCCTGCGTGTAGGGATGACCCATGCGCGAGAACACCGCGTCGGTGGTGCCGCTCTCGACCACCGTGCCACCATACATCACGATCATGCGGTGCACGTTCTCGGCGATCACGCCGAGATCATGCGAGATCAGGATCATCGCCATGCCCTGCTCCGCCACGAGATCGGCGATGAGATCGAGGATCTGGCGCTGGATGGTGACGTCGAGCGCGGTGGTCGGCTCGTCGGCAATCAGCACGTCGGGCTTGCAGGCAAGCGCCATCGCGATCGTGATGCGCTGGCGCTGGCCGCCGGAGAACTGGTGCGGATAGGCGTCGTAGCGTCGGACGGGGTCCGGCAGACCGACGCGGTCGAGCAGCGCGATTGCCTGGCGCTTCGCCTCGGTCGCCGTGCAGCCGGTATGCCGCAGCAGCGGCTCGGCCACCTGGTGGCCGATCGTGTGCATCGGGTTGAGCGCGGTCATCGGCTCCTGAAAGATCATGCTGATGCGGTTGCCGCGCAGCGTGCAATAATCGGCATCACCGAGACCGACCAGCTCGCGGCCATCAAGCTTGATGCTGCCGCTAACGACGGCGCTGTCGGGCAGAAGCCCAAGCAGAGCGAGCGCGGTGATCGACTTGCCGCAGCCGGACTCGCCGACGATGCCGAGCGTCTCGCCGCGCCGGAGCGCGAAGGAGACCTCGCGCACAGCTTGCGCCGAGCCGCGGCTGGTATTGAGCCGGATGCCGAGACCCGACACATCGAGCAGAGGCTGATCGCTCGCCATCATCGCTGCCTCGCCAGCCGTGGGTCGAGCAGATCGCGCAAGCCGTCGCCGAGCAGGTTGAGGCCGAGCACCGCGAGCGCGATGGCGGCACCAGGATACACGGCGAGGCTCGGCGACTGGAACAGCAATGTCTGCGCATCGTTCAGCATCCGTCCCCAGGACGGCTGCGGCGGCTGGGTGCCCAAGCCGAGATAGGAGAGCGCCGCCTCAGCCAGGATCGCCAGGGCGAACTGGATCGTCGCCTGCACGATCAGGATCGACAGGATGTTCGGCAGCACGTGCTCGATGGTGATGCGGAAGCGGCCCTTGCCGGCGGCGCGCGCCGCCAGGATGAACTCGCGCGCCCAGATCGCGCCGGCCTGGCCGCGGGTGACGCGCACGAACACCGGGATCTGGAAGATGCCGATCGCGGCGATCGACGTCGCCATGCCCGGCCCGATCACCGCCGCCAGCATGATCGCCGACAGCACCGCGGGAAAGGCGAAGGTGAAGTCGCTGAAGCGCATGATCAGCTCCTCGGTCCAGCCGCGCCGGGCGGCCGCGACCAGGCCGAGGCAGACGCCGCAGGTGAGACCGATGCCGACGGCGATGACGCCGACCAGAATGGTCGCGCGGGCACCCACCAGCAATAGCGAGACGATGTCGCGGCCGAGCACGTCGGTGCCGAGCCAATGCGCTGCTGATGGCGGCCGCAATTTGGATGCGACGTCGATCTCATAGGCCGACCATGGCGTCCATACCAGCGACAGCAGTGCGGCGCCAAGCACCAGCAGACAGAGCAGCGCGCCGACCGTGAAGCTGCGATGGCGCAGCGCGCGGCGCCAGAACGCATTGGACGCAGGCGCAGCGCCCGTTTGAACGACCACGGCAGAACTCACAACTCGTGCACCTTGATGCGTGGATCGATCACCGCATACAGCACATCGACCACGAAGTTGACGATGATGACCATCGCCGCCAGCAGCATCACGCAGTTGCGCACGACGATCAGGTCGCGGTTGGCGATCGACTGGAAGATGAGGCGCCCCAGGCCGGGCAGATAGAACACGTTCTCGATCACGATGGTGCCGGCGAGCAGATTGGCGAATTGCAGCCCCATCACGGTCAGCACCGGGATCATCGCGTTGCGCAGCACGTGCTGCCACAGCACCTCGCGCTTGGTCAGGCCCTTGGCGCGCGCGGTGCGCACGAAATCCTCGCGCAGCACGTCGAGCACGGCCGAGCGCGTCACCCGCGCCAGGATCGCGGCCTGCACCACGGCCAGCGCCACAGCCGGCAACAGCAGCGCGCGCAGGCCCGGCCAGATGCCGTCCTCCCAGCCGGGGAAGCCGCCGGCCGACAGCCATTGCAGCTTCACTGCAAACAACAGGATGAGGAGGATCGCGAACCAGAAGTTCGGCAAGGCGATGCCGAT
Organism: Bradyrhizobium sp. SZCCHNRI1009; assembly: GCF_032487575.1. Lineage (NCBI taxonomy): Bacteria > Pseudomonadati > Pseudomonadota > Alphaproteobacteria > Hyphomicrobiales > Nitrobacteraceae > Bradyrhizobium > Bradyrhizobium sp. SZCCHNRI1009. Next base: position 90,434 of record NZ_JAUEUL010000017.1, on the reverse strand, counting down.
CTGGGTCAGCGACATCACGCCGACGTCGCCGAGGCGGTTGTGATTGGCGGCCGTGTAGATGCCGGCCGCGAGCGCCAGCACGGTCGTGAGTCCCATGGCCAGGATCGCGAGCGGAATGGTCATCGCCAGCCGCTCGCGGATCAGTTCGGCCACCGGCGTTCCATAGGCGTAGCTGTTGCCGAGATCGCCGGTCAGCAGGCCGCCGATCCAGTGCAGGTAGCGCCAGGCCAGCGGCTGATCCAGCCCGAGCTTGACGGTCAGCGCCCTCACCGCATCGGGCGAGGCATCCGCGCCCATCAGCATCTGGGCGGCGTTACCCGGGAGCGCGTCGAGCACCAGGAATATGATCAGCGACGCGCCGACGAGGGTCGCCAGCAGGGTCAGGAAGCGCCGCAGCAGAAAAACGCTCATTCGCGCCGGGACTCCAGTTTTCGGCGGCCGCACGTTCCACAGCTTTCGGCTCCGATGCAAGCCCGTTGCCTGCATGATTGCCATTGCCCGACGCAGGCACCTTCGCACACCGCACCGGCCGGGGTATCGCCCGCTTGATCCCGGTCAACGGCGGAGCGCCGGCGACCGCCATCATGCGGCTGATCGCAACAACGCAAGGGCCCATCTCGATCATGACCATCCGTCCGAGCTTTCTCTGGGGCGCCTCGACCTCGGCCTTCCAGATCGAGGGCGCAGCGCACCTCGACGGCCGCGCCGACAGCATCTGGGATGTCTATCTGCGCGCCCCCGGCCGGGTGAGCCACAACGACACCGCCGAGACCGCCTGCGATCACTATCATCGCTACGCTGCGGATGTAGCGCTGATGCGCGATCTCGGCCTCAATGCCTATCGGTTCTCGGTCGCCTGGCCGCGGCTGCTACCGCAGGGCCGCGGCGCGGCCAACGAAGCCGGTCTCGCCTTCTACGACCGCCTCATCGACGCCCTGCTTGCCGCTGAGATAGAGCCGTGGCTCTGTCTCTACCACTGGGACCTGCCGCAGGCGCTGGAGGCGCTCGGCGGCTGGCAGAACCGCGACATCGCCGGCTGGTTCGCCGACTATGCCGCGCTGGTCGCGCGGCGCTATGGCGACCGGGTCAAGCGCTTCGCGACCTTCAACGAGCCGTGCGTGTTCACCCTGTTCGGCTACGGCCTCGGCTGGCACGCGCCGGGGATCGCCGATCGAGCGGCCCTGCACAAGGCCATTCATCACGTCAATCTCGGCCATGGCCGCGCCGTCGACGTGCTGCGCAGGGACGTGGCCGGCGCCTCGATCGGCGCCATCCACAATCGGCAGCCCTGCTACCCTGCGAGCGACAGTGCGGAGGACGCCGCGGCCGCCTTGCGGCTCGCCGCCTATTGGAACGATGCCTTCCCGTTTCCGCAGGCCTTTGCCTGCTACCCGCCGGAGCTCCAGGAGGCCGTCGCACCCTATATCGCAGCCGGCGACATGGCGCAGATCGCTCGCCCCGTCGACTGGTTCGGCCTCAATCACTATTCGCCGCATTACGTCAAGGCGGGCAGCAACCTGATGGGCGCCAGCTTCGGACCGCCTCCCGCGGAAGTGCCGCGCAGCGCAATCGGCTGGCCTGTCGTGCCCGAGGCGTTCCGCGATACGCTCCTGGACATCCACAGCCGGTTCCGGCTTCCGATCTACGTCCTGGAGAACGGAACGGCGGCCAATGACATCGTCGATGCATCAGGCTGCATCCAGGACGACGGCAGGATCGGCTATCTCAAGGCGTATACGACCGCGATGGAACAGGCGATCGCGGCGGGCGCCGACGTGCGCGGCTATTTCGTCTGGTCGCTGCTGGATAATTTTGAATGGGGGGCAGGCTATTCGCAGCGCTTCGGCATTGTCTATGTCGATCGCGCCACCCAGCGCCGCATTCCCAAGGCGTCGGCGCGGTGGTATTCGAACATGATTGCGGCTCACCGGGCATCCGACGATCCCGCCGGGCGGCACAACCGGGCGGAAGAGTGAGGATGAGCGAACGCGTTCTTCTGGGCGACATCGGCGGCACCAATGCGCGCTTCGCGCTGCTTGACGGCGGCACCATCGGCGAGGTTGCTCATCTCAAGGTCGCGGATTTTCCGACCATCGCTGACGCGATCACCGACTTCCTCTCGCGCCAAGCAACCGGCGGAGCGCCCAACGCGGCCGTGCTCGACGTCGCCGGCCCGATCGAACGCAATCGCGGCATGCTGACCAACTCGACCTGGGTGATCGACGGCGCCGAACTGGCGGAGCGGTTCAAGCTGCGCTCGGCCAAGCTCCTGAACGATTTCGAGGCGGTCGGCTGGTCGCTGCCAGCGCTACATCCCGACGACCTGTTTTCGCTTGGCGGAAGCGCCGCGGTCGACGGCGCGCCGATGCTGGTGATCGGCCCGGGCACTGGCTTCGGCGCCGCCTGCTATCTGCCGGGCGACGGCCACCCCACGGTTGCCGTGACCGAGGCCGGTCATGCCACGCTGCCGGCGACGACGGCGCGCGAGGCCACCGTGCTGGCGAAGATGCGCGAGCGCTTCGGCCATGTCTCGATCGAGCGCGCATTGTCCGGCATGGGCCTCGAGAATGTCTATCGAGCCGTCGCGGCGGTGGATGGTGTCGACGTGCCGCCGCGCGATGCCGCTGCGATCACCCACGCCGCGCTCGACGGCAGCTGCGCCACCAGCCGCGCGACGCTCGACATGTTCTGCGCCTGGCTCGGCGCCGTCGCCGGCAACCTCGCGCTGACCTTCTGCGCCCGCGGCGGCGTCTACATCGCCGGCGGCATCCCGCCGCGGTTTCCGGACTACTTTGGCAGATCCGATTTCCGCCGGCAGTTCGAGAGCAAGGGGCGCTATGACAGCTATCTGCGTCCGATCCCGGTTCATCTCGTCACCAAGCCCGACATCAGCTTTCTCGGCCTCAAATCGTTCTTCGAGGCCGGCATCACCGCGAGCGGCGGCTCCCCGACGCACTGAGATCGAATGAGCGACATCGTCACGATCACGCCGAACCCGGCCGTCGACGTCTCGACGACCGTCGAGAAAATCGTGCCGGTGGCCAAGCTGCGCGGCACGACGCAACAGCGAGATCCCGGAGGCGGCGGCATCAACGTCGCCCGCGTCATCGCCCGACTCGGCGGCGACGTCACTGCGCTCTATCCGGTCGGCGGCCCGACCGGCCTTCTGCTGAAGCAACTCGTCGAGAAGGAAGGCGTCGCCAGCCACACCTGGGCAACGGCCGAGGACACGCGCGAGGATTTCTTCGTCCAGGAGCGCGTCAGCGGCCAGCCCTATCGCTTCATCCTGCCGGGTCCGACGCTGACCGAGGCCGAGTGGCAGGCCGGCCTTACCCTGCTCGCGGCCCAGGATCCGTTCCCCCGGTTCGTCGTCGGCAGCGGCAGCCTGCCGCGTGGCGTGCCGGCCGACTTCTACGCGCGCGTTGCGACGCTTGCACGGTCACACGGCGCGCAATTCGTGCTCGACACCTCGGGACCAGCTTTGGCTGCGGCGGTTGCCGGCGGGGTCGACCTGATCAAGCCGTCGCTGCACGAGATGCAAGAGCTGGTCGGCGGCGCGCTGCCCGATGCAACGGCCTGGGAGAAAGCCGCCCACGCGCTGGTCGCGAGCGGCAAGGCCGGCGCCGTCGCGCTGACCATGGGTCATCTCGGCGCCCTGCTGGTCACCCGCCACCGCGTGCTGCGCGCTCAGCCGCTGACGATGGTGCCGGTCAACGCAGTCGGCGCCGGCGACAGTTTTCTCGGCGCGCTGGTCGCGAAGCTCGCCGCGGGCGAGCTGCTGGACGAAGCGTTTCGCTTTGCAGTCGCCGCAGGTGCCGCGGCGCTGCTGCGCACCGGCACCGCGCTGTCCGATCCCGCCGACGTCAGCCGTCTGCTGGCTGATGTGCGGCTCGAGACGGCGTGACATCGCTCGCCGTATCACCGTTGAGCCGATCCAGCGAGAGCAGCAACCCGCCGACGCGCTCCAGCGACGACATCCACTCGGCGAGGCGGTTGAAATTGTCCACCATCCAATTGAACGACCCCTGCACCAGCGTGAACGCGGCGGCAGCCTGGGTGAGTTCGCCCAGCGTCATCTGATCATCGAGGAACTTCGGCGCGCACAGCACGAGACCGATGATCGGCGCGAGCAGCGAATTCAGATGAGACACCAGGGTATTGCGCATCAGCTGCCAGCACAGCCGCTTCCATTGCCGGATCGTGCGGTCGAGCGCCATCCACAGCCCAGCAATGACGCTGCGCTCTTCCTGCTTGGGCGCGATGCCTTCGCCGATGTCGCGCAAGTGATGTGCTGCGGTAATCAGCTCCGATTCGGCCTGGTTCTTGGTCTGGATGACGCGCGTGAGCGGCGAACCGACCCACAGCATCGCCCCGGTCACCAGCCCGGAATAGATGACGACGCTGACCACCAGATAGCCTGGAATCCACAACTGGTGCCCGGCTACGGCAAAACCGATGGATCCGCCAACCTGCCACAGCACCTGGACGAACACGACCGCCGTCAGCAGCGAGGAGATCACACTGACCACGAAGTCGATCGGTGCATCGGTGGCGATGCGGATGTCCTCGGCAATGCGATACTCCGGAATCTTCAGATCGCCCTGCACCGTCGCGAGCCGCGCATAGCGATCGTTCTCGACCCAATAGTTGATCACCTTGGTGCTCAACCATTGCCGCCAGTTGCGTTGCATCACCATGCGGCCCCACACCGAGACGATCGCCAGCACGACGCTCGCCAGGCAGAGCGGAATGAGCAGAGTGGCCTGCTGCCGCAGCCGCGTCGGATCGCGGCCTTCCAATGCGTCGAAGAAATCCCTGTTCCAGTAATTGAACCGAAACTGCACGTAGAGCTGAAGCACCACGAGGACGATCAGGGCGACGCAGAGCAGCCAGACCCGCCATGCCGTCGATCCGAGCCAGAATTGCCGCGCCGTGAGCCAGAACCGCGACCATTCGCGATTGCCGTCCTCGTTCTCGTCGTCGGAGATCATTGGTGATCCGGATGGGTGCGATTGATGAGTCTTACCAAACATCCTTGCCTATGGTGGAACCGTTGTCATCTCGCGATTTAAGGGGCTCGCGGAGCGCCCTGCTTGATCTTGCGCAAGGCAGCCGCCGCCCGTCGCGACAAACTGAAGCTCGCGCTGCGATGCGGGAGATCACCGATGACGGCACCCGGCTACATCCGCTGGTTCAAGGACCTTCGTATCGAGGACGTGCCCGGGGTCGGCGGCAAGACGGCCTCGCTCGGCGAGCTGTATTCGGCGCTGGCGTCGCAGGGCGTGCGCGTACCCAACGGCTTCGCACTGACGGCCGCCGCCTATCGCGATGCCTTGCGCGCGACCGGCGCTGACGACGAGCTGCGCAAGCTGCTCGCAGGCCTCGACAAGCGCCGCATCGCCGATCTCGCCAAACGCGCGGCGAAGGCGCGCGCGATCGTTTTCGCGGCGACCGACCGTGACGACCTGCGCTACGAGGTCGCAGAGGCCTACAAGCAGCTGGAGCAGGAGTATGGCCGCGGCGTCGCGGTTGCCGTGCGCAGCTCGGCCACCGCCGAGGACCTGCCGAATGCGAGCTTCGCAGGCCAGCACGAGAGCTTTCTCAACATTCGCGGCGCCAAGGACCTGTTCGAGGCGTGCCGCCGCTGCTTCGCCTCGCTCTATACGGACCGCGCGATCTCCTACCGCATCGACAACGGTTTCGACCACGACAAGGTCGCGCTTTCGGTGGCGGTGATGAAGATGGTACGCTCGGACCGCGCCGCGAGCGGCGTGATGTTCTCGTTGGACACCGAGAGCGGCTTTCGCGACGTCGCCTTCATCACCGGGGTCTATGGCCTCGGCGAGACCATCGTGCAGGGCACGGTCGATCCGGACGAGTTCTACGTCCACAAGCCGACCTTCGCGGCCGGCTTCCGCAGCGTGCTGTCGCGCCGGCTCGGCGCCAAGGACAAGCGGATGGTCTATGCCAAAGCCGGCGTAAAGGCCGGCGCACGAAGCCGCGGCCCCACGACGCGCACCGAGACGACGCCGCCGGCCGACAGGGCGAAATTCTGCATCAGCGACGCCGACGTGCTGGAGCTGGCGCAGGCCACCATCGTCGTGGAGGCGCACTACTCGCAGAAGGCTGGCAGGCCGACACCTATGGACATCGAATGGGCCAAGGACGGTCGCGACGGTGCGCTCTACATCATCCAGGCGCGGCCGGAGACAGTGGCCTCGCAGCGGCGGCCCGAGGCGATCGAGACCTACGTTCTGAAGAAGACCGGCAGGACGCTGGCAACCGGCCGCGCCGTGGGCGAAAAGATCGCCACCGGCAAGATCCGCTTGATCCGCAATCCCAAGGATCTGAACGCGTTCCGCCCCGGCGAGGTGCTGGTCGCCGCGTCGACCAGTCCGGACTGGGAGCCGGTGATGAAGACCGCGGCGGCGATCGTCACGGATCATGGCGGCCGCACCTGCCATGCCGCGATCATCGCTCGGGAACTCGGCGTGCCGGCCGTGGTCGGCACGGAGGATTTCAGCAAGCGCGCGAAGACCGGAACGACGGTCACCGTCTGCTGCGCCGAGGGCGATGCCGGCCATGTCTACGACGGCGCACTGCCGTTCGATGTCGAGCGCCTGGCGATCGACAGACTGGAGAAGCCGCGCACCGAGATCATGGTCAATCTCGGCAACCCCGAACTGGCCTTCAAGACCGCGCTGCTGCCGAACGATGGCGTGGGCCTTGCGCGCATGGAGTTCATCATCAACCAGGCGATCGGCATCCACCCGATGGCGCTGGCGACGCCCGCAAAGGTGACCACGGCAAAAGATCGCGCGACGATCAAGCGCCTGACCGCGCGCTACAAGAAGCCCGCCGACTTCTTCGTCGAGCGGCTGTCGGAAGGCGTCGGCACCATCGCCGCGGCATTCTACCCGCGGCCGGTGATCGTGCGCCTCTCGGACTTCAAGACCAACGAATATGCCAGCCTGATCGGCGGCTCCGATTTCGAGCCGAAGGAAGAGAACCCGATGCTCGGCTTCCGCGGCGCCTCGCGCTATGCGCATCCCGCCTACGCCGCCGGTTTCGCGCTGGAATGCGCGGCGTTGCAGCGCGTGCGCGACACGATGGGGCTCTCCAATCTGAAGATCATGATCCCGTTCTGCCGCCGCGTGGAGGAGGCACGCAAGGTGATTGCGGCGATGGCCGGGCATGGCCTCGTGAGAGGCGAAAACGGGCTCGAGATCTACATGATGTGCGAGATCCCGAACAACGTCATCCTGATCGACGAGTTCGCCAAACATTTCGACGGCTTCTCGATCGGCTCCAACGATCTCACCCAGCTCACGCTCGGCGTCGACCGCGACTCCGACATCGTCGCCTTCGATTTCGACGAGCGTGATCCCGGCCTGCTGGCGATGCTGCGGATGGCGGTCGAGGGCGCGCACCGCAACCATCGCCATGTCGGCATCTGCGGCGAGGCGCCGGCCAACTATCCGGAAGTCGCGCGCTATCTGGCCGAACTCGGCATCGATTCGATCAGCGTCAATCCGGCGAGCGTCGTGCGCACCATGGAGATCGTCCGCACCGCCGAGCGGGAGCTCGCGACCCACAGGCCGCAGGCGCTGGCAAGCTGATCATCGCCGAAATTCAGGAACTGGTCTTGAAGAAGTCCAGCACGGTCGAAGCGCCGCCGATGACGTGGCCGCCGCCATAGAGGCTTGCCAGGAACGTGCCGCGATGGCTGGCGCCGGCGACCGCGATGCCTTGCGCAAAGCGGCCGTCGGCCGCCAGCGGCATCTTGACGAGGCTCGGCGGCAGCGCCTCGTCGAGAAGGCCGTAGTAGAACCGCATCGGGGCGTCATAGTCCCAATAGGTCGAGCTGTTGCCGGCCAGGCGGCGGAGGAAGCGGCTGTTGGTCTCGTGGGTGAAGCGCTCGAAGAAGCCGTCGACCAGCAGATCCGAGGGCTGCGGCACCGACTTGCTGAACGTCTCGTCCATGCTGTAGTCGGCCCAGTATTTCTCGGCCAGCGCGACGTGCTGCGGCTTGATCGCAGTCTTGAACAGGTCGCCGAGCCGGTAATACTGGCGATAGCTGCCCAGGAGGACGATGACGCACGGCGTGATCCAGATCGGCTGCTTCGGATAGGTGCTGTCGGTCGACGCGCTGCCCGGTTGGGCGGACACCCAATAGCGCATCGAATCCGCAAGATTGTTGAACGGACTTTGCGTGGCGCTCGCCGCCACCGCGACGCGCCGCCGCTGCAGCTCCTGGCGCAGCCATTGCGTGTTCAAGGCACCCTGCGACCAGCCGTTCAGGAACAGCCCGGTCTTTCGCAGGCCGAGGTGATCGAGCGCGAGCAGACCCGCGTTCAACACGTCCAGGCAGCACTGCACGGTCGCGTCCTTCACCGCATAGGCCTCGCCTCGCCCCTGGCGATACGGTCCCTTGCCGAGATAGTCGGCCGCGATCAACGCAAACCCGTTGCCGACCAGGCGCTGGACGTTGAACAGCGTCTCGATCGAATCGACATTGTCGCGCGGCTCGTAGTTCGGATCGGCCAGCTTGACGAGATTGGACGGGACCTGGTCGAACGACAGGATGGTGCCGTGCTGCCACGACACGACCGGCAGTGCGCCCTTGTGATCGGCGGGCAGCGCGAGCAGGCCGCTGACCTTGACGCGCTCACCGGTGCTGGGGATGCGCGTGTAGGTCGTCAGCCGGCGCAGTTCGACGTCGACCCGCGCCCCGTGCTTGTCGGCCGAGAATGGCGGCAAGATATTCTGCTCATTGAAGACGGCGTGGAGCTTCGCTGCGAGCGCATCGAGCCGATCCTTGCTGACGCGCACCGGCCGGCCAAGGCTTGCGCCGTCACGTGGCTGCGCGAAAGACGGGCCGGAGGAAAACGAAAATGCCGCAGCGCCGAGGCCGAGGCCGGCTGAGGCCAGCAGCCTTCGCCGGGATGGCCGGCCGGCCGAGGCTGCGGAGCTGAGCTCCGACGGGGTCAGCTTGGCCGTCGGCTGGGCCAATGCCTCTTCGGGTCCCCCGACCAGGGTATCCAGGCCGATCATTCGCCGCTTCATCACGTCCCTCCGAGCCGACTACAGCCGAGGGTAGTTCGCAAAGCCTAGCACTTGCTAAATGGTGCAGCAATTGGAGCCGGATGTTTCGCCAGTCACCTGCTCTGTCGAGCCTCGCGTGGTCGCGTCGCGGCTCGCCTCCGCACGTCAAGCGCCGCTATGCGAATGATTTGCGATGGCGTTCTGCAGGCACACCAGGAAGAGATCGCGAGGACGAGATGAAGGCCTACCGCGCCGCTTCGAAGCCTCCGAGCACCGCGGTCAGGTTCTGCCCGAGAATGTCCGAGAGATAGCCGCCCTCCTGCACGAACACCGTGGGAAGGCCGAGCCGCGCGATCGCGCCGCCGATGCGACGGAAACCTGGCGTGGTCACGGAGAGCCCCTTGAGCGGATCGTGCTCGGAGGCATCGAGGCCGAGCGCCACCACGAGCGCACCGGGCGCGAACGCATGGATCGTCTTGGCCGCGGTCTCGAACGCCTTGAGATAGGTGTCGTCGCCGCTCTTGAGCGGCAGCGGAATGTTGAGGTTGGCGCCAAGCCCGGCGCCTGCACCGCGCTCATGCGCATAGCCCCAGACGAACGGATAGTAATGCGTGGGGTCGGCGTGGATCGAGATGGTCAGCACGTCGGGCCGCTCGTAGAAGATGCCCTGCGTGCCGTTGCCGTGATGGACGTCGACGTCGAGGATGGCGACGCGCTCGTGGCGCTGACGCAGATGCGCGGCCGCGATGGCGGAGTTGTTCATGAAGCAGAAGCCCGAGGCCATGTCCCGATACGCATGGTGGCCCGGCGGCCGGCACAGTGCGTACATCGCATCCTCGCCGTCGAGCAGCAGTTGCGCTGCGGTCGCAGCCACGTCGGTCGCGGCGCAGGCGCCTTCCCACGTCCCCGGCCCGATCGGCGCTGAGGTATCGGTCGTGTGCCAGCCCAGCCGCCCGACGATGTGCGTCGGATAGGTGGCGGCATTGCGAACGGGATGAATGTTCGGGATCATTTCCGCACCGGCATCGCCGAGCGCGGCCCAGGCGTCCCACGCCTCTTCCAGGAAATTGAGGTATTCCGGACTGTGCACGCGCGCGCGAGCTTCCTGGCCGAAATGAAGCGGCGCGACCAACTCGTGATGGCCGGCCTTCAATCCCGCAAGCAAACGATCCGCCCGCTCGGGCTGCTCGGTGGTGCGCTTGACGACGCCACGCACCAGATAGAATTGCGGATCATGGCTGCGATGCAGCTCGGTGTAGACGGCCTTCACGCGCAATGGCTCCTGTTCGCTCGCACCGACGATTGTGCACGCAGTCACGACGGATACAAGCACGGATGGTTCGCACGTCGATCGGTCCGTGCCGGCAGCTTCCAACCGGCGGAACGGTACGCTGTGCATCGTATCTTCTCGGCAGCGAGTGCGTCGGGATCCAGGCGATCCGGCGCGTGAGGCGCGGTGGATGTGGGGAGAGATCCGCCGCGACGGCGGTCGACTGCGCCACGAAATCTGCAAAACCTCGGCGCGCAAGCCTGACCAGCTCATGCATCGCAAGCCGCGGCTGGTGACGAGCCCCAGGCTTCAACCGGCATGGAGACCCCGGGGATCGATCCAAAATTTGCATCGATTGATACAGGCTTCGGTTTGGACCCCGGCCCTCCCTCTCCTCTAGGACAGTCATCGAGGAACGTACAAGAGAGGTGGAGCGCATGAGCGCTATCGTAACCACGGCCGAATTGCGCCGATCACGCGTGCGGCTGTTTATCGTGACCATGCTGTTCCTGGTCACGACCGTGAACTACGCCGACCGGGCGACCTTGTCGATCGCAGGACCTTCGCTGTCCAAGGAGCTGCATCTCGATCCCGTCGCGATGGGCTATGTGTTCTCCGCCTTCGGCTGGTCCTATGTGCTCGCGCAGGTGCCGGGCGGCTGGCTGCTCGACCGCTTCGGTTCGCGCTGGGTCTATGCCTGCAGCATCGTGATCTGGTCGATCTTCACCATGATGCAGGGTTGGATCGGCTTCTTTTCCGGCGCCGCCGCGGTCACCGCGCTGTTCGCGTTGCGCTTCCTGGTCGGTCTCGCCGAAGCGCCGAGCTTCCCGGCCAATGCCCGCATCGTCGCCGCCTGGTTTCCGAGCAACGAGCGCGGCACGGCGTCGGCCTTCTTCAACTCGGGCCAGTATTTCGCGACCGTGATCTTCGCGCCGCTGATGGGCTGGATCGCGCATGCGTTCGGTTGGCGCCACGTCTTCACAGTGATGGGTGCGCTCGGCATCCTCATGGGCCTGATGTGGATCAGGACCATGTACGGACCGAAGGAGCACGCGAGCGTCAACCAGGCCGAGCTCGACTACATCAAGGACGGCGGCGCGCTGGTCGACATGGAGGGCGCGAAGGACGCCAAGGCTACCTCCGGTGGTCCGACCTGGTCGCATATCGGACAGTTGCTGTCGAACCGCATGATGCTCGGCGTCTATATCGGCCAGTACTGCATCAACACGCTGACCTATTTCTTCCTGACCTGGTTCCCGGTCTATCTGGTCAAGGAGCGCGGCCTGTCGATCCTGCAGGCCGGCTTCGTCGCCACCCTGCCGGCGCTGTGCGGCTTCATCGGCGGCGTGCTCGGCGGTTTCATCTCCGACGCCATCCTGCGCAAGACGGGATCGCTGACGCTCGCCCGCAAGATCCCGATCGTCGGCGGCATGCTGCTGTCGATGGCAATCATCGGCTGCAACTATGTCGACGGACAGGCGCTGGTGGTCGGCCTGATGGCGCTGGCGTTCTTCGGCAAGGGCATCGGCGCGCTCGGCTGGGCTGTGGTCTCCGACACCTCGCCGAAGGAAGCCGGCGGCGTCTCCGGCGGCCTGTTCAACACCTTCGGCAACCTCTCCAGCATCACCACTCCGATCGTGATCGGCTACATCCTGTCGGCCACCGGCTCCTTCAACGGCGCGCTGGTGTTCGTCGGCCTCAACGCCCTGGTCGCGGCGTGCGCCTACTTGCTGATCGTCGGCAAGATCCAGCGCGTCCAGCTCCGAGCCTCCTGAGCACCACGCTCAGCTTCGCGTGGTCTCGACTCCAACGGCGGCCCCCCCCGGGCCGCCGCTTTCTTTTTGTCGGTGCCCTCGCCGTCATTCCGGGGCGACGCGCGGCCCTGCCGATTGACGCGGAGGAAATTCACGCCAGCAAGGGAAATGCGAGGAAAGCTGGTCGCGGGGGTCCGCTACATCGCGAGACCCACTGTTTTGGAAGCTCTGCTTTCTTACCGGCGCGCGGCCCAACTGGCCTCGCGGCGATCGGATAGTTCTCCAATACCGCAATTTGGGCGCGATCCAAGCCGGCCCTGAAATGCCAAATGAAGGCCGGCGCCCTAATGCGTTCAGATCGCCTTGAGGAGCGCGAACAACCGGAAATCCTCGAGCGCCGCGTGCCGATGCGGGGCGACTTCGCGCCGGTAGGTCTCGGTGTCGACGATCGAGCGGAAGGCGGCGAAATCGCCGTATTCATTGATCGCCGCTTCATCCCAGCGTTCGCCTTGCGGGCCGACCAGGCTCGCCAGGACCGGCCCGGAAAACATCCGCACCAGTGGCTTACCGGCTGCGAGACGCCGGAAGGCCGGTCTATAGCGTTCGTTGAAGGCTTCGCGGCCCGAGCAGGGCGCGGCGTCGAAGCCGTCCTCGTAACGCGCGCGGGGGCGGTAGCGCAGCAGATTGAGCATATAGACCGGCTGGCCAGGGGGAATTACGCGCTCGGCGGCGTCGAGGGCTTGCAGCGTGATTTCGATGGGGTTCATGGGACTTCTCGCGTTTTCCAGCGGCGCAGCATGCGCGCTGACGCTCTCCATCTGGCCCATCGGAACGGCCCCTTGTAGCGACCCTGTCGCCATGACTATGTGGACTGAATGTCCACAACCGCCTTGCCTCCCGACCTCTCGCGTCTCCTCGCCTTCGTTCGCGTCGTCGAGGCGGGCTCCTTCGCCGAAGCCGCGCGGCGGGCGGGGACGACCACCTCGGCGATGTCCAAGGCGGTCGCCCGCCTCGAACAGGCTCGCGGGATACGGCTTTTGCATCGCACCACCCATTCGCTGGCGCTGACCGACGAGGGCGAGCGGCTGATGGCGGCGGGACGCGCGCTGGCCGAAAGTCTCGATCGCGTCCAATCCGCGCTCGGCGAAGCCACGCGTAACGATGGCGGACGGGTGCGAGTGACCGCCCCCGCCTCGTTCGCGCGTGCCTGCATCCTGCCGAGACTTCCCGCGTTCCTGCGGGAGCGGCCGGAAATCGAGATCGAGATCAAATTCCGCAACGAGATTCTTGATCTCGCGGCGGAAGGCGTCGACATCGCCATCCGCTCAGGACCCCTCGATCGCGCGCCCGGTCATCTGGCGCGGCGGCTTTGCACGTTCTCCTGGATCGCTTGCGCCTCGCCCGCGTATCTGAACGCGCGCGGCGCGCCGGCGACTCCATACGAGCTTTCCGAACATGACCACGTCGGCTTCCGCAATCCCGCGAGCGGGCAGATCCTGACCTGGCGCTTCACCGATCCGCGCGGCAAAAAGCTCGTTCGCGTCGCGCCCAAGCCCAAGCACATTTGCGACGACGCGCACGCGTCGGTCGCTTTGATCGCGAATGGGTTCGGCATCGGCTGGGGGCCGGCGTGGCTCTTCCATGAAGACCTGCGCACCGGCCGGCTCGTCGAAGTGCTTGCGCCTTGGCGCGCGCCGCCGGAGCCCCTATGGATGCTGCGCACCTCCAACCGCCGGCCGCCCCTACGCACGCAGCGCGTCATGGCGTTCCTGGCGACGCTTCCCGCCACGTTCAGCGACAAATCGGGATGAGGCGCCGGCCGTCAGCAGGGCTCTGCGGTCGGCGCGTCGGACGTCAGCCGGCTTGGGAGGGGAAATCGGGGACAGACCACGATTTCCCAGGCTTCCGCCTTGGCGCGGTCAGCAATCTGCAGCATGCCGGCAAGAACGGGCTGCGCGTCGTCTCGCAACGTCGTCCATCCGTGGTCAGTCAACATGCAGACTGAGCACATCTGAGTTCACCTCGAAAGGACACAGCGGTACCTACCCCGAGACGTAGGACACACCGGGGGCGCCGTGCAGGAAGCCGTTGGCGAATGGAACGTCCGGATAGATCTCGCGCAGGCGGCCCGTTGCGGCTTCGGCTTCCACGCGCCCCGCCAGGACCGCCTGGAAATGCTCGGACACCGCGACCATGTCGCAGGCCTGAGGTGATAGCCGCAGCGATGTCACGCCGCTCTGCTTCAGACGATCGAGATCGCCGAGCAGGTTTGAGCACCCATGCGACAGCGTCTGCACGCCGTTCATGGTGAGGAACGCCTCGTTGTCCAGCGTCGTCACGACGAGGCCGTCGGGGTCCTGCTCGCACACGAAGCGGCAATTGTCCTTGGCGAGCTTGTGCAGGCGGGCGTGATAGCAGCGCGCGGAGATCGCGAGCGGCACACGGCCGAAGGCGAACACTTCGATCGCCACCTCCGGCACGGCGCCGGCGATGGCGGCAACCGAGGACAGCGGCAGCTCCGGCGGCAGGCAGATCCGGGTGGCGCCCTTGGCGGCATGAAACGCGGCGCTGGCCTCGTTGTAGATGTTGACGAAGGGACCGATGGCATGCGGCCGGCCTGCAATCGATTTGAGGCAGGTGAGATCGTTGACTTCGACGAGACCGTCGCCGAACTCGGCGAGGCCTGCCGTCTGCCGGCGCTCGCGTCGCAACGACACCAGGACCAGCGACCCCAGCAGAACCTGCTTGCCGGCCGCGGCAAGCCGTTCGATGACTTCAGGCAGATACGGTTCGAAGAACGGCGCGCGCTTCGAGCACACGACCTCGCCGACCACGACGCGGTCGACCGGGGCCTCGTCGGCGATGCGAAAGTAGAAATCACGCCAGCGCTCCGGCTGCCAATTGTAGAGCACGGGTCCCAGAGTGAGTTGCATTCGCTCTACGCCTTGATCCGCCATTGTCATGTCGTCTAACGCCAGGTCTTGCGGTAGGCGCCCTGCGTGGTGGCCTGCCCTTCGGTGAATGCCGTGAGGTCGGCCGCCTCGGTGGACCTGCCGGCATCGAGCGCTGCCAGCACGCTGCGAAAATGCCGTACCACGCTGTCGACATAGGCGCGGCCGCGCTGGCGGCCCTCGATCTTGAGCGCGGTGACGCCGGCTTCGCGCAGACCCTCGAGCAGGGTCGTGGCATCGAGACTGACCGGATCCTCGAAGATGTAGCCGGCGCCTTGCGTGGTCGAGAAGCGGCCCTTGCACAGCGTCGGATAGCCGGCCGGCTCGTCGCGGCCGAAGCGGTTGATGGTAAAGCCGCCGAGCCGCGAGGTCGTTCCCTGTGACGTCTCCTGATAGGCGACGTGACTGGGCGGCGAGCACACGCCCTGCATGTTCGGTGACTTGCCGGTGGCGTAGGAGGACAGCGAGCAGCGGCCCTCGGCCATCACGCATAGTCCGCCAAACACGAACACCTCGGTCTCGCAGGCCGTCTCACGGGTGATCTCGGCGATCTCGGGCACGCTCAGCACGCGCGGCAGCACCACGCGGCGGGCGCCGAAATTCTCGACGTAGAACGCGATCGCGTCGACATTCGCCGCCGCCGCCTGCACCGAGACATGCAGTCGCTGTTCGGGATGGCGCCGCGCGGCATGGTCCATCAGCCCGACATCGGCAAGGATCAGGGCGTCGGCTCCGGCGTCAACGGCGTCGTCGACCGCGCGACGCCACAGCTCGACGGCACCGGCGCGCGGAAAGGTGTTGATCGCGACCAGCACCTTGGCGCCGCGCCGATGCGCGAACGTGATCCCTTCGCGCATCTGCTCGCGGGTAAAATTCAGCCCGGGAAAGTTGCGGGCGTTGGTCTCGTCGGCGAATCCGCAATAGACGGCATCGGCACCGGCTTCGACCGCGCTCTTCAGCGCCGCCGGCGTCCCTGCCGGACAGATCAGCTCCATCGTCGCATCCCGCTTTCGTTCGTCGTCGATCTCAGCAGCGAGTCGCGTGCGGCCGCGAGCAGTCGTTGCGCGGGCACGCCGAACGGCCCCGAGAGCGTCGCGATCTCGCCGACCAGATCCAGACCGGCATCGTCGATCGCATTGCGGAGCGCCAGCACCGCCTCGATATCGCCTTCGATGACGAGCTGACGCGAAAACATCAGCGCATCGCCGTCGAGCCGGCCCTCGACCAGGGCCAGCAGGCTCACGATCGACGCGGAGATGGAGGCATCGAGGCCGGTGGGCAGTTGGCGCACCGCCACGAGTTGCGGCTGCTGCGGGCCCGCCTGAATCACGAATGCGAACGGCAGATCGGTCGGTTTGATGCCAAAGCGCTTTCCGCGATGCGACCCGAGCCGGTCGAGCAGATGCGGATGCCGCCGCAAAAGCCCACGCAGGAAAGCGCCGAGCGCAATCTGCAGGGGCAGCAACGGCAACGGACGCAGCACCTGCCCGAGCAGTGGCGGCAACAGGGGCCGTGAGGTCGAAGACGCGTCCTGAAGAGAGCTCATGGCACAAGCTCTGGCCGGATCGGCGGGGGAAGTATTTGACGCGGAACAAAGATCACACTGATTGTTCCAGCTACGAGGCGTTTTTTGAACGGAGCCTATCGTTGCGACGTGATGTCCCTCGCTTCCGCGAGCTGTCGGATTTCCTGCGCTTTCTCGACGAGCGGGGACAGCTGCGACGCATTCGCGACAGAGTCTCGGTCGTCCACGAAATCACCGAGATCCATCGCCGCGTCATCTCCGCCGAAGGGCCCGCGCTGCTGTTCGAACGGCCGATCAAGGCGTGCGGCTCACTCTCGGCAATGCCGCTCGTCACCAATCTGTTCGGCACCGTGGAGCGGGTGGCCTGGGGCATGGGCGTGCAGCCCGAACGATTGGCGGAGCTCGGCAAGATGATGGCGGAGCTGCGCGCCCCGCAACCGCCGCGCGACATCAGGGAAGCGCTGCAGAAGCTGCCGCTGGCGCGCGCGGCGCTGTCGACCCGGCCGAGGCTGCGATCAGCCGCGCCGGTGCATGAATGTGTCACCATGGGCGATGACATCGACCTGACCACCTTGCCGGCCCAGATCTGCTGGCCGGGCGAGCCGGCGCCGCTGTTGACGTGGCCGCTCGTCATCACCGTCCCGCCGGACGCATCCACAGGCGAGCAGGAAAATGTCGGCGTCTACCGCATGCAGGTGCTCGGCCGCGATCGTGCCATCATGCGCTGGCTCGCTCATCGCGGCGGCGCCCGCCACCACCAGCAGTGGCAGGCGCTGGGGCGCGACATGCCGATCGCGATCGTGATCGGCGCCGATCCCGCCACCATCCTCAGCGCCGTGCTGCCATTGCCCGAGACCATCTCCGAGCTGCGCTTCGCCGGCATCCTGCGCGGCGACCGCCCCGAGCTGGTCGAATGCCTCACCGTGCCCCTGACGGTGCCGGCGGCCGCCGAGATCGTGATCGAGGGCGTCGTGTCGGCCACCGAAACCGCGCCGGAGGGGCCCTATGGCGATCACACCGGCTACTACAACGCCGTCGAGAACTTTCCGGTGCTGCAGGTCACCGCGATCACCACGCGTCGCAGCCCGCTCTATCTGTCGACGTTCACGGGACGCGCGCCGGACGAGCCGTCTCGAATTGGCGAGGCGCTGAATACGCTGTTCGTCCCTTTGATCCGGCAGCAATTCCCGGAGGTGGTCGACTGCCATCTGCCGCCAGAGGCCTGCTCCTACAGAATCGCCGTCGTAGCGATCAAGAAGCGCTATCCGGGCCAAGCCCGCCGCATCATGCTCGGCCTGTGGTCGATGCTGCCGCAGTTCAGCTACACCAAGCTCCTCATCGTGGTCGACCAGGACATCGACGTCCGCGACTGGCGCGCGGTGATGTGGGCCGTCGCGACGCGCAGCGACTCCTCGCGCGATCTCGTGCCGCTTGCCAACACGCCGATCGACTATCTCGACTTCGCCTCGCCAAAATCCGGCCTCGGTGGCAAGCTCGGCATCGACGCCACAACCAAGCTCGGCGCCGAGACCGAGCGCGCCTGGGGCGAGGTGCTGGCGATGGACCCCGCCGTAGCGGCACGCATCGACGCGATGTGGCCGAGCCTCGGCCTCGGCGAGGGCGGGGCCGGTCGAGTGGCCTCGGCATGAGCGGACGGCACCACGTCATCGTCGGCATCAGCGGCGCCTCGGGCGCCGCGATCGGTGTGCGCATCGTCGAACGGCTCGCGGAGCAACCGCAATGCACGGTCCATCTCGTGGTATCTGACGCCGCCGTGCGCACCTTGCACGAGGAGGTCGGCCAGGGCAGCCTGGCGCGGCTGCGTGATCTGGCGGCGCATGCTCATGATGTCGCCGACATCGGCGCGAGCATCGCCAGCGGCTCGTTTTCTGCAGCCGGCATGATCGTGGCGCCCTGCTCGATCCGCACCCTCTCGGCGATCGCCTGGGGCCAGCTCGACAACCTCCTGGTCCGCGCCGCCGACGTTCAACTCAAGGAGCGCCGCCGGCTGATCCTCTTGGTGCGGGAGAGCCCGCTGCATCTCGGTCATCTCCGAGCGATGACGCAGGCCACCGAGATCGGCGCGATCATCGCGCCGCCAGTGCCGGCGTTTTACCTGAAGCCCCAGTCGCTCGATGACGTCATCGAGCAGATCGCCTGCCGCGCGATCAACCTGCTCGACGTCCCCGGGCTCCGCGCCAACGCGCGGGAGTGGCTTCCGGACCGGACGACCGAAGCAAGCAATCTTGCTGAGGTAGCGAAGCAAGACAGACGATAGGACTTGAAGACAGAACACGACAGACGCACTCGGGCGATGAGCCGAAGGCGTCTGCGACGGTTGACGTGTTCTTCGACGAGCGGGAGTACAGACGCCGCCTCTCCGTGCTGCCGCGCGAACCTGGACTGTTCCCGGCCGAGCAGCCACCAGCTTTTCGCTTTCGTTCGGTCAATTGACGTTGTCGAAACCCAGCGCAGCACGAACGGCCGGATCAATTCTGGATGGGGTCCAAGGCGGATCGAATGTCATCGTCACGTCCACGGCTTCGACGCCCGCAATCTCCGCAATGCTGCATGCGACCCCTTCCTTGAGAAAACCTGTTGCGGGGCACCCGGGCGTCGTGGCCGTCATCGTGACATGCACAACGCCATCCGTCGCCGTGATGTCGTAGATGAAGCCGAGATCGACCACGTTTTCTCCCAGCTCCGGATCGATGACCACGCGCATGGCGTCGCGGATGCGGTCGATGACATCGCGGCTCATAGCGGAGCCCTCACCGACAGTTCGTAGGTCGATCCATCCGGCGTAAACCCGCCGAGCCAGCGAAAGCCACGTTTCTCAAGTTCAGGGAACAGGAACACCGGCTCGCGGCCCAGAAGTGCCGACAAGGTCTCTCCAGGGGCCAACTCCTCCGCGGCCGCAAGGATGCGCACCATCGGCTCGGGTGGGTCGAGCTCCCGGTTGTCGAGCGTGACCACGGGATCTGGCCATCGCTCGAATGCGAGGCTGGCACCAGCGTCTTCCTGACCGGCGTCCTCGGCAGCCAGCGGCGAAAACAGCACTTCCCAGTCGCCATCGTCGAGCGGTCGATCGGTGTGGGCGAAGCCCTTTTTTGCCATGACGGAGAGCAGCGGAATCGGCCTGAAGCTCGCGATCAGCCGCACGCCCTGGCCTGGCGCCAGCCGGCCAACCGCGTCCATGATGACGGAGAACGGCTCGCCTCCAGCCCTGAGAATCGGTCGGACGTCGACGTCAATGTACGCGATCATGGCTTCCCTCCTAGTTTCTGGCGAACAACAGGCTTGGCGCGATGGCTCCGGCCGGAAGCCTCCGGGAGCCCGCAACATCGGAAAGACGTCGGACTCGCACAAGCTCGTGTATGATTCCAATACTGCCCACGGCCATGACCGCCGCGGCGCCGCGAAACGCCTGGTCCTCGCCCATCATCAACATGATGGTCGCCGCCCAGACGCCTAGAAAATAGATGATGAACCACTTCTCGGACCGGCGTTCCACCGCCAGGTCCTGAACCCGTGGCGTCGGGCCGCGCCCCATCACGGGACCGTAGGTTTCGAGCCAGGTCAGAAAGGCGACAATCTTGTAGAGCTTCGCGAATATGAGACCAGACAGCCAGCCGAACACGGCCAAGAACGCGAACGCGCCGACATGAACGCCGACCTTTCCGGTGACGATGATGACGGTGCCGAGCGCCACCGTCGCCGCCAGATTGGCGAAAGACACGGTTGCCATCCGCATGTTCAGCTCGAGCTGGCGCCGTTTGCGGGAGCGATAGATCGTCGCGATGTCCCGTCCATAGAGCGCAAGCGAGATCACACCAAGACCAGCAGCGAGGATGAGCACGGCTCCGAGCTCGGCTGCGAGGCCGATTGCGAACAATCCGCCCACGACTGCCACCGATAGCGCGAGCGCACCAAATTTCAGCGCGGATGTGCTCTGTCGATCGCCGAGGTCCGCCGAGAGCATGAACATGGCCAGCAGGCGATAGCTCACCCCCATGGCGGTCAGGGTCAGCCAGCCTCCCAGCCCGGCAATCGCATGGATCGGAATCGCCGCGGCCAGGAGCGCGGCGCCGAAGGTGCCCGCCGATCCGGCGAGAGCAAACGAGAACGCGGCGCCGAGCGCGACAGTCGCGCATAACGAGCCAAGTCCGGCGATGACAAATAGAGCAGGCCCCTTCGGCTGGCTGAAGAGAGTCAGGCCCAGATCGAGCGCGACCATCGCCAGACCGGCGCCGAGCACCACGCTGCCGGCCGGCAGAAGCCAAGCGGCTGGAGCAATTCGTCCGGCCAGTGAGAGGAAACCCGATATCAGGCAGACCAGACCGACGTTGATGAGGAACAAGGCCGGCAAGGCCCATTTGTCGAAGGGGAGCGGCCTTGCGACGAGAACGGGAACGAACTGGAACAAGGCGCCGCATACCGAGAGACTGAGCCAACCGATGCAGACCGCATGCACAACGACAAGCGTATCGGGAGCGCCGAGGTCTGCAGCGGGGTAACCGAGTCCGCCGACCAGCATTGCCAAGGCAACGAGTAGCCACCCCAGCGCTGCCGCGAAATAGCTCATCGTCCAGCGCGAGATTTTCGCTCCAATCATGAGCGGCTCCAGTTCTTGATCGCGGACGCAGCACTCGCGACGACGCTGCGCCATTCGGCAATTGCCGTGGCGCCCGGAGGAACACAGTCCCCTCACGCCCGAAGGAAGCGCGAGCAATGAGCTTGCGCCATACAATCTCCCGACCATCGGAAAGATGCTAGTCGGGCCCGACCGGCCATTCTTTGTCGGAGCGCAACATTTCGCGTCATCAGCGTCGTGATGACGACTCCAGCACGACCGGCGGACTCCCTGTCGCGTCGAGGAACATCCATGTCAGCCGGCAGATATCTTCGGCGGCCCGGCTCGGCAGTTCTGTGTCCCCCGACCCGTCGATTGCTCGCAATCGCGATCAGCGCAGCTGGCTGGCTGAGTCTATAGTTCGATCCTGCCGAACACTTTCCAGCCACCGCTCCACGTCTCCGCGGGCTTCGAGCTCAATCCCCATATCTCCGGAGAAATCTCTCCAGGCATCGATATTGCTGCGCGGCACGCCGACAATCGTCGGTATCGCGAGGTCCAGCGCGCGGGCAATCAGATCAAGCGTTCCGCGTCCCTCGCACTCTGCCTTGCCAAATTTGTTCAACACCAGGATGTTTGGACGCGCATCCAGGCTGGCGAGGACGCGAACCGTCACCTCTGCCAGCGCCGATTCATCCAGCCGGCAACCTCTCGCTCCCGATCCACGATCCTCGAAGATCGGGGTTTGATTGGCCGTGTCGATCTCCTCGAGCAGGACGTCGCACCGGCGATTTTCGTCGAGGAACAGCCTTCGCTGCAGTGCGCCGGCGACCTTCAATCGCACTCGACGCGAGTGATCCACGAGGTGATCGAACGTCTCGTAGGGATATTTCCCGTCGTCGTAGACGAGCGCCACGAGCGGCGCGGCCTCAACACCGACCTTCTCTACCATCTCATCGTGCATGCGAATCCCAACATCAGCTTGATGCTTCGACATGTCCAACCCACTCCTCCAGCACAGATAGCCTGTGGCGGACCCGGCCTAGGAGTGATCGATTTCATCCCTCTGCAGCGACCATTTGATCATGGACGTCAGACAGACGATCGCGGGATCGGCGGCTCTGTCGATGGCGCTCATCAACCCGAGCCAATCCTCGTTCTCGGCGAGATTTGCAAAGCGCCGGACAGCAGCCGACGCATACTCACCGACATCCTCGCCGAGGCGATCCGCGACAGAGCTGACGCGCACCAGGAGCGTAAGGTCGCCACACCCCTGCAACACCGCACTCGACTTCGCGTCGTCGCTGAGATCGTGAATGAGATCCCCGAGCAGCATGATCGCCCCCTCTACTGCGGCAGCGCCGATTGCGGCGCCGGCAAAGTCACGCCAACGATCGCCGCGCGGCCTGCCAGATCGGCGACATATTTCGCGAGCGCCTGGTGCCGGACACGCTCGGTGAGATATTGCGAAATGCGCGCCCTCGCCATGTCGAACGGCAGGACTTGTCCGGGGGCCCGCCGGTCAAGGCGCACGACATGGATACCAAAGCGTGTCTCAATCAGACCGACCTCTCCAACCGACATCCGGGCCAGCGCGGCGTCGAACTCGGCGGTCGTCTGCCCACGCGACAGCTGCCCGAGCCTGCCACCATTCTCCGCCGAGACCCTGCAGTCGGAGCGATCGCGCGCGATGGTCTCGAACACCTCCGGGCTTCTCCGCACGGCCTCCATGACCGTCCGCCCCTCGTCTCGCGCAGCCGATCGAGCCAGCGAATCGCTGCTCGGCGCGATCAGCAGGATGTGCGACGCTTCGTAGAGCTCGCCGACAAGGAACCGTTGCCTGTTCTGATCGTAGAAGCGACGGCACGTCGATTCGTCCGGCTCGTGTATCAGAACCTCGCGCGCGATCAGCGCCCGCATCGCCGCTTCTTCCTCGGTTTCGCTGCGACCTTCGGCATCACGCAGAGGGGAGGCCGTTACGCCGAGCCTCCTGACCTCCTGTCTCAGCAATTCGCGCACCGCAAGCGCGCGCGCCGCCGCTTGCCAGGCGAGGATCGGCTTGTCCGACGGATGGTTCTGAACTTCCCGGGCAATGACGTCGCGCTCGATCACGACCCCGTTCACACTGACCATCTTCGGCTTTGGAAGCGCCGCGCCCAATGAACAGTCCATCGGCTACTCCGCAGGCTGAATCGGTTGCACGAGATGACGGCGTCCGTCGCGGCTGCGCACCACCTGATAGCCGCGGCGGCCGAGATACCACACCGGCGCACTCCAGATGTGGACCAGGCGGGTGAAGGGGAAGAGCAGGAAGATGGTCATTCCCAGGACCAGATGCGCCTTGAAGATCGGATGGACGTCGACAATGTTGGCGGCGATTCCGGGCTGCAACGTGAGAATGCCCTGCGCCCAGTCCATGAACTTGACCATCTCGTGACCATCGAGATGACCGAGCGACACGGGGATGGTCGCCAAGCCAAGCAGCAGCTGGACGAACAGCACCAGAAGGATACCCGTGTCAGCAAAAGACGACGTCGCGCGGATCCTGGGATCGAAGAGCCTGCGATGCGCGAGGAGCGAAATGCCGACCAGGCACATCAGCCCGGCGCCGCCACCGGCGACGATCGCGAGCATCTGCTTGAAGCCGTGCGACACGCCGAGCATGTCAAACACCCAGATCGGCGTCAGCAGCCCGACGAAATGCCCCGCAAAAATGAAAAGGATCCCGACATGGAAAAGGTTCGAGCCCCAGATCAGTTGGCGCCGCCGAAGCAGCTGACTCGAGCCCGAGCGCCACGTGTACTGCTCGCGGTCGAATCGAATCAGACTGCCGATCAGAAAGACGGTCAGGCAGAGATAGGGATACCAGCCGAAGACGATGGCATTGAGCGTTTGCATGGCCAATCCCCTCATTGCAACTGTGACGGCGGCGCGTTGACCGCACGTTTGGCGTGGCGCAGTTTTGCGATCAGATTGTCGTGCCCACAGGCTGCCTGGTCGCCGCCTCCCGGGCCGAACCTGACCTCTTCGTCCTCCCAGGCCGCGTCGAGCGCGTGCAGGTCCATCGGATCCACGTCCGCCGCCTTCAGCAGCTCATCGACGATCTCCGCGCGGGGCTGGTCCGCGGCGATCTGGAGCAGCGCGTCGAACACCGCCCGATAGCTCGACTGCCGCCGCCCCAATCGTTCCGCGAGCGCGGCGATGATGTGGCTGGTCTGGCCGAGCAACTCGCGCGCATCCGCAAGCTCCCGGATGGCGAGGAATTCGAGGAACAGCGGCAGATAATCAGGCAGCTCGTTGCCGGCGATGACGAGGTCGGCTTTGTCATACATGGCGCGCAGGTCGACCATGGCCTGGCCGCGGTCGCGGCCTTCGCCATGGACATGCTCGAACAGATGCAGCGCCAGGGTCTTGCTGCGGTCGAACAGCAGGCCGTAGCGCTCCTGCAGGTCGTAGACGTCGCTCGTGGCGATCTCCTGCAGCAGCACGTCGAGCTCCCGGCGAATGCCAGGCTGGACGAGGCCTTCCTGGTCGAGCACCCGCGCGAGCTCCGGGATGGCCGCGATCAATTCCCCGCTCGGATAGTTCAGCAACGCCGACAGCACCTTGAACGTCTTCATCAGGCGACCTCCATCGGATTCTTGGTCTTGCGCGGCGACCCGAACAGGTTGACTTCGCTCTCGCCCCCGGAGCAGCCGTTGCCGAACGAGAAGCCGCAGGAGCCGCGGATATCAAACGCGTCGGCACCGAGCTCGCGGTGCGCGGTCGGGATCACGAAGCGGTCCTCGTAGTTGGCGATCGCCATGATGTGGTACATGTCGTCGATCTGCGCGCCGCTCAGGCCGACGCGCCTCGCGATCGCCTCGTCGACCACGCCATCGATGGTCTTGGCCCGCATATAGGCACGCATGGCCAGCATTCGCTCGAGCGCCAGCGTCACCGGCTTCTCGTCGCCCGCAGTCAGCAGATTGGCGAGGTACCGCATGGGAATGCGCAAGGACTTGACGTCGGGCATCTCGCCATCGTGCCCGATCTTGCCGGACGAAGCCGCCGACGTGATCGGCGACAGCGGCGGCACGTACCAGACCATCGGCAAGGTCCGGTATTCCGGGTGCAAGGGGAAGGCGACCTTCCATTCCATCGCCATCTTCCAGATCGGCGACCGGATCGCTGCCTCCAGCCAGGCATGCGGAATGCCCTGGCGCTCGGCCTCTGCAAGGACGTTGGGATCGTTCGGATCGAGAAAGACGTCGAGCTGGGCCTGGTAGAGATCGCCCTCGTCGGGCTTGGACGCGGCCTCGGCGATGCGGTCCGCGTCATACAGCACGACACCGAGATAGCGAATGCGCCCGACACAGGTCTCGGAGCACACGGTCGGCTGCCCCGCCTCGATCCGAGGATAGCAGAAGATGCACTTCTCCGATTTCCCCGAGGACCAGTTATAATAGATCTTCTTGTAGGGGCAGCCGGAGACGCACATTCTCCAGCCGCGGCACTTGTCCTGATCGATCAGGACGATGCCATCCTCCTCGCGCTTGTAGATCGCGCCGGACGGGCAGGATGCGACGCAGGCCGGATTGAGGCAGTGCTCGCACAGCCGCGGCAGATACATCATGAAGGTGTTTTCGAACTGGCCGTAGATCTCCTTCTGCACGCCGTCGAAATTGATGTCCCGAGAGCGCTTGGCGAATTCGCCGCCCAGGATCTCTTCCCAGTTCGGCCCCCACTCGATCTTTTCCATCCGCTCTCCGGACACCAGCGAGCGCGGCCGCGCGGTCGGCATCGCCGATGCCTCGGGCGCACTCTGCAGGTGCTGATAGTCGAAGGTGAACGGCTCGTAGTAGTCATCGATCTCAGGAAGATCAGGGTTGGCGAAGATGTTCGCCAGAACCCGCCACTTGCCGCCGATCCGCGGCTGGATCGACCCGTCGCGATTGCGCGACCAGCCGCCCTTCCAGCGAGACTGGTTCTCCCAATCCTTGGGATAGCCGACGCCCGGTTTGGTCTCGACGTTGTTGAACCACGCGTATTCCATCCCCTCGCGGCTCGTCCAGACGTTCTTGCAGGTCACGCTGCAGGTGTGGCAGCCGATGCACTTGTCGAGATTGAGCACCATGGCGATTTGAGCACGGATCTTCATTCTGCAGCCTCCGAGGGGGTCGTGGCCGACCGGTCAGCAGTCGGCTGGTCCAGCCAATCAATCTTCGACATCTTCCGGACGATGACGAATTCGTCGCGGTTGGCACCGACCGTGCCGTAGTAGTTGAAGCCATAGGCCTGCTGAGCGTAGCCCCCGATCATGTGCGTCGGCTTCGGAACGACACGCGTGACCGAATTGTGGATGCCGCCGCGCTGCCCGGTCTGCTCGGAGCCCGGCACGTTCACGATCTTCTCCTGCGCATGATACATCATGCACATGCCCTGCTTGACCCGCTGCGAGACCACTGCGCGCGCAACCAGCGCACCATTGCTGTTGTAGGCTTCGATCCAGTCATTGTCGGCGATGCCGGCAGCCTTTGCGTCGATCTCGCTGATCCACACGATGGGACCGCCGCGCGACAAGGTCAGCATCAGGAGGTTGTCGGTATAGGTGGAGTGGATGCCCCACTTCTGATGCGGCGTGATGAAGTTCAGGACGACGGACGCATTGCCGTTCGGCTTGCGATCGATCACCGGCTTGACGGTCTTGGTATCGATCGGCGGCCGGTAGACGCAGAAGCCCTCGCCGAAGGCCCTCATCCACAGGTGATCCTGATAGAGCTGCTGCCTGCCGGTCAGCGTCCGCCAGGGAATCAGCTCGTGGACATTGGTGTAGCCGGCGTTGTAGCAGACCTTCTCCGACTCGAGCCCCGACCAGATCGGCGACGAGATGATCTTGCGCGGCTGCGCAACGACGTCGCGGAACCGGATCTTCTCATCCTCCTTCGGAATGGCGAGATGAGCATGGTCGCGGCCAGTGAATTGCTCCAGCGACGACCACGCCTTGACCGCGACCTCGCCATTGGTTTCCGGCGCCAGGCTGAGGATCACCTCGCAAGCGTCGACCGCACTGTCGATGCGAGCCAGCCCCCGGGTCGGCCCGTCCTCGGCGACGACGCCGTTGAGGCGCTTCAGGAGCTCGACCTCATGGTCGGTGTTCCAGGCCATCCCCTTGCCGCCATTGCCGAGCTTGTTCATCAGCGGTCCAAGCGAGGTGAAGCGCTTGTAGAGATTCGGATAGTCTCGTTCGACCACCGTGACCGCCGGCATGGTCTTGCCGGGGATCGGGTCGATCTCGCCCTGCTTCCAGTCCTTGACGTCGAACGCCTGCGCGATTTCGCCTGGACTGTCGTGCATGATCGGGGTCAGCACGACGTCCTTCTCGACCCCGAGCACTTCGGGCGCGACCCTGGAGAAGGCCTCGGCGATGCCCTTGTAGATGTCCCAGTCGCTGCGCGATTCCCACACCGGATCGATCGCCGCCGAGAGCGGATGGATGAAGGGATGCATGTCGGACGTATTGAGGTCGTTCTTCTCGTACCAGGTGGCCGTCGGCAGAACGACGTCCGAATACATGCACGTGGTCGACATCCGGAAGTCGAGCGTGACCAGCAGATCGAGCTTTCCTTCCGGGGCCTCCTCGTGCCAGGTGACCTCGACCGGCCTGTTATGGCCCTGGTCGCCGAGGTCCTTGCCGAGCACGCCATGCTTGGTGCCGAGCAGATGCTTGAGGAAGTATTCGTGGCCCTTGCCTGAGGCGCCGAGCAGGTTCGAACGCCAGACGAACAGGTTGCGGGGCCAGTTCTTCGGCTCATCGGGGTCCTCGCAGGAGAGCTTCAGCTCGCCCGACTTCAAGGCCGTCGCAACGTAGTCCTTCGGCTCCAGGCCGGCGGCGGCGGCGCGCTTCGATACCTCGATCGGATTGGCCTGCAGTTGCGGCGCCGACGGCAGCCATCCCATGCGCTCCGCGCGGACATTGTAGTCGATCAGCGCGCCATCCCAGGAGCCGGCCGGTGCGGTCGGTGAGAGAATCTCGCTGACATTGACCGTCTCGTAGCGCCATTGGTCGGTGTGGGCGTAGAACGCCGAAGTCGAATTCATCTGCCGCGGCGGGCGCCCCCAATCGAGCGCAAAGGCGAGCGGCGTCCAGCCCGACTGCGGCCGCAGCTTTTCCTGGCCCACATAATGCGACCAGCCACCGCCGGACTGGCCGACACAGCCGCACATCACCAGCATGTTGATGATGCCGCGATAGTTCATGTCCATATGGTACCAGTGGTTCAGACCGGCGCCGACGATGACCATCGAACGCCCCCGGGTCTTCGACGCATTCGAGGCAAACTCGCGGGCCACCGCGATGATCTGGCCGCGCGGCACCCCGCAGATCGCCTCGGCCCATGCCGGGGTGTACGGCTCCAGATCATCGTAGCTCTTGCCGAGATGGTCGCCGCCGAAGCCGCGATCGACACCATAATTGGCGGCGAACAAGTCGAAGACCGTGGCCACGACCGCCTCACCATCGGCAAGACGAAGTCGCTTCACCGGCACGTTGCGGGTCAGCACGTCGGGATGATTGGTGCCGCTGAAGTGATCGTGCTGACGGTTGCCGAAATAAGGGAATCCCACCGGCGCGATCTCGTCCTCGATGCCGGCCAGAGACAGCCGCAGCCGGGTATCGTTGTTCGCCGAGCTCTTCTCTTCCAGGCTCCACTTGCCCTTTTCGCCCCAGCGGAAGCCGACCGATCCCTTGGGCACGACAATGGCCCCGCTGATCTCATCATAGGCAACGGTCTTCCATTCGGGATTGTTGGCCTCGTCGAGAGATGTGGCGAAATCCGAGGCGCGCACGAACCGCTCAGGAACGAGCCGTCCCTCGGATTTCACCAGCCGCACCAGAAATGGCATATCCGTATACTGGCGCGCATAGTCGTTGAAGTATGGCGTCTGCCGGTCGATGTGAAACTCCTTGAGGATCACGTGACCCATCGCCATCGCCAGCGCCGCGTCAGTGCCCTGCTTCGGCGACAGCCAGAGATCGGCGAATTTCGCAGCCTCGGAATAGTCCGGGCAGACAACGACGCTCTTGGCCCCCTTGTAGCGAACCTCCGTATAGAAATGCGCATCCGGCGTACGCGTCTGTGGCACGTTGGAGCCCCAGAGCATCAGGAAGCCCGAATTGTACCAGTCCGCGCTTTCAGGCACGTCGGTCTGCTCGCCCCAGGTCTGCGGCGAGGCCGGCGGGAGGTCGCAATACCAATCGTAGAACGACATGCAGACGCCGCCGAGCAGCGACAGATAGCGCGCGCCGGCCGCGTAGCTCACCATGGACATCGCCGGGATCGGCGAAAACCCGAACACCCGGTCCGGACCATAGGCCCTGACCGTATAGGCATTGGCCGCCGCGATCAGCTCGTTGACCTCGGCCCAGCTCGCCCGCACGAAGCCGCCCAGTCCGCGCTTCTGCACGTAGTCCGAGCGCTTGTCCGGATTCTCGACGATCGACTTCCAGGCCGCGACCGGCGTCATCCGCGCCCGCGCCTCGCGCCACAGCCTGAGCAGCCGCGAGCGCACCAGCGGATATTTCACCCGGTTTCCGGAATAGAGGTACCAGCTGTAGCTCGCGCCGCGGGCGCAGCCGCGCGGCTCATGATTGGGAAGATCAGGGCGCGTCCGGGGGTAGTCGGTCTGCTGGGTCTCCCAGGTGACGATGCCGCCCTTGACGTAGACCTTCCACGAGCAGGAGCCGGTGCAGTTCACGCCATGCGTCGAGCGCACGATCTTGTCGTGCTGCCAGCGCTTGCGATAGCCCTCCTCCCAGGAACGGTCCTCGGTCGTCGTCACGCCGTGTCCGTCTGCGAACTCCTCCTTGGCCCGGGTGAAAAAGGTCAGCCTATCGAGAAAATGGCTCATCGTTTACGTCCTCATTCAGCGGGTTGGGCAGCGGTCGCGATCGCTCGGCGCCGTTCGACGTCGTGCAGGACGCCGCCCTTGCGGGTGTAGACGGCCCAGGTGATCAGCACGCAGGTGACGTAGAAGCCGAAGAAGCCCCAGAGGGCGGCCTGCACGCCGCCGGTGAGGTCAATCGAGGTGCCGTAGGATTTGGGAATGAAGAATGCGCCGAAGGCGGCGATCGCGGAGGTGAAGCCGGTGATGGCAGCGGATTCCTTCTCGGCCTGGCGCAGCCGCGTCTCCGCGTCCGCAGTCGGCATGAGCCGGATCATTTCCTGGCGCATGATGTTGGGGATCATCTGGAAGGTCGATGCATTGCCGACGCCGGTCGCGAAGAACAGCAGCAGGAACATCGCGAAGAAGCCCCAGAATGCACCGGGCTGATCCTTGATGCCCAGGAAGTAGAGCACCCCGAGCACACCGGCCATCATCAGCAGGAACACCCCGACGGTCACCCGCCCGCCGCCCCATTTGTCGGCCATCCAGCCCGTCGCGGACCGCGACAAGGCACCCACCAGCGGCCCGAGGAACGCGAACTGCAACGCGTCGACGGCCGGGAACTGGGTCTTTGCCAGCAGCGGGAAGCCCGCAGAATAGCCGATGAACGAGCCGAACGTGCCGGTGTAGAGCCAGCACATGATCCAGTTGTGCCGCCGCTGGAAGATGACGGCCTGATCGGCGAAGGAGGCTTTCGCGGAGGCGATGTCGTTCATTCCGAACCAGGCGGCGAAAGCGCTGGCGACGATGAACGGCACCCAGACGAAGCCGGCATTCTGCAGCCAGATCGGCATCGGCTGCGACCCACTCGTCATCGCCGGATCTCCGCCGAACCAGCCGAAGACTCCGACCGTGATCACGATCGGCACCACGAACTGGACGACGCTGACGCCGAGATTGCCGAGGCCGGCATTGAGCGCGAGCGCGTTGCCCTTCTCGGCGCGAGGAAAGAAGAAGGAGATGTTGGCCATCGACGAGGCGAAATTGCCGCCGCCGAAGCCGCACAACAGAGCCAGTATCAGGAACACCGGATAGGGCGTCGCCGGATTCTGCACCGCATAGCCGATTCCGATCGCCGGGATCAGCAGCGACCACGTGGCCAGCGTGGTCCACAGCCGGCCGCCGAAGATCGGCACCATGAAGGAATAGAAGATGCGCAGAACTGCACCGGAGATCCCAGGCAGCGACGCCAGCCAGAACAGTTCATCGGTCGTGAACTTGAAGCCGACCGAAGGCAGCTTCGCAACCACGACGGACCAGACCTGCCACACCGCGAAGGACAACAGCAGCGCCGGAATGGAGATCCAGAGGTTGCGTCGCGCGATGGCTCGGCCCTTCTCTCTCCAGAACGTGTCGTCCTCGGGCCGCCAATCGGTGAGGATCGCGCCGGACAGGGCTCCGATGTGCTCGGGCCGGTGAATTTCCTCCATTTCCGGCAGCTCCGGCAGCCTCTTCAGCGCTTCGCCGGCGACGCCGCGCTCCATCTGCCGGATCGAGAGATGCATCCAGACCAGCGCGACCGCGACCAGCAGGAACAGCAGCATGAAGCAGCTGGTTCGCAGACCGGTGAGATCCACCAGCGCGCCGAACGCAATCGGAAGCACAAATCCCCCGAGCCCGCCGATCATGCCGACCAGGCCGCCGACGGCTCCGACATTGTTCGGATAGTAGACGGGGATGTGCTTGTAGACGGCGGCCTTGCCGAGCGCCATGAAGAAGCCGAGCACGAAGACGATGACGACGAACGGGACGAGCCCCATCTCCAGATGGAAGCCGACCTTTCCGTTGACGGTCGTCACAACGTAGTCCGTCGGCGGGTAGGACAACAGGAAGGTCGCGACGACGGCGACCAGAAATGTCCAGTACATCACGCGACGGGCGCCGAACCGATCGGACAAGTGTCCGCCATAGGCGCGAAACACGCTGGCCGGAAACGAGAACATGGCGGCCATCATGCCGGCCGACTGGATTCCGACGCCGTAGACCTTGATCAGGTATTGCGGCAGCCACAGCGACAACGCGACGAAGGCGCCGAAGACGAAGAAGTAGTACAGCGCGAAGCGCCAGACCTGGATGTTCTTGAGCGGCGCGAGCTCGAGCCAGGCGCTGCCGGCCTTTTGGTTGCGCTGTCTTCGCGAGCGGACCACCGGGTCCTCCTCGGAGAACAGCCAGAAGACGATTCCCATGACGCCGATCGCGAGCGCCCAGACCTGGGCCACGGTCTGCCAGCCATAGGCGACCAGCACGAACGGCGCCACGAACTTCGTGACGGCGGCGCCCACATTGCCGGCGCCGAAGATTCCGAGCGCAGTGCCCTGCTTGGCCGTCGGATAGAACCGCGACACGTAGGCGACACCGACCGCGAACGAGCCACCGGCGATTCCTACGAAGAGCGCGGCGACGAGAAATTGCGGATAGGTATGCGCCCAGGTCAGAAGATAGGTCGCAACCGCGGCAGCGAGCATCACGACGGTATAGACGCGGCGTCCGCCATACTGATCGGTCCAGATGCCGAGCATCAGCCGGATCAGCGAGCCGCTCAGGATCGGGGTGCCGATCAGGAGGCCGAACTCGGTTTCGTTCAGATCGAGCTCTTGCTTGATCCGGATGCCGATGATCGAGAAGATCGTCCACACCGCGAAGCAGATCGTGAACGAGATTGTTGAGAGCCAGAGTGCTCGCGTTCGGTGCTCAGGGCTAGAATCTACGGCGTCCATGGTGGCCTCGACGTATGAATTCGACGCCACAGCAGTTATTCGGGGCACCCGGGAAAGGTTTTGCGATGCATCAACCGGACGGCCCGGTCGGCCACAATCTGCCAAATGCTCCAGATCGGATTATCAGACCGCACGTATGCAATTGACTTTTGTCACAGTTCGGGGCGATAGCAGATGAGTAACCGCTGGAGCTTCGCTTGCGCCCCGACGAACTCGCCCAGTTGAAGACGCTGCCGCTGTTCGCTGACCTCAGCGACGAGAATTTGAAGCGGCTGCTCGGCGCGGCTCTGCTGCAGCAATTTCCGGCCGGAGTGCGGTTGGCTCGCGAGGGAGATCAGGCCGACTTCCTGCATGTGCTGATTGGCGGATTGGTGGAAATCTACACCGAGCAGGATGAGGCCGAGTGGGGCATCTCGCTGCTTCGTCCCGTGTCGACCTTCATACTTGCTGCAGTCGTGGTCGATCAGGCGTATCTCAATTCAGCCCGCACACTGACCGAGTCGCGGGTGCTGCTGATCCCGGCCCGCGATGTAAGGGCACTCTTCGACGAAGACATCGCATTCGCACGGATTGTCGCTCAGGAGTTGGCGTATGCCTATCGCGCTTCTGTCAAGAAGCTGAAGGGCAACCTGGCCCGGTCGAGCATCGAGCGCCTCGCCAACTGGATCCTTGCCGAAGCCCAGCGCGAACCGGCGCACCCGAATATCGTCATTCCATTCGACCGCGGCACGCTGGCCTCCCACATCGGCACGACGCGCGAAAACCTGTCACGCAGTCTTGCCCAACTGACGAGCCATGGGGTTCGCATCCGCGGACGAGAGATCGTCATCGACCGCAAGGAGAAGTTGGAGCTGTTTGCCCGGCCAAAGCCGCTGATCGACGATCCCGGCTCGTAGGCTCCTCTTGCGATCGGTCCTGCCCCTCTGTTGGGAACGGTCAATCAGCAGAGTCCGGAATCGGAGCCGTCGATATGGTTCTTCTCCGCCGCCACACCCACTCCGCATGGCAGTCGCTGAGACGGCCCGAAACCGATCGGCCGCTGCGTCGGTGATCTGGTTTTGCGCGATCGGCATTGCCAATGCCAGGGGTTCACCAGCCCTCCTCTAAACGTGACTGCTTTTAGATTTGACGAGGCCACTTCAGCATATCGGCGGGCTCAACGCCGGGCGCTACTGCCAGGGCTTGGACGTTGTCCAGTGTGAGGTTAATCAGCCCCGCCTCTATCTTGCCACGCCGCAACATCCGCCTAGACCAGGCCCGGCGGACCTGGGTGATCGTCGGCGTCCCGCGACACGATCGTCGGCGGCTCATCATAGCCGGCACGGCTGCTATAGAACACCAGCACCATCAGCCCGATGCCGCATACGAGCGAGAACAGCACGCCGATGGCCATCGCGGCATAGCCTGACGACGGCACGTCGGTGCCTTCTGCGGACGACCAGCCGAGAACCGCGACGACGATCACCGCAACCAGCATCGACAGCAATGCTGCGACGAGCAGATAGGCGCCGGCCCCCATGGTGCGGGCATCCGACGCCATCTCTCCCCACAGCGAACGCCAGGATATGCGCGGCATGGCATGCGCCCCTATTGCGGCGACGCTTCGGACGCCGCGGCTCCGGCAATCGCCTCGAGCGCGCCGCTCATGGCCCGCACGGCCGGCTCGGCCGCCGCCGGTCGGCCGTGACGCCCCAGCAGCCAGGCCGGGTCATTGTAGGACAACCAGGTGCGGCCCTCGGCGTCCTGCCACACGAGGACCTTCAGGGGCAGATCGATGCCGCTGGTCTGGGCGGCCTGCATCAGCGGCGTTCCCCCTTTGGGGCTGCCGAAGATCAGCAGGTCGGTCGGGCGCAGCGTCATGCCCGCCTCGACGGCGCCGGCCCGATGGTCGACATGAGCAAAGATCGTCAGTCCCCTCGATGTGACCGCGTCCTGCAGCTTCCGCATCGTGGTGCTCGGATCATTATGGCTTTGAATCGTGATCAGCCCGTTCGGGTCCATGGCTTGTGCTCCGATCGTTGTCGACAATGTCAGAAGGCCGAGCAGAGCGAGCGTCCACCCGATCACGAGGCCCCGGCCGGCGGATTGCCGGCAGCCTGATCCGCTCATTTTGGCGCCCGCACCCTGCTGAACTCCGGCACGGGAACGAAGCCGTCGCGGTTCGGCATTCTAACCTTCGGAAGCGAGGCCTGATCGAGACGGCCGTCCGGCGGCAGGATGCCGTTCAGGCTGAGGATGTAGGCCGACAATGCGTAGTAGTCGTCGACGCTGAGCGAGCCCGGAGCCTGGTACGGCATGGCGCGATGGATGTAGTCGAACAAGGTCGTGGCATAAGGCCAGAAACTGCCGACGGTCTTCACCGGATTGCCAGAGGCGAGCGTCCCCTGACCGCCCACCAGACGATCCTTGATGCCGCCCTGCCCGCCTTCGCCATGGCAGGCGGCACAGTTCTCGGCAAAAAGCTCCCTGCCACGCGCGGCCGTGCCGCTGCCCTCTGGCAAGCCCTTGCCGTCGGGACGGACGTCGATGTCCCATAGCCTGATCTCCTGCGCCGTTGCCGGGCGTCCGAATTCGGCCGCATGTGCCGGACAGACGAGAAGCGCCGCGGCCAGCGCGGTAGCGAAAAGGCGCTCAGGCGAGAACATTGCTGACCTTCCCATCGCCGCTGATACTCCACGTCTGCTGGGCGCTGTAGTGGAACAGCGCGTTGGTCCCGGTCTTCGCGATGAACGATTTGCGATCGGGCTGCACATTGCCCTTCTCGTCGGTCGAGCGGCTGACGATCCTGGTGGGCTTGCCGTCCCACTGCCAGTCGAGCTGGAAGCGCGCCTGCGCCTTCGGCAGCACGGGATGGTTCAACCGGGCCTGCTGCCAGGTTCGGGCCGCGTCGGTGCTCACCTCGACCTTTGCGATCCGACCATGGCCGCTCCAGGCCAGGCCGGTGATGCGGTTGTAGCCGGGGCGGATCGTCATCGTCCCCGAGGGCGAGGTGATGACGGAATTGGTCTCCATCCTGAGCTGGAACTGCATCGCCTTGCCGTTGGCCAGCAGCTGGGTGTAGCGCGCGGTCTCCCAGCGCGTCATCCAGGGCGCGTCGCCGAACTTCAGGCGGCGCAGCCATTTGATGTTCAGATTGCCTTCGAATCCGGGCATGATGAGACGCAACGGGAAGCCATGGGCCGGCCGCAGCGGCTCGCCGTTCTGGCCATAGGCGACGAACGCCTCGTCCATGATCTCATCCGTGAGCGGGATGCTTCGTGCAACGCCCGCCGCGTCGCCGCCCTCGGCCAGCATCCAGGCGGAGCGATGATCCTTGCCGACCAGCTCGATCAGATGGCGAAGCGGGACACCGGTCCATTCGTTGCTGCTGACGAGACCATGGGTATTCTGCACCGTCAGATTGGGGTCGGCCTTCTTCCAGTTCTCCCAGCCATTGCCGGTGCACTCGATGAAAACGACGCGCGAGATCGAGGGCATTCGCGCGATGTCATCGGGCGTCAGCACAAGCTGCTCGCGTGTCATGCCGTGGATGAGCAGCCTGTGCCTGGCCGGATCGATGTTCGGAACACCGGAATGGCTGCGCTCATAGTGCAGATCCGACGGGGTGATCGTGCCGACGAGCCTGTCGAGTGGCGTCTTAGAGTTGATCGCATCGGCGGGATCGACATTCCGCTTGCCGGGCGTCGCCTCCGGAATCCGTCCGATGTGAACATAGGGCGAGCGCGCGCTGAAGGCGGACAACGCATCACCCGGCTCCCGCGCCGGCACGTCGGCCAGATCGTCGGCGAGCGCTTCGCCGGCTATCGAGACGCTGACGGCGACCGCCGACGCCTTGACGAAGCGTCGACGCGAGATGCCGCCTCCCTCATCGGACCGGAGCCAGGTGTGAGACGGCTTTTCGATGCTCATGCGTGCCCTCAGGATGACGGAGGTCGCAGAGGCTTATCTGCAATTCGGTGGCGCCTCCATTATACCGGGGGATGTGAACGCCCGGGGATCGCGCTATACGATCTGTCTGACGGGGCGCGCGGTGACTGCGCGCGACAGCACCTGCAATGCCTGGCCGAGCTCGGCCCGGTTGCGTGCCGCTCCGAGAGAGAGACGCAGACCGCGCGGTGCCGGCTGGCCGACCGCGAACGCGACCTCACCGACGACGGCCAGGCCGTTCCGCATCAGATGCGACAGCAGGTCGGTGCCGTCGAGCTGCGGCGACAGCGGCATCCAAAGATGATGACTGGCGGGACGCGCGGCATAGGTCACTCCCTTCAGCAGACGCGACGCGAGCTGCTGACGGGCGGCGGCCTCGTTGCGGATGGCGCGGATGATCTCGTCGGCGACACCGGACTTCAGCCAGTGCGTGACCAGCGCAACCATCGGCGACGCCGGCATCTGCATCGTTGCCTGCAGGTTGACGCGCATCATCTGCTCGGCCTTGTCGTCGGACGCCAGCAGATAGGCGACACGCAGGGCCGGCGCGATGCATTTGGCGATGCTGGCCGCGTAATAGGTTCGCTCGGGGATCAAGGTCGCGATCGGCGCGACGCGCGGCTCCAGCGGGCCATAGGCATCATCCTCGATCAGCACGGTGTTGCGCTTGCGGATGATGTCGGCGATTGCCTGCCGCCGTCCGGCGCTCATCGTCGCGGTAGTCGGATTCTGCTGTGTCGGAACCAGATAGACCGCCTTCGGCCGGTGCTTGCGCACGGCGTCATCCAGCGCGTCGGGCCGGACCCCCTCCAGATCCATGGCAGCCCCGATGAGACGCACACCGAGCTGCGCAGCGGCTGCCTTGATTCCGGGAAAGGTGAGCGCCTCCGTCACGACGACATCGCCCGGCTGCGTCAGCGCCAGCAGAGCATTGAAGATGATCGCTTGCGATCCCGGATAGATCACGATCCGCTCGGGCGAGGCATGAGACAGCCGCGGTTGCAGCCAGAGGGCGGCAGCTTCGCGCTGGTCCACGCTGCCGCCCGGCGGCGCGTAGCTCAGAAACGCGCTCAAGCCGGCCTCCGTGCGAATGGTCGAAAGCCCCTGCTCGATCCGCCGTTCGAGCTGCGCCTCGACCGGCTGTGGCGGCAGGTTCATCGAGAGGTCGATGGTGACCGTGGCCGGCTGGTCCGGAGACGCACGCGCCGTGGTCTCGGACACGAACGTCCCCTGCCCGACGCGCCCCTCGATCAAGCCTCGACGACG
Organism: Bradyrhizobium sp. SZCCHNRI1009; assembly: GCF_032487575.1. NCBI lineage: Bacteria > Pseudomonadati > Pseudomonadota > Alphaproteobacteria > Hyphomicrobiales > Nitrobacteraceae > Bradyrhizobium > Bradyrhizobium sp. SZCCHNRI1009. Next base: position 52,481 of record NZ_JAUEUL010000017.1, on the reverse strand, counting down.
CGCCTCGCTATAGGCGCGTGTGACCGTCGTCAGATCGATCCTCAGCTCCGCCGCGAGGCTGCGGTGCGTCGGCAGCCGCTGCCCACGCAGCAGCCGTCCGCTCGCGATATCCGCGGCGAGCGCATCGACGATGCGGACGAACAGCGGCCCTTGCCATTCGGAAAGTGTAGGGAGCCAATCCATGCAATTCTCCGCAATTCCTTTGATTGCATGCTTCTTCTGACAGATTGTATGGATCATCCCCCTCGGTCAAGGACGGAGGCGCGCAATGGACAACGAGGCCAGAGAAGCCAACACGGCGACGCGACTATCGCACACGGGCCGACATGTGCCGGCCCTGGTCACCTCGCTGCCAAGCCTGGCGCACATCCCTGCCGAACGACGCTGGCGCGAGCCACCGCACTCACCATCGCTGACCGCGGACGGCGGAGCACGACTCTCGGTCTCGATGTGGAGCGGAAGGATCGACAGAGCCGCACTCGAGGTGCAAGCCGATCTGGCCGACCTGCCCTACACGGTGTCTTACGCCGTGCGGTGCACGAACCTGTCGCTCTCCATTGCCGGACGGTCCGTGATCGATGGCGACGTCGTTCCAGGCACCATCGTCCTGACAGGGCCCGCGCTTCCCAATGCGCGGGCAATCTATCGCGAGGACTACGCGATCCTGCGGGCGTTCGTCTCTCCGGCCACCGTGACGGAATGTTACGAGGACATCAGCGGCAGGCCCGCCGACCCTTCGATGGAGTTGTTCGGCCCGCAGGAAGCGGACGACAAGGTGCTGCGTCACCTGATGACGTCGCTGATGCGCGCCTTCGCCGATGACGCCGCCCCGAGCCGGTTGTTCCTCGACAGCCTGAGCATCAGCTTCGCGGCTCACCTGATCGGGCGCTACCACCTGAAGCAGGAGCATTCGCCGAAGCGAAAGCTGTCGCCGCTGACACCGTGGCGGCTGAATCGGGCAAAGGCCTTCATTGATGCTCATCTTCAACAGCCGATCGCGCTGGCGGATCTGAGCGCCGCCGCGGGTCTCAGCCGCATGCATTTCGCAGCTCAGTTCAAGGCCTCCACCGGCATGTCGCCCCACATGTATGTCCTCCAGTGCCGGGTTCATGCGTCGAAGCGGCTGCTGCTCGATCCCGAGCGATCGATCCGGGATGTTGCCATCTCCGTCGGATTCAAGAGCGAAACGCATTTCATCAATGTGTTCCGGCGCCTGGTCGGAGAAGCGCCGGGACGCTGGCGCCGCGCTGTGCCATGATTTCGTCTCGGCCGCGGACGTCAGACGCCCTGGTAGACCAGTCGGGTAAAGAACGCCGGCGTGATCAGGAATTGGCCGAAGCGGCTGTCGAAGGCCGTGGTCGGCTTGGCCGCGATGGCCTCCTCCACCGAACGTCCCTGCTGCTTCAGCTTGGCGACATTGTCGCGGATGGCGGAGAGCATGTCCCGATAAACCGCGAGCTCTTTCCTGTTGCTCACGGGCGCGCCATGTCCGGGAACGACGATCGTCCTGTCGCCCGCCGCGGCCAGATTGGCATCGGCGGCCTTGATCATGCCGTCGATGCTGCCGCCGGTCGAATAGTCGATGAAAGGATAGATTCCGTTCCAGTACGTGTCGCCACAGTGCAGGACGTCGGCCTCGGTGAACGTGATCGACAAATCGGAATCGGTATGCGCAGCGCCGTAGGGCCGGAGCACAACCGTCGCGCCGCCGTGCTTCAGCGTCGTCTCGGCGCTGACGGTCTCGCTCGGAACTGCGGCGAGCGGCGATGTCGGGAAGTTGTAGTCCCAGTCCTCGACGCGCTGCGCTGACAACAGATGCTTGCGGGTGTTCGCGTGGGCGACGATCGCCGCTCCCTCGCCGTTCAACCACGCATTCCCGTCAGTATGGTCGAAATGCCAGTGCGAGTTGATCAGGCGCGTCACAGGGCCGCGGCCAATGGTATTCAGACTCTGCAGCAGCTTCGGACGCGACGCCGTAATGCCTGCATCGACAAGCAGCTTGCCGTCGCGTCCGGAGAGAACCGCGACGTTGCCGCCGGATCCTTCGAGAATGCTGACATCGCCGCGTAGCGCGTGGACCTTGATCGGCGCATGCGCCGCCGCGTCGCGGATCGTATCCACGATGTTGCGGGCTTCGGCAAACGCCTGCGATGGCGTGAGCCAGCCTCCCGCGGCAACTGCACCGGCTGCGGCGATACAGCAGATGCAGAACGTTCGGCGGGAATGGTTCTCAGCCAGTGTCATCTTGCGATCTCCCATTGCCCGTTCGGCAGCAACGTCTCCCGGCAGCCACCACAATCTGGCCTCGGCGCAGCGTTGCGACGGCTGGTCACGACATCTAGCGGACGAGAGACCATGCTTGCTTCCTGAAAGTGCGAATGACTTTCCAATTCGCACGTCAATCGATGGCGCTGCGGCCTACGGCCTCTTTCGCATCCGGTCGGCGCTGTCTAACTAAACGATTTCTCGACGAGGTCTCTCCATGCTGGTGCACGACGAAACTCAATGGCGCGCCAAGCCTGCCCCCGCCACGCTCGCAAACGGCCGCCATCTTCAAGTCGGCCTGTCGCGCTGGCGAAGCGAGCACAACGGTCCTATCGAAGTCTGCTCCGATTGCGAGGATGATTCACACGTCGTGACGCTGGTGCAGCGGCGCGCGCGACAAGAGTTGCTGATCTCCGGACGCAGCGTCTGGAGCGGCGGCGAGGAGCCGAATGCCATGCTGATCACCGGCCCGCGGCAGGGACGTTGGCGCGGGGTGGCCAGGGGCCGGCTCGACAATCTCAGGGTTTTTCTCTCGCAGGATCTGCTGCGCGAGTGCATGAACAGCGTGCTCGGGCGTTTGCCATCGGGCGACATCTGTCTGTTCGAGACCGACCGGATCGTCGACGACGGTCTCCGACAGCTTGCCTTGGCATTCAGGGCCGCGGACCTCTATGACGGAATCGCGGGACCCTCCTTCGTGGAAGGGCTCGCCTTGGCGTTCGGCTCGCGCTTGATCGAACGACATCATGGCCGCACGATCAGCGCCGGCGACGCGGCGAAGCCCGCGGCCGACCGTATCGGCCGCGCCCTCGACTATATCGATGCGCACCTTGGTAGGACGATCTCCCTGTCGCAACTCAGTGACATCGCTGGCCTTCCCCGATCTCGATTTGCCGCCCAGTTCAAGGCCGCCACCGGGCATCCGCCCCATGCCTATATCCTGCACCGCCGGATCGTCCGCGCCCAGGAGAGGCTTCGAGCGACGGAACAGCCAGTCGTCTCGATCGCCTTCGATCTCGGCTTCAGCAGTCAGGCCCATTTCACCACCGCCTTTCGGCGAATGACCGGAAACTCCCCGGCGCTTTGGCGGCTGGGCGCCCGCAATCGAACAAGCTGAACCGTAGCTCCATCCGCTGCAGCTGCCCAGCGCGTGCTCGTGCATTCTTTCAAGATTGGAAGTCCGCACGGAAGACTTCTCCGGTGGGTCTCTTTTAAGTCGTTGTCGAACGAATGCTCACGTCCGAGGCCGCGCCGTAGCCCGCGCTGCAATCGGAATCCTCGACGGGTCTCAACTGGAGATGCATCCATGCCCTTCATCACGACGACCGACGGAACCGAGATTTTCTACAAGGATTGGGGCAACGGACAGCCGATCCTGTTTCATCACGGCTGGCCGCTCAGCGCCGACGATTGGGACACCCAGATGCTATTCTTTCTGCATCGCGGCTATCGCGTGATCGCGCACGATCGGCGCGGTCACGGCCGGTCGAGCCAGTCCTCGACCGGCCATGACATGGACACCTATGCGGCCGACGTGGCGGAGCTCGCACGCGCGCTCGATCTGCGCAATACCGTCCACGTCGGACACTCGACCGGCGGCGGCGAGGTCACGCGTTACGTCGCCCGTCACGGCCAGGGGCGCGTTGCAAAGGCCGTTCTGGTCAGCGCGATCCCTCCGATCATGCTCAAGACGTCAGCGAATCCAGACGGCACGCCGCTCGCCGTATTCGATGATCTCCGCGCCCAGCTCGCGGCCAACCGGGCGCAGTTCTATCGCGATGTGCCGATTCCGTTCTACGGCTTCAACCGGCCGGGCGCGCGCCTCATCGAGGGTGTCGTCGACAATTGGTGGCGTCAGGGCATGATGGGCGCAGCCCACGCGCATTATGAATGCATCAGGGTGTTCTCGGAAACGGACTTCAACGAGGACCTCAAGCTCATCGATGTACCGACGCTGGTCATGCACGGCGATGACGATCAGATCGTGCCTTATCAAGACGCCGCGCTGCTGTCGGCCAAACAGCTCAAGCATGGCACCTTGAAGCTCTACAAGGGCTTTCCGCACGGCATGCTGACGATCCATGCCGACGTCCTCAACGCAGACATTCTCGCGTTCATCGCAGAATGACGGCAGAGCTTCCTCGCCGTCGAACATCCTCGCATTCGGCTGCGGACTCCCCTCTCCTGCAGCACGGTGCGCGGACGCGTGGCCGCGGCGAGTTGCACCATCTCAGGTTGGCCAGGCCGGAGATCCCACCACCTCATGTCGTCGCTGTCGTCGATGACGACACGACGTCGCGAGACGTACTCGATGCCATCTTGATGTCAGCGGGTCTCGAGTCCAGGTGGCACGATTCGATAGCTTCGCTGCTCACCAGGGGCGTTGATCGCGAAGTCGGCTGCCTCCTGATCGACGTCCGGTTGCCGGGCAAGAGCGGCTTGGCGCTGCAGCAGCATCTCTTTGCACGCAACGTCCGAACCCCGATCATCATGAGCGCCCGCGACGCGGATGTGTCGACCGCTGTCAGCGCCATGCGATCCGGCGCAATCAACTTCGTGGAGAAGCCATTCCAGCCGCGGAACCTCCTCACGGCGGTCGACGAAGCCATTGACATCGAGGCGCGACGGCAGAAGGAGGAGCGCGCGAAGGATCACTTGAGGGATCGCGCCACCCGATTGACGCCGCGAGAGATGGAGGTCCTGACGGCTCTCGATCGCGGCCTGGTCAACAAGCAGATCGCGGCCGAACTCGGGATCTCCCTCATCACGGTGAAGATGCATCGAAGCAATGCCTTCAGAAAGCTCGAGGCGACATCCGTGACGGACATGGTTCAGAAGGTCCGCGACCTCGAGCTCGGGCGGTGCTAGCGAGGGCGCCGTGGAGTTGTCGTCTGGGTGGTGTCGATAGAGAATAGGTCGAAGCCCGCCTTGCGCAATCCGGTGCGAGCGACACGTTCACCCGTGTATGTGCGGGCAACTGCAGGCGTGCTGCGCATGTCCTCGCCTGCGTTCAGATCAGGACGGCAGCGAATCTCCAGTCGACCGACTTGCCATCGACCATTGCGTGGAAGGGCGAGAACGCGGTCTCGGCCATTAGCCTTCTCGACGAATTCTGACCGTGCCGCTCAGACCTCCAGACGACGATGTCGGTGATCGAGCCATCCGCGTTGGAGATCATGAGCCGGGAGACGAAGCCGGGCTGCTGACGAAGCCAAGCATCGATGTCACGGCCGGCTTCGACGGCCTGCTTCGCCGCAATCCCCGGCTTCATGCGGAACGAGGTGACTTCCGCCGCCTGAGGCAAGCCCCGCGCGTGACGTGTCTCGCTGGCCGTCACCATGTCTCGCCTCTCAGATCTGGTCCCCACCGGAGACCTCGATCGAGGAAGAACGAACCCTTGAGATGCGTGGCGAGCAGGTTATCGAACATCTCGGGTGTCACCTGGTCGACGGTGGCGAAGAGGCCTGCTCCGGCTTTGTCGACAAGGTGGTCGAAGCGGGCGCGGCACCAGACTCTCATCGCGCGACACCTTGGCGTTGCCATTTGCGAGTGAAACCTGTGCAGCCGTGATTGGTCGAGCAAGCTCACGCCGCCCCGATGTCGACCGCAATCTTGCCTGCGCCACCCCCCTTCTTGAGGGCGTCATAGGCCGCGCCGACGTCCTCGAGTGCGAACCGGCGCGGGTCGAGCAGCGGCGTGAGCTTGCCGGCCTCGACCATCTGCGCGGCCTTCTTGAGAATCTCGCCGTGGTGCCGCCGTCCTTCACCCTCGATCAGCGGCAGGAGGGTGAAAACGCCGGAATAGGTGCCGCCCTTGAACGAGAGAGGCGCGAGCGGATGGGTACCCCACCCCAGCGATGAGGTCACGTGACCAAACCTCGCCACCGCGGCGAAGGCGACGTCGAGAGCGCCAACCGCATCGTACACGACGTCGAAGCCACGCCCTCCCGTCACGCGGCCGACCGCTTCGGCAATCGGCTCGTGCCGGTCGATGAAGGTCGCGCCAAGGCGCTCGATCACGGGCCTGCTCTCCGCGCTTCCCGTGGCATGGACCGTTGCACCGAATGCGAGCCCCAGCTGGACCACGATATGACCGACGCCACCGGCTCCGCCCAGCACAAGGAGCGTCTGTCCTTGTCGAATGCCGACGCGATCGACAAGACCCTCCCAGGCCGTGATCGTCACGAGGGGCAGAACCGCGGCCTCGCGCATGGAGAGGTTGGCCGGCTTGGCCGCAAGCAGATCCTCATCGGCGCTGACATATTCGGCCAGCGTTCCGGGATGACCGCCGACGCCGCCGACCATGCCGTACACCTCGTCGCCAGGGCGAAACCGGGTGACGCCGGGGCCGACGACCTCGACCGTCCCAGCCATGTCCAGCCCGAGGATGGCGGGCGCGGGATGCTTGGCATGCGCGGCCTGGCCGGCTTGGATCTTGGCGTCCAACGGGTTGGTGCCCGCCGCGGCGATGCGCACAAGGACCTCACGGTGCCCCGGCGTCGGGCGGCTGATCGGGGTGACGCGGAGCGGCGCGCCAGTTTCGTGGAGGACGGCAGCCATCATCGAATGGGTCATTGAGACCTCCTGCTGTGATGGCGGAGACCATGATCCCTCATGTTCTGAATGGACATCATCGAATTTGTACGTAATTCATTCAGTTCTGAATAGGTGTCCAGCGATCCCGTCGCGCTGTTTTTGAAAGGACCGGCATGGAGTGGAGCGACCTGCGGATCTTCCTTGCCATTGCGCGCGAGGGCACGCTCGGTGCTGCAGCGCGTCGGCTCGGCCTGTCTCAACCGACCATGGGACGCCGCCTCGCAGCCCTTGAGGCCGCCGTGAACCAGACGCTGTTCCAGCGGACGTCCGAGGGTTTCGTGCTCACACACGAAGGCACGGCCGTGCTGGCCCACGCCGAGCGCGTGGAGGAGGAAGCGCTCGCCTTCGAGCGACGCCTGGCCGGAACGCAGGCGCAACTCGACGGCTTCCTCAGGATCTCATCGTCGGACTGGTTTGGCCGCTTGATGCTGGCGCCTGTCCTTGCCGAGTTCGGCCGTCTCCACCCGCGCGTTTGTGTCGAGCTGCTGACCGATGCTCGGCTCTACAGCCTTCCCCGCCGCGAGGCGGACCTCGTGTTCCGCATTCGGTCGTTCGACGAGCCGGAGGTGATCTCGCGGCGGCTCTTGCACATTCCCTATGCCGTGTACGGCCCGGTTCACGGCCCCCGGAACGTCGGAGGCGACGGCGAAGGGATCAGGGTCGTCACCATGGACACGGCCTTCGCCGATATGCCCGACGCGCGCTGGCTGGCGAAGAAACTCCCGAAGGCGGAGGTCGCGATGCGGAGCAACAACCGGGACGTTCAGGCCATTCTCTGCGCGCAGGGAGCGGGCCTTGCCGTCCTGCCCCGACCGCTCGGAGACGCTACGCCCGGCCTCCAGCAGGTCGACGTCGGCGAGCAGCCGCCGGGGCGGGACACCTATCTCGGCTATCATCGAGATCTGCGCCGGCTGGCGCGGCTGCGGGCTGTGCTCGATCTGGTGATCGCGCGGCTGGCATCGTAGGCCGCGCCGTGGCGTGGCGCGCCAGCCTTGCGGACCGGGAGAATGGGGACGAAGCGTTCGGGTGGAGGGGTGACCGTTGGTAGCGGGGGTCCGCTACATCGCGAAACCCACTATCTCAGAAGCCCTGTTTTCCTATCGGCGTGCAGCCTAACTCGGGAAGAGGCGTCTCGATAGCCCGCCGTTCGTGCGCGATTCTTCGCTCGACTAAAATGTTGGCGAAGAGGTTCAAATCGGGGAGGCGCAACCACCGATACCGACATTCACTCAGCGTGGCGATTTAGACACCCTTGTGAGCGCGCCGTACGGTTGATGCCGGATCGCTCGCCTGCCCGTCGCAGCAGGATGAACAGCCGGCGATAGCTGAACCGCCGCCGTTCGTTGGCAAGCTCGCGCAGTCTGACCCGAAGCTCGGCGTCCGAGGGGCGACGCGACCGGTAGCGCACCATCGTCCGATCCGCCCCGACGATCGAGCAGGCCCGCCGTTCCGACACGCCGAGCTTGGCCTGCAGATGCGCCGCTGCGGCGCGCTTGGCGGCAGGCCCTACTATTTTTTTTGAAAGTAGCTCCCGCAGCGCTGCCGCATCGAGCATCTGCTCGGCCAGCAGCTTCTTCAGCTTGGCATTCTCGTCCTCGATCGCCTTGAGCCGCTTGGCCTCGGAGACACGTCCATGCCGCCGAACTTGGCCTTCCAATTGGAGAGCGTCGCCTCCGAGATCCCGTGTTTGCGAGCCAGATCGGCCGTCTTCGCACCGGCCTCGTGCTCTTTCAAAACCGCGATTATCTGCTCTTCCGTGAACCGCTTCCGCTTAATCTGTCCGACTCTAAGTCCCTCTGAAGGACATTCTTAGGGGCAGGTCAATGGTAGCCGGCACGGTCAGCAAGTAGCCGATCGAATTCTCGCTGGCCGGGCGATGGGCATGTCGCTGGTTAGGAAAGAGATAGGGTGTCCACCCCGTGAGCCCACGAAGGGCACGCAGGACATCAAGAGCCTGGGTCGAGAGCGGCACTAGGTGATCCCCGCTCTGATCATCCTTGTACTGGAGACGGAGCTTCATCCGCTCGGCCGGGACAACCCAGATCGGAGAGTCCGGATCCAGATCGTCGAACTCTGCCCAGGGCGCCGTGTCTCGGCAAGTCCGTCCGATCCTATGATATTGATCTCATCCTAAGGAGGTTACCTCCACGACAGCCGCGGGAGGTCCGTCTGACTCGGCAGCATGCGCAGCAACGCGATGTCGTCCTCGTCGCTGTCGAGGCTGGTGCGCGCGCCGGGATAGAGCACTTTATGCGGTATCATAATGGCATGTTTGGCAGGACCATCTCCGCTAGCCCCTTGACTTGAACACAATCTTTAGTTTGACTAGCTGATATTCCTTGCATATTCGCTTCCCTGCAACTTCGCGAGTCTGCCGTGCATCAAACGGTGGTGAGCATTTTTAGACGACTAAGATCGACTGGCCCTGTCTTCAGACACGGGCTTGCCATCAACTTGCTAGTCAATTCAGCACTCGTGGCCGTTACGATACTGGCCTACCAATTCGCCAATGAGATCCCCCTTGTTGCAGATTCTCCGAGCCGCTTCAGTGTGCTAATCGTTCCTCTATTGCTTGGCGCACTCGTAGCGGCTGCACTCTCCTTCCTCAATTACTTCTCTTTGCCGGGATGGCAGAGGGCCTTTCCCATCGCTGGAATGATCCTCGTCGGGCACACTCTCAATCTCATCGTCTTTGACAACTTTGGCGACGGATCAACATCCCATTTGTTAGATGCCTACACCGCCCGACTCGACAGAATTGGGTCTCTAATCCTGGTATTCTCCATCCTCACAATGTGCTGCAGCGGTCTAAAGATTTGCGAAACAAGAACTTTACCATCTGAACGGAGAGGCCAGTCCGCCGAATCGGACCCCGCATACTGGATACTAAAGATGCTCGTTGGTGATTTGCCAATCGTAATCAGCGCTCTGTTCGTTATCAAACTGCAAGAACTTTGCGCTGACTGCTCGCATCAGAACTATACCAACGTGTATGTAACCATTCTAAAGGGAGCAAGCGGCGCTATTAGCCGGAATGTCGACTCGTTGCATTTGCTTGAGATCCAGCGACAGCTATCTGTGGCCAATTTTTGGACAGGAGTTTCGCTTGGTGTCACCGGAGTTCAGCTGGTGATGCAACAGATTAGCTCTCTATCGCTCGATTTCGCGTTCCTCCTCCGATCCAAGCTGAGCCAAAGGCGTTTTGTGGAGAGCTCCAGGGATCTCTCTGACAAAGCGAGGGACCAGGTATCCGGGAAGGCGATCACGCAATGACGTCTCTAACTCTACGGCTCTTCGACGAGGCACTTCGAAGTGCTCTGCCCCCTCGACCCTGTCGAGCAGATGCACATAGTACGGGACCACCCTCGCCTCGTGCAATTTCCAGCTATGTCGCTCCAAAACATCACTGCGATCATTTACTCCGGCCAACAATACGGCTTGATTGAGAACGAGACCTCCACCTTTAACCAATTGCACGAGCGCACTGCTAACAATTGCATCCAATTCGTTCGGGTGATTTGTGTGAACGACAATGACTAACCGTTTCGGAATAGACTGCAGTTTTTCTACGATCTCCGGAGTGAGACGGGACGGCACTGCCGTTAAAGTTCGCGTGTGAATTCTGATCGTCGAAATGGACTCTATACCGCCAAGAGCATCGAGCACGGCAAACAGCTTTTCATCAGTCAAGGAGAACGGATCTCCTCCGCTCAAGATCACTTCCCTTATCGAGCGGTCGCTCTCCACGGATCGAACGACTTCAACGAGCTGGCTGCGAGAAACGATAGCATTCCCGTAGTCAACGTGGCGACGAAAGCAGTACCTACAATGGATCGCGCACGCCCCACTCAACATAATAAGGACTCTGCCGCTGTATTTTCTCAATACCCCCGCTTTATCTCGAACTCGCTCTTCTTGAAGAGGATCGCGGCTTGTCCAATGCGACTTTCTGCGCTCTTCCATTCTGGACACGACCTGAAGGAACAAAGGGTCTTTCGCATTCCCCTTCTCCATCAATGACAGGAAATGCGGTGGCACCATTAACTCAAACGGAGACTCGGCATCTAATTCAAACGACAAGTCTCGCGGCTTCAGCTCAAGCCTGTCGAGTAACTCAAAGACCGACATCCTTGCTCTGCGATAGTCGGATTGCCAATCATTCGATGATAATGCCATAGGAGGACATCTCTTGGAACTACGGATTGCGCTGCAGGAGCGAGCAGCACTACTCTCGACACTCCGCCGGGAACTCACTTCACGTGGGGCAATTGAAGTTATAACAAAGTCGCTTCTTCCGGAAGCTCTCGCACATCCAACAACGCAGATCTTCTCGACAAGATCCCAGACCGACAGCTCCTCGAGCAAGCTCTACCTTCAAGCCTCACCCGAACTCGAAATGCGACGATTGATTGCTCGGGGCTCCGGGCAAATTTTTCAGATATGCGCAGCGTATCGGGACGAGCAGCCGGACGACACTCATGACCGTGAATTTCAGATGCTAGAGTGGTATACTCCCGGTACTACATACATCGAACTTCGACAACAAGTCGGGGAGCTCGTACGCCACTTTTGCAAGCTTCCGGAGATGGATTTGACTTGTCAAGACATCTTCCATCGGCGCTTCGGCGTGGATTTGAGTCGTATGAGCGTCGACGATCTCGACCAGACGTACAGATCCCATCTTTGCTCAGTATCTGACCAGGAGCCTATACTAAGCGTGATTAAGTTTGGTCGGCTGCTCGATAAGGCGTTGAGCGAGATAGCACCTGGCTACATTGCTTATGTCTCAAACTACCCGCTCTTCGACACTTGCTTTGGAAAGGCGAGCGCCAACGGCTACATCGAGCGCTTTGAGATATTTCTTGACGGCGTGGAAATCGCAAACGGCTACCAAGAAATCGAATCCGGGGAGGCCTTTTTAGAGCGCTTCCGCGCAGAAAATCTCCAGCGCATTAATTACGGACTAGATCTATTGCCCGAACCCACTGTTGTCGATCTGCCTCCATGTGCAGGAGTTGCGATTGGAGTCGATCGCCTTCTAGGCTACGTGCAACGAACCACTCGGGCCAAGTCTGATTGCTCCTTCTTATGAAACAGACATGGAACACTTGATAGGAAGAGACACGATGGCGATATCTCGGCGGCTATTGTTAAGTTCTGCGTTCCTGCCATTGCTTTCTGGCTGCGCCAAGTCTTTGGTATTTCTGGGAGAGGACACACCAAGCGTCCGCGCCATCGCCAACGTCGCAGCGTCGGTTGCGGCAGGTAACTCAATAAAGTTCGTCTTCGATCCCTATGAACAGATGATCATTAAAGCAGATACCGACTTTGCATCCAAGACCGGAAACTTCGATGTCGTACTTCAATATAATACGGCGTTAGCCGGCTATGTGCGCAACAACTATATAATTCCGCTGGATCAAATTGGCGACAAGGCATGGATCGATGGCTTGTCGGATCGCCTTTATGAAAAGGCGTGGAAGGAAGTCGGATGGTACCAGTCCTCAACCGGCGAGCCGGCCAAGCCTTTCGGCGTTCCGTTTAGCGCCAACACGATGATACTTTGTTGTAAACGGTCGTTGTTTGAAGATGAAAGAGCCCGATCTCGCTATCAGACGCTTCACAGCAAGGAGCTCGCCCCTCCAACGACTTGGGACGATTTTGAGAAGATCGCAGAATTCTTTACTACAGCGGAGACGCGCGGAGTCGCTCTTCAAGGGGCAGACAGTTTCATTTATTGGGAGTGGGCGAACTTCGCGTTTGGATTAGGCGGGGGGGTGATGAAAAAGCCCTTCGGATGGGTCTCTGACGACGTAACCCCCCTCATATTGACAACTGATCGCACTATAAAGGCCACAGAACTATATTTACGCCTGAAACAGTACTCTCAATTCGATCAAGCGGGAGCCGATTTCTTCAAAACAGACGCCGCACAGCAAGTTGAACTGATGAAATCGGGCCGGTATGCGATGTCGATCGTCTGGAGCGACATGGTCTACAATCTCGTCCACGGTCAGGTATCCTGGTCTAGCGACTATACATTCCACGTAATCCCCGGCCCCGTCTCAATGCTCGCTGGAGGTAGCTACTATATCAACAGGCAAACCGCAAATCGCGAGCGCGTTGCTTCGATCATACGATCGCTGTTGGAGTTTAAGCAGCAACGGGAGATGGCCCTAATTGGACTCTGCCCGCCGCGAAAAGATATCTATGCGGATGATGAGCTTCGACGGACAATCCCATATTTGTCGGCGGTCGGCGCCTCCCTCGAACGAGGGGTCTACATGCTGGAGGCAGGCCCCGACGCTGAGAACATAGGAATAATCCTGTCTCGTACTCTCCAAGAGATGTTCCGGTCTGGCGAGGTCGACAATGTCGCTGCACGGCTTAGTGCCGCCGAGGCCGAAATTCGCGAAAGACGACGGGAGATTTTAGGCTCAATTCGGGATAAGCGATAGGTCTCCAAATGAGGTCGGGGATATTCTTCACGATGGCTCCACTTACTTTCGCGTTCTTCTTTTTTGGATTGCCATTCCTATTTTGGTTTCAGCGGGACGCAATCGAGGCAGGGCTATTCAAGCCTCTGCTGCGGACGGTAATTGTTGCAGGAGGCACCACAATACTTTCTCTGCTTATCGGAACAATAATCGGATGGCTACTATTCTCGAAACGAATGCCGACAAGACTTTCGGCTTGGCTGTTACTACCATTCTGCTTGGGGGGAGCGGCGTGGTCGCTAGGATTCCTACCCATAGTCTCGCGGCTCCCAGGCATAGCCAATCGAGAGACGTGGATGGTGCTGGCGACGCTGATTGTTGTAAATGTACTACAGTATGCCCCTTTAATTGCCTTCGTGTCTTTCCAATCTTTCACCAAGACGAATACAGCACGTTATGAGCTGATGGTCGCGAGCCGGATGACAAAGGCTGAAACAATTGCACTCGTCTTTTGGCCCGAACTATCGGGATTTTCCGCTTTCGTCGGCGCTGTTATTTTTACTGCGAGCTTCGGAGAGAGCGAAAAGGCATTGCTATTCTTTCGCGCCTCTACAGGAACGGATAGTTCGCTCGTTGCTCATCTAATTACCGACACATACAGACGATTGCACGTCGTGCAAGACGTCGCCCTCTTGCACATCTTCTCGACGTCGGCGGTCGCGATAGTTTTCTCGATTTTCGCTATTGCGTCAGCAATTGGATTGGGGATGCTTCTGTGTAGAGCCGCACTGCAGCTCATTTCAAGTCGATTTTTGGCTCCTTACCCATCTAATCAGGCGACGTTACCCAACTCAATTTACCGCCGGATTGCTGCGGCCGCTCTTCTCGCTCTTGTCATATGCTGCTCATGGTCAGCGCTCGGTAGTGACGGCCTTGTTGTGAAAGATATCTTCATTGTTCTCGTCGCCGCGCTTGCCGCGTCGGTTTTGTATATCGCTTACACTTTTGCCTTTCGTCTTTCCGGCGCACATTTGTGGAATGTGAACGCTGGCATGTCTCGGTGGCTGTTCTCGTTCATTCTGCTTTCGATTCGACTAATACCGGGAACGGTTCTTTTTTATTTGATAGTCACTTGGACCGTTCCGATAGGACGACAATCCGTCGCGATTCAGTGGATCGCCTGGTTTGCAACTCATCTACTGTATAACTCTGCTATTGTACTACCGTTTCTTTTGCTCCTACTCCAGCGCGTGCCTTCTACCGAGATCGAACTATTGAAGGCGAGCCGAGTTGGATCTCTGGACATATCGCGCGTCTCGCTTCTCCTGCGTTTCTGGAGAGAATTGGTTGTTGTGTTTGTTTTTGTCTTTGTGCTTGTTTGGAACGGAGATGCTGCAAACGGAGCGATGTCTACCATTTTTCGATCAGCCAACATGGAGATCATCACAAATCTGCACGGGCGGAAATATGATCTGCTGCGGAGCGTCGAACTCGCGCTTCCGACGTTGAGTCTCGCCATACTCTCCGTCAGCCTACTCGCGTATCAAGCGATGCCCTCAGACTCCCAGGTTGACCGGCAAGAACATCGCCCTCAGTTCACAGCTGCGGAGGCCCAGTGATTCAAGTTAAGATTTCGTCGCTCAGCATAGGGTTCGGCCACAAAGGAGGGTTTCGCCACCTATTCCGTGGGCTTACCTTGGATATCCCAGTTCAATTCGGGGAGACAATCGGACTGATGGGCGAAAGCGGATGCGGTAAAAGCACTTTACTGCGCCTGATTGCAGGCGTCCTCGCCTCTCGTCACGGCGTCATTCGCATAGACGGGGCACCATCAGATAGTGTCGCGTTTCTTCCACAAGGTGGAGTGCTTCTCGAACACCTCTCACTACAGGACAATCTGCGCTTGTTCTCGCGACTAAAGGTTACAAGACGGCGCTTCGATCAGGCACGACTTCTTCACGCGATCGACGCACTGGATCTTAACGAATTAGTAAGCCGTGGAACAAAGGTTGACAAGCTAAGTGGCGGAGAGCGCCAGCGCGTTTCCCTCGCACGGGTTCTTTCTATAAAGCCGCAACTTATCTTGTTAGACGAGCCCTGCGCCGCAATCGGGGGAGATCACCGTACAGAATTCCTATCAACCTTGAAGCGTTCGTCCGAAGAACTTCGCTTTGGTGTCATTCTTGCCAGTCACGATTGGAATGACCATTCGCTCATTGCAAATCAAATCGCATTTATGAAGAACACCGGCGGAGATGGCCTTTCGACAGTTCCAGTTGTGCCGGTCAAGGAGTTTGCGTCTGTCCCCTGGCACCGTGAGGCTGTCTCTTACACTTCGCGGGGCCCCATAAACTGGATCAAGGCTCAAAAGATTGACGGATGCTGGTGCCTTTCGGTTGGCGATCTGCAGCTAAGCCGAATGGGAGCGGAATTGCCTTTGGCGACTAAGCTGCGTCACGAGGGCGATGGTTCGCTGCTCCTGGCTTGCGGTATAGATAACATTGAATTCAGTGAGGAGAACGCCGAGAGCCCGCCATTAGAGTTTTTTGGGACGTCTGACGCTTTCGCTTTCCTAAGAATCGGACCACGTATCCTCATCGCCGGAAAACAGAGCTTTGCAGACGGCAAGAGATCCATTCGGTTGACCGGCAGTATTCCGGCATACTCTACAGCCGGAGACTTTGTTGGTATTCTCAACCTTCCTGCAGAGTAATTGAAATGGGCGACGGCGTAAGCTCGAACAAGATGAACTCGACTTCATTGACTTCTTTCGCTTTTACGGAAGCCACTTTGGTCATCTGTAGACTGCTAGATCGCGCGTAATTAGATAGCCTTTCGATGTCCCCGAAGTCGCCAAACCCCACCAACAGTCGTCCATTTGGGACTAACCAATCTGCGGCTTGGCGTATGAAGCGCTCAGTGAGGCGGTACCCAGGGTCGAATACCGCTTTCTCGAGCAGAGATTGATACTCGTACGCTTCATCGATGTAGACAAACGGAATATTCCAGAAGATCGTATCGAACTTCTCGCTATCGTGCAGCGGCTCAAATATGTCACCCTCTCGACAATCAACGATATTCGATACGCCATGGAGTGATGCATTAATCCTGGTATTTGTTACGGCGTCAGGATTGATATCTATCGCAACGACCTTCTTAGCTCCTCGTAGTGCCGCAAGCACGGATATCGCCCCCATCCCTGGCCCGATTTCCAGAAATGCATCCTCTGCTCTGTACGAGACGGCATTGGCTAGGAACCCTGTTGAAGCAAAAAATTGCGGTGACAGGACATTTGGAAGAACCGCAAACTGTAGGCCAGAAATGCAAACATCATGCGGCTGTTTAACCAATGCATTCCGATCCAATACAGCTCTAGTCGCAGCCAACTGGTCGCTGTTCAGCATAGGTCGAACCTCACAATAGAGTTGATCCGCGCAATTCGGTCACGATCGCCGTCGAAATCTCCCGAGACAAAGCTGCGGACCCTATTTTTTATATTCATATTGCTGGATAAGACAAGTCGCGCCGTTCGGTTTGAAAGGGGTGCCTACGGCCTTGGGCGAGACAGTCGGAAACCCGCTTCCGCGCTCGCTTCGACACCGGAGAATCCGATCGACGTCGACGAATTCTACGATTGGGCCGTCGAAGCGAAGATCTAGTGGTGCTAGGTCCTAAAAGATCGGCCAGAGATCGTTGAACGACGGGATTCCGAGACATCGGCGGCATGGTGGACCGGAAAGGAGGTGGCGATCGTCGGGTGCGGCGCGATTGGAAGCAGCATTGCGCTGATGGCGGCGCGCGCCGGAGCAAAGAAAATACAGCCTTACGACAATGCGGTCGTCAAGCCCGGTATTCTCGTGCGGCAGCAGTTCGATCGCCATCAGATCGGTTACGGCAAAGCGCAAGCGACCTCGCTCAACGTGAAGCACGCTATTCTCGGGACGGAAACAGTACATCATCATTCCGATATCCGGACAGTGCTTTCTCAACAACGAGAAGCGAGCGATGTTGTTGGAAGCTGACGTCATCGTCGACGCGACGGCTTCGTGGACTGTCGCGCTAGCGCTTGAGCGCTGTTTCAGCAAGTCTCCCAAGCGCCACCCTCCCCTGCTCACGATGACACTCGGTCACAATGCCGACCTCGCTCTCACGACGCTAGCGGCAGCGGCGTCAGGTGGAATGTCGCTCGACGTCGACCGACGGAGCAAGATCGCATTCGCAAACTCCAGCCTCTGCATGCCGTTTCTCGACGAATTCTGGCCGGTGTCCACCGATCGTGACCATGCCCCTGGGGCTTAATCCAGTTTGAAGTTCGTTCTGGCCCAACGAGGACCAGAGCATGAAGCGCAGCCGCTTTACGGAAGAGCAGATCATTGGGATTTTGAAGGAGCACGAGGCTGGAGTTCCGGTCGCCGATCTTTTGTCAACAGGCGTTTCAACCGGCGTTCAAAATTGACCCCGGATCGGCGTCCAATTTTGCCCCCCTCGGGCCACGAGTCCTGGCGGTAGCGCTCGCGGCGTCGGAGCTGGTCGGGGTTGCGGAGACGCCGCGAGCGCGGGTTGGGATGTGATCGTCGTCGCGGCTCTTGACGCGCCAGCTGTCATTGCCGGTTTCGATGATGTCGCAATGGTGGATCAGGCGGTCCAGCAGCGCAGTCGTCATCTTGGCATCGGTGAAGACGGTGGGCCATTCGCCGAACGTCAGGTTCGTGGTGACGATTACTGAGGTGCGCTCGTAGAGTCGGCTGATCAGGTGGAACAGCAGCTGGCCGCCGGACTCGGCAAATGGCAGATAGCCGAGCTCGTCGAGCACGACTAAGTCCATGCGGGTGAGTTGGTCAGCGAGCCGGCCCTGCCGGCCATTGCGGGCCTCGGATTCCAGCCGGTTGACCAGGTCGACGATGTTGAGGAAGCGGCCGCGGGCACCGGCACGGATGCAGCTGCGGGCAATGGCGATGGCAAGATGCGTCTTTCCGGTCCCGGTGCCGCCGATCAGGACGGCGTTACGCTGCTGAGCAAGGAAGCTCCCGCCGGCAAGATCGCGCACCAGAGCCACGTTGATCGGCGTGCCCTCGAACTGGAAGTCGCCGAGATCCTTGGCCAGCGGCAGCTTGGCGATGGTGAGCTGGTATTTGATCGAGCGGGCCTGCTTCTCGCTGATCTCGGCGGTCAGCAGATCGCCGATGATGCGCTGGTGTTAATGCTGGCGCTTGACGGCGTTGGCCATGATCTCGTCGAAGGCAGCCTTCATACCATGGAGCTCGAGCTCAGCCATGAGATCAAAGAGTTCGGATCGTTCCATCAGACGGTTCTCCTGAGGTTGTCGTAACGGGCGCAATCGGCGACCGGGGCGTGGCGAAGGGTCAGCGCGGCGGGCGTGAAGATGGTGGGAGGCGGCTCCGGATCGCGCCGGCGCGCCAGGATGTTGAGGATGACGTCGGCGGAGTGGACGCCCTCGGCGATCGCCTCGGTGCAGGCAGCCTCGACCGCCGGCAGGCCATCGGTCAGCACGGCGGTGAGGATATCGACCATCTGCCGGCCGCCATCGTCGACACTGGCAAGCCTGCATCGCACGCGCTCCATCGCAGCCGGCAGCACCCAGTCCTTGAAGGGCGCACCGTTGCGCAAAGCCCCGGGCTTGCGGGCAAGCACCGGGACGTAGTGCCAGGGGACGTAGAGCGTCTCGCCTCGGCCAAACGCGCGCTTGTGCTCAGCGACGATCCTGCCGTCCTGACGGATGACGATGCGGTCCGCATAGGCATGGACCTCGACCGGTCGGCCGACAGCGCTCGCCGCCACCGAGTACTAGTTGTTGTCCAAGCGGATCAGGCACGTCTTCGAGACCGAGGCCTGCACCGCATGGAATCCGTCGAACCGGCCGACATAGGGGACGAGCTTGGGGCGTTCGGCCTCGAACACCTCCCAGATCGTCTGCTCCGCCAGTTCGGGATGGCGATGCGCCTTGGCGTAGGCGATGCACTTGTCGAGCAGCCAGGCGTTGAGCTCCTCGTAACTCCTGAACCGCAGCCGGGGCGTGAAGAAGCGCTCGCGGACCAGGCCGACCTGGTTCTCGACCTGGCCCTTCTCCCAGCCCGAGGCGGGCGTGCAGGCGACCGGCTCGACCAGATGATGGCTGCACATCTGCAGGAAGCGGCGATTGTATTGCCGGTCCTTGCCGACGAACACAGTCTCGACCGCGGTCTTCATGTTGTCGTAGATGCCGCGACGGCAGGCACCCTTGAACAGGGCGAACGCCCGGTCGTGAGCGTCGAACACCATCTCCTGCGTCTCGCGCGGATAGGCGCGGACGAACAGCATCCGGCTGTGACAGAACATGGGCGACCCTCACGGTCACGGTCACCCCGTTCAACAGAACGATCTCGTGGCTCCAGTCGAACTGGTAGGCCTCACCCGGCGCAAAGCTCAACGGCACATAGGCCCCCGCCGTGGCCTCACCGTGTTCCTTGGCCCAGCGCCTGGCGTAGCGCCGCACCGCATCATAGCTGCCGTCATAGCCTTGGCCGCGCAGCTCCTCGAAGATCCGGATCAGCGTCAGCTGTTCGCGTGACGTCTTCGCCGCGTTGGCCGACAACAATCGCTCGAGCTCGTTCGTCCATTGCCCAAGCTTCGGCCGGGGCTGCACCACCCGCTCGTATTCGAATGATGTCTCGCCCGACCGCAGCACCTTGCGGACGGTGTTCCGCGAAACCTTGAGGTCCCGCGCAATCTCCTTGATCGTCTTGTCCTTGACGAAGTGCTCACGCCTGATGCGCGCAATCGTCTCCACAACCATCATCCCCCTGACCACCCGCTTCAACCCGAAGCGGGCAGCCTGCTACGGCCAACAATCGCGGAGTCAATTTTGGACGCCGATCCCCCAGTCTAGGCGGTCAAATTTGCACGCCGGATAACACAATATGGGCGTCACGCATTTCGATACGGCTGAGCTTTACGGTCCCTTCGTCAACGAAGAGCTGCTAGCCGATGCCCTCGGGTTCCATCGCGCCCGAGTCGAGGTCGCCACCAAATTCGGATACCGACTCGAAGCCGGCAAGATCGTAGGATTGGACTCTAGGCCGCAATCGATTCGTTCAGCCGTAGAAGGGTCGCTGCGCCGATTACGCCGTGACTACGATGACGTCCTGTATCAGCATCGACCCGATCCAAACGTTGCGGTGGAAGAGGTCGTTGGCACGATGTCAGATCTCGTAAAAGAAGGGAAAGTACTTGGCCTTGGCCTGTCTGCTACCGACACAGAAACGGTGCAGCGAGCGTCGGCGGTGCACAGGATTTCTTTCGTTCAAAACGAGTATTCCCTGATTCAACGCGAGCCGGAAAAAGGGCTCCTCGCGTATCTGAACGACCAAAGGATCGAATTTGTCTGCTACTCACCTCTCGGACGTGGGATACTCGGGCGCATGACCGGTGGAGAAACGAAACGTTCGTCGACCGATCATCGCGCGAAGGACCCGCGTTTCGAATCGGGTCGTCTGGCTGAAATCAACCGGGCTCTCGATCCGCTCTGGGACGTAGCGGCCGCTCATTCGGTTGCACCATCTGCGGTCGCCCTTGCATGGCTGTTGGCCAAGTCTCCTACCATTCGGGTCATTCCGAGCGCCACATCAATAGAACAATTGAAAACGAACCTCGGCGGAGTCGAGATTGTCCTATCCTCAGAAGAGATGGCCAGCCTCGACAAGCTTGACAAGAACCTAACGACATCCACTCTTCAGTAGCCTCAGTCATTACAATTCAGACGAATTCGACATGTAATCCGTGAACCACTGGCGGAATTGTGCGCGTCCATGGAAAACAACGCGCAGCGACAATCTCTTGGACGGACGGCAAGTCAGCGTCCACGACCTTCCTCACAGTGCATCAACCCAAAAGCATTCGCTGCCCGAATTGTCCCTGAACGGCACGAGAATGCCGTTGGCCAGAACCGGCTCGCATGCTCGAGAGAGTTTAAACGAGCGCACAAGGCCGGAACGCTTTTTTTTGGCTACTGGTTTTCCGCTTGTGCTCATCAGGTCCAGACTAGATCGACTGGCTCATCCTGGATCACTCTTTCCATTTTCGAACGCTTGCCTCCCTTTCTCGCTCCAGATCGCCCGTGCATGTTCACCCTGGTCGCTTTGCAGCTTGTCTGCCATCCAGAGTAGCGCTCCGAAGATCATGACGCGATCACCGCTGGTCAGTTCCACAATTCGGGCCTTGACGATGAGGCCACCCAGTTCGATGAGATGCCGCGTACGCTTGCGGCGTTCGACCTGCCACGTGCGCATGTCATGTCGCGCCCTTGCGGCTTGATGCCGATTGCGCGCCGCTCGGTTGCGTTGGAGCGCCATCGATGTTGCGGTCAGTTGTCGGAGCATTTCGCCGCGACCGTCCTTGAAAGAACGCGACCCCGCGCCTGGCCCATGCCTCCCTCTTTCCGGCCTCTTTTGTTTCTGCCAGCACAATCAGCGCGCCCGCCAGTTCGTCGGCGTTGAGCACGTCGGCTCCAGTGGCGATTACGAGTTCGCCAAGCTGCTGCACTTTGCGGTCCTTGAGGTCACGCGCCTTGTCCCCAAGTGCCTTCAGTTCGGCATCGAAATCCCGTGGCTTGCGCATCGGTATCTCCATGAGTGTTGATGGAGTGATGATAGTCGAGCACCCGGCACAATGCTGTAAGGTCGTCAGGACGGCCTGAAACGCGTTAATCCCTCCCGAGATTTTTTCGAGGGAGGGCGCGCTTATACGTCGTTCCGACGTGCGCTTCGCCGTGTAGATGATTTGCCCGCGATGGCGATCTATCATCTTCATGTCAAGGTCATTGGCCGGAAGGCCGGGAGCAGTGCGGTGGCATCGGCGGCCTACCGTTCGGCCTCGCGGCTGCGTGACGAGCGGCTTGGTCGTGATCAGGATTTTTCCGCCAAGCGCGGCGTCGTTCATTCCGAGGTGATGCTGCCGGAGAATGCGCCGGCGGCGTGGAGCGACCGCGAGCGGCTCTGGAACGATGTCGAAGCGTTCGAACTCCGCAAGGACGCCCAGCTTGCCCGGGAGATCGAGTTCGCCCTTCCGCGAGAACTGACTGAGGCGCAGGGCATCGAGCTGGCTCGGAACTTCGTGCGCGGCGAGTTCGTCGACGTGGGTATGGTTGCTGATCTCAATGTGCATTGGGACAGGGGTGAGGACGGCATGCCCAAGCCCCATGCCCATGTGATGCTCACCATGCGCGCGGTCGACGAGAACGGCTTTGGCTGGAAGGTCCGAGACTGGAATCGCACGGAGATGGTCGAGCGCTGGCGCGAACGCTGGGCGGAGCTTGCCAATGAGCGCCTGGCAGAACTCGACATCGACGCGCGGATCGACCATCGCAGTCTGGAGGCCCAGGGCATTGCTCTGGAGCCGCAAAGCCAGATCGGCGCGCCGGCCAAACGCATCGAGGTTCGGGGCATTGATGGCGAACGTGTGGAAGCCGACCGCGCCGAAATGCACCGTGAGATCGCACGGAACAATGGCGCGCGGATTATCGCCGATCCCTCCATTGGGCTGGAGGCGATCACCCAGCAGCAATCGACGTTCACGCGGCGTGACCTCGCCAAGTTTGCGCACCGCCACAGTGACGGGCTCGACCAGTTCAACCAGGTCATGGACGCAATGCAGCGAGCGCCTGATCTGGTCGAACTCGGCAAGGACGCCCGCGGCGAGGATCGGTTCACCACCCGCGGAATGATCGAGGCAGAACAGCGCCTGCACCGGGCTGCTAAACGGATGGCGGAACAGGCGCGCCATCAGGTACCCGACGCGGACCGCATGGCCGCTTTGGCGGGAGCGGAAGCGCGGGGTCTGGTCCTCTCGTCCGAGCAGGCCGACGCAGTTGCGCATGCTACGGACGGACGCGATCTCAGCGTCGTGGTCGGCCATGCCGGGACGGGAAAGAGCGCAATGTTGGGGGTGGCGCGCGAGGCCTGGGAAGCGGCGGGCTTCGAGGTCCGGGGCGCGGCGCTGTCCGGCATTGCGGCGGAAAACCTCGAAGGCGGATCGGGCATTGTGTCGCGCACGATCGCTAGCCTTGAGCATGGCTGGGGACAGGACCGTGATCTGCTCAAGTCGAGCGATGTGCTGGTGATCGACGAGGCTGGCATGGTCGGCACCCGCCAGCTCGAGCGCGTGCTGTCGCATGCTGCCGAAGCTGGCGCCAAGGTGGTGCTGGTCGGCGATCCACAACAGCTGCAGGCCATCGAGGCGGGCGCTGCATTCCGGTCGATTCATGAGCGTCACGGCGGCGCCGAGATCGGCGAAGTGCGCCGTCAGCGGGAGGACTGGCAGCGCGACGCCACGCGCGATTTGGCGACCGGCAAGGTGGACCATGCGCTTGGAGCGTACCGCTCCCACGGCCTGGTGCATGAGGCCGAGACTCGCGAACAGGCGCGCAGCGATCTGATCGATCACTGGGATCGCGACCGGCAGTCATCACCAGATCGGAGCCGGATCATCCTGACCCACACGAACGACGAGGTCCGCATCCTGAACGAGGCAGCGCGCGAGCGGATGCGGGCAGTGGGCGATCTCGGCGACGAGGTGGGGGTGACGGTCGAGCGCGGCGCGAGAAACTTTGCCAGCGGGGATCGGGTGATGTTCCTGCAGAACGAGCGCGGCCTTGGCGTCAAGAATGGCACGCTCGGGACCATCGAGCACGTCAGCGCGCAGTCCATAGCCGTGCAGACCGACGATGGCCGATCCGTGCGTTTCGACTTCAAGGACTACAACCGGATCGACCATGGCTATGCGGCGACGATCCATAAGGCTCAGGGCATAACGGTCGACCGCGTCCACGTCCTGGCGACGCCCGGCATGGACGCCCACAGCAGCTATGTCGCCCTGTCGCGGCATCGCGACGAGGTGGACCTGCATTATGGTCGCGATGATTTTGCCAATGCAGACCGGCTCACCCGCGCCCTGTCGCGCGACCGCGCCAAGGACATGGCCTCGGATTACGAGCGCGCCGATTCGCTCCAGAGCTACGCCAAGCGGCGCGGGATCACCTTCCGCGATCGCGTGAGCGAGATCTTGCGCAAGATCATGCCCGAGAAGCTGCGTGACATCTTCGACGGCCTGCGCCCTTCGGCTGATGTGGCCGGACTGCATATCGGACAGAGACCCGAACGGGCAACGCCGGAAACGGAAAGCAGCGATCCCGCAGTCGACCGGCGCGGAGCCAAAGTCCCGGCAAGGAACGTGGCGCCAGATCCCGAAGCGGACGCACGTCGCGTCCGGACCCGGGCGCTGGTGCGCCATGCCCGCGCGGTGGATGCGATCTTCGCGGCGCGGGAGACGAGCGGCCGAGCGAGTAGCGAACAGGTGAAAGAGTTGCAAAAGGCGCGTCAAGCTTTCGAGCAGGTGCGCCCCTTTGGCTCGCACGACGCTGAAGCCGCATATAGGAAGAACCCGGAGCTCGCCCGGGAAGCTGCCGGCGGACGTCTCAGCGGCGTTATCCGCGCGCTTCAGCTAGAGACCGAACTGCGCATCGATCCTGTCCGTCGCGCCGAAAACTTTGTTGAGCGGTGGCGGAAGCTCGACCAGACCAGCCAGCGCCTATATCAGGCGGGCGACTTGTCCGGCTACAAGGCTACGCGCTCAGCAATGGGCGACATGGCGAAAACCCTCGAACGCGACCCGCAATTGGAATCCATCCTCGCCGGTCGCAAGAACGATCTCGGCATTGCATTCGAATCAGGCCGCCGGCTCGGCCAGGATCTGGCCTTCGTCCATGGCATCGATCTCGGCAGAGGCCGAGGCCTTGGAATTTGACCCATCCCGTTTGCCGCCGACTCTACGCCACGCTTGGCAACGCGCGAACTCCTATTGTGCGCCTGCATCTGTTTGGCCTCTTTGATCTCACAACACCTCAGAAGCGACCAGCGAAGGGCACCACGGCCATGCGCGAACCAGACCGTATCATCAGGTTGAAAACCGTCCTCGCCAGGACCGGGCTGTCCCGGTCCACAATCTACCGCAAGATCGCCGAGGGCACGTTCCCGCCCCAGCTCAAAATCAGCAGCAACGGTTCGGGCTGGCATGAATCCGATATCAACCGATGGATCGCAGATCCAGTCGGATGGCGTGCGGAAGGCCGATTCGAGGAAATTCGGTAAGCTCGATTTGCGATCCTTCAACCGGCCGCAGAACGTAAAGACTCGTGCTCTCGTATCTCAATTCATACGCTCCCCACTCTCGATCGCGGACCTTTTCCTTCGCCAGCGCATCCTAAACGGCGAGCGCGTCTCCGATCCTCTTCCGTTTCCGGACACCCCTCTTTTGACTGTGCCGACGGCAGGCACAGTGCCCAAGGTCAAAGCGATCCGCATCCAAACGACGTTTCTGTTCTCGATTCTATCCAATGCTACGCTTCATCGTTCCCCGATCTCGCCTCGGCTCTCCCCGCGCAGCATCCTGTTGAGATGGCGCGACAAAAGACCGGACAGGGATCGCATCGGGCAACAGGCTGTGTTGCCGAAACTGACAATGCCCTGGTCAAATTCGTTGAAGCGCTTGCGATTGCCGATGCGAGGCGCGATCATCTGCGGGAAAGAGATCCGCTGACAAAACGCCATCTTGATGCGGTCAGCTCTCAGTGCCGCAGCAATGGTATTCATGATGAAACGCGCAGCTATTTACGCCAGATTCTCGACCGAGCTCCAAAGCGAAAGATCGACTGAAGATCAGATAGCTTTGTGCCGGACCTATGCGGCTCGTCATCAGCTCGCAGTCGTCGCAACGTTCGAGGACAGGGCCCGTTCGGGCGCCTCGGTCTTTGGGCGGGATGGCTTGATGCAGCTGATGGATGCTGCACGCCAGCACACATTCGATGTCGTCGTCGTGGAGGCATTGGATCGGCTCTCGCGCGACATGGAGGATCTCGCCGGAATTCACAAGAGGCTGTCCTTTCAGGGGATCCAGATCCAAGCAGTGCATGACGGTACGGCAGACTCCGTCTTGATTGGAATTCGAGGTCTTGTCGGTCAGATGCAACGTGAGGACGGCGCGAAGAAGGTTCGTCGCGGCATGGCGGGCGTGATACGCGACGGCCGCCACGCCGGCGGACGCGCCTATGGCTATCGTGCGATACCCGGCCAATCGGGCGAACTCGAGATCGTTGAAGATGAGGCCGCCATCGTCCGCAGGATTTTCAGCGCTTACGCCGAGGGAGGAACACCTCGCGACATTGCCCACGATCTCAATCGCGAAGACATTCCTCCACCACGTGGCAAGCGATGGAATGCATCGACGATCAACGGCAACGCGCAACGTGGGAACGGGCTCATTTTCAACGAGCTGTATGCGGGTCGCATCGTCTGGAACAAAGTCCGAATGGTCAAAGATCCTGACACCGGAAAGCGGCTATCTCGCCCCAACCCGCCCCACGAGTGGCAGCGCATGGAAGCGCCACACCTGCGGATCGTCGAACAGTCCGTCTGGGAGCAGGCTCATCTTTTGAAGTCGCAGAAGAGCCGTCTGGCCAGCCATGTGAAGCGCCGGACGCCACATCTGCTTTCCGGCCTTCTTCGCTGCGGTTCCTGCGGGTCCGGCCTGTCGGTTCATGACCGGGACAAGACGGGCAAAACCCGCGTCCGCTGCTCGGCCGTGCGAGAAAGCGGCAGCTGTTCGAACCGCAGGATCTTGTACCTTCGCGACGTGGAAAATCTGGTCCTAAGCGGCATGGCTGAAGAGCTGAAGGATCCCCGGATGATTGAGACTTACGTGCGCAACTACAATCGGGAAAGAACGCGGCTTGCCGGAGACTCCGCCGCAACACGCACGCGCCTGGAGGCGAAGCGAGATCGGATCGAGGGCGAGCGGCAGCGCAACATCGATCTTGTCATCCGATACGTCATTTCGGAGGACGACGCTCGGCAACGCATCGCCGAGCTAGAAGAGGAGCGAGAGCAGGTGGAGGCGGAACTCGCCGCGCTTGAGGAAGCCCCTGTTCCAGTTGCCCTTCACCCAGCAACCTTGGACCGATATGTCGCAACCGTCGATGCGCTAGCGGAAACCTTGGCGGACCACGCAAGTGCCGAGGACGACCGAGGCACGCTCATCGACAATTTCCGGGCTCTCGTGCACAGCGTCACAATTTACCCGAAGGGACCCAGGGAAGGATTTGAGATCGAAGTGAAGGGGAAACTAGCGGCATTGCTCGGGAAAGGAGTGTTCCCGGACGCCAGCTACAATAGTGGGTCACGCGTGGTAGCGGGGGAGGGACTCGAACCCCCGACCCCAGGATTATGATTCCCGTGCTCTAACCAGCTGAGCTACCCCGCCACGGTGTTCGATCAAGGCAAGACCGGTCGAAGCGGGCCGCCGGGCCTTGTGAACGGGCGGCATATAAGGAGGCGTCTCCGCCCCTGTCAAGCAAAGCTCGCGGGCAGCAGCGGTTTTCGCACGAGGGGATTTCCGGACGACTCTCCAAGGCCTTGCGCATGTATCCGCCGCTCGTCGAGGGTCACACGCCGACGTGTGCGACCAACAGCAGCTGCTCGGCAATGCGGATCACAAGAGGCTCACTTCGGCTGTACGTTCGGATTGCCGCCGGGGCTGCCGGGCGGCGGGATCACCGGGGTCGTGCCGCCCTCCGGGGTCGGCGCGTGCATTTCCGGGTCGACCCCGCTCGGCGGACACAACACGCCGTTGGTCTTCGCCAGCTTGTCGCCGAGCAGCTCGCCGGCGCGGCCGGTGGTGATGCCGTCGGGCGTCGCCGTCGCGCGGGCATTCGGCGCACAGGCGGCATTCGCGTCGGCGGCCGGCGCCGTCGTCTGCGGCGGCGTGGCCGGCGTCGGCGGCGCCTGGGCATGGGCCGCAGCTGCGGCCGACACCAGCGCCAACGAGAGGAACAAGGATTGCCTGATGCTCATGGCGGGGCAACGCAAACCGCGCGTTCGCGTTCCGCGCGGATGGCCTGGCAAAGCGCACGGCCAGGGTATCCGGTGATCAGCCCTTGCGGTAGCGAATGAGCGAGAAGTGTCCGAGCGGCGGCATCGGCCGGCGCTCGGCCAAGGTGACGCCGCCATGCTTTGCAGCCCAGTTCACCAGCCGGGCCCAGGGGAACTCCGGCCGCCAGCCGAGTCGGCGCGCGATCGGCGCGAAGGCGAGCTCGAAGATGCGGCGCGGGCCGCTCTCGGCGCCGATATGGTTGACCAGGATCAGCTCGCCGCCCGGCTTCAGCACGCGGATGAAATCATCGAGCGTCGCTTCGGGATCCGGCACCGCAGTGATGACGTATTGCGCGACCACCGCGTCGAAGAAATTGTCGGGGAACGCGAGATGCTTGGCATCCATCACCGCGAGCGTCTCGACATTGAAGAGCTTCAGCTCGCGCACGCGGGCCTGCGCCCGCCGCAGCATCGGCTCGGAGATATCGACGCCGCAGATCTTCGTGGTCCGGGCGTAGTCCGACAATGACAGGCCGGTGCCGACGCCGACGTCGAGAATGCGGCCGCCGATGCGATCGGCTTCCGCGATGGTCGATTGGCGGCCCTGATCGAAGACCTTGCCGAACACCAGATCGTAGATCGGCGCCCAGCGCTCATAGGCCTTTTCGACCCCCGCGCGGTCGATGTCCCCCATGCCCCTGCCCTGAATGATGGATGCTGATCAGCCGCGGACCGGCTCGGCCACGCGCTGCGGCCTGATCGCGTTGCCGCCCAAGCTGCTGCTTTCCGCAACAGCGCTCTGGATGAAGCCGCCACCGAGCACGCGGGCGCGGCCGGACGCGGCATCGTAGAACACGCAGGCCTGGCCCGGCGAGACGCCCTCTTCGCCGGCGACGAGCTCGACCTCGTAACGGCCGTCCGCACCGCGCAGCCAGGCCGGCTGCGGCGGCCGCGTCGAGCGCACCCGCACGAACAATTCGAGGCCCTCGCGCGCGGCCGCGTCGAGCGCGCCATCACCGATCCAGTTGACCTCGCGGAGCGTGATGCGATGCGTGCGCAGCGCCTCGCGCGGGCCGACCACGACGCGGCGGGTGGCGACGTCCAGCTTGACGACGTAGAGCGGCGCACCGGCAGCGATGCCGAGGCCCTTGCGCTGGCCGATCGTGTAGTTGGCGATGCCGTGATGCGCGCCGAGCACGCGGCCATTGAGATCGACGATCTCGCCCGGCTCCATCGCGTTCGGGCGCAGCTTGCCGATGATGTCGGTGTAGCGGCCGGTCGGCACGAAGCAGATGTCCTGGCTGTCGTGCTTGTCGGCGACCTCCAGGCCGAAACGGCGCGCGAGCTCGCGCACCTCCGGCTTGGTCATGTCGCCGAGCGGAAAGCGCAGGTAATCGAGCTGCTCGCGCGTGGTCGCGAACAGGAAGTAGCTCTGGTCGCGATCGCTGTCCGCCGCGCAGATGAGCGCGCGCGATCCGTCCGCCAGCCGCCGCGAGGCGACGTAATGGCCGGTGGCGAGCACGGAGGCGCCGAGCTCGCGCGCGGTCTTCAGGAGATCGCCGAACTTGATCGCGCGGTTGCACTCGATGCACGGCACCGGCGTCTCGCCCGAAGCGTAGCTGGCGGCGAAATTGTCGATCACCGACTCGCGGAAGCGATCTTCGTAGTCCAGCACGTAATGCGGGATGCCGAGGCGCTCGGCAACGTTGCGGGCATCGTGGATGTCCTGGCCGGCGCAGCACGCGCCCTTGCGGTGCGTCGCCGCGCCGTGATCGTAGAGCTGCAGAGTGATGCCGACGACGTCGTAGCCTTCCGACTTCAACAGCGCGGCCGTCACCGAGGAGTCCACGCCGCCGGACATGGCGACGACGACCCTGGTGTCTTCGGGACGGCCTTCGAGATCGAGACTGTTGAGCATGATCCGGTCACTGCGATCGCGGCGTCAGGCAACGGGTTCCCGGCGCGGGAACGCCTCGCATGCGCCGTCTTTGCGGATGGCTTGCTTCGGGCGATCTCCGGAAAGGATGTCCTGATCGGAAACAACACGAAAGCATCTGTCTCTAATATAGGCGCACTTCCTGCGAAGCAATTGCGCCGGTCGCAGATGCCGGCGGCAAATCTTGCCGGCCGGGCAGAAATGGCGAGGACGAGGGCTGCGGCCCGCGCCCCGATTGATTCCATAAGAACCTGAATTTGTTGGCGATTTTCTGCAACCCCGGCTTGGCCCGCTCCTTGCTGAACTGCTTGGTCGAGTTCATCGCGAGAGGGTCCAAGGTGTTCAGCGTCACGTCAGACATCCAGGCAGGCACGGTTCTCAAGACCACGGCGCCGAGACAGTCCCGTCAGGACGCTCCGCAGCCGTCCGACAGCTTCTCGGCGCTGGTCGACGCCGCGACTCCGGATCCGTCGACAGCGTCGCCGCCCACCTCCGCGTCGCCGTCGCCGCGCGCCGCCAGCGCTTCCACCCCGAGCCGCGAGCCGGCGCGGGCCGGCGACGCCGATCGCACCACCCAGGCCAGGTCGCAGGACAAGCCGGCGGACAAGGCCGACGGCAGCACCGCGCGCGCCGACGACAGCGGTTCGGATACCCCGGCCGACGCGATCGCCGGCACGTCGACCAAAACCGATGCGGCTGGGACCGCCGACGGCAAGACCAGCGACGGCAAGACGGGCGACAAGAAGGACGGCGATCAGGCCGGCACGGATGCGAGCGCCGCGACGACCGCTGTAGCCGGGCCGACCGTGGCCGTGCCGACGCCGGTCGCCGTCGCCATCCAGCCCGAGATCACCCTCGCCAACCCCGCCAGCGGCGATGGCACGGCGGACGGCGACGGCAAAACCAATGCGCCCGGTGCGGCCGCTCCCGTCGGAGTGCCCGGTGTTGGCCCGCAGGGCTCGGTCGATGCCGCGGCAGGCCTGCTGGCGGCCGCAGCCAAATCCTCCGCGGCGGCCAAGGATGCCGACGGAGCCGGATCCACCGCGACGACGCCCGAGACGGCAGCGGCGGCCTCCGGCGACGCTGCCGCATCTGCCGAACAGAGCTTCGCCGCCGCGCTCGATGCGGCCGTTCCCGGCAGCACCAAGACGACGGGCAAGCCGGGCACCCAGACCAAGACGGGGCTCGCCGACGGCGCAGCCGGCAAGGTCACCGAAACGGGCAATGGCAACGTCCAGTCCACTCAGCAGCCGGGCCATGGCGCGCTCGCGCAACAGCCCGCTGTTGCAGCCAAGCCGGACTCCGTCGAGGCCGGCGATGGGAAGGCGAATGGCAACGTGCAGGCACCGGCCTCACATGATCGCAACGCCGCGCCGACGACCAGCCAGACCAACGGGCCGGCGCCGGATCCGAGTGCACAGGCCACGGCCGCGTTGCAGCCCCAGCTGTCGACGCCGGCCGCATCGACCAGCCAGATCACCTCGGCCAACCTGACCGCGACAGCCGCCACGGCGGCCGCTGTGCCGCTTCATGGGCTTGCCGTCGAGATCGCAGCCTCCGCGCTCAACGGCAAGAGCCGCTTCGAGATCCGACTGGATCCGGCCGAGCTCGGCCGCATCGACGTCCGCATCGACGTCGACCGCAATGGCCAGGTGACCTCGCATCTGCGGGTCGAGAAGCCGGAGACGCTGGCGATGCTGCAGCAGACGGCGCCGCAGCTCCAGCAGGCGCTGCAGGACGCCGGCCTCAAGAGCAACAACAGCGGATTGCAGTTCTCGCTGCGCGACCAGAACTCGTCCGGCCAGAATGGCGGCGATTATCAACAGAATGGCAACGCACAACGCCTGATCGTGACCGAGGACGAAAACGTCCCGGTCCAGCTCGCCGGACGGTCCTATGGACGGATGTTCGGCGCGCAAGGCGGCGTGGATATCAGGGTTTAACAGGAGGCTTCCATGGCAATCGGCGACGCGATCACGGCACCCCCGCCGGTCTCGGGCACGACCAACACCAATTCGTCAACCGGCAACAGCAGCCTCGGCTCGAGCGCAGGCTCGACCATTGCCGGCAATTTCCAGACCTTCCTGACGCTGCTGACGACGCAGTTGCAGAACCAGAATCCGTTGGATCCGCTGGACACCAACCAGTTCACCCAGCAGCTCGTGCAGTTCGCCGGCGTCGAGCAGCAGCTCAAGACCAACGACCAGCTCGCATCGCTGCTCACGATGCAGCAGACGACGCAGGCGACCCAGGCGCTCGCCTTCGTCGGCAAGACAGCGGTGGTGAACGGCTCGACGACGACCATGACCAACGGGCAAGCGAGCTGGGATCTCAGCATTCCGAAGGACAGCAACCTGACGGTGAGCATCACCAACAGCGTCGGCCAGACCGTCTTCAGCGGCAAATATTCGGCGAGCGCCGGCGACAACCAGACCTATAATTGGAACGGCCAGGGCAATGACGGCACCCAATGGCCGGACGGGCAATACAAGATCACGGTGGTCGGCACCGATGCAACGAACGGTTCGCCGGTGGCCATCTCGACCCAGGTCAAGGGCACCGTATCCTCGGTCGACCTGACCCAGCAGCCGCCGCTGCTGTCGATCGGCGGCCAGACCTATACGGTGAACCAGATCCAGCGGATCGTGAGCTAGCTCCCGCCCCGTCTGAACCGATCCCGGCTGAGCTCGAACAAGCTCAGCCGCCGCGGCGACATGTCAGCGTAAGCGCCGGAAATTCTTAACCAATCATTTACCACGATTCCGCTCCCGGGGCGCAGCGCCACCGGAAGTGGCGGCGTTCGCGCATAGCGCCGGATTCGCGCCCTTCGCTTAGGCAAATTTTAAGCGAGGCGGCGTAGGGTCTTACCGTGAGTTCAGTGGTTAAGAGTTTGTGAGTACGCCATGACAGAACCCCATCGCCCGAGGGTGAAATACGTCATCGGGCCTGACGGCAGCCCGCTCACCATCGCGGATTTGCCTGCGCCAGGCACCAAGAGGTGGGTCATTCGCCGGAAGGCTGAAGTCGTTGCCGCCGTTCGCGGCGGCTTGCTGTCCCTCGAGGAAGCGTGCAGCCGCTACACCCTGACCGTCGACGAATTCCTGTCGTGGCAGTTCTCGATCGACCAGCATGGTCTCGCCGGCCTGCGCACCACCCGAATTCAGCAATATCGCCAATAAGACGTTACCGACGCGACGGGATTTGTTCGAAAATCGGCTTGGCCCCGCCAAGCCGATTTTTTGCATGTCTACACTTTGTTAGGACCCTTTAACCATCGTTAACCATATCGAAACCTTCCCATAGGCAATAATTGCCCAGCGGTTCGATCCAACCTCCGCGCCCCCTCTGCGACTGGCGGACGTGGCGGCTGACATCGGATCGCCACCTGGAATGCGGGTGCTGGTGAAGGTTAAGGATTGAATTTCGCGATCTATGCAACCGGCCGTAAAGGCCCGCGAAGCTCACATCGCCTTTCAGCGGCCACCCGTCGAATGCCGAACTATGGGGCAGTTGCTTGCAAGGTCTCTTGGACTTCCTGAAGGGTTTGGGCGCCGCGCGGCTCACCGCAATGATCGCGGTGACCGCTGCTTTGATCGGCTTCTTCGGCTTCGTCATCATGCGCGTGACCGCGCCGCAGATGACCACCCTCTTCACCGACCTGACGATGGAAGACTCCTCCAGCATCATCAAGGATCTGGAGCGGCAGGGCATTCCCTTCGAGATGCGCAATGAAGGCAGCGTCATCCTGGTGCCCAAGGACAAGGTGACCCGGCTGCGCATGAAGCTCGCCGAGGGCGGCCTGCCCAAGGGCGGCGGCGTCGGCTACGAGATCTTCGACAAGTCGGACGCGCTGGGCACCACGAGCTTCGTCCAGAACATCAACCATCTCCGCGCGCTCGAAGGCGAGCTTGCCCGCACCATCCGCGCCATCGACCGTGTCCAGGCCGCGCGCGTCCATCTCGTCCTGCCCGAGCGGCCGCTGTTCTCGCGCGAGACCCCGGAGCCGTCCGCCTCGATCGTCGTGCGCGTGCGCGGCACCCTCGAGCCGGCGCAGATCCGCGCCATCCGCCACCTCGTCGCCTCCGCCGTCAACGGCCTGAAGCCGCAGCGGGTGTCGATCGTCGACGAGGCCGGACAGTTGCTCGCCGACGGCACCCAGACCGACATCGACCAGCAGGTCGGCGACGAGCGTCGCAACGCCTTCGAGAAGCGGATGCGCAAGCAGGTCGAGGACATCGTCTCCTCGGTGGTCGGAGCGGGCCGCGCCCGCGTCCAGCTTTCCGCCGATTTCGACTACAACCGCATCACCCAGACCTCCGACCGCTACGATCCGGAAGGCCGCGTGCTGCGCTCGAGTCAGACACGCGAAGAGCAGTCGGCGACCAACGAGAACAACGGCCAGGTCACGGTCAACAACGAGCTGCCGGGCAACCAGCAGAACCAGTCGCCGCAGCAGCCGCGGGACCAGAGCAAGAAGACCGAAGAGACCAACAATTACGAGATCTCCCGCACCACCAAGACCGAGGTCACCGAGGCCGGACGGGTCAACCGCATCTCGGTCGCGGTTCTGGTCGACGGCGCCTATTCCAAGAACGAGAAGGGCGAGCTGGTCTATCAGGAGCGCAGCAAGGACGAGCTCGACCGCATCGCCGCACTGGTCCGCTCCGCCATCGGCTTCGACCAGAAGCGTGGCGACCAGGTCGAGGTGGTCAACCTGAAATTCGCCGACGCTCCCGCGGTGCCGCAGATCAACGAGCCCACCGGCTTCCTCGGGATGCTCCACTTCACCAAGGATGACGTCATGTACGTCATCGAGCTCGCGGTGATGATGCTGCTCGGCATCGTGGTCGTGTTCATGGTGGTGCGGCCGCTGGTGAAGAAGATCATCGCCACCGAAGAGATCGCCGTCCCGGGCGGCGGCCTGCCGGCGCTCACCGACGAAACCATCCAGGCAGCCGCTCACGCCCAGCAGACCGCCAACATGATCGACGTCGCCCAGGTCCAGGGCCAGGTCCACGCTCAGTCCGTCCACCGGGTGGGCGAGCTGGCCGACCGCAACCCGGGCGAAGCCGCCGCCATCATCCGCCAGTGGCTCGCCGAGCCGCAGAGCTGACCCGATCGACGTGAACCGCCTGAACTGAAAAGAACGTAGACGCCATGTCGCTGCCGCAGACCCAGAACGCCAACGCCAACAACAACGACATTTCCACGGTCATCGCGACCTTGGCGAGCCGCCAGGCGCAGCGCGAGAAGACCGAGCCCTTGAGCGGCCCGCGCCGCGCCGCGGTGATGATGCTCGCCCTCGGCGAGCAGTACGGCGGCAAGATCTGGCAGCAGCTCGATGACGACGAGGTGCGTGAACTGTCGCTGGCGATGTCGACGCTGGGAACCATCGAAGCCGACGTGGTCGAGGACCTGATGCTCGAATTCGTCTCGCGCATGTCGGCCTCCGGCGCGCTGATGGGCAATTTCGACGCCACCGAGCGCCTGCTGCAGCAATACCTGCCGCCGGAACGCGTCAACGGCATCATGGACGAGATCCGCGGCCCCGCCGGCCGCAACATGTGGGAGAAGCTCTCCAACGTCCAGGAAGAGGTGCTCGCCAACTACCTCAAGAACGAATATCCGCAGACCATCGCGGTCGTGCTGTCCAAGCTGAAGCCGGAGCATGCCGCCCGCGTGCTCGCGATCCTGCCCGAGGACATGGCGCTCGACGTCATCGGCCGCATGCTGCGCATGGAAGCGGTGCAGAAGGAGGTCATCGAGCGCGTCGAGCAGACCCTGCGCGTCGAGTTCATGTCGAACCTGTCGCAGACCCGCCGCCGCGACGCTCACGAGGTGATGGCCGAGATCTTCAACAATTTCGACCGCCAGACCGAGACCCGCTTCATCACCTCGCTGGAAGAAGAGAATCGCGAATCCGCCGAGCGCATCAAGGCGCTGATGTTCACCTTCGACGACCTGATCAAGCTCGACTCCGCTTCCGCCCAGACGCTGCTGCGCAACGTCGACAAGGACAAGCTCGGGGTGGCGCTGAAGAGCGCCAACGAGGAGGTGCGCAACTTCTTCTTCGGCAACATGTCCTCCCGCGCCGCCAAGATGCTGCAGGACGACATGGCCGCGATGGGACCGGTGCGGCTGCGCGACGTCGACGAGGCGCAGGCCCTGCTCGTCAACCTCGCCAAGGATCTCGCCGCCAAGGGCGAGATCATGCTCAGCAAGAACCGCGCCGACGACGAACTGGTGTATTGATGGCTCAGCCCGCGAAATTCCTGTTCGATACCGACTTCGCCGCGCCGGAGAAGGCGACGCGGGAGCGCGCTGCCGCCACCTCCGCCGAGATCGCACAGAAGGTCGCGGCCGCCGAAGCCGCCGCCTATCGCAACGGCTACGAGGCGGCGCAGCGCGAAGCCAAGGTCGAGGCCGACCGCCGCGTCGCCTCGGCGCTGGAGCAGATCAACATCCAATTGCAGGGCATCTCCGCACGCTTCGAAGGCATCGAGCAGCGGATGGAAACCGAGGCCGTCGATGTCGCGGTCGCCGTCGCCCGCAAGCTGTGCGCGGCGCTGGTCGAGGCGGAGCCGCTCGGCGAGATCTCCGGACTCGTGCACGACTGCTTCGCGCATCTGGTCGCGACGCCGCACCTCGTGCTGCGCATCAACGACGCGCTGTACGAGCTCGCCCGCGAGAAGATCGAGAAGCTCGCCAAGCAGAGCGGCTTCGAGGGGCGCCTCGTGATCCTCGCCGAGCCGGAGATCGCGACCGGCGACTGCCGTATCGAATGGGCCGATGGCGGGGTCGTGCTGGAGCGCGCTGCGATCGACGCCAAGATCAACGAGCTGGTCGGACGCTACATGGCGTCCAAGAAGAACTAGGCCGCCGTGGCGGCCGAGGGAGTTTAAGTCATGAGCGACAATGAGATCCCGCTTCCCGACCTCAATGCGGCGGACGCGCCTCCGCTGGGCGGCGACGTCGGCTACAATGAAGAAGAGCATGCCGCGCGCATCGCGGCCGACCTCGAGGCGGTGTTCGACGTCCCGGTTCAGGTCTCGGCCGTGCTCGGCCGCTCCAAGATGGATGTCGGCGAGCTGCTGAAGCTCGGGCCCGGCACCGTGCTCGAACTCGACCGCAAGGTCGGCGAAGCCATCGACATCTACGTCAACAACCGGCTCGTGGCACGCGGCGAGGTGGTTCTGGTCGAAGACAAGCTCGGTGTGACGATGACCGAAATCATCAAGTCCGACCGCAACTGACAGACATGACCTGCGTGCCGATCGAGAGCGGCACGACCGAATAGGAGACCAACATGCGGCTTCTCATCGTCGGAACGCTGAAGGGCCAGCTGACGACGGCCACCAAGATCGCCATGGAGAACGGCGCCACCGTCACCCATGCCGAGGACAACGAGCAGGCGATGCGGGTGCTGCGCGGCGGCAAGGGCGCCGACCTGCTGCTGGTCGACGTCGCGCTCGACATCCGCGACCTGGTGATGCGGCTCGATGCCGAGCACATCCACGTGCCGATCGTCGCCTGCGGCATCACCAGCGATGCCCGCGCCGCGGTCGCCGCCATCCATGCCGGCGCCAAGGAATACATTCCGCTGCCGCCGGATCCTGAGCTGATCGCGGCCGTCCTCGCCGCTGTCGCCAACGATTCGCGCGATCTGGTCTATCGCGACGAGGCGATGGCCAAGGTGATCAAGCTTGCCCAGCAGATCGCCGGCTCCGACGCCTCCGTGATGATCACCGGCGAGTCCGGCACCGGCAAGGAGGTGCTGGCGCGCTACGTCCACACCCGCTCGGCCCGCGCCAAGCGTCCTTTCATCTCGATCAACTGCGCCGCAATCCCTGAGCACCTGCTGGAGTCCGAGCTGTTCGGCCACGAGAAGGGTGCCTTCACCGGTGCCGTCGCCCGCCGCATCGGCAAGTTCGAGGAGGCCAATGGCGGCACGCTCCTGCTGGACGAAATCTCGGAAATGGACGTGCGGCTGCAGTCCAAGCTCTTGCGCGCGATCCAGGAGCGCGTGATCGATCGCGTCGGCGGCACCCGTCCCGTCCCTGTCGACATCCGCATCATCGCGACCTCCAACCGCAACCTGGCCGACGCCGTGCGCGAGGGCACGTTCCGCGAGGACCTGCTGTTCCGGCTCAACGTCGTCAACCTCAAGATCCCGCCGCTGCGCGAGCGCCCCGCCGACATTCTCGAACTGGCGCAGCATTTCGCGCGCAAATATTCCGAGGCCAATGCCGTTCCGCTGCGGCCGATCTCGGCGGAGGCCAAGCGCATCCTCACCACCAACCGCTGGCCGGGCAACGTGCGCGAGCTGGAGAACACGATGCATCGCGCGGTGCTGATGGCACAGGGCGACGAGATCGGGCCGGATGCCATCCTCACGCCCGACGGCGCCCGCCTCGACATCGGCAAGACCCAACCCGCCGTCGCGCATGCTACGATGGCGGCGGAACAGGTCACGCGCGCCCTGGTCGGCCGCACGGTCGCCGATGTCGAACGTGACCTGATCCTGGAGACCCTGAAGCACTGCCTGGGCAATCGGACACATGCGGCCAATATCTTGGGCATCTCGATCCGCACGTTGCGCAACAAGCTCAACGAATATGCCGACGGCGGCGTGCCGATCCCGCCGCCGGGCTCCGGCGACACGCCGCGCATGCCGAGCCCCGTATAATCTGCCCATCCGGATCGTTCTCGGCGGCGCGCTGGCCCTCGGCGCGCCGCTTGCCGTTTCGCCGGCCGGTGCCGCAACGCGCGGCGTGCTGTCAGGCTGCTGGGAGCAGACGTCGCACGCACCGCTCGTCACCCCATCGTCGGGTCAGGAATGGGGCGTCCGGAGCTGGTGCTTCGCAGGAAAAGGCAAGCTGATCTCGCGAACGATCGCCTGTGGCAGGGAGGGCTGCGACGGCTGGGACAATGAACGCAGCTATCGCTGGCGGCCGCCCACGCTGTCGCTATCCGACGTCGAGACGTCGCCGGATGGCGGACACATCAAAGTGTGGCGCCGCTGCCGCGTGCAGTTTCTGACCGACGATTGGATGCAGCTACAGGACTGTGAACAGTCCGCGGATCCGTGGGTTCGCGAGAATACGCCGGCGCGGCGTCGCCGGGCACAGCCTCACGAATAGTTCGGCGCCTCGGGATTGCGGAAGATGTGAATGGGATCGCCGGGCGTGAACTCGCGCTGCGTCAGGACCGCGTACGCATACAGCGCGAGATAGAGGATGGCGACCGTGCCGATCGCATACAGAGCCCAGGTTCCGATCCGCTTCATGATTTCCGCTGCTGACGCCGACAGCGGCTTTTAAGGCGTCCGCAGGAAAGTTGCCAGCTCGCCCCGGAGCGTCGGAACGTTACGGCGTCAGCCGCGCGGATCCGGGACGCTGAAGGCCGCGAGCCGACCGTGACCGTCGTCGCGATCAACCCCGACATAGCTGCCATGCCAATACGCCAGGGCCGCCGACTGCGGCGCCACATCGATATGCACCACTTTGCCGATCACGATGGCATGGGAGTGCCGCTCGATGATCTCCTCGACCTCGCAATCCAGCGTCGCGAGCGCTCCGACGAGGAGCGGCACACCGGTGACCCGTTTGCGCCACTCGGCCCCTGCGAAACGTTCGACGCCGCGCAAGCCACCCTTACCCGCAAACCGTTCGGCCACGCCGATCTGATCCGCCGCCAGCAGATTGGCGCCAAAAACGCCCTCCCGCTGCAGAATTGGCCAGGACGAGGCGTTGCGGTTGAGGCTGACGATGATGGAGGGAGGCTCGACCGCAAGTGACGACAGCGAGCTCACCGTCATGCCGGTGACCTCATCGCCGCGTCCGACCGTGATGACGCTGACGCCTCCGACCAGTTGGCGCATCGCAGAGCGGAAATCCGGCTGGAGCGCCGTGGCATCAGGCATGTGACGGACGATGGAGTTCATTGCGTTGACCTTTCCTACCCCGTCGTACCCGGTCCAAGCAACTGGCCCAGGATCGAGCCTTCCAGCGCCGCAAGCTCGGCGGAGCCGCGCTGGCGCGAGCGCGGCAGATCGACGCTGATGTCCTCGGCGATCCGGCCGCTCTCGATGACGAGGACGCGATCAGCGAGGGCCACGGCTTCCGCAACGTCATGGGTGACCAGGATTGCGGTGAAGGTTTGATCGGCCCAGACCCGCTCCAGCAGCCGCTGCATCGCGATCCGCGTCAGCGCGTCCAGCGCGCCGAGCGGCTCGTCGAACGCCAGCAGGCGCGGACCGCTGACCAGCGCGCGCGCCAGCGCGACGCGCTGCTTCTGACCGCCGGACAGCACCGCCGGCCATTGGTCGCGCTTGTCGGCGAGACCCACCTCCTCGAGCGCCCGCCGCGCCCGCTCATGCGCACCGGCGGCCTTGCGCTCGCGGCCGAGCCCGACCTCGACATTGGCGAGCACCCGCGCCCATGGCAGCAGCCGCGGTTCCTGGAACATGACGCGGACGTCCTCGGGCCGCGCGGCCGCTTCGCCGAAGCTGATCGTGCCCGACGTCGGCTTGTCGAGGCCGGCAATCAGCCGCAGCAGCGTGCTCTTGCCGCAGCCGCTCTGGCCGACGACGGCGACGAACTGGCCGGCCGCGATCTCCAGGTCGATGCCGCGCAGCACCT
Organism: Bradyrhizobium sp. SZCCHNRI1009; assembly: GCF_032487575.1. Taxonomy (NCBI): domain Bacteria; kingdom Pseudomonadati; phylum Pseudomonadota; class Alphaproteobacteria; order Hyphomicrobiales; family Nitrobacteraceae; genus Bradyrhizobium; species Bradyrhizobium sp. SZCCHNRI1009. Next base: position 11,693 of record NZ_JAUEUL010000017.1, on the reverse strand, counting down.
CGTTGTCGCCGAACGCCTTGCGGAGATCGCGGATCACGAGCGGCAGGCCGCGTGTCTCGGGTTGGGCCGGACTCACGCTGTGCTTCCTCACGGGGCGGAAAGCCTCAGCATGCCCGATCACATCGGGGCCGTCGATCACCTCCACACCGGAGACGGGAATTCGGAGCGCTTGCTGCATTTCCAGAACCTCAATGCTTGCTGAAGGCCGGATGCCAGGACAGCGTCAGCCGCTCCAGCACCCGCGAGGCGCTGTCGGCGACCTTGCCCAGCAGGGCGTAGATCAGGATGGAGAGCACGACGACATCGATCTGCATGAACTCGCGCGCCTGCATCGCCATGTAGCCGAGGCCCGAGGACGCCGCGATCGTCTCGGCGACGATCAGGGTGAGCCACATGATGCCGAGCGCGAAGCGCAGGCCGACGAAGATCGACGGCAGTGCGCCGGGGAAGATCACCCGGCGAAACAGCTCGCGGTCGGACATGCCGTAGACGCGGCCCATTTCAATGAGTTGCGGATCGACCGTGCGAATCCCGTGCAGCGTATTCAGGTAGACCGGAAAGAACACGCCGAGCGCCACCAGAAACAGCTTGGCGCTCTCGTCGATGCCGAACCACAGGATGACCAGCGGGATCAGCGCCAGATGCGGCACGTTGCGGATCATCTGCAGAGTGGTGTCGGTCAGCTTCGCCGACAGTTGCGACAGGCCGTTGGCCAGACCGAAGGCGAAGCCGATGCCGCCGCCGATCAAAAAGCCGATCGAGGCGCGCCAGAAGCTGACCCAGATGTTGCGGCCGAGCTCGCCCGACCACAGCAGCTTCCAGCCGGCGCGCGCCACGTCGCTCGGCGCCGGCAGCACGCGTGGCGAGACCAGGCCGGCGGCCGAGGCCGCCTGCCAGATCAGGATGATCGCGAGCGGCACCAGCCAGGGGATCAGCCCATCCGCGCGCGGCACCGCGAGCCTGCGGACCTTGGGAACACTTTCGATCAGACTCATGATTGCGAGGCCCTCTGCAACGGACGGTGCTCGTTGGCGATGGTCTCGCCGAACGGGCCGGTATTGGTGCGGAGCCTGGTGACGTTGCCCGTCCGCTCCGACACATTCAAGCCAAGCTTGGGAAACACCAGCTCGGCGAAGCGGTAGGCTTCCTCGAGATGCGGATAGCCCGAGAGGATGAAGGTATCGATGCCGAGATCCTGGTACTCGCGGATGCGCGCCGCCACCGTGTCGGGATCGCCGACCAGCGCCGTGCCGGCGCCGCCGCGGACCAGGCCGACGCCGGCCCACAGGTTCGGGCTGATCTCGAGCTTGTCGCGTCGGCCGCCGTGAAGCTGCGACATCCGCTGCTGCCCGACCGAATCCATGCGGGCAAAAATCTTCTGCGCCGAGGCGATGGTGTCGTCGGTGACGTGCTTGATCAGGTCGTCGGCGGCCGCCCACGCCTCGTCATTGGTCTCGCGCACGATCACATGCAAGCGGATGCCGAACGACAGCTTGCGGCCGCGACTGTCGGCGACGGCCTTCACCTTGGCGATCTTGGCCGCGACATCGGCCGGCGGCTCGCCCCAGGTGAGATACTTCTCGACGGTGTCTACCGCGACGTCGATGCCGGCATCCGACGAGCCGCCGAAGAACAGCGGCGGCCGCGGCGACTGCACCGGCGGGAACAGCAGCCGGCCGTCCTCGACCGTGATATGCTTGCCGCTGAAGTTGACCGCCTCGCCTTCGAGCAGCGCGTTGTAGACGGTCAGGAATTCGCGCGTGACCTCGTAGCGCTCCTCATGCGACAGGAAGATGCCGTCGCCTTTGTTCTCGACCGGATCGCCGCCGGTGACGACGTTGACCAGCAGCCGGCCGTTGCTGACGCGGTCGAGCGTCGCGGTCATGCGCGCGGCCACCGCCGGCGATTGCAGGCCGGGTCGCACCGCGACGAGATAGCGCAGCCGCTCGGTGAACGGCGCCACCGCCGAGGCCACGATCCAGGAATCCTCGCAGCTCCGTCCTGTCGGGATCAGCACGCCGTAATAGCCGAGCTGATCGGCGGCCTGCGCGACCTGGCGCAGATAGTTGAAGTTGACCTCGCGGCCGCCCTGCGAGGTGCCGAGATAGCGGCCGTCGCCATGGGTCGGCAGGAACCACAGCACGTTGGGCGTCGAAGCGTTACTCATGTCAGTCTCTTTCGGATTGGGATGGCGATCAGGCGTCAGGTGGACGGCGTCCACTTCCAGACGATGTCGCTGACGTTGACCTGTTTCGGAATGAGGCCGACGCGGGCGAACCGATCCGCCACCGCCTGCTGGCTCCTGATGATGTCGTCGTCGAGCGGCACGACGCTGTAGACCGAACGGTCGACGAAGCGCCTGACCGGCGCGATGTCGACGCCGGTCGCCTCGGCCTGCGCCTTGGCCACCTCGTCGTGATGGCTGTTGGCCCAGATGCCCTCGGCGGCGAACGCGGCGTTCAGCCTGGCGACGATGGCGGGATACTTCTCAACGAAGTCGGAGCCCACGATGTAGAACGAGTTCTGCTTATGCACGTCCTTGTCCCACGCGATCACCCGTGCATTCTCCTTCAGCTCGGCGAGCGCGAGGTACGGATCCCAGATCGACCACGCGTCCACCGAGCCCTTGACGAAGGCCGCGGTGGCATCGGCCGGCGCGAGCGGCGCCGGCGTGATGTCGCTCCACGACAGGCCCGCCTTCTCGAGTGCTGCGACCAGCAGATTGTGCGCGCTCGAGCCCTTGCCGAAGGCGACGCGCTTGCCCTTGAGATCGGCAAGCGTCCTGATCGGCGAATCCTTCTGCACCACGATCGCCTGGCTGCTGCCGTTCTGCTTGACGGCGGCGGCGTAGCGGATCTTGGCGCCCGCGGCCTGCGCGAAGATCGGCGGCGCGTCGCCGACATAGCCGAAATCGACGCTGCCGACATTGATGGCCTCAAGCAGCGGCGGACCGAACTGGAAGTCGACCCAGACGATCTCGATGCCGAGAGGCTTGAACGTCTCCTCGATGGTGCGGCGCGCCTTCACGGCGGGGAAGAAGCCGCCCTTCTGGGTGCCGATGCGGATCTCCTTCGGCCTGTCCTCGGCGCGCAGCGGCGCCGCGCAGCTCATCACCGCAGCTGATGCCAATGACAGTTTGAGAAAATCGCGACGCTTCATTGCACTCTCCGACCCTTGCGCATCCGCATTGATGCGATGCAAGGGATGATGGTGGCGGGCGAAACGCGTGTCGAGCACCCCGGAAAAATAGCGATGCCGGTCCTGTTTCGTCACACAGCGAAGGGATGTTCGTATCGAGACGCCCGTGCAATGCAGCGAGAATTTCTCGCGATCGACAACGCGATCACGGGTCTTCACAGACCATCAACCACGATCGCACCGGCATGCTCGCCGATCCGCGACCAATCGTCCCCGCGGTTCCGCCGCTTGATCCAGGTCAAGCCTTTGGCAAGGCTTCCTTGCTTAACGTTGGAACAGGCGCGGCCCGGATGCCGCAACCCCTCCTGAACCTCCCCCTAGCCGAGAATTCTCTCATGTCGCTCATTGGCGGCGATGCGAACGCGCGTGCGCGTCGCAGACGCATGGAAATTTTTGCCTTCCTGTTTCTCACTGCCGTGCTGATGCCTGCGCTCGCGGTCGCCACCGTCGGCTCCTACGGACTCACGGTGTGGGTCTACCAGATGATGGCCGGACCGCCCGGGCCGCCCGCGGCGCACTGATCGGAAGGACCCCGCCGTGCTCTCACACCGCACCTCCCTCGACCGGCGCGCGCTGATCACCGGCCGCGTCCTCACCGCCGATCCCGTCGTCGCACCAGCCAAGGGCGAGATCGCCTCGATCATCGTGCAGACCCGGCCCGAGCAGCTCGACCGCGTCGAAGCCGACATCCTCGCGCTGTCCGGCTGCGAGATCCACGGCCGCGATATCCGAGGCAAGCTGATCGTCGTCGTCGATGCGCCCGATGCCGGCGCGCTCGGCGCCACCATGAACCGGATCGGACTGCTGCCGCACGTGCACTCCGCCTGCCTCGTCTTCCACGCCATCGACGCCGGCTAATCACACGAGACTCCAATGACCGACATGAAGATCGATCGCCGCCAGATGCTGAAGCTGGAAGCCGCCGCGATTGCCGCGGCCGCCGCCGGCATGCCGAGCGCCTCGCTCGCGGCGAACCTCGTCACCGAGCGCGAGCAGAGCGAGCTGAAATGGGACAAGGCCGCCTGCCGCTTCTGCGGCACCGGCTGCAGCGTGATGGTCGCGACCAAGGACAACCGCGTCGTCGCCACCCATGGCGACATCAAGGCCGAGGTGAATCGCGGCCTGAACTGCGTCAAGGGCTATTTCCTGTCCAAGATCATGTACGGCCATGATCGCCTGACGCACCCGATGCTGCGCAAGACCAACGGCAAGTACGACAAGAACGGCGAGTTCACGCCGGTCACGTGGGACGAAGCCTTCGACATCATGGCGCAGAAGTACAAGGAGGCGCTGAAGAAGCGCGGGCCCTCCGGCGTCGGCATGTTCGGCTCGGGCCAGTGGACGATCTGGGAAGGCTATGCGGCCTCCAAGCTGTTCAAGGCCGGCTTCCGCTCCAACAACATCGATCCCAATGCGCGGCACTGCATGGCGTCGGCCGTGGCCGGCATGATGCGCACCTTCGGCATCGACGAGCCGCCCGGCTGCTACGATGACATCGAGGCCACGGACGCGTTCGTGCTGTGGGGCTCCAACATGGCGGAGATGCATCCAATCCTGTGGACCCGCGTGACCGATCGGAGACTGTCGACGCCGCATGTCAAGGTCGCCGTGCTCTCGACCTTCGAGCACCGCTCGTTCGACCTCGCCGATATCGGCATGGTGTTCAAGCCGCAGACCGACCTCTACATCCTCAACGCCATCGCCAACCACATCATCACGACAGGCCGCGTCAACAAGGACTTCGTCCAGGCACACACAGTGTTCAAGAAGGGCCAGACCGACATCGGCTATGGCCTGCGGCCGGAGCATCCGCTGCAGAAGAAGGCCAAGGGCGCCGCCAACCCGAACGACGCCACCGACATCTCGTTCGACGAGTATGCGAAGTTCGTCTCGGACTACACGCTTGAGAAGGCCGCCGAGATGTCCGGCGTGCCGTTGAACCGGCTGCAGGCGCTCGCCGAGCTCTATGCCGATCCGAAGACCAAGGTGGTCTCGTTCTGGACCATGGGCTTCAACCAGCACACCCGCGGCGTCTGGTGCAACAACCTCGTCTACAACATCCATCTTCTGACCGGGAAAATCGCCGAGGCCGGCAACAGCCCGTTCTCTCTGACCGGGCAGCCCTCGGCCTGCGGCACCGCGCGCGAGGTCGGCACCTTCTCGCACCGTTTGCCCGCCGACATGGTGGTCACCAACAAGGAGCACCGCGCCAAGGCCGAGCACATCTGGCAGCTGCCGGAAGGTACGATCCCGGACAAGCCGGGCTATCACGCGGTGCTGCAGAGCCGGATGCTGAAGGACGGCCTGCTCAACGCCTATTGGGTGCAGGTCAACAACAATTTGCAGGCCGGCCCCAACGCGAACGAAGAGACCTATCCGGGCTTCCGCAACCCCGACAATTTCATCGTCGTCTCCGACGCCTATCCGTCGGTGACCGCGCTCGCCGCCGATCTCATTCTGCCGACGGCGATGTGGGTGGAGAAGGAAGGCGCCTATGGCAATGCCGAGCGCCGCACCCAGTTCTGGCACCAGCTCGTCTCGGCGCCGGGCGAGGCGCGCTCCGACCTCTGGCAGCTGATGGAGTTCTCCAAGCGCTTCAAGATCGAAGAGGTCTGGCCCGAGGAGCTGATCGCCAAGAAGCCGGAGGTTCGCGGCAAGACGCTGTTCGACGTGCTCTACAGGAACGGCCAGGTCGACAAATTCCCGGTCGACCAGATCGAGCCGGGCTATGCCAATGACGAATCCAAGGCGTTCGGCTTCTACGTCCACAAGGGCCTGTTCGAGGAATACGCCTCGTTCGGCCGCGGCCACGGCCATGACCTGGCGCCGTTCGAGGCCTATCACAAAGAGCGCGGCCTGCGCTGGCCTGTCGTCGACGGCAAGGAGACGCGCTGGCGTTTCCGCGAGGGCTCCGACCCTTACGTCAAGTCCGGCACCGGCGTGCAGTTCTACGGCTTCCCGGACGGCAAGGCGCGCATCTTCGCCCTGCCCTACGAGCCGCCGGCGGAATCGCCGGACAAGGACTATCCGTTCTGGCTGTCGACCGGACGCGTGGTCGAGCACTGGCATTCCGGCACGATGACCCGCCGCGTGCCCGAGCTCTACAAGGCGTTCCCCGAAGCCGTCTGCTTCATGCATCCGGACGATGCCGAGGCCGCGAACCTGAGGCGCGGTGACGAGGTCAAGGTCGCCTCGCGGCGCGGCTTCATCCGCGCCCGCGTCGAGACCCGCGGCCGCGACAAGCCGCCGCGCGGGCTCGTCTTCGTGCCGTGGTTCGACGAGTCCAAGCTGATCAACAAGGTGACGCTCGACGCCACCGACCCGATCTCGCTGCAGACCGACTACAAGAAATGCGCCGTGCGCATCGAGCGGGTGTGACGATCATGATCAAGAGACTTGCCATGATGCTGCTCGCAGCCAGCCTTGCGGCCGGCTCGAGCGCCCTGCTCGCCCAGAGCGTCTCCTCGTCGCTGCGCGGCCCCACGCCGCTCAATGACGAAGGCCCGGCGCCGCCGATGCAGCCGACGAAGAACACCGCCGAGAAAGAGGTGCGCAACTATCCGGAGCAGCCGCCGGTGATCCCGCATTCGATCGACGGCTATCAGGTCGACATGCAGGGCAACAAATGCCTGTCCTGCCATGCCCGTGCTCGCATCGCGGAGTCGAAGGCGCCGATGCTGTCGATCACCCACTTCATGGACCGCGACGGCCAGTTCCTGGCGTCGGTGTCGCCGCGCCGCTACTTCTGCACCCAGTGCCACGTGCCGCAGAGTGTCGCAAATCCGCCTGTCAGCAACGACTTCGTCGACATCGACACGCTGCTGGCGCACGACAAGCCGGGTGGCAAGCGATGAGCAGCGCCGACATCCCGGAGGGCGCCAAGGCGCCCGTCCCCGAGCAGCAGCTCGGCCTTGCCGGCCGCGCCTGGCAGTTCATTCTCGACCTCATCGACGTGCTGCTGAAGCCGAGCTCCGTGTTCGGGCTCGGCGTGCTGGTGCTCGCCGGCTTCCTCGCCGGCGTGATCTTCTGGGGCGGCTTCAACACCGCGCTGGAGATCACCAACACCGAGAAGTTCTGCACCGGCTGTCACGAGATGAAAGACAACGTGTTCGCCGAGCTGAAGTCGACCGTTCACTTCTCAAACCGCTCGGGCGTGCGCGCCAGTTGCCCGGACTGCCACGTGCCGCACAACTGGACCGACAAGATCGCGCGCAAGATGCAGGCCTCCAAGGAGGTCTGGGGCCATCTGTTCGGCTCGATCAACACCCGCGAGAAGTTCACCGACCGCAGACTGGAGCTCGCCTTGCATGAGTGGGCGCGGTTCAAGGCGAACGACTCGCTCGAATGCCGCAACTGCCACAGCTCCCAGTCGATGGACATCACCAAGCAGTCGCCGCGCGCCGTCGAAGCGCATCAACGCTTCCTGTTCACCGGCGAAAAGACCTGCATCGACTGCCACAAGGGCATCGCGCACCACCTGCCGGACATGCGGGGCGTGCCGGGCTGGCAGTAGTCGACTTCTCTGAATGGCCGAGCCGTCGCCGCGCGCGCAGTCGGCTCCCCTCCCCCTTGTGGGGAGGGGAGCACACCGTACGCGCCGCACGCTTTCGGCCTCCATTCTCTGAAGCGAGGCACCTCTGCCTTAGCTAGCGCTTGATCTCCCCGCATCAGCCCTTAGGTTCACGGAATGTCCCCGAGTCGCCGCGCGGCTCCATCCCTGTGAGCCATGACCACCTTCTCCCCGCATCAGGATTCCGCGCTGAAGGCCGTCGGCGATTGGCTGAAGGCCAAGCCCGGCCAGAGCGGCACGCCACAAGTGTTCCGGCTGTTCGGCTATGCCGGAACCGGCAAGACCACGCTGGCCCGCCACATCGCCGAGGGCGTCGACGGCGAGGTCAAGTTCGCGGCCTTCACCGGCAAGGCGGCGCTGGTGATGCGCAGCAGGGGCTGCGACAACGCCTCCACCATCCATTCGCTGATCTATCGCGCGCAAGAAACCGGCGAGGAGCAGCCGAACTTCGAATTGTGGGACGACGCGCCGGCCTCCAAGGCCAAGCTGATCATCATCGACGAATGCTCGATGGTCGACGCCGATCTCGGCCGCGACCTGCTGTCCTTCGACTGCCCGCTGCTGGTGCTCGGCGATCCCGCGCAGCTGCCGCCGGTCAAGGGGGGCGGCTTTTTCACCGACAGCGAGCCGGACGTGATGCTGACCGAGGTGCACCGCCAGGCCAAGGACGATCCGATCGTGCGGATGTCGATGGACGTGCGCGAGGGCAACACGCTCGACGTCGGCCGCTACGGCGAGAGCGAGGTGGTCGAGCGCCGCGAGCTCGATCCGTCCCGCGTCATGGAGGCCGACCAGGTGCTGGTCGGCCGCAACGCCACCCGACGCGCCTACAACAACCGCTTCCGGCAGCGCCTCGACATCGAGGACGCCCTCCCTGTCGCCGGCGACAAGCTGGTCTGCCTGCGCAACAACCGCAAGAAGGGCCTGTTCAATGGCGGGCTGTGGCGGGTGAAGTCGCGCGCGACCTCGAAGTCCAAGATCGTCACCATGCGGGTCGCGCCCGACGAGGATCTCGGACGCAAGGTCACGAAAGTCTCGGTGCGCGGCGAATGCTTCGCCGGCGGCATCGAGGACATCCCGTGGGAGCAGCGCAAGCCCTATGACGAGTTCGACTACGGCTACGTGCTGACCGTGCACAAGTCGCAGGGCTCGCAATGGGACGACGTCGTGCTGTTCGACGAGAGCTTTGCCTTCCAGGAAAGCCGCGCCCGCTGGCTCTACACCGGCATCACCCGCGCCGCGAAGCGGCTGTCGATCGTGGTGTAACGCCGGCTTTACCGCGCGAGACGATTTTGCGCGCCTCGCTGGTACCCACCTGCGGCAGGTTGATCCACGTCAACCTGACGCAGGGTCCTTGGCGGATAAAGATCGATTCACATCTCTGTTAAACCAGCAGCAGACGGCGGGATCGTATGGCAAAGTCCAACACCACGAAAGGCAAGACCAAAGGCAAGTCGACGAAAGACAAGGCTTCCAACGGTCAGCGCCGCAAGCGCGCGAGCGCCACGGCGCGTGTCGCGCGCCGGCAGTCCGCAGCCAAGCTCGATCCGATCGGTCAGTCGCTTGTGGACGAATCGATGCAGGCCGCGCAGATCACCGAGCTGTCGGCGTTCGAGACCGTGCTCAACGGTCCGCCGGCCCTCGACCCCAACTCCGCGCCGGTCAGGGCGATGCTGGACGGCGCCGCGCCGGACGATGCCAGGCTGATGAAGGCGCTGATCGAGGGCAAGGCCAAGCCCGACAAGCGCCACACCTCCGACGAGCTCGCCGACAATTGGCGCCAGGGCGGCTACCCCTACAAATTCCGCATGTACCGCAAGGACTATGAGGAGCAGAAATTCATCCTGCAGACCGAGCTGTTGAAGCTGCAGAACTGGATGAAGGATGCGCGCCAGCGCCTGGTGCTGCTGTTCGAAGGCCGCGACGCCGCCGGCAAGGGCGGCACCATCAAGCGCTTCATGGAGCATCTCAATCCGCGCGGCGCCCGCGTGGTGGCGCTGGACAAGCCGAGCGAGGTCGAGCGCGGCCAGTGGTACTTCCAGCGCTATGTCGAGCATCTGCCGACCGCGGGCGAGATCGTGCTGTTCGACCGCTCCTGGTACAACCGCTCCGGCGTCGAGCGCGTGATGGGCTTCTGCTCGCAGGTCGAGTACGACGAGTTCCTGCGCCAGGTGCCGGAGTTCGAGCGCAACCTCGTGCGCAGCGGCATCCACCTCATCAAGTTCTGGTTCTCGGTCAGCCGCGACGAGCAACGCCGCCGCTTCAAGGAGCGCGAGGCGCATCCGCTGAAGCAGTGGAAGCTGTCGCCGATCGACACCGCCTCGCTCGACAAATGGGACGACTACACCCGCGCGAAGGAGGCGATGTTCTTCTCCACCGACACCGCCGACTGCCCGTGGACCGTGATCAAGTCAGACGACAAGAAGCGTGCGCGGCTGAACGCGATGCGCTGCGTGCTGCATTCGCTGCCCTATGCCGGCAAGGACGTCTCGCGCATCGGCCAGGTCGACGACCTCATCGTCGGCCGCGCCAGCGTGATCCACGAGCGCGAGGAGCACGCGAGCTAAGCCACCCCGCTCAGCGCCGATGACGCCGGTGCGGCCTCGCCATATCGGCTGGCCGCATCGCTGCATTGGCATTCGGAAGGCCCGGCGCGCCGCGACGGGCCAACTCCGCCTGTGCCGCCGGCGTCAGCGTGCCGCCATTGAGCACGTCGCGTTCGGGATGCATGGCCTCATAGGCCGCCGGCTCGGAGAATTGCGCCGATGCCGCGGTCACCGCCAGCGTCGACATCAGCAGAGCTGCCGCCAGGCTCCTGAATATGATCATGATCGGTCTTCCCTCTGTGGTGCATCAATTCACGCTTGCGATCATGTAGGCGGGCGAAGGCTGCCCCCCTATCACGACTGCGCGAGCCGGTAACCCTTCGTGAGCGCGCTCATGTCTCAGAGCTGGCGAAGGGATCATTCGTGCCGACGGTCCGACGCGTCACCGCCGCAGCGGCAGCCGATCATACCGGCTGAGACGGGCCCGCGGCGGAAACACGAGCACCGCGCCGGAGGCGCGCTCCATGCCCATTTTCCCCGCCGGCGTCAGCGCGCCGCCGTTGAGCACGTCGCGATCAGGATACATCGCCTGAAACGCCCCAGGCTCCTGCTCGCCGAAAAACCAGCCCTGCGCCGATGCCGGCGCAACAGTGGCCATCGACAGCAGCAAGGCTGCCGCCTTTGATTTCCAGGATGTCATGATTGTTCTCCAGGTTCTCAGGATGCGGAGACCACGCACGCGATTGATGCTCTGGTCAGAGCCGTCATCAGCGAGGCGCGACCGCCTCTGTATTGACCGCGGCGGAAACGAAATATTCGCGGCGTCGTCGCCTTGCCGGGATCACGACCGCGAGACCTGAACCACATCATCATTCGAGGATCGACGAAGCGTGACGTATCGTGAGTTCGCGGACGAGATGGCGCGCATCCGATGACCTCCCCCCGTCGTCGCGAATTTGATGGCTGCCGACGATGCAGGATCGACGGCGCGCAGCACCGCCCTGCAGCCCGTCGGGCAAATCGGCCGGCGGCGACAAAAGCTGTCAAGGCCTTCTGAAAAACATAAATCATTTCGCGCTCTGCCCAAATCAGACTTATCATGCCTGCGTTTCGTTGCACGGCAGGGGACGTATCGCGATCGTCACGGACGTTGGCAGCGGAATGCGATGGACGCGGCATGTTGCAGCGGGTCCTGGACCTGCCGACGAACGGCATGGCGCGGACGGCGAAAGCGTGTGGTCCTGGCCTCCCGACGCTGAGGCCAAGCTGGCGGTGATGATCCGCCGGCGACGGGGGCAAGAGAGCCGGTCCCCGAGGAGCAACTGTCTTTTTTGTAGACCGGTGATCGGCCGGCCTCAAGGCTGGCGCGAAGGCGCGCC
>NZ_JAUEUL010000016.1:0-136986 GCF_032487575.1 Bradyrhizobium sp. SZCCHNRI1009 | reverse complement strand
CTGTAGGTGTAGAACTCGTTGAACGGATCGTTGCCGCCCTGCACGCCGCTGTTCAGGAAGTCGCTGGGGTCCGAGGACTGGCCGTAATCGGCAAGCTTCGTATAGCCGCCATCGACCGAGAAATACGCCGTCCCCGCCGTCGCGCCGCCGGTCATCAGCCGCACGCCCGGGCTGGAGAAGCGGAACAGATCGAAGATGTCGGGCTGCGGGCCGTAGGGCACGCGGCCGAAAGCGTGAGTCAGCTCGTGCAGCGCCACGCCGACCAGCAGGTTTGAATTGATGTCGGTCGCAAACGTCGCGCTGCCGTCGTCGGTGGTCGCATCGTTGGCGCCGAGGCCGCCCCACAGCTTGAGCTGGGAATTCCACACCGCGACGTAGGACTGCCCCTGGATGCTGGATCCCGCCGGCAGGGCATTGAAGGTGGTATCGCCGGGGCTGGCATAGTTGATCAGGTTGGACCTGACGCTCGAATAGCCCATCCACTGGCCGCCGTCAGGACCGGCTGCCGCGCCGCCGCCGACGCCGCTATAGTCGATCTTGATGTTGACGGTGATGCGATCCGAGATCATCGAGGTGAGGATCGCTGCGGCCTGCTGGATGCCGGCGCGAAAGCTCGCCGGTGCATTCATCGCCGCTGTGTCGAACAGCAGATTGATGGTCAGACCGCCGGCACTCACCGCGGTGACCGCGCCGATCCCGCCGAAATCGCCCTGGGCGAGCAGCGATTCCACGGCTTCTTGGGGAAGCTCGACCGGATTCGTCGGCGGTAAGACCCCCGCATCGTCAGGGGCCGAATTTGTGACCGACTGTGAGATCGAAAGCCCAGGCATTGCCTAAGTCCCAGCTGCTTGCGTGAACGGCGTATGGCTCGACCATTGATCCAGCGATGAGCGATTCACGACCGAACCAACGATATCTATCCGCCTGATCGTCTTGCTCAGTGGTTAACGAGAGCGGTCAGACGAGAAAAAGCGGCGGGCGAGGATTGGCATGGGCCTTCTGCCGCGAAACAGATCGTTGGCGAGCTGAGTTCGCTTCCATCGTGGGGCATTGCCCAGCTGCCCTACAGTCGGCTCGTCCATTCGACTGAACGTCGTCTGCTGCCGCAATGTTTGCCCCGGCTTTGACGACCCTTCTTCGATTCTTGAGATCGGAACTTGTATTGATCGAAGTGTTCGATCGACGCGAGGGTGCCACCCAGGATCTTGTCGAATTAAATGTCCTGGGGTCGGTGTTGCGACAACTGGCCAGTGCATGGCTCCCGTCCGAAGCACTTTGAGGCCGCCGAACGCAGAGAATCACTCGGCCTGACCGGGCCGGGGCAAGCTGGCGGGCTTGAGATAGAGCAGTGAGCTGCAGCGGCTGCCTCTCACGGCAGTTTTGTCGGCGCGCTTTCCCAAGAGGGTTGTTCCGATCTCGCTTGTGCACCGGTTGCCGCCAAGAGCACAGCGAATTTTGCGTCGACCGGTCGGCCTAGCTTCCTTGAAGGCCTACCATTAGACTTTGGCGATCGCAGATGATATCGCGGAGCGCAGACTCGATCGCCGTCCACGTGCGTCACAGAGCACGTGGACCGTGGTCATCCAGGACGGATATCTAGACGCGCCTTCATTGTTGACAATTCGCAGAGCGAGCATGGTCGAGGAGAACGTGGTGGGACAAGATCGTAAACGGCGTGTAGCGCTTATTACAGGCGTGACGGGCCAAGATGGCGCGTACTTGGCTGAGTATCTTCTGGGACTCGGCTATACGGTACACGGAATCAAACGTCGATCGTCGTCCTTTAACACGGCTCGCGTGGATCATCTGTACCAAGACCCCCACGTCGGCGACGTCCCGTTCCTGATGCACTACGGCGACATGACAGACTCGACCAATCTTATCCGGTTGGTGCAACAGATCAGGCCGACTGAGATATACAATCTCGCAGCTCAGAGCCATGTCGCCGTCAGCTTTGAGAGCCCGGAATACACAGCCAATGCGGATGCAGTCGGAGTTCTCCGGCTGTTAGAAGCCATTCGCATTCTCGGCCTGGAGAAAGACACGCGATTCTATCAGGCGTCAACCTCCGAGCTATACGGCTTGGTCCAAGAAGTCCCTCAAAGGGAAACCACGCCGTTTTATCCACGATCTCCCTATGCAGTTGCGAAGCTATACGGCTATTGGATTACAGTAAATTATCGTGAGGCCTATGGCATATTTGCTTCTAATGGCATCTTGTTCAACCATGAAAGCCCGATACGCGGAGAGACTTTTGTTACCCGCAAGATTACGCGGGGAGTTGCGAGAATAGAAGTTGGGTTGGAAGACACTATCTACCTTGGAAATCTTGAAGCAAAGCGCGACTGGGGACACGCGAGGGACTACGTGAAGGGAATGCACGCAATCCTGCAGGCGGATAAGCCGGATGACTTTGTTCTTGCTACCGGAGAGACACGCTCGGTACGCGAATTCGTAGAGCTTGCTTTTGGAGAAATCGGTCGTCGCATAGAGTGGCAAGGAAAGGGGGTCGAAGAGGTGGGCCGCGATACCGCTTCAGGCAGGATTGTTGTACGCATCGATCCGGCATATTTCCGGCCGACCGAGGTCGACCTCTTGATCGGAGATGCCACAAAGGCCTGGAAGAGCCTCGGCTGGAAAGCGCAGACGAGCTTTCGGGATTTGGTGAAAGAGATGGTCGTTTGCGACCTGGCTGAAGCTCGCCGTGAGGCGGCGGCTAGACCGGTCAATAGCTGAAGACCTTAGGCAGCCATCGTTTTCGCTCATCGGGAGAGAAGCAGACTGCGGCTGCTTTCGTGCTCCCAGTCAACGGTGGCATGCCTGAGAGCAGGAGGACATTGAATACAGGTTGGGAGCCGCAGCCGCACGCGGCCGAATGCGTGCGCAAGCAGGTGAATAGCTACACGAACAGATGTAGAAGGATGTCCGTCGCAAAGGCTACGCCCATCGGCGCGGGCTTTTGAGCCCTTGAACGGAAGAACACCGGAGCACGATCGTTGCGGCCGCGTCGAAAAGAATGACGGTGAGCTCAAAGCCCCAGCCGTCCGCCGTTGAAGGTCACACGGGCGCCAACGCCAACGTCCTCCGCAGATCTGCGAGAACCCGGTGACATAGTATCGGCCTTGGTCGCTGAATCCCCTGGCAAGGAGCCGAAGGCGGATTCGCCAGAACTCGCGCTTTGCTCCCAGCGAGGCAGGCCCACACGACTTGAAGCGGCTATCCGCCGGCCCTATCAGGACCTGTAACGGCCGCCGCGCTCGGTCGCGCGTTGTCAGATCTCATTCTGACCGCACGACGATAATCCGTTGTAGCCTCCGTATCGGTCGGTCCGTCGCGCGAGGCATCCCTCGACAAACCGCAGCCCGTTCAGCATTTGCGGCTATGCACGAGGCTCGACGTGTGCGCGACCTGGTTCGGCGGCGGCGTGCACCGCCAATAGGCGGCGAAGTAACTGGAAGATCGCGGCGCTCCCGTTGCCACGGTTGACAGTCACCATTGAGACCGCTTGCAATCTTCTCGGTATCATCATACAGTCAGCTACTGCCTCTACGGTTGCTGCAGACGGCTAACCTTGATGCACCCAATCGCTGCTTGCATCCCACCGCGTGGCTGAACCATTTGCTGACTCCTGTCCGGTTGGCAGCAGCCTCAAGCGCGACAACCTGCCATCGTGGCCGGCATATGGAGAATGCCTGGCTCAGAGGCACCAGATCGGCGCGCTGCACTGCTCGTGCATCGCCCGATTGTGCCGGAGTGAGATTGCGAATTCCACTTGCTCAAAGCGTCCCCGTGTGTGACACGGACCCAAAGGTGCGGCGCTCAGCGCCGCCGGCTGGCTATCGCGGTGGTGGAGCAATCGTCGCGATGTCGGGAAAACCTTCAAAGATCCACTGATGTGGAGGACACCGTTTCAGAAGGCACGTCCGGCTTTACACCCGCCTGCACAGGAAGTCTCGATCGATAGCGCGGGATCTCAGAGAATTCCGCCTCTCGTAAATCGACGACGAGGCAGCCAGCGAATCACAATTTGACCACACGAGAGAAGCCCGCGAGGTGGCGATGATCAAGTCTGACCGCCAGGACACGATTACAATTTATGAGGCAACACAGCGCAGCGGTGGACTAACGTCGAGCCTGCGCCAAGCCTACTTCGATCTATCGAACTCTCGCCACGTGATAACTCGCCTTTTCTGGCGCGACTTCATCGCTCAATTCCGACAGAAAATTCTCGGGTATTTCTGGGCTCTTCTCAATCCGATCCTGGGGATCGTCAGCTTCCTGTTTCTTTATTCCATTGGCGTTCTCAAGCCAGGCCAAGGAGAGATTCCATACCCTCTTTATGTTCTCGTCGGCACCACCATCTGGGCATGTCTACCGGGCGCAATGGGAGCGGTCAGCAGTGGGCTGCAGTCGCAGGCTGATCTCATTCTGCGAACCAAGATTCCAAAGCTGGCGCTCGCCATGAGCTCGCTGGCAGGCGTTTTCTATTCCATCGCCATCAGCATGATCACGATGATGGCGGTATTCTTGATCATGGGTCGGTGGCCCAGCCTCTGGATACTCGCCTATCCATTGCTGGTTCTGCCCATGGTACTGCTCGGGACGGCAATTGGCTTGATGCTCGCAGTGCTCGGCACAATTGCGCGCGACCTTACGCCGCTCGCCACGCAAGGGCTCTCTCTGCTGATGTACTTGACGCCTGCGGTATACCTGCACTCGAGCATCGAGAGCCCAACCATACAGTTTCTGATCAAGTGCAATCCGTTGACCTACCTCATCGATGTTCCTCGTGCGCTGATCTGCCTCGACCAAGCCAACGACATTCCGGTGTTTTTGCTGGTGATCGTCGCGACCGTGATTCTGGTCATCGTTGGGCTGAAGATCTTCTACCTGCTCGAGGACCTCGTAGCGGAGCGGCTGTAGCTGAGCCGACGACAGGCAGCGACAGCAAATTGAACAGAAACAAGACCTCCCGTTAGACAATGTTGCGGCCCGAGTCCCAATTCACATGCGAGCCCATCCGTCGAGCAACTCGCTTGGCGGACGCCGGCCAGCTCGCAGGAGTATGCTTGAGATGAGATGGCTCAAAGATCGGATCAACACCTATGTCCAGAGGACAGTCGCGAACGCATTGGCGCATGCCACGCCCAAGCCTGAGCCGAAGGCATTCGAGCCTGCTCTCGACATCCTCGTGAACAAGTACGGCTATGGACGAACGCTCGAGCTGAAACTGCCGGTCGCCGTCGATGGGAAACCTGTTCCCTGGTACACATATCCCGCACTGGAATACTTCGAGCAGCTCGACGCCAGAGGACTGCGAATCTTCGAGTTTGGTTGCGGCAATTCGTCCCTGTTTTGGGCGAATAAGGGAGCCAAGGTGACCGCCGTCGAGCATGATTCCGCCTGGTTTGAGAAGATGCTGCATCGGTCAAGTCGACTGGAAAAGCTCATTCTTCGGGAGGAGGTCACGGAATATGCTGGGGCCATATCCGAAATCGGAGGAGAATTTGATGTCATCATCATCGACGGGGTCTGGCGCAATCAATGCGCGCGGGCAGCCCTGCCTCACCTGAGCGCGGGCGGCTGCATCGTGCTCGACAATTCAGACTGGTACACCGACGTAGCAGAGTTCTTTCGTGGTGAAGGTTTCCTTCAGGTGGATTTCAGCGGATTCGGCCCAATCAACATCTATTGCTGGACAACATCGCTTCTGGTGCGATCGGATAGTATTCTCAGAGGCCGGCTCAATCATCCGCGACCAGTCGGAGGCATTGAAGCATGCAGGGGCAGCAACTGGTGACCACGCTTAGCTTTCGATTGTCGAGCGTGGCGCGATCGCTGATCCAGTTCGTCGGACGCCGAATAGCTCCCGAGCACCGCGCCAGATTGGCGGTCCAGCTCGCCAGGATCGGCGCTCATATAGATATCGATTCCAGCTTACAAATCCTCGAAAAATCGCTCAGCGAACAGAAGCTGGATGCGAGCCAGCTCGGGCGGCTGCTTTCGGCGGCTTTTTCTGCTGCTGATGCCGACCACTTGCCGCTCGATTTGAGGAAGCAATTATTGACGCGGGCCTGTGCGGGCCTGGACCCTGCCGACATTCCTGACGCTCTGCTCGAGCATTTCTCTGCGCTCGGCGGAAGCAGCCACCACTACAGCCAGGAGGGAGAGGATATCCTGCTCAAGCGGCTATTCGGTGATCGTCGCTCCGGCTTCTATGTCGACATCGGCGCTCATCACGCCACCAGGTTCTCCAATACGTTTGCGCTCTACCGCCGTGGATGGCGCGGCATCAATGTCGACGCAACCCCCGGGAGCATGAGCTCGTTCGGCCTGCTCCGGCCCCGAGACGTCAACCTCGAACTCGCGGTGTCGGACCAGACAGACCCCGTGCGGATGCACCTC
This sequence comes from Bradyrhizobium sp. SZCCHNRI1009, assembly GCF_032487575.1. Lineage (NCBI taxonomy): Bacteria > Pseudomonadati > Pseudomonadota > Alphaproteobacteria > Hyphomicrobiales > Nitrobacteraceae > Bradyrhizobium > Bradyrhizobium sp. SZCCHNRI1009. The sequence goes on along the minus strand of NZ_JAUEUL010000016.1, from coordinate 130,581 downwards.
TTTCGCGAGGGTGCCCTCAACACGACCAACGCAGAGCTCGCCGACAGCTACGTCGCGGCTGGATGGGACAAGACTGGCGAAATCGAGCTTCGCCCGAAGACGCTCGCAAGTATCATGGACGAGTTCGTGCCTCCCGGAATCAACGTCGATCTCCTCAGCGTCGATGTGGAGGGCGCAGAACTGGCCGTCTTGCGTTCGGGCAATTGGGACGTTTACGCGCCCGCCGTGATCATCATCGAAGCGCTGTCGACACCGTTCGCCGAAATGCACCAGGATCCCGCTCTCAGATATCTTCTCGCCAGGAATTACGAAGTCCGATTCCGGCTCTTCAATTCGGTCATTCTGACCCGGACAGGCGCAGATTTCTCCTGATCAGCGGCGGCCGGCCCAACGCTTCAAAGCCCCTCGCAGTCGTGTTGCGAGGCCGCTACGATCAACGGCTGGAGAGACACCTGCCCGCAGCCAAAGACAGACCTCGTTGAATGCTGCCATGTCCGGCTCAACCCGATCGGGCATTCGCAGCGTCGCCGGCAAGATGGTCCGACTGAATTGAGCTGGAGCCTCGAGCTGGAAGGGGAGGTTACCCGCACAATGAACGCCGGAGTTATCGAATCCGCCGTTCCATATCAGGCTCGTACGCGGGTAGAGAACCTGCGCGCCGGCCTTGGCGACGGCATACCACCACAGAATGCCCCAAGAGTCATTCTTGCCAGCAATGCGATCGGACAGCATCGCTTCATAATCCGCTGCGCCATCGAGGCTGAAGCGGCTGCGGAACCCGGCATCGTGGCCAAGCTCATCGAGCATACCGTCCGTCTGCCAATCAAATAGCGACCATGCCCGCGCCCATGTCGCCCACCCCCAAGTCGTCGTCAGCGGCATGAAGAAGGCATCTCCGGCTACTTGGGCCGTACCTTTGAGGTGGCAACCAGAGATCTGCGCAACACCGGCGGCATCAGCATAACGGTCCAGCCCTTCGAGCATGAAGCGGACAAAATCGGGAGCTGCAACGAGGTCGTCCTCGAGGACAATCACCCGGCCGTAAGCGCGCGTGAGCTCATCGACTGAGCCGGCGATCGAGCGAGCAAGACCAAAATTCTCTGGACGCACGACGACCTCGGCGCCGTTCACCACGGCCCAGTCTGCAACTAACCGTCGCGTTGCCTCGACCGCTTCGGCGTGCTCGGGTCGCTTCGGGGCGTCCGAGTAGATGATGATCTTGACGTCCTCTAAGCGCGCGTTCCGCAGCAGCGCATCGAGCGCCCGTCGCGTGTGCAGCGGGCGGTTGTACGTGAAAAGGGCAAGCGGCACGCGGTCAGTCACGAGAGCACCTCGCGATCACGACACCACGACCTGCTGCGGGACGGGCAGACCCGGATTGGGCTCGTTGAATCATCCACGCCCGCGACTCCCCGTATCTGTTGCGAAGAGAGCTTTCTGCAAATGTTCGACAATGATCTCTTCACAATTCAATCTCTGGCATCAGCTTGCAGGCTTGCGCGCTCTGAATGTGTAAAGACGCCCTGGATCGTCAAGCTGGTTACCGTACCATGACATCAGCCAAGGACGAACAAGCACCGATGGCAATCTGAGCCGCTTGGCGACAAGTTTCCGGTGGTCACTCAAGGTCATTGGAAACAGATTGATATCGGACTGAAGCGGGTTCAACGAAAGATCGAGAGCAAGGCCCGCATTGGCGATGGCGGAGTGATAGTCCGCAAGCAAATAGGCGTGCTCGCCACCATAGTGCTTGTGAAGCGGATGCGACGCCAAGAATGCCGGCAAATCTTCGGGTCGTGAAATGACATGCTCGCGCGTGGCAAGTAAAATTCCACCCGGCTTCAGAACGCGACCAATCTCGGCACAGAGCTGCCCCAGGTCACGCGCATGGTGCAGCACCTGACGGCAGAGTACGACATCGAAGCTGTTGCTATCGAATGGCAGGGTCTCACCCCACTCCTGCACAACCTTGATCGGCAATCCACTCTCGCCCGCAAGCGCCCGGATCGCTCCGCCCCCCACCAGCGCGCTCGGGTCAGGCTCCAACGCCGTCACTTGCCAGCCATCAGCCGCGAGCGCGTAGCTCGCGATGCCCCTGCCCGCCCCGACGTCCAAGGCGCGCCCTGGTGGGCTCGTCAGCAATGATCGCGTCGCAATCCACTCGGAGCTGGCGTGAAATCGCTGCGCAGCCGCCAACAGCGGGTCATCGAAGAAACACGCCTTCACAAGACTGGCCTGGTCAGGCTGGTTGCGCAACCAGGAGACCGCCTGCTCCCAGCTCATCGCGCCATCGGTCATTTTACTGCTTCCATATCGAGTTCGCGAATGACCTTGGCCGGATTGCCCGCCGCAATCACCATCGGAGGAACGTCCTTGGTGACGACGCTGCCCGCTCCAATGACGGCGCCCCGGCCGATTCGCACGCCTCGCAGCACCACGCAATGGCAACTGATCAACGCATCGTCCTCAATGATGACAGGTTGCTCGTCCAGGTCGATTTTGCGCGGATGACCAGCGGTAATGATATCGCGGAACTGCTGATGCCGCTCGCTCGCATCCAACGGGTGGGTCAGATTATCCATGATCGTGCACATATGCGAGATCAGAACGCGGTTGCCGATGCTGATCTCCCTGGCGGACCAGATTCTGGTCTGCTCGCCCACATAACAATACTCGCCAAGGCGAATACGTCCGCCGTGTCCGAACAACAACAACTCGCCACGGACGTGCGTGTGAGCGCCGATCCGCAGCGCCTCTGGCGGGTGCCCGTGCGTATGCAGACTGGCCGTCGGATAGAAAACGGCAGTCTGGTCGATATCTGCCAGAGCGCGATCAATCCTCCCGTCGGCCGAGGGCATATGCCGCGGCCGGACGAGCCGAGCAAGTAGTCCTTCGGCAAATGCACGAACACGGCGCGTCACGGAATGTGCTACTTCGTCAGCTCAAGACACACGACAGCCCGGGAGGCCGCCGCGTAATCATCATCATAAGTGCTTTGCTTATGTATGTCGAAATAGGTTGCGTCCTTTGCGCTCTCCCGGTCACCAACGGTCCACCCTTCCGCCCTGTAACGATAGATGGTCTCGATGCACGATTGCGGCGCGAATCGCTCGACGAGCCGGTCGACCATTTCGGCGTCAAAAATCTGGAACCAACCGTGGTTGGCTCGTCGGCCGAATGGCATGCTCAGAAAGAGCACCCCACCTGGCTTCAACATTCGGCGCAATTCCATCAGACAAGAGACGTACCCATCGGTGTCCGTCTCGTTCTTTGTGCCGTCGCTCGTGTAGAGCATCGTGTTGTCCAGGCCAACGTGCTCGATCGTCGAGATGCAGGCAATCCAATCGAAATACGCGTCCCGGAAACAGCTTTCGCGCAGATCTTCATAAACGTAGGACACGCCCCACTGCCACGCAGACCACTGCTCCGGCGCCAAAGTCGAAACGGTGCAGGTCTTTTCGCGCAGCTTCGGATGACCGAGCACATGCGCGTGGTTGAGGGTAGACCCCGCGTCGAGCAACCGCCCCTTTCCGGCTGGAAGGCGTGCCATGAACCATGGATACTCGACGATACGTTCATCGAGGCGCCAACCAAAACCGTCCGGGAGCTTGTAGGGATCGTAGGCGGGATCGTTGATTGCGGCGGTTACCGACTTGATCTTGTGCGTATCGTAACCTGGCTTCCAAGGCGGGTTGCCGTCCGCGAGAAATCGTTTGTAATTTGATTCCGCGAGCGGCGCCTTGAGGCGCCCTTTGATGTACTGCTTCAATGATTGCATGATGCTTGCCCTGGGTCTGCCGCGCTATCATCACCCAGCCGTATATGCGCTTGGCGTGCCCTCTTGTAGGAAACAAGGGCCCTATATTGCAACAGGCTCGGCCCTCGGCACGTGCGCAGCAGATCGTTCAGTTGCGCAGCATCCGACCGGCCTGCCCATTGCAGCGTGCCGAAGCAATACCAGTCAGGCGGCAACCGCAGGATCAATACGCCATCGCGCACAAGCCGCGACACATCCAACCCTTTGGCGGCGGCCTCGTCGCCTTGGAAGGGACGTGGAGCAAACGTCATCAGCGCAACGAGCTTCACCGCATGCGGCCAGTGCGCGAACTCGAGCGCAGCATCCGGCTCGTTAATCAAGCGTACAACGGCTCGTATGACTCTCCTGACGAGACGCGCGCCCTTATACGGCGGTAGAAAAAAAATGCCGAGTTCCGTGCGCAACAGCAATTTTGCGGCCGCCTGCGCCACCAAAAGGCGATGCAACCGCGGGCGCAGCGGCGCGGGCGCATGTCGGGAGACGAAGCGCCAATGATCGCCGAGATTGGTCATCGACCTACGGTCGAAGATTTCGCGCCAGGCTTGCCGCAAGGTCAACTGGGCTTGCGGTACGATACCGGTCTCCTCGATATGAGCCAGAATCATTGTGTCGTAACACACAAGCAGCTTGAAACCAGCAGACTTGATCCGGCAAAAGAAGTCGTAATCTGAAATATAATGTGGAAAGGTCCGATCGTCGATGTTGCCGACCGCTCTTATCATCTTGATCGGAATCAAGGTACCTCGGCCCGGAAGCGTGTCGACGTCTTCACAATGCCGCTCGCCTGAGGCGATCTCTGTTTTGATGGGGAAATCGTAGCGCTCCCAATCAATCATCTCGCCGGCATCGAGGACCCTCGTCGGATCGCGACTGTCAACGACCTTTGCGCCAACGGCCGCGTCATGGGCCCACGACCAGGCAACCAGGGTTTCGATGTAGTTTTCAGGGACTCTCGTGTCATTGTTCAGCAAAAGAACGAAGTCATCCGTCGCAGCTTTGGCCAGTATCCGCTCAATGGCCAGCGCACAAGAGCCGGCCCACCAACGCTCCTTCCCATCGTGGATCACCTCCACATCCGGATAGAGTCGAGCGAGCTTGTCTCGCGTGCCGTCGGTCGATCCGCCGTCCGATACGTTGATCGTCAAATGTCGATAGGTCTGACGGCGCAGATCTTCGACGCACTGCTGGGTGAACTGCCAACGATTAAAGACGGGAACAACGACGTGAACGCACCCTTTGGTTGCGCGATCAATCGAAACCGGATTGTCAGTGCCTACGCACGCATCTTCAGATCCGATCAAGCGCTCCACTACCCCGCTTACAGGCACCTTGAAGGAACTCACCAGCTGTCCTCCTCCGCAATCGGCCTGAAGGCATGGATATCGTTGGAAACAATCCTAAGACGGTGTATACCTCCACGACCGGCATGTTTGCAAGTTGGCGCATCCACACGTGAAAGTAGAAAATGCCCTCCACGTCCATGGGTTTCGCCGTCGCACGAGCGTCCGAGCTGACCCTGCGCCCAGGGGCGCGCGCCCTCTCGTCTTAACCGTGGCGATCAACTCGATAGAGACGATCCCTTTTCGGAACCTCTAAGAGCAATTCTGACGTATGGCACTCGTTTGGATAACCGGCGCCCGTGGCTTCCTGGGCCGACATGTGGCCGCGCGTTTTGCGGCGGGGGGCTGGGATATTGCTGGCATTGGGCTCGGCGGCGCTGCCGATGTCGATATCGCCACACTCCCTCTCGTCAAAGTCTCAGGCAAGGCTGCCTGGATCGAGAAGATCATCGACAACGAAGCGATCAAGGAGCTCCTGAAGCTTGTCGGCCCCCCCGACGTCGTATTCCATGCCGCGGGCAGCGGCGCAATCGGCGCATCGCTTGCGGACCCTTACCGAGACTTCCGTCTCTCGGTAGACAGCACCGCGCTGCTGCTTGATACGTTGCGCAGGTCAGCGCCGGAAGCGGTGTTCGTGCTTCCCTCCAGCGCGGCAGTGTATGGCAGCGCCGCGCCGGGACCGATCGCCGAAGACGCTTCGCTGGCTCCTGTATCGCCCTATGGCGCACACAAACTCTGTGCCGAATTGCTATGTCGATCGGCGTCACACTCATTCGGCTTGAAAACGGCCGTGATCCGCTATTTCTCTCTGTACGGTCCCGGCTTGCAGAAGCAGCTGCTGTGGGACGTCGCTGGAAAACTCTCGCAGGCGTCCGACGAAATTACCCTCTTTGGGACGGGGGCTGAGACCAGGGACATGCTGTACGTGGAGGACGCAGCCGAACTCGGGTTCATCGCGGCCCAGCACGCAACGTCGCAGTGCCTCATCGTCAATGGCGGAACTGGCGTCGCATCCAGCGTTGAGTCCATTGCCAGTGAGCTTGCCCGCGCATTGGGAGTCGATTGTCGGATCCGATTCAATGGAAATTCGCGCGTTGGTGATCCGAACCACCTGCAGGCCTCGGCCACACGGTCAAGAAGCCTGGGCTTCGAGCATCGTTGGAGCTTGAGAGATGGGCTTGCCGCCTATGCCGCATGGTGGCGGACGGGCAACAAAGGCGCGAACATCAAGTGAGGGGCTGCCGAGCTGGCCGCCTCCGCAGACCGGTCGGCCGGTTGCCCTTTTTGCATTTCGCTTTCATGCCTCCCTCCGGCAGGGTACACCCGCATCCTTACCACCAAAGGTTAGCAGACAGTTGTGAGCGATAAGGACTGGACAGTTCGCGCCGAGAGCGTCTCCAAGAAGTTCGGCCTGTCGCTGCGCCGATCGATGGCACACGGCCTTCGTGACGGCCTCGGTCGGCTTGTTGGCGCCGGCAGCGATTCGAGCCAGTTGCGTGACGGGGAGTTCTGGGCCGTCAAGGACATCAGCTTCACGCTCGAACGCGGCCAGAGCCTTGGCATCATGGGGGTCAACGGCTGTGGAAAGACGACCCTTCTGCGCATCCTGACTGGCATCTACAAGCCGGATGCCGGTCGCGTCATGTTGCGCGGACGTGTTGGCGCATTGATCGCGGCCGGCGCTGGCTTCTCACCGATGCTCACCGGCCGCGAAAACATCTACATCAACGCCGCACTCCTCGGACTCTCTCCCCGGGAGATCCGCTCCCACATGGATGAGATCGTTGCGTTCTCTGAGCTCGAACAATTCATCGACATGCCCGTCAAGCATTACTCGAGCGGCATGCAGGTGCGCCTCGGTTTCGCGGTGGCTGCCGTGAGCGAGCCGGAGGTGCTGCTGGTCGATGAAGTGCTCGCTGTGGGTGACTTGAACTTCCAGAAGAAGTGCTATGATTACCTCTTTGGATTGAAGCGCAAGGGCACGTCGATCGTCCTGGTTTCGCATTCCATTGGAGCGATCTGGGCGGTTTGCGATCGCGGACTGTTCATGGACAAGGGCGAAGTGAAGGTCCTCGGCGAAATCGAGAAGGTGATCCGCGCCTATGACGATCAGAACGCTCGCAACGCCGCCCGTACGCGGGAGAGTGCGCTTCCTGGTCCGGATGGCGCGAGCGAGCTGATCTCCGGTACCGGCGACGTTGTCTGCGACAATATCAAGATCGTCGCAAAGGACGGCAATACAGCCAAGAAGGAGCTGCACTTCAAGGAGCCGTTCGACATCGTCATGGATGTGACGGTTCATTCAGCTATCGATGACCTCGTCATCCGCGCCGTGCTCGATGCAGCACATTATAGAAATATCTGCACTATCGACAGTCACGAGCAGGGTCTTCTGGTCGGACGCGTGATGCCAGGTCGCTATAGTCTGAGGATTTCCGTTCCAGCGCAAAATCTGCGGCCAGGAAGTTACGATTTGAACATCGCCGCGATCACGCGCCATGCAGGACTTCATCTCTTTCTCGCGCTCAAGTGTGGAAACGTCGTCGTCCTCAATCCGAGCGACAAGTTCCTCTACTCGGACCCGAATGCCGTCGTTCACTTCGATGCAGATTTTCATCTTGACCAGGTCAGCTCATGAACGAAGCGTTGGACCATTTTGCGCGGGACCACTTTTTCGCACCGACGAGCGCTGAAACGGCGCGAGAGCTGTTTCGAAGGTCAGTACGCAACGTCGTTGTCGAAATTTCATCACATTGCAATCGGGCATGCTCCTACTGCCCCGTGTCGAAGGTCGATCGTGCCTCGACCAACAAACTGCTGCCTCACGATACCTATGAACTTATCCTGCGCGACCTCGCAGAAATCTCCTATGACGAGGGCTTGTGCTTAAATCTGTATAACGAGCCAACTTCAGACAAGTCGCTGCTGCTCAATCGCATCAGGCGCGCTCGAGAGCTGTTGCCGGCGGCCCGGATATACTTCAGTAGCAACGGAGACTATCTGGATCGAGACTATGTTCGCGAACTGATCTCAGCCGGCCTGTCCGAACTGTACATTTCCATTCATGCCCCGGCCGGCAAGCCGTACGACGACGCCTATGCAGCGACGCGCTTCAACGACCTTTCCCGACGTTTGCAGAAGGCCATAAAGGTCGACATCCTCCGTCCCGGAGAGACGATGCAGGGTCATGTCACTATCGAAAAGTTGCCCATCAATGTCTTTGCTACGAACTACTACACGCTGGGATCGAACCGGGCGGAATCCGTCGGACTGAGTTCCGGCGCGTTCAGCCGGTCCGCGCCGTGCTCCCGTCCCTTCAATGACTTTACGGTTTCCTACGACGGCACGCTTTTCCCTTGCTGCCAGATGTTCGTCGACTTTGCAGAGCATACCCAACGCTATGCAATTGGAAAACTGACGGATTTTCCAACGATTTTTGCGGCTTATGCCAGCCAGGCGATGGCGGAATGGCGAAAGGAGCTGCTTCGCTATGGTCCCAAGCTTTCGCCGTGTGCGACTTGCACGGAGGGACAGCATGAAGGGACGCCGGAACAGATTGCGACACGCGAAAAGGTCTACTCGGAATTTCTTGGGCCAAGCCAGGTGGTTTCCTCGCCTTCCCCCGGCGGGAGCTGGCTCGGCGGGATACGACGGTGGCGCGTTGCCCGGCGATCAAAGTAATTGCCATTACGGTACCGAGGAATTGAATGATCGGCCAAAGCAGCGGCAAGCCCTCCACCCGGGTGATCGGGCTCGACGTGATCACCGATCCCAAGTGGATGGGCGGCATTATCTATATTCGCAATCTCGTCTACTGTCTCGAAAGCCTGCCAGAAGCGGAGAGACCGGAGGTCAGGCTGCTCGGCGTACCGGACGACGCAATGCCGCTCGCCGTTGAGCTGCGCTCTTTTCCGTTCGTCGACCGGGACCGGCGCCCGCGCAGGCATGGCGCGATCGCCCACTTCTGGCGCCGTGTCCATAGGAAGTTTCTGCAAACCTACATTCCGCCCGATCCGGCTTGGCAGAAGCTGGATGCCACCTATCCTACAATTGGCGGCAAGGTGCAGGGCGTTCCGGCGATCCGATGGATACCTGATTTTCAACATGTGCACCTGCCTCATTTCTTTACTGAGGATGAGCGCGATGCGCGCGACCGTGGCATCGCTTTGATCGCCTCCGAGCCTGGCGTCCTGGTCCTGAGCAGTGAAACGGCCAAGAGGGACTTCCTCAATCTCTGCCCGAATCCTGAGGTCGAGCCACATGTCTGGCGCTTCTGCTCCGTCATCACGGATCATGAGCGGGGCGGTCGCAATCCACACAGGCAATACGGCCTGCCCCGGCGCTACGCCTACATCGCAAATCAATTCTGGGCCCACAAGAACCACCGAGTTGCATTCAAGGCGCTGCATCGCTTGAAGGCAAGGCACCCGGATCTGGTACTCGTCTGCACGGGCCGGGAAGACGATTATCGCGACAAGGAATATGTGCCTGAATTACTCGAGTTCATCGCCAAATCCGAGCTTCAAGACAGGATACTGCGATTGGGACTGGTTCCTCGAGCAGACCAGATCGAGATCTTCCGCCACGCCACGCTGGTTCTTCAACCATCCCTCTTCGAGGGCTGGAGTACCGTCGTTGAGGATGCAAAGACGCTGGGACGACCAATCATCGCTTCTGATATTCCCGTGCACCGTGAGCAGCTCGAAGGCGAGCAGGGTCTGCAGGTCAGGTTCTTTCCACCTGACGACGACGCAATTCTGGCGGAAACGCTTTCGAGCGCTTGGCGCGAACTCCCGGACGGTCCCGATCCTGCTTCGGAACGACGTGCTCAGGAGCGAAATCTCCGGCAGCGGCTCGCTGCTGCACGATCCTTCGTTGACCTTGTCGAACGAGCTATTGCGATCGAAGGGAAGGCCGGCGTGACACGCGGCAAGCCCGCGATCACTGCGTGAACCTTTTGCTAGCCGCGCGGAGCGCTGGCGAGACAACCACGTCTGAAGCGAACGATCTTCGGACGGCGGAAATGGGGGACTAAACTCATGTGCGGCATCAGCGGCGTGATCTGCAGTGCTCCACTTCGGCAAAGCGAGCTCGCTCTATTAAGCGAGATCAATGGAGCCCTGTATCATCGCGGCCCGGACTCCGATGGACTGTTCGCATCGACCCACGTGGCGATGGCCATGCGACGCCTGTCGATTATCGATCTGGCAGGAGGAGGACAGCCGCTTTATAACGAGGACCGGTCGGTTGCAATGGTTTGCAACGGCGAAATCTACAATCACCACGAGCTACGCAGCGCGCTTCAGGCTCGCGGCCACGATCTGAGAACCCACTCAGACGTGGAAACGATTGTTCACGGCTACGAGGACAAAGGTGAGGACTGCATCGCAGATTTGCGGGGTATGTTTGCTTTTGCCATCTGGGATGATCGCAAGGGGCGGCTCGTGCTCGGGCGCGACCGCCTGGGCGAAAAGCCGCTCTACATGTTGCGAGACCGGCGAGACGACGGTGCCGAGCGAGTCTGGTGGTGCAGCGAGCTGAAGCCGCTGCTACGCCTCGTGCCAGCAGCGCAACGGCGCATCTCCCCAGTGGCACTGCACGAGTTTCTGACCTTTCAGTACTGCTTGGAGCCGAACTCCCTGATAGAGGGAATTCATCAGTTGCCAGCAGGTCATCTGATAACTCTTTCGCCAAAGCAGCTCTCTGCGGAACCGCGCCCCTATTGGAGTATGCTCGACGTCGAGGCTATTCACTGTCCAGATCCGGTTGCGCAGGTGAGAGACCTGCTGGATACGGCATGCCGGCGGATGGGGAGCGCCGATGTTCCGGTCGGCGTTGCACTTTCGGGTGGGATCGACTCGTCCCTGGTCGCCGCCATTTCGGCGAGACACTATCCCGGCCAGATTCATGCTTTCACGATCGGCTATAAGGGACGACCACCCACCGACGAACGGCTGATCGCTCAGCGCTTCGCGCGCTCTCTCGGCATCGAATTCACGGAAGTGGAAATTGATGTCGACCAAATGGTCGAGCAATTCCCGCAGCTGGTGCAAGCGATGGACACCCCGATCGCCGACATAGCAGCATATGGGTACTTCGAGGTCTGCCGCGCAGCCCGAGCCGCAAAGGTGCCGGTTCTGCTTTCGGGCATGGGCGGAGACGAGTTTTTTTGGGGGTACGAGTGGGTCCGCAATGCAGCTGCGGAGCATCGTAAGAAGGGCGTCAATGGAGGAATCAAAGAATGGGCACGCCGAACGTTCGGACATAGCGCCCCCCGGGAAACCTCCATTCTGGCTCCATTGAAGGAAATCGGCCGGTCAGCCGCGCTATCACGCTCACTTCTCGCCGATCCTGCTTCGGTCGAACCAAATCATTGGCTCGCGCGCACTCGGCCGATTGAAGGATATCCCAGCGGTCCAGCCGTGACGGAGGCGCTTTCGAGGACCTGGCTCCTCTGCAACTGCCTCACGCTGCTCGACCGTATGAGCATGGCCCACTCCATCGAAATGCGCGTGCCGTTCCTGGACATCGACCTCATCAACGCGGTATCCGCTATGCGTCATGGCGGCCTCGAGGATTTCGAGAAGCCGCATAAATGGCTTTTGCTGTCATCCTTTGGTCATCTGCTGCCAGATGAAGTCAGCCAGCGACCCAAGCAGGGCTTCACACCTCCAGTCCAACAATGGATGATGAAGCTGATCGAACGACACGGACCGCTTTGGCGAAACGAAAGCATGCTCGTGTCGCACGGCGTCATTGATGGTGATCGCTTGCGCCGGGAGGAACGAAGCTTCCCCATCGACCTTCAATATAAGCTCACACTTGCCGAACTATGGGCACGCGGTGCTCTCGCATGACGTGGCTGGATCCGGTCAAAGCCACAGGCTGCTCTCCGAGTTCTGGTGGGCTCGGCGCTCAACACACATCACGTGGGCCTCGGTCACGTTCTCAAGGCGACAGCTAGCCATGTTGGAGAGGTCTGATAGAGCTCGCATCATGCTGGTCTATTGGGGGCGGCGCGGACTATCCCGCTTCGTGCAGGAAGCGGCGACCGTAGCGACCTCATGTCCTTCAATCGACGCCACGATATCCATATCTCGCCAAAATGAGAGCTTTGCAGCTTTTTGCGAGTTTGAAGACCGGCTGGTCGCCGTGGACACCTTTTCCAATGATCTTGGCGCTATCGGCCAAGCCTGGCGCATTCCGATGCTGAGGAGCTGCATCACGCGCGAGATTGTCAATCGGAAGATTGAAGCCGTGATTGAATTCATGCCGCACGTCTGGTCGTCCTTCGTATTCTCCGTTTTGAGACCGCATGGAGTTCTCTATTCTTCAATCATTCACGATGCGGAAATCCACCCGGGTGATTACAGGTCGGCGCTCATAGACCCTCTCCTCGATCGGACGATTGCGCAAGCTGATGCGGTCCTCACTCTGAGCGACGCAGTGACGAAGAGACTCCTGACGGCCCGGCGCGTCCCTCAGCACAAATTGTTCACGCTGTTCCATCCAGATCTCGACTATGGCGCGCAGCAGAGGACGATCAGCCTCACCGAAGGCAAACCGATCAGGCTTGCTTTCCTGGGTCGCATCATGCCCTACAAGGGACTAACCCTGCTTCTCGATTCCATCGAGGCCTTACGCAGAGAAGGCTTTCAGGTCGAACTAGGAGTCTTCGGCGAGGGCCCGCTTGGTGAAAACAAACGGCGCCTCGCTGCGCTCGGCGCTGAAGTGATAAATCGCTGGCTTACAGAGCGGGAAATCGCGGCGATACTATCGCGTTATCACGCCGTTGTTCTTTCCCACATCGAAGCCAGCCAATCCGGAGTCGCCGCCACCAGCTTGGGGGCCGGGGTCCCCGTCATAGCTACGCCGGTCGGCGGACTGACCGAGCAGATACAAGATGGCGTTAACGGCATCCTCGCGGCGCGCGCCGACGCTGCTGCGCTGTCTGATGCGATCAAGCGTATCGCGCTCAATCCGAACCTCTTTAATGCAATCTGTCGCAGGATCGAGGCCACGAGAGCGGAACGCTCCATGACCCGCTTCCTGGAAAAATGCGTTGAATACACCCTGGTCGCAGGGGAGCGGCAAACGGAACAGCAGCCGTAGCGCCGCTCGAGCATGAGGTCTCGATATTGCCGGGAGATTAGGGACCGTGACGGGACGGACCATCATAATCGAACCAAACTTGATCGACGAACGTGGTCACCACGCATTTGCCACGTCCAGGTTTGCAACCCTTATGGGCGACACACGCCCGCTGATAGCCGCTGGGAAGGGATGGAACGGATCGCAGCATCTCGGCGGCGGCGATATCTTGCGAGTATTCAGACATAATCGCGATACCGTATCACGATCTCGCCGTTACGGGCCCACGATCACGTCCGCGTTCTCGCTCGGCGCAGGCGCGATCATGCCTATAGCACGCTTCATCAGGGGCTGGAGAGGCTCTCATGCTCCTGACGCACCTACTCTAACGGTCGCCGGCGCAGACGCGAGCAAACTCCGCTCGATCATTGCCCCCGAACTCGGCGAACTTCTCAGAACCCTCGAGCCCGAGCCCGGAGATGCCGTATTCTTGCCGTCTGCCGACGCTGAGCTTCTCATCGCAACCGCCGAGCAATTTGAGGCGCATCGCGGTCAGGCTCGTTTTGTCGTGCGGCTGATGTATGATGATGTGGGCTGCCATCCAAGCGATCCGACATGGCGATCAGCCTTAAAGCGCCTCCAGGAGTCCCCGGGGGCCGTTGAGAACGTGGATCTACTCGCAGAGACGCCCGCCTTCGCGCGCGCCATACGCGAAATCTGGCCCAAGTCTGTCGAGTTGCTTCCTCACCCCACTGACCTGCCGGCCCAGCAACCTCCCGCGGTGAATGGCAGGTTCATTCTCTACATGGCGGGTCACGCTCGCTCGGACAAGGGAGCTAGACTATTGAACGCGACGGCGCAGGCGCTCGCAGCAAAGCTCAACCCGCACGACCCAGACGTCGTCCTGCGCGTTCAGGGACATCCAAGCAGCAGGGCGGGTAAGGTTCGAATAGAAGCATTGCCACTCCATCTGAATCCGGACGAATACATATTGAGCTGGAAGCAAGCCCACGCAGCACTTCTGCTGCATGATCCTGCTGTCTATGCGATACGAGGGTCGGGCGTCGTTTGTGACGCAATTTCGAGTTCGAGGCCCTTCGTGTTCCTGAGTGGCAGTTCGCTTTCGGACTGGAACGTGGGATGCAACGCCCTCGAAGCAACTCCATCCCCGCATGCGATCGCCCAGGCAATCGTTGAATTATTGAACGGTTACGAGACTTTCGCGGAGGCGAGCGCGACTGTCGCCTCGACTGTCGCTCGACATGTTGAAGTAGGAATGGTGACGGTGATGGGGCGCGACACGGCGCGCGAGGCTGGGTGATCTGGCGCCGGCAGCCACCCCCATATTGCAGGCGAGCTACCGATATGCCACGTCACTTCAACAGCTAAAGGCTACACCTCCATCGAGGCTCGCAGACTTTGAGGCTCCCAGACTTTCCCGACCGTCTTGGCATCCAGATTCATCGATGCCTCGGCATTGCAAGGAGCGACAATGAACCGTCCTGAGTCATGGCCCAGAATAACACACACATCCAGGAGCAGGATCTCGCCGTGGGTGACTTTGACCGCCCGCGAAGTCGAGTTTTCTTCAGGAACTGTGGGCGAAACGTACCATTCAGTCGACACGTTCGACTACGTTGTCGTTCTCGCCATTTCCCCCGAGGGTCTGGTGCCGCTGGTCCGGCAATACCGACCGGCGGTTGAGGACTTCACTCTCGAGCTTCCAGCGGGCCTGATCGATCCTGGAGAGCAAGCCGCGAGCTCAGCGGTTCGAGAACTGCTTGAGGAAACTGGATTTCCGAGCAGGGCCGTCCATTTGCTCGGAGTGAACAAAACCGATGCAGGTCGTCTCAGCAATCGCGTACACTCCTTCTTCATTGAGACAGACGCCCGGATCCCAGGATTCGCGCCCGAGACAGGCGTCGAGACCCTGCTGGCAAGTCCTCCAGAACTCCTGAACATGATCATGGGCGGACTTTTCGATGCACAGATTGCCCTCGGCACGCTGCTGTTGGCTGACCTCCAGGGACATTTGCGCCTGCGAGGATCGCCGTAAGACTAGGTTGCCGGAGTACCCACCCGCGCCGGAGTATCGCCTGGCGCTCAGACCAAGCCGATCGTTGCGCCGCAGTTGTAAATATGTCATTCGATTAAACGCCCTTCCTCGTTACTTGGCTATCACGATTCCTACGTCCATCCGTCTCGGTGCGACTCAAGAGGAACCAATGCTAAGACGCGCGACACGATACCTGAAGCGCCTCATCGCGCCGAGACTCGTCAACGTTGCAGCACGGACCCGCAAGCCGGTAGCTGAACCAGCGATCGTTTCGCAACAGGGTCTTCTGGACCGGCTGTCGCAAATTCCTTATTGGGAAGACAAGATCCGGACCTACAAACAGTATACGTATGAGCCGGACTCCGGAGCCTGGACCAAGGCGGGATTTCGCGCTGCCCCCCGGAAGATAATCGAGGGAAGCGATCTGAAGGTGAACTACGGTTGCGGCAGCACTATCCTCGACGACTGGATCAACATCGACCTGTTCGAGCACGACCACCCAGCCTACTATCAGGTCAACTTGCTGGACAAACACCCGTTCGCCGACAACACTGTTCGATTCGGCTATTCGGAGGATATGCTTGAACACCTCCCCCAAGCCGCCTCGATCTTCGTAGTAGCTGAGATCTATCGGACTCTAAAGCCTGGCGGCGTGATGCGCTTCAGCTTTCCTGGGCTGGAAGGAGTTCTACACCGCCACTACTCGCCACCGACCGAGACGAGGATTCGTGAAGGCGAGTTTGAGGCCTATGCGTTTTGGGACCACATTCACTTCTATGCAAAGGAAGAGCTCCGACTTATCGCTGAGCACATCGGATTTAGAAAGGTGAGCTTTTTCACTTACGGTATTTCCGACCATGCCGAGCTTCAAGGCCGCGATACCCGAGCACACCAAGTCGACCTCAACACCTTTGCTGAGCTCACCAAGTAGTTTTCAGATAAAAAGTCTTGACCCCGGAACATGTGGCTCGCCCCGTCACATCTGAAACTTCCGTTCTTTCGGACTTTCAACAGCCGATCATATCGGGCCGGATAGTGGCCCGATGGCCAGGGCGCAACGGCGCAAGGTCGCCGATCGGCTCAATCCCAACCAAGGTGCCCAAGCTGGCAACCGTCATGAATGAGGCGGAGCTCGCCCATATGAGCCGCCCCGGCGCAGCACCGCGCCAAGCTGCGCTCGCCCAATCCAATCGAGAGGGTCAACGGCGACATCAAGCGCACACCGAGGTCGTCGGCATCTTCCCGAACGAAGATGCTATCGTTCGTCTCGTCGGCGAGATCCTGCTCGAGCAGAACGACGCGTGGGCCGTCCAGCGCGTCCCTTAAATGACTATGGAGCCATCGCGTCTTTAAGCGGCGATCCCATCGTGTGGCGGGCTAATCAGCCCGGCGCCTCACCATGGCAGCGAAACCACTCAATGAGACGCAGACCTGGAGTGGTTCGATGCGCCGACCACCCGCAAAGGGCGAGCCGGGCATCGGGACTCCGTTTTGCGCCGGGCTGCTGCTGCGCAGGATTGCGCGCTCACCTTTGACTTGTGGTTGTATTTCTTCCGCTCGCCTCGGAATCGGTCTGGTAGACTTGCGGCTAATCCTCACGCTGGGATTGATTTCGCATTCGTGAACGGGTATTGTTTCACCATATTTCATCGGTTTATGGTTGGGCCGGAATGGTATGGGCGCTTGTTGCTTTGGCGGCGATAGTGGGGATTTCGGTGCTATTGTACGCCGTCCGACTGCTCGATAGTGACGCTTTGTATGACTCGAAAGATTTCTATGACTTGAAAGAGCAGATCCCTCCCCCAGCCGAGCGCGCGGGAATGAGCTGTGCATCTGGCGAAGACAGGGGAGCTAATGGCTCCTGGCGCGATCAGGCCGATCGCAGTGATCGTCTCGCAACGGATTTGCAAGGGGCGTCCGGCTCCCGGGCAGTCGTTTGACCATCGCCCTGACTGATGCTCGGAGGCCAGCTAGAAATCCCGAAAGGCAGGGTATTGATCTGCCGTTGGCTCGGTAGCTCACATCGGCTCGTGCCATAAGGCGCTGCTGGAATCGTTGGTGATCCTCGTCAGAGGTGGATGAAGAGTCCGAACGTTGATCCTTTGGTGGCGGCACGGCCCCAAATTGCTTTGACCTTTGCGCTGACGCTAGAAGCAGCAGCGCTGCTCGATCAGCGACCTGCCGCATTTCGATGCTTGTGATTGCGCGGGCCACAACTCTCCGATCTGACGCAATTCCAGAACTGGAAGTCATCCATTCGACCACCTCGATGTCGACAGATACGTGCTTCGGCCGCCGGACCTCGAAGGTTTCATGGCGGATATTGGCCCTGCGCCGCCTCGGCAATTCAGCGAACAGTTGGGCTCAGAGTGCCCCCCAATGAGCGGCCTCCAGCCTGATCAACGCACGCACCGGGCCAAATCCGCTTGCGCAGCAAGGCCATGCATCCCCTCGCGCCCGAAGGACGAACTTTGTCACCTTCATGGTCGACGCGCTTGAACAAGCTCGTGAGGTCAACAACGAAGCACACAAACTGCAAACAACTTTTGCGCGCAACGCGACGCGACGCTCGGACTTGCGCCTCACGCATTTCGAAGGAGCGGCGCTCAGCTGATGCCAGTTTCGACTCAACTGTTGATTTTTTTCACTAGTTAAGAAATGCCGAATTGCGTAACAATGAGACAAATTAAGTATGGTGTTTGTAATGGTCGGAAACTCTGCGAAACCGTCGTTGGCCCTCCGCCGACTTTCTCCGAGAGACATCATCGCGAGGTCGTACCCTGGTTGGGACTACAATACGGCCGACCGGGTACTCGATTGGCTCGGTGAGTGCGGCTATAGCATCGTTGAGAGCGGTGCAAATTTATCCCCTCCGGAAAATGGCGCCTCCGATCCAGTACAGCAGGACACTTAACCTGTCTCAGGCCAGATCGGCACGCAGATTGAGGCGCTGCAACTTCTCGGTGCATGCAGCCTCCAAGTTTGGAGTCGCGGCTCCGATCATCCCTGCGGTTCTCAGCTTGGGTAAGTCCTGATCGACATTGTTCTGGTTTTGGGCTTCCACACGCTCAGGCCTGAGATGGAATCCGGCTTCCTACTGGTAGCTAGCCTTCTCGTCCTCGCTAAGGTGGATTCTCGGCACCGCCTGTTAGAGCCGCCGCCTCGACGAACTCGATCGTCGGAATCGACTGAAGGGTCTCGATCAACGTGTATCGCCCCGCAACGGGCGCGTTCTAGACCCGCCGGCCGAAGGCGGAGACAGCGTCAGCTGTTGAACCCGGCCCCGCAAGAACTGCCAACTGGCCAACCGCAACGTTGCTGACGTCTACACGGCCCCTGCCCATGTCAGGACAAGGCGGCCGCTCAGACGGAGCGAGAGGGCTCCGTGAGCCGATATCGATTGCGTTGGAACAGTGTCTCACGCGCATCGATGCCAGCAGCCTTGCGATAGATCTGCTACTACGATCTTGATCCGGACCATCTCGTGACGCCAATTCAGCCGTTGACCATCAAGCGATCTTCGCGCGAGAAGAAGGGTGGGATGCGGATCGTCGCAATGTCACCGGCTGTTCGAAGATTGCGTCGCAGGGTCGTCGTGCCCCCAAACGCCAATGGCGTCTGGCGGTTCGTGACGACAGCGCCGTCGTTGCGACCCGTTGGAGCCGAGAATTTAGAGCAGCGGAGAATTCAGATTGCTGCTTGCTACCGCCATACTTCTGAACTTCGTCCATTTGGCAACGATCATGCAGGCAAAGACGCTTTGCAGAGTTCGTCATGCGTGCCGCGACCTCGTGCCGCATCACTGCCTCGGAGATCAGCGTTCCGTAGTTGACGGTTCCGTTAGCCGGGCGCCGGACGCTGCGGCGAGGCTCGTCGGGTAGCATCGTTGCGCCATGTGTTCCGAACCACCATTCGAACACAACCCGGAGTCCGGATATCGTCAGCCGGAGTCTGGTCATGCTGTTGGACCCGTGCAGCAGAACGCCCCGTCCAAGCCTTGGAGACATGGCAACGCGAAGGCTGGCTCCGCACAATCGGAATGTGTGGGCGGTCACCGTCATCGACCTGGATCGCCGGTGCTGCTATGCCATAAAATCAGACCGAAGACGATTTTGATGCTGCATATCAGAGGGTAACTCGTGTCCTACCGCTTTCATCTTTCTGGAAAACGCGTTTTTGTCGCAGGTCACCGCGGCATGGCTGGCAGCGCATTGATACGCCGCTTGTCGTCCGAGGGCGTCGAGCTTCTGACGGTGCCACACCGAGAACTCGATCTGCGCGATCAAGCCGCGGTGTTCGCATGGTTCGCACGCGCGAAGCCCCAAGTCGTGGTCCTGGCGGCCGCCAAGGTCGGCGGCATCGTCGCCAACAATACGCTGCGCGCGGAGTTCATCTACGACAACATCGCCATCGCCACCAATGTCATTCACGCTGCCCACGTGAACGGCGCCGAGAAGCTGATGTTTCTGGGCTCATCCTGCATCTATCCGAAGCTTGCTCCTCAGCCGCTGCGCGAGAACGCGATGCTGACAGGACCGCTCGAGCCGACCAACGAGCCTTATGCGATCGCCAAGATCGCCGGCATCAAGATGGTCGAGGCCTATCGCAGCCAATATGGCGCCGACTTCATCAACGTCATGCCGACCAATCTCTATGGTCCGGGCGACAACTATCATCCCGAATACAGCCACGTCGTCGCGGCGCTGATCCGCCGCTTCCATGAGGCCAAGCTCGCGGATGCGCCGGAGGTCGTGGTCTGGGGCACCGGCACGCCGCGGCGCGAGTTCCTCTATGTCGACGACATGGCGGATGCCTGCGTGCACCTGATGAAGACCTATTCCGACACCGCGCTGGTCAACATCGGCACTGGCAAGGATATCACCATTGCCGACTTCGCCCGCGTGGTTGCCGCCGTAGTAGGCTTCAAGGGCAGCATCAGCTTTGACCGGTCACGGCCGGATGGCACACCACGCAAGCTTCTCGACGTCTCCCGCCTGACGGAGCTTGGCTGGCGCGCGACGACTTCCCTGGAAGTGGGAGTCGGGCTCGCCTACCAGGCATTTCTGCGCGAAGCGGCGACGCAGTAGTTAGTCATCATTGGCAAGGGCGAGTCCACCAAAGGCCATTCGGCGCTAGATCTCTTCGAAGCTGCCGGAAGCCTCGATCTCAGCGACGATATCGAGGTCCCTGTAGTGCCGCGAACAATCCGGATTCTCTGCCTCGATGAAATGCTCGGCTGCCATGAGAGCTTCACACTCCTCCGCCCGGCGGTTGTTGTTGATAACGGCGAGCCCCCTGTTCTGCGACGAGACGCGGCGCGCTTTGCGGGAAAGCGTGGCCTATCAGGGAACTGCCTGCGCCACCGTGGCCAGGCCTACAGAGTTTGGCTCGATCGGCAGAGCCCCAGCGGGCGCAATTGAGACCTCGAGTCCCGCCGCACCCGCGCGTGCAGCTATGTGGGGGTTGGCCATCGAAACAGCGATGCCGGAACATCACCTGCGGCGACAGCTTAGACGACGGCAACGAGAACGTCAGGCGGATAAGTCGGCCGGCTAGCGTCGCAAAGGTCGGCGAGACCGTTAGACTTTCGCGTATGGTTCTGCATTGCAGACAAAGCTCCTTGAATTTGCCTGTGGAGGGATCAATAGACGGCGCTTTCAACAACCTTGTTTCAGGAAGGCTCCAGGCTCCCCTCCGTTTGCAGTCCGCGAACACGATCTTGCGGTTCAATCTAGGGTTGACCTTTGAGCGGCGACCGCAAGGCTCGTGGTCGTGGATGCACCGCGGAGACCCGGCCGCCATTGACACGTCCGGCACAGAAGGCGGTAGCCTTCCAGAACTGCCCCGTCGACTGTCGCAGCGGCCGCTGCAGTCTGATGACACCCGCTCTGCGCATCTGCGCGGCATGCATATCTGATACGTGTGCTTTGCAAGTCGCGAGCGTCGCCAGCTCATACGCAGCACGTCGAACTGATTCAGCGCAATTGCGCGGTCGACCCGCTGGTCATAATTGATGCTGATCAACTACTTTCAACAATTTTTGGTCGCAGTTTATGACGATTATCGCTCCGCTTGCACTCGACTTGTGCAACCTCGGCGAGCTTTTGCCTTGCTCGTGCGGATGATCGTTCGTATGATTCGAATGTGATCCGATCGTGAGGAAAGTTCACTACCGGCACATTCCCTCCCAATGCTCGCGAGACCCGACCAGTGTTACAGCGACGCAGTTTTCTCGGGCTTCCGCTATTGGCATTGTGTGGCTCGACGAGTTTGGCCTGGGCGGGCAATTCCGTCGAGACGTCGAGAATCAGAGTGACGATCGGCGGAAAAGCATTTCTACAATACGCACCAGTGACACTTGCCGAGCGCCTCGGCTTCTTCAAGGATGCGGGCCTCGACCCGGAGCTTCTTGACGTGAGCGGCGGATCCAAGGCGCTCCAGGCTCTCGTGGCAGGAAGTGCTGAACTCACCGCTGGCGCTTTCGACCACACGATTCAGATGCATGCCAAGGGACAAAAGATCGTCGGGGTTGTGCTGTTTGGCAGGCATCCGACGTTCGCATTGGCCCTGCGAAAGGAGAAGGCTGCGGCCTATCGCGACCCGAGCAGCCTGAGAGGCATGAAGATCGGGGTCACGGCGCTGGGATCCCAAACGCAGTTCATGGTGGAGTACATCGCTTTGCGAGCTGGTGTCTCTCCGGCCGACATTTCCTTCGTCAGTGTCGGAGGTGGCACAGGTGCGGTAGCAGCGATCCGCAACGGCGCTGTCGATGCGGTCGTCACGGGTGAGCCGGCGCTTACGGCGCTGACATCAGCAGGTGACGTCCAACTGGTCGCGGACACTCGCACCAACGAAGGGACGATCGGCATTTTTGGCGGTCTCTATCCGTCAGGGACGATCTACGCGCGGTCAGACTTCATCGAACGCAATCCCGATACGCTCCAGGCCTTTGTTCTCGCGATGGTGCGCGCCCTGCAGTGGATTGATCGCGCGTCGGTCGACGAGATCGCCGATGCGCTCCCGGAGGAATGGGCCAAACCTGATCGAAACATCTTTCTCGCCTCTATCCGGGGCACGCGAGACATGTTTTCGCCCGATGGCCGGTTCAGCGCCGACAGCGCAGGCATCGCACTTCAGGTGCTATCGACGGTCGACCCGCAATTGCGTGGCGTGAAGGTCGATCTGGCAGAGACGTATACGAACAGATTCGTCGAAAAGGCTCTCCAGACGCTGGCATCGAAATAGCACCGCGGAAAGCTCGAGTTGATGAACACGCCCGCGGCACTGTGGGATCGAGGCTAGGTAGTGGCGCGCCGAGTTCCGCAGCATTCGGAAGCTTCTGCTTCCGCAGTCAAGAAGGCAGCGCGCAAATCGCGCCCGACAGATAAGTCCAAGCGCCAAAAAGGACGGCCCGCGACCCTTGCACGACGGCGGCGCGACATTCCACTTCATCATCAGGTGTTCTTGGTTCTACAGGATGAAATTGCAGAACGCCGTTATGCACCGGGAGACGCATTGCCGACGGAGGCGGATCTGGCTGTGCTCTTCGGCGTCTCGCGCGTGACGATCCGGGCAGCTCTGGATACTCTCGATGAGCTCGGACTGATTGAACGCCGCCAGGGTATCGGCACGTTCGTGCGGGAGCTCTCGAAGCCGAAGCCTCTCACGGTGCCGATGATGGACCTCGCTGCTCGAAACAGGGAGATCGTGCGCACAACACGAGCTCACGTGGTCGAGTTCGAGTTCAAGGTGGCCCCTCGTCACGTTCGCGAGCACTTTCAAGCCCAGCCAGGCGACCTTTTCCAGCGCACAGTTCGCATCCGTTACATGAATGACTGGCCAATCATGCAGGTCACGACCTACATTCCGGAAGCGATCGGACGACAATTTGGTCCTGAAGACATGGAAGGAGGGTCGCTCTATGCGATTCTGCAGCGCTTCGGCATCACATTCACATCTGGCGAGCAGGTTGTGACGGCAGCTGCAGCCGACCCCATTGTCGCAGCACGCCTCAATGTCGCGATAGGCGCACCGCTTTTGAAGGTGGTGCGCATTCATTTCGACAGCGCCGGACGCCCGATTCAGCACTTCGAGCTGCTGGCTCCACCTGCAACCTACGAGCTTCGCATGCCATTGAAAGACTTCTAGCCTGCTGTAAGCGCGCCAAGTCCCGAGCACGGCCCGTCCAAACTGACATTTCGGTGCGCGTGCGAAGGAGAAGTGCTCACGATCTCATGGGGCCGCGCCGTGGGCGGACCGGCCCACACCGGGAGGCATCACAAGACATGAGCCTCTGCACGGCGGCCGAACGATACAGATGATGTCCGAACCAGTTTCCCCTTCATTCCCTCGCTTTCAATCGACGGTCCCTCACTACGTGGCCGGGCGACCGAATTACGCTCCCGCGCTCATCCAAGTCGTGGCGGAGTACCTTCGTCTGACCAAGGACCACCGATTGATGGATCTCGGCTGTGGACCAGGCTGGCTCGGCATCGCGTTTGCGCCCCTGGTCGGCAAGGTCATCGGAATAGATCCGGAGCCTGCCATGCTGGAGGCTGCTCAGGCGATCGCCAACGCGGCGGCCGTTGAGATCGAACTGATCGAAGGCAGCTCGTTCGACCTCAGCCCGCAGCTCGGCCGCTTTCGCGCCGTGGCGATTGGACGCGCCTTTCATTGGATGGATCGCGCCGATACGCTGCGAAAGCTCGATCCATTGATCGAGGAGGACGGCGCAGTCCTGCTGTTCAATGACGTACGTCCCGATGTCCCACAGAACGCCTGGTACAAGCGTTACTCGGACGTCGTCGATCGCTTCACCAACAAGAGTGTCGGTTTCGCACCCGAGCGCCTACGTCACGAACCGATCCTGCTGGAGTCGCGCTTCGGCCAGCTCACCAGAATTGGTGTCATTGAGCAGCGTCTCGTGCCTGTCGCGCGCCTGATCGACCGCGCACTATCGATGTCGACCTCCTCCCCTGAACAGCTGGGCACTCTCTCAGGTCAGCTCGCGCAGGAATTGACGATGGAGATGTCGCCATTCGCAACCGCCGGCGGCGTCGTAGAAGTCATTGAATCCCAGGTCCTCATTGCACAGCGCCGCTGAGGCTCACAAGCTTCGCTGCTCAATCGACCTACTTGGCCGCCCATAGGGGCGAGAGCGCCGGCACACGCCCCTCGCCACGGGCCATCGCACCGCGCCATGACGAAGACGGCCCGCCGGCAAAGACCTCAGCTCAGCTCTACACCGGCGACTGAACAAGCGGATTCGATCAGATGCCGCACGGTCCGGGCATCCCAGTCGAGCCTCTCGGGGACATCCGCCCAGTAATTTGAGAGCACATGTGCAGCATGTCGCGCCTTTACCCCCAGACCGACGACCGTTCTGGCCGGAATCGCCATGATGGCGCGTTCAATCGGGTCAAGCGAGCTCAGGACCGCTTCGATGCGCTCTACACCGGGCACCACCACGGCGGAGATCTGCGATTTTGCATCCCACATGGCCGCAGCTGATTGCGCATCTTGCTGCTGGAGAGTTGCGAGTTCTGCGGAGAGCGCTTCAAAGCTGCGTCCGAGGGCAACGAGCACGGCGTCGGGATTGCTTTCGATGGCTTGCTCATCGAGCGTCAGACCACCTGGCTCGACGGTTGCCAATATCCGCAGGGTTTCATCAAGAGACATCACCGAACTCCAGGCCGAAAACGGTCGGTGGAAGGTCGCCGACAGCCGATCGGTTGCAAGGGATCGACCTGCACCCAGCGGACAAAGTCCGCCTCTCCTTCTCGACGTGAGACGATATCGCCCAGTCGTATCAACATCAATACAATATCTGTTTCAGGCCGTAATCAATAGGTCCTAGACTGCCAGAGTCCCGTCACGACGCAATGCGGAGAGCTCGCATCGCGACGCAGGAAACGGCGTTGTCTTTGACGCCGGCTCATTTCACGCGACGTGCCGACATGAGAGAGGTTGCGCTCGGCCAGCTTGGCCCACTCATGCCACGCAAGCCTGCGCTTGGCGAGCTACCGAAATTGGTGGTGCTACACCAGCGGCGGAGTCACTGGCCAGAAAGCTCGTCCGGCGTCCGCAGTGCGGCCTATTGCTGCGTGCCACCATCATCACTACCCGTCTTACGCGAGTAGCCAACGCCTGTTCGCCTCACTTGGCACGGCGCTGAACGCCTCTATCATATCATGGGACGGCGCAATCAAAGGCTCCGGTTGAGCAGACGGCTGCGACATGTCGCGCCTGAATTGAGCCGAGGCATGCCGCGTCGCGTTGCTGCGGACCCAAGCACGAACTGCCAGGTTTCAAGACAATTGATGCATTGCAAGCGGGCCGCTCAACAGCCGGAAAGCTCGCAAGACGGCACTCAGCCACTCGCCATCTGGGGTGCATCAATCATCCTCTTACTGCATGGCGCAGCTATCAAGGGGTTAGTGCAACGTTCTCGACGAGCGACGCACCGACAAGCCGAGCTGGTCTGGAGCCAGTCGAACCGCAGGGAAGGATGAGGCGCCTGTAGTGCACCCGCAACCTGTCATTTCGGTGCGGGCGCCGGATGACGGCGTCAACGTCGTCGAAGAGCGGCTTGCCTGTACGAAGCACATGGTCGTAAACGCCACGGACCCATTGGCCGTAATGATAGTCCGGCTGCTCCTCGAGCGGCAATCCCGGCGCATGCTGTTGCCAGGTTCTGCCGAAGCTTTCAAACCCCGAGCCGATGTCAGCGAAAATAAGCCGGCCGTCGACAGGCTCGATGATGACGAAGCGCTGCAGCGAGTGTAGATCGAGGAGGCCCTTCAGTTCGGTATTGTCGCGGCCCTGATCACATTCGAGCCATCGCATGAACAGGACCGCAAGAGGCTCTGCCTCTTTGGCAAGCGCAGTGATGGGCAACTCACGGCTTCTGAACACCGGCGACAGATGCAGGCGGGCTCGCGCAACCTCATCCCCGATATAGGTCATCGCCTGGCCGACCCTCGGGAACATTCGCTCGACAACTTCATCGCCCGTTTTCACAACGATGATTCGCTCCACGGCCCTATCCGCGATGAAATATAGCGCCGAAGCGATGCTGATCCCGCAGGCGGTCCTCGGCCTGAGCCGGATCCGGGCCGATCGGCTGTCGATCATGGTGACAGCGACGAATCCCAGATTGTCGACCACATAGGACGACAAATCAAAATCTGACACCGGGCATTGCAGGAATCTCCGCAAAACAGGCGAATGAGCATCCCAAGCCCGCCCATGGTCGTCCAGAAGGATGGTTGTCATCGGATCCACGCCATCTTCAACACGAACGCGCCAGCGCGCCGGCGTCTCTGGCGCCCATTGATGTATCGTCATCAGATCCGCGGAACGGCGGATCCGGATGCCAAACGAAGCAACCAGTTGAACGCATATCGGTCCGCGCCGCTACTACAAGCTTAGGTAGCGGCCGGCCATCGCCCTCCCTCCAGGCACGCGACTTTCCCGGCGGCGCAAGCGGCCACGGCAGGGCCGCGGCCCCCTTGCCGGCACGAACCCGGGCCAGCTCGCCGGCAGTGCTCGCCCTTGTGCGAGATCGTCTCCCTCGCCCCTCCCCACCGGAACCTATGCACTGGTGTGACTACCAGAGTTAGTAATTGATCCGGGCATCGCAAAATTGTCAACTAGTGGTTGATAACAGACCCGCACGGGGAAGGGAGACCTTGCATGCTCACGCGACCGCAATCGATTCGTCACGCTGCAGATCATCGTCCGGAGCTCGCCACTCGCGCCGCAGCGCTCCGCGAGCAGATCTGCTGCAATCGAGATCTGAGCTTTCTGATGGAGGCCCATGATGGGCTCTCAAGCGCTGTCGCCGAGCGCGCCGGCTTCAAGGGTCTATGGGCATCCGGCCTGTCGATCGCCTGCTCTCTCGGCTATCGCGATGCAAGTGAAGCGTCCTGGACCCAGCTCATCGACGTCGTCGAACGCATGGTCGATTCGACTGATCTCCCGGTTCTCGTCGACGGTGACAGCGGCTTCGGCAATTTCAACAATGCGCGCATTCTGGCCCACAAGCTCCGTCAGCGGGGTGCCGCCGGTGTGGCCTTGGAAGACAAGCAGTTTCCGAAGATGAACTCGTTCGTCGGCGATCGTCATCCGCTCGCCGCTGCCGGCGAATTCTCCGGGCGTCTGCGTGCCGTGAAGGATGCGGTTGGAGACGAACTCGTCCTCGTCGCCCGCATCGAGGCCTTGATCGCCGGCCATGGCATGGACGAGGCCCTTCACCGCGCTCACGCCTATGCGGACGCCGGAGCGGACGCCATTCTCATCCATTCCCGGAAGAGCACGGCGGACGAGATCTTCGCCTTCGCCAATGGTTGGCAGAACCGCCTCCCTGTCGTGATCGTCCCAACGAAATACTATCGGACTCCCGCGTCCGCTTTTCGTGCTGCCGGCATCTCGACCGTGATCTGGGCCAATCACTCGATGCGCGCCGCGACAAGCGCGATGCGCAATGTCTGCCAGCGCATCATCACCGAGCAGAGCATCGCGGGGATCGAGGCTGAGGTCGCGACCCTCGAGGATGTCTTCTCGCTGTTTCACTACGACGAGCTGGCGCGCGCCGAGGCCCGATACCTGCCCGTCAATGCCGCGCCAGGCCAGCCAGACTAGCCGAACAACTCATGCCGTTCTCGTAAAGGATCAGACCCATGACCCCGACTGCACTCGCATCTCGCATCGACACGCCGACCGATGTCTCACAGGTCGACCGCCCCGACATTGCCCAGGTCATCAAGTGGCGGGACGGCTCATACGCCGCCGACCTCTACATTGCAGCGGTGTCCTGGCTCGACCTGTTCACCTATCTGGACGGTCACCCCGTCTCTGAAGACGAACTGCGGGAGCATTTCTCGCTTCGTGACCGGCCGACACGTACAATGATCAGGCTTTTCGAATCCTGGGGCCTGATTGATCGCGAGGGCGGAAAACTTCACGCCACCATCGAAGCCGTCCGATATCTCAGCAGCCGATCCGACGAGAATGTCGCCTCCTACATCGCCACAATGAAGTACAAGTCGTCGGTTCGCGAGCTGTACGACGTCCTGCGGAACGACGGCTCCGACACCTGGCATGTCGCGCGCGGCGACACGACCAGCTGGGACGATCTGATGCAGACGGATGAGTTCGCGGACCTCAACACGCGCGGCATGGAGGAGCGCGGCCGGATCTTTGCCCCGCATCTCGCTACCCTGCTCGATTGCAGCGGCGATACGTCCATGCTCGACATCGGCGGCGGCTCCGGCGTCTATTCCGCTCATCTGCTGATGCGATATCCTCGGCTATCCGCGACCATCTTCGAGCGCCCCCCGGTCGACGAGCTCGCGCGATCCTGTCTGATCGCACGGGGTCTCTATCCCGACCGCGTCCGTATCGTCGCTGGCGACATGTTTGTCGACCCGCTGCCACGCGATGCAAGCCTTCATCTCTATTCCCACGTTCTTCACAATTGGGGACCCGAGAAGGTCCGCCTGCTGATGCGCAAGTCCCACGGCAGCCTCCAGCCCGGTGGCCGCATTGCTGTCTACAGCTGCCATCCCGACGATCGCGGCGGGCGTCCGGCCCCGGCCGCCGAAGCTGAATATTCGGTGCTCCTGACCACGGGCTACGAAGGCTGCTGCTACAGCTTTGAAGACATGCGCGGGATGCTCGAACAGGCCGGATTCGGGCAGGTCGAGTACCACAGATCGCTCTGCAATCGCAGCCTGATCGTGGCGAAGAAACTCAGTTGAGGTCACAGGACGTCGATTCATTGGGGGCGGCAGAGCCGCTCCCAATGCCCTTGTGCAGGAGCAAAAAGACATGTCCGTGCCGACGAGCGTTCTTCTATCGAGATTGAGTGCAGCAGGCTACACCTTCTTCTCGGGCGTTCCGTGCTCGCACTTCGCTGACCTGTTTGAGAGGGCGACCGAAAGCAGCGCGTTGACCGACGTACCCGCGGCCAATGAGGGCAGCGCGGTGGCGCTCGCCGCCGGCGCCGCGCTGTCCGGCCAGCGCGCCGTTGTCGCGCTGCAAAACTCCGGTCTTGGTCACGTCGTCAATCCACTCACCTCGTTGTTGATGGTCAACAGGATCCCGGTCCTGTTGCTGATCTCGGTCCGAGGACATCCCGACGAGAGCGCAGATGAGCCGCAGCACATCTTCATGGGTGCCGCGACGAAGGCGATCCTTGATCAGCTCGCCATCGACTGGGACGAGTTCGACGGAACGACGGGCGGACTGGATCGGCTTCTCGTCCGCGCCGCTGAAGCGCATCGGCAGGAGGCACCTTTTGCTGTGCTGTTGCGAAAGGGCCAGCTCACGCCGAGCGCCGCAGGGGCGACCCCTGACGCACCGCTCGATTACCCGCTCAGCGCGGGAGAGGCGATCGAACTGATCTGCGAGCGGCTCGATCCGACCACGTCGATCGTCTCGACGACCGGATTCATCACGAGAGAGCTCTTCCGGGTCAACGATCGTCCCGAGAATTTCTACATGCAGGGCTCGCTCGGGCACTGCAGCGCATTGGCGGCAGGCCTCGCCATCGCCATGCCCAACCGTCCCGTGCTCGCACTGGATGGCGACGGCGGCGCGCTGATGCACATGGGAGTCATGTCCACGATTGGCCACACCCAACCCCAGAACCTCATCCACGTCGTGCTCGACAATGAAAGCTACGCATCCACCGGTGGCCAGGCCTCGACGTCACGAAGCTCGTCCTTGGATCTTGTCGCATCCGCCTGCGGCTATCGCTCGTCGGTGCGTTGTGCTGAAGCCGGGGATATCCTGAAAGCAATGGAGCACTTTGCGACGACGCGGGGTCCGCATTTCCTGCTTTGCAAGATCAATCGTTCCCATCCCGCAACGCTTCCGCGCGTGACCACCCGCCATACGCCTGTCGGGAACAAGCGCCGATTCCAGGACGCCATGGGGCGCTACGTTCTTGAACCTTCAGCTGCCGGCTAAAGGGGAAACGATGTGATGGTCCGCAAGACGTCTGCTTCGGCAGCCCTCTGCCTGATCTTCGTGATCCTGATCTGGGGTATGAACTGGCTCGTCATCAAGGACGCGCTGCAGATCGCGCCGCCCCTGTTCTTTACAGGACTGCGTCTTCTCGGCGGCGCGGTGGCGATCGCGGTGGCGCGCCTTGCCTTGGGGTATCAGCTCCGCATCGGCGATCGCGGACGGCTCAACCTGCTTGCCGTGGGCATGCTGCAGATGGCCTGCGGGCTGGGCCTGAGCCTTGTTGGGCTCCAATATCTGGACGTCGGCCGAAGTGCTCTCATTTTCTATACGATGCCGCTCTGGCTTGCGATCATTGAGTGGGTTTTGGACGGAAGGCGGCAGACCGGCTTCGAGCTTGCAGCGATCGGGAGCGGGCTTGGTGGAATCATGTTGTTGAGCGCCAATGGCCTCGGGCCTATGGCTGCGGCAATGACTTTCGACAACGCGGAAGGGGTTGCCCTGCTGCTGATTGCGGCCATCTGCTGGGCCTTGGGAACGTGGCTCGCCAACCGAGCTCACAGCGATATCGACGTCTGGAGCCGGACCACATTCCAGCTTGCAGCGGCAGGGATGGCGGTCATGACGGCCTCAGCCGTCCTCGAGCCGCATTTCGAGGTCAAGCGCCTTTCAGCTCTCGCCTTCCCGATCGCGTTCAACTGTATCGTAGCGACCGGCCTCGCATTCGTTGCCTGGTACTATGCGTTGGCTTCAATTCCGGCGCGGATCGCATCTCAGAGCCTCGTTCTCATTCCCGTCGTCGCGCTGATCTCAGCTCTCATCCTGCAGGGGGAGGAGCTCGCGTTGCGCACGGTTCTTGCCTGCCTGCTGATCATCATGGGCGTCACGGTCGTGATCTGGCAACGCGAAGAGCGGCCTTCGCGCAACAAGCCGGCCAGAGCGCCTTTCAGCCAGATCGACGAGGCCGACAAGCCGCAAGCAAGCGTCAGCCGGCGCAGCCTTTGAGTTGAGGAGCCATACATGGACGCTATTGAGCCGATCTACCAGCCGATGCTCCTGGCTGGAGCATCAGCAGACGCAGATCGCGTCATTGAAGTCAGGAATCCCTTTTCCGGCGCGCTCGTCGGGACGGTGCCGCAGGCAGAGCCACGTCAAATACGGGCTGCATTCGCGGCGGCCGCGCGCTTCCGCCCGAAGCTGAGCCGCCGCGAAAGGTCCGATATCCTGCTCGGCACGGCGCGCGCGATCGCAAGAGATCAGGACCGGCTCGCACAACTCATAACCGCCGAGACCGGTCTCTGTCTGAGGGACTCCCTGCATGAAACCAGGCGCGCCTGCGACGTCTGGTCGTTTGCCGGCCATGCGCTGATTCAAGCTGATGGCGAGATCTACCCTGGCGACATCGGCGGAACCCCTCATCAGCGGCGCATTTTTTCAATGCGTACGCCGCTCGCGGGGGTCATCGCGGCCATCACCCCCTTCAATCATCCGCTGAACCTGGTCAGCCACAAGCTGGCGCCGGCAATTGCGACCAACAACCGCGTGGTGCTCAAGCCGTCGGAGCAGACGCCCCTGACGGCACTTGCGCTGGGCAGGATCCTCCGCGAACAAGGCTTGCCGGAGGGCATGCTCTCGATCGTGACCGGAACGCCGCGCGATCTTGGAGATTGCGTGTTCACCGATGAGGACGCCGAGCTCGTGACATTCACGGGGTCGGTTCGCGTCGGGCACCAGATCGCGGAACGGGCAGGTTACCGGCGGCTCGTCCTCGAACTGGGTGGGAACGATCCGTTCATCGTCCTTTCGGATGCGGACGTCGATCGGGCCGCGCATCTGGCCGTGCAGGGCGCAGTCAGACATTCCGGTCAACGCTGTACGGCCGTGAAGCGGGCGCTCGTCGTGGAGGAGCTTGCCGATCACTTCGCCGAGCGTGCCCTGCACCACATGCAGCAGCTCTCAACAGGCGACCCCAGCGATCCTTGCGTTGATCTCGGCACCGTCATCAGCGAAGACGCAGCTCAGCTGATTGCCAGACGCGTGGCCGGTGCGGTCGCGGCAGGTGCCAGGCTTCTGCTCGGCGGTGAACCTCGCGGCGCCTTTTATCCTCCCACCCTGCTCGATCATGTCTCGCCCGCTTGCGAGCTCGTTGCCGAGGAGACGTTCGGCCCGGTTCTGCCGATCATCCGATGCAACAATGATATCGACGAGATCATCAGGATTGCGAACGCCACCAAGTTCGGACTTTCCGCCGCCGTCTGCTCCAACCGCCTCGATCACGTCACGAGGCTCATCGAGGGCCTCGCGGTCGGCTCCGTCAATGTGTGGGAAGTTCCCGGCTATCGCACCGAACTCACTCCGTTCGGAGGCATCAAGCAGTCCGGCCTCGGTCACAAGGAGGGCATCCTGGAGGCGATGCGCAGCTTCACGCAGGTGAAAACCTACTCCCTGCCCTGGCCGGTCTAGGGCCTCGACCTGCTCGCCGGCTGCCACCGAGCGAGTAAGCGGTCGAGCCGCCGCGCCAGGAACGAAGCGGCTGCGCATGCAATGCCCACCTAGTCGACCAGCAGCTTCTCCGCCGCATTTTCATCAGTCACGAGAACATGACAGAGCCTGGCGAGGAGCGCGGCGCGAATGATCGCGACCTTCTGCAGTCCTCCCGCTGCCAGAACCCGGTGCTTGATCCGATGAATATGCTCCCAGGGCGGATTGATGGTCCGCCGCGACAGCGGATGATCCACCCGTTTGCCACCGCGATCGAGGTAGTGGCCGCAAATGTCTCCGACCGCACCGGCCGCTCGCAGCGATGTCCAGGTCTTGCGCGAGATGACGTTGTATTCGAGCACCTTGGACTGCTCGGAAAGGTCGATCGCGCTCAAGAGGGCCATGTCCAGACTTGGCACCATGGCCAGCACGGAGCGAACCGGCTCGCTGTCCACGATCAGGTTTCGGAAGGCCGCGTCGTCGACGAACATGGGCGCGGTGAGATAATAGCAGCGGGCTCCAAGTGCGCGAGCGATCATCGCAGCGTTGTCGTACGGATTGATCGGCGCGCTTTCCGCCAATCCGCCGCAGAGCAGGACGACCTTGGTGTTCTGACCCTGACGCGGCCGCAGGTTCTGGGCGGCTGCGTTGATCGTCCCTCCCCAGGTGATCCCAAGCGAGCCATCCGCGGGGAGCTGTTCAGCAACGTAGTTGGCAGCTGCCGCTCCCAGAAACGACCTGACGTCCGGGTCGGTCATAGGGGTTGGGACCACGATGGCTTGCGTCAAGCCGTATCGTGCAGCGAGCTCCGCCTCGAGTTTCGTTCTCTGCCCGGCGGGATCGGTGATCGTGATCTGTACGAAGCCGCTTTCCCGCGCGAGCCCGAGGATCCGGTTGACGCGCTTCCGCGTCATGTTCAGCCGCTGCGATATCGCTTCCTGGGTCTGCCCTTCCTTGAAGTAGTACCAGCATATTCTGGCAACCAGGACCCGGTCTTCCAGGATCGTATCGGCGTTGTCGGTCTCGCCGTCGCGCAGTTTCAGGTTTGAGGTGGTCACGTCACAGCCTGAGTCGGGTTTGGGTCAGGACCCATGTGTGCCCCGTCGCGGTCGCTACGACAACTGCCATACCGGACAGCCCATTTGTACCTTACACGTCACAAATGTGTCAGCGAAGCGGGTTAAGTACCCCCTACCAAAAATGGGGGGCCTGACCATGCGAAGCCTACTGCTGTCCGTTGCATTTCTGTCCGTCTCGATGAGTGCCGCATTGGCCGAATTCTCGGACGGCAAGGTCGTGATCGGCGTCATGGGAGATCAGAGCGGCGTGGTCGCCGACGTTGGTGGTCCTGGCTCGATCCTCGCGGCCCGGATGGCTGTTGCCGATTTCGGGGGAACCGTCGACGGCACCCCGATCGAGATCATCACGGCAGATCATCAGAACAAGCCGGACATCGCATCCGGCATCGCCCGCGAATGGTTTGACCGGCGCGGCGTCGATGCCATCGTCGATCTGCCGCATTCGGGCGTGGTTTTCGGACTGATCCCGCTCGCAACCGACAAGAAGCGCTCGCTTCTAATTTCCGGCGCAGCCTCCACCGACATCACGGGCCGCTATTGTTCGCCCTATGTCACGCACTGGACCGACGACACCTATGCGCTGGCCCGCGGCACTGCGGCGTCGCTACTCGACCAGGGCTTGAAGAGCTGGTTCTTCCTCACCGCGGATTATTCCTTCGGCCATGATCTGGAGGGAGCGGCGCAACAGGTCGTGGACGAGCGCGGCGGCAAGGTGATCGGCAGCGCTCGCCATCCGCTCGGCACCGCCGACTTTTCCACTCTCCTGGTGAGGGCCCGCAGCTCCTCCGCCGAGGTGATCGCGCTTGCCAGCGCCGGCGCCGACACCGTCAACGCCATCAAGCAAGCCGGCCAATTCGGGATAGGGCGGGCCGGGCAGAAGCTGGCCGCGCTGCATGCCTTCGTGACGGATATCAACAGTATCGGTCTGGAGACGGCGCAGAACCTGATCATCAGCACCGGCTTCTACTGGAACGACAATGATGCGACGCGCGCATTCGCCCGGCGGTTTTTTGCCGCCCACGGACGGATGCCAACGCGTGAGCAGGCCGGCGTCTATGTCAGCGTCCTGCACTATTTGAAGGCCGCACGGGCAGGGCACAGCGACGACGCCGCTTCTGTCAACGACCAGATGCGGCAGCTGCCGGTCGACCGCTTCGGCCGCGAAGCGCACATTCAGGCGAATGGACGGGTGACCTATGAGATCGGCGTCTATCGCGTGAAGGCGCCTGCCGAAAGCAAGGAGCCGTGGGACTTCTACGTCCGCACGGCCACGGTTCCTGCGAACGCGGCATTCCGTCCCGCGTCGGCATCCGGCTGCGGCTCGCAGGCGGCCAAGGCGCAATAGACATGGTAGCCAGCGCCTCGCTCCAGGCTTTCGAAGATCCGAGAGCTGTCTCTGCTCCGCTGCCGACCAATCCCGTGCTGAAGGTTCGTGCTCTGACGGTTCAGTTCAAGGACTTCGTCGCCTTGAACGAGGTGTCGCTCGACCTTCGGGAAGGCTGCATTCACGCGGTGATCGGTCCCAACGGAGCAGGCAAATCCACGCTGTTCAACGCGATCAGCGGCTTCATCAAGCCCACCCGCGGCCAGATCGAACTGTTTGGACGCGACGTCACGGCCTGGCCTGCCAATCGGCTGGCCAGGCTCGGGCTGGCCCGATCTTTCCAGATCTGCGCGGTATTTCCCGAGTTGTCGGTCGAGGAGAACATGTTGGTGGCGCAGGCCCATGCCAGCCCACCACTCCGGCTGTTGCGCCGCCGCGTCAGAGGCGATCTCGCCCCTCACAACGAGACTCTGCTCGCACGAGCTGGCCTGATCTCCGACCGACGCAGGCAGGCGCGTGAACTCTCCTATGGCCGGCGGCGCCTGCTCGAAATTGCAACCACGCTCGCCCTCAGACCTCGCCTCCTGCTTCTCGACGAGCCGATGTCGGGGCTCGGCCGGGAAGACATCGGTCCAGTCGTCGACATGATTGCCGACGCAGCGCAGGATTGCTGCGTCCTGCTGGTTGAACACAATCTCAAGGTCGTCGAGCGGCTCGCGAACCACGTCACCGTCCTGGCGAACGGGGCCGTTCTGAGCGACGGATCCTATCAGGACGTTGCGCGCGACCACCGCGTCCGCGCCGCCTATCTGGGTGCAGCCGCTGATGCTTGATCCGGAACGAAGCGAAGCAGGCCTTCCCCTTGCGATATCCAACCTCAAGGCCTGGTATGGCGAGGTCCAGGCGCTGTTCGGGATCGACTTCACCGTATCGGAGGGTGAGGTCGTCGTGCTGCTGGGCCGCAACGGCGCCGGCAAGAGCACCATCCTGCGCGCCATCATGGGCCTGTTGCAGCGGCAGTCGGGGCAAGTGCTGGTGCAGGGGCGAGAGGTGCGTTCGCTGCGTCCATCGGAGCGCGCGCATCTTGGTCTCGGCTACTGTCCGGAAGAGCGAGGGATCTTCGCCAGCCTCACCGTGGCCGAGAACATGGCGCTATCGCCCACGCTGGGCGGCTCCGGCATGAGTGATGATGAGATCTTCGAACTGTTTCCGAATCTCAGGTCGCGGACCCGCCATCTCGGCGGGCAGCTGAGCGGCGGCGAACAACAGATGCTGGCGATCGGGCGGATCCTGCGATCCGGTGCCCGGACTCTGCTGCTGGACGAGCCGACGGAGGGGCTGGCACCCATCATCATCCACCAGATCGAACAGGCGATCACCGCGCTCAAGCAGCGCGGCTACACCATCCTGCTGGTCGAGCAGAACCTCGCTTTCGTGCTGGGCGTCGCTGACCGGGTTGTTGCAATCGAGAACGGACTGGTTGTCGACAATTGCCCGACCTGCGAGGCCGAGCGCATCGAAGCGCGCCTCTCCAAATACGTTGCCGTGTGAAACTTATGTCAAACCTCGTTCTCTCCTATCTCACGATCGGTCTGGTCAATGGATCGTTCTATGCCCTGCTCTGCCTCGGCCTCGCATTGATCTTCGGGCTCTTGAACATCCTCAACATGGCTCACGGCGCGCTCTACATGATGGGTGCATTTGCCGCGTGGGCGGCCGTTGCGCGCCTTGGTCTTCCCTATCTCGTGGGCCTGTGTGCGGCTGCCGTTCTGGTTGGATCGACCGGGATGGTGCTGGAGCGCCTCTTATTGCGGCGGACCTACAGTCTCGATCCGCTCTATGGATTCATGCTGAGCTTCGGACTCGCAACCGCGATCCAGGGCGGATTTCAGGTCATCTTCGGCTCTACGGGACTGCCCTTCACGACGCCCGCCTGGCTGTCGGACGTGGTCGATCTCGGCTTTGCAGTATTCCCCGTCTACCGGCTGTGGGTCGTCATGGTCGCCTTTATTGTTTGCCTTGGGGTGTGGATCGCGATCGCACGAACAAAGGCTGGAGCGACGCTTCGGGCGGCTTCCGAGAACGCCAAGATGGCCGAAGCGCTGGGCGTCCCGATTCCTGCGGTGATGACGGCAACCTTTGGGCTGGGCGCGGCTCTTGCGGGCCTCGCCGGCGCTCTTGCGGCGCCGATCTATCAGGTGAGTCCGTTGATGGGGTCCGACGTCCTGCTTGTTGTCTTTGCCATCATTGTGATCGGCGGGATGGGCTCCCTCGGAGGAACAATCCTGGCGGCCTACTGCCTGGCATTGCTCGAGAGCGCGACACTGGCGGTGTTCCCGCAAGCGGCCAATGTCATGATCTTCGCTTTCATGTGCATCGTCCTGTCGGTCCGGCCGCAGGGCCTGTTCGGCATCGAGGTGCTGCGTCATCATTCCTTTGCCGGCATTCCTCCCCCGGTCACGGCCACGCCGGATGTACGCGCGGACAGAAAATACGAGCGCATCCTGATCGTCGTCATCATCGCAGCTGCACTCGCTGTCCTGCCGGCACTGCTCTACCCGATCTTCCTGGTCAAGATCTTCTGCTTTGCGATTCTTGCCGCGTCGTTCAACTTCCTGCTGGGGTTCGCCGGGGTCATGTCG
Source organism: Bradyrhizobium sp. SZCCHNRI1009 (assembly GCF_032487575.1). Taxonomy (NCBI): domain Bacteria; kingdom Pseudomonadati; phylum Pseudomonadota; class Alphaproteobacteria; order Hyphomicrobiales; family Nitrobacteraceae; genus Bradyrhizobium; species Bradyrhizobium sp. SZCCHNRI1009. The sequence goes on along the minus strand of NZ_JAUEUL010000016.1, from coordinate 92,781 downwards.
TTCGGACAGGCGGCGCTCTACGGGACGGCCGCCTATGTCACCGCGCATGCGCTGAAGCACTGGGCGATGTCGCCGGAGCTGGCCATGCTGGCGGGGATCACTGCCGCTATTCTGCTCGGCATCGTCATGGGAGCGCTGGCGATCCGGCGGCGTGGCATCTATCAAGCCATGATCACGCTCGCCGTCGCCCAGATGGTCTACTTCGTGTTCGTCCAGTCGAGCTTCACGCATGGCGAGGACGGGCTGCAGGCGGTGCCGCGCGGCCTCCTGTTCGGTCTGATCGATCTGCGCAACGACCTCGCCGTCTATGCACTTGCCGTGGCAGCCTTCTGCTCCGTCCATTTCGGCATCAAGCGGCTGCTGTCGTCTCAGCTTGGGATGATGCTTGTCGCGGTCCGCGACGACGAGCGGCGCGCCTTGTCTCTTGGTCAGAATGCCCGGGGCCTCAAGCTGTTTGCCTTTGCGATCGCCGCCGGCTGTGCCGGCCTCGCCGGGTCACTGAGTGCGGTTGCCTTTCAGCTCGCGACTTTGTCCGGCGCACACTGGCACCTCTCCGGAGAGGCTGTTCTGATGTGCCTCATCGGCGGCCTCGGCACATTGAGCGGACCCTTGGTCGGCGCCACGGTCCTGGTCACGATGCAGCACTTTCTCGCTCCCTATGGGGCCTGGGTGCAGGTGCTCCAGGGCGTCGTCTTCGCATCATGCGTCCTGACCTTTCGTGACGGGATGATGCCTCGACACGCGTTCGCCTGGCCTTCGCGGCTCCGCGGGACCAACGCCAGCTCATTCGCACCTGCCGAGACCCTCGAGGAGACGGGCCGATCATGACCATGGCGATCCCACACAGTCGGCGTCAGCTTTGCCAGATGGATGGCGATCCTTCGCAGCTGACAGCCACGGCTGCAGCTTCGGCCATACGCGAACGACGCCTCTCCGCGGCCACACTACTCGAGGCCTGCCTCGCTCGCATCGCGGCACGCGACGGCGAGGTCCACGCCTTCACTCATGTCGCGGTGGACGCGGCGCGCGAACAGGCGTTCCTCGCCGACAAGGCGCAATCGGAAGGCCGGCTCTCCGGACCGCTCCACGGCCTGCCCGTCGGCGTCAAGGATGTCTTCGATACGATCGACATGCCATCGGAATATGGCAGCAGCCTGCTGCGCCACCGTCGCCCGGCAGCGGACGCCGCGGCGGTCGCGATGCTGAGGCGATCCGGCGCCATCATCATCGGCAAGACGACGACGTCGGAGTTCGGCATGTATCATCCGAGCGCGACCCGCAATCCCAGTGATCTTGGGCGCTCACCCGGTGTGTCTTCGGCCGGCTCGGCGGCAGCTGTGGTCGACCGGATGGTCCCTCTTGCACTCGGGACTCAGCACACGGCGTCGACGGTGCTGCCGGCATCATTCTGCGGAGCGCATGCGTTCAAGCCGTCGTTCGGGTTTGCGAGCATGGAAGGCTCCAACATCCTGGTGCCGCGGCTTGCGCAGATTGGCTATCTCGCGAGATCCGTCCAGGATCTCTGCTTGTTTGCCGGCGCATTTGATCCCGTTGTCGACAGCGCCGCCGATCGGATCGGACGCCCTCCGAGGCTCGCTGTGGTGCGCGGACCGGGATTCGAGCAGGTCGCTCCGGACGCGGGCGAGGCTTTGACGGCCTTCATCGGTGCGTTGCCGGTCGCGGTCCACGAGCTGGATCTTCCGAGCGAGTTCGGCGATGCGATCGAGGTGGCTCTTGGCCTTTTGAACGCTCATCTGGCGGCTCGCTTCGGGGATCTACCCCAGCATCTCGCTGCCAAGCTGTGTCCACCGCTGCGGGATGGAATTGCCGCAGGCATCGCGCTCGGCGCAAAACGTTACATCGAGTTGAACGCGTCGGCCGATCGCTTGATCGGACTGACGTCGAAGCTGTTCGCGCAGCACGATGTGCTTGTGACCCTTTCGGCGCCGGGCGAGGCGACAAGGCTCGATGAAGGTCCCGGCTCGGGGAGTCTTGCCATGCCCTGGAGCCTGTGCGGTCTGCCTGTCGTCTCACTGCCGCTGCTCTGCGGCGCACACGGCTTGCCGATCGGTCTCCAGCTCATTGGGCGTCATGGCTCTGACCGTGAGCTGCTTCAGAGCGCCGCCTGGATTGCTCACACCTGCCGCCTGCCAACACGGGTTGATCATTGATGCGATATACATCCGCCACCGAGCCGACAACGTGCTGCGACACGCAGATCGAAGTGAACGGACGGGTCTACAATTGGCCGCGCGTTTCCACCGTCATCATCTGCTTCGACGGCTGCGATCCCGACTATATCGCAGCGGCAAGCAGCGCGGGCATCGTCCCTGCCCTCGATCGCATGCGACGCGACGGCTTTGCGACCACGGCGCTCTCGGCCATGCCGTCCTTCACCAACCCAAACAACGTTTCGATCGTCACCGGGGTTGCGCCCGCGCACCACGGGGTGTCGGGCAACTTCTACATCGATTCCGCGAGCGGAGAGGAGGTGATGATGGTGGACGCATCGCCGATGCGGGCGCCGACGATCCTTTCCGCCTTCTCCCGTGCCGGAGCCAAGGTGGCCGCCGTGACGGCCAAGGACAAGCTCCGCAAGGCGCTTGGCAAGGACCTCAAGGGCATCGTGTTCTCGGCCGAGAAGGCCGATTGCTGCAGCGAAGCCGAGAATGGCATTGCAGACGTGCCGGCGCGGATCGGCCGCTCCGTCCCTCGTCAGTATTCGGCGGACCTGTCCCTGTTCGTCCTGGACGCGGGTCTCAGGCTCTTGGCGGATCATCGTCCTGATCTGATCTATTTGTCGCTGTCCGACTATGTCCAGCACGCCTACGCACCGCACGAGCCGGAAGCCCTGGCCTTCATGGCCGAGGTGGATCAGAGACTCGGCGCACTGCTCGCCGAGGGCGCGCTCGTCGGGATCGTCGCCGATCACGGTATGAGTGATATGGCGCACGCCGATGGTTCGCCCAATGTCATGTTTCTCGGCAATCGGCTCGACGCAGTCTTCGGCCTCGGGCGGACGCGGGTGATCTGCCCCATCACCGACCCGTTCGTCCGCCATCACGGCGCGCTCGGCGGCTTCGTCCGGGTTCACCTCCAGGATCCAGTCCTGCGCGCCTCAGACGTCGTTTCGTTTCTCGCGGGGCTTCCGGGCGTCGGTCTCGCCTTGACCGGAGACGATGCGGCCGCCCGCTTCGAGCTGCCGCGCGACCGCGAGGGCGACGTCTGCGTGATCGCAGCAAAGGGAGTCGCACTGGGCGCCCGGGCATGCGACCACGAGCTTTCCAACCTGGCGGGCGCGAGGCTGCGCTCGCATGGCGGTCTCGCCGAGCAGCGCGTCCCCTTCATCCTGTCTCATCGGCTTCGCGCGAGCCCGGGCGCGCCCGATGGGCGCACTTTGCGCAATTTCGATATTTTCAGTGTCGCACTCAATGAGGTGGACCTTTGACCATGAAGCGCGTTGTCATCATGATCCTCGACGGACTTCGACGGGACCTCATTTCGCCTGCGACCACGCCCCATCTCGCAGATTTCGCCGCGCGCGCCGAATGGTTCGAGGACTACCGGACCGTCTTTCCTTCGTGCACACGCGTCGTGTCGGCGAGTGTTGCAACCGGATGCACTCCGGCAAGACATGGACTGCAAGGCAATTCCGTTGCCCTGATCGAATCCGGCAGGTTGGTGCTGCGCGACGCCGGAGATCCGCAGTTTCTGCAACACAAGCGCCGAGTCACGGGATCCTCACTGCAAGTGCCGACCCTGGCGGAACGCGTCAAGACCGTGGGTGGCCAGATCGTCTTCAGCAACGTGTCCCCCGGGGCTGCCTATGCCCATGATCCCGACGGGCATGGATTTGTCTATCACCGGGCCGGCTCGTTCGGACCTGGCCGCATTGAAGTCGCGGCCGGCGATCGATTGGACGTCACGCTGGACAGTGGCGGTGACGCCAGGATGACAGCCCGCTTCATCGACGACGTGGTGGTGAAGCGTCGCCCGGCGGTCGGCATTTTGTGGCTTGGCGAACCGGACCGCATTCAACACAACGCACCGCTCGGTTCTCCGGACCATCTTGCCGTGCTGGCGGAGGCGGATCGTCGGGCGGCCGAGGTGATCGCAGCCGTCGAAAGACAGCGCGACCAGGGCGAGGACATCCTGCTTCTGATCGGATCCGATCATGGTCATCAAACGGTCGAGGACATCGTCGACATCGATGCAGCGCTGATCACCGCGGGTCTCAAAGCCAACCCCATGTCCGACGAGATTCTGGCCATCTCGAACGGGACCTCGGCCTTGATCTATGTCGATTCCCAGCGCGGCCCCTCGCTGCAGAACGTGCGATCGCTTCTGGAACGCAGTGATTGGGCCGGGCAGGTCTTCGGGCCGGACGAGCTCGACCGCGTTGGACAAGCTCACACCGGCGGCCTTGCCTTTGCTGTGTCCATGCGGTCCAGCGACGTCCCCAACCGCTTCGGAATCCGCGGTTCGAGCCTCGCGGCCAAGCCTGCCCTCGGCAAGCCCGACCGACTTGGATGCGGACAGCATGGAGGACTCGGGACCTACGAGCAGGCTCCGTTCCTGATGGCATGGGGCGAAGGCTTCAGTCCGGGTCGGATCCGCAAGTCACCCGCGCGCGTCATCGACATCGCGCCGACAGTGCTGTCCCATCTCGGGCTGCCCCGCACAGGGATGGACGGCGAGGCCTTGCAGGCGGCAGCCTGGCGTTCCGAGACGCGCGCCATGACGGCCTGACGCCCGCGCTGTACACGCATTGGCCCAAACGATGTCCAACCAAGCATCTGTGGCCAATGCCTGCCGGCCGCACCGCAGCCCCCATCCTGTCGATGCCCCCTGGGGCGAGCAGTTGTTCACTGGTGCCGAGAGCGCGTAGCCACTGCGCTGATCAGAGCGCCGGACTGTCGAAGAACGTCCGCCGCAGGCCGATGCGGCCACCGCTGAGATGATAGATATCGGCGAATCTGGTCTTCAAGGGCCGCCCATTCTTGTCCTGGCCCGCAAAGCTGCCCCAGCAGGCGATCTGTTCGCCATTGCTCAGCACCTGCTCAAGCAGGTGCTCGCCCGAGGCCACGATGCGCTCGTGGCGATAGAACTGCATGATGGCCAACTTGCCGACAAAGGGCTCATATCCTGGACGCTCATAGACGGCACCGTCGTCCAGCAGGCTGGACAAGCCTGCCCAGTCGTGAGCGTCGATACACGCGAACAGGTGCCTGACATATGCCTCGGCTTCCCGGTGACCCAGCGGTCCCTGCATGCTTTCCCCCGCCATTGAGAGCCGGCTCTGCTCACATCGCCGCTGCGCGCGGATCGGATTCCTCGCGCCAGCTTACGCCCATGGCGGCCTCCAGATCGGCCAGCATCTCCTGCACCGGCATCCAGACAAGACCACAGCGCATCGATCCGAGCGGAGATACGACCAGTTCGACGCTCGACCGCTCGATCCGGGTGTAGCCGGTGCGATCCGCCATGCCGCCGGCAATCACAGCGTCGGCCATCATGCTGATCGTGAAATCCGTATTCCAGCGCGCATGAGCATAGGCACGCGAAATCCGGGGCAGGATTCGCGCCAACCCTCTGCCGCGAAAATCGCGCCGGTACCAACCGGCGCCGGAAAACACGACCCTGCCCGCAATCGTCGACGCCACCGGGGTCGCAATCATACAACCGTCGCCGCGCGCCAAGGCGGCTGCCGGATCTGCGTAGAACATACGAAGCGAGATGGCTTCCTCGAACAGCGTCGTGGCTGTCCAGTCGTAGTACCGACCCGCCTGTGTCGCGACGACCTCCCCGTTCTTGTCTTTTCCGACCATAACGAAGGTGTTCTCAGCTGTCGCGCCGCCGAGGTCGGGCTGGAAGATCGGCACCAGCGGTCGCCAGCTGTCGGAATTTGCGCTGTTGACGTCGAGCAAATCCTGTAGGCTCGCAAAATAGACGCTGACGCCGCGCTTTTGGGCGGCGGTGTCAGCGGCGAGGAAGAAGCGTCCCAGGAGGCCGATCGGACCATGATCGATCTTCAGATTGGAAGGCACGCGGCCAGATTGAGGACAGCAATCCTGCATCGACATTCCTTGCCCTTTGCTACGTCACGCACATCAAACCGTGGCTGGCGACGATTGCATTTGATCTATCCTCTGTAGTTGTAGCGCGAATGACATAATTCTGGTTGATTGTTTCAAGCTGAGATTGATGCTTCATGGACGAACATCTTGGATACGGCATGAGGTAAGCGGACGTGGCGACTTCCAAACAGCTCCCTGACGGCCGCCCCGCTGTGTCCCGAAACCAAGGCAAGCGGCTCAGGAGGTCATCCAAGAAGCCCAATCATGTCGATCAGCATGTGGGAACGCGCTTGCGCCTGCGACGGAACCTGCTCGATCTCAGCCAGGATGACCTGGCAAGACGCCTCGGCGTGACAGCTCAACTCATTCAGAAGTATGAAGCGGGCGAGACCCGGATCAGCGCATCTCGGCTGTACGAAATCGCAAACCAGCTCGCTGTTCCGATCACCTGGTTCTTTGACGAGATTGACGTCAAGGCAGGCGCCGCTGTGCCAGAGGCGTCTCATGAGCAGAGGGCGGACTTCAGTGAGCTTGTGACCAAGCGCGAATCTCGCCAACTGCTCGAGCTCTATTTCGGCATATCCGACGAGCGGCTTCGCCGAAAGGTGCTGCAGATGGCTGAACTTCTCCGCTCGCGCGACGACGAGTAATGCGCTCAGGACATCGGCCAAGCCGAATGACTGAGTTTTCGCATCCCTCATGCAGTCCTTGCCAGAAGGGTCGACGTCCGCGGCGGCTGCGAGACGGACCAGCGCGCCGATCATGCTGATCGCCGCTGGCTACGCAGCAGATTTCGATAGCCGCCTCGGATCAGGGTCTGACCTGTTTGAACCAGCCGGATCGTCCGGCTGCGCAGGTCGTGCGTTTTCCATCCCCGATCTTCAACTCGCTCGGACCCGAACAGAGCCGTGGCGATCGCCCGATAATTCTGGCCCGCGAGGCGGCCATCCAAGGCGCGCAGCGCAAGAACGAGGCGCCGGCGTTGCTGAACGGGCCCGGTGTGAGCCGGCAGCCGGATTGGACCTCGTCTCAGCGCCGTCCAAAGCCGATAGGCCGCGCGCGTCTGCAAATCGAAATCACGGTCGAGCGGCAGTTCGACAGCCACGGCCGTCCCCTTCGCCGGAAGCCGGGAGAGCATCAGCCGGTGCGTGGCGCCGCCCAACTGCAGCACCGCGTACCAGCCATCGGACGCCCGTCTCAGCTCGGCGCCGGGCGATCCGCGAAGGTCGAGATGCGAGAATGGCGCAAGCGAGCCTTGCGAGGCCGGAGCAAGGCGAAGCACGGTCGGCAGCACCTCCGGCGCCCAGAATATGGCCTGAGCATCAAACCGGCGCATTGGGTCAGCCGCGAAAAGAAAGCCCCCATCGCTGCCGGAATTCAGGATGGGTCGGGCCGTCTTTGTCTTGTGCAAGCAGATCGCTGTAATCTCGCCGATAGTCTGGATTACGACGTAGACATTCCCAGGCAAAATCGGCCGCATCGGCTGTTTCGAGCTTCTTGTAGGACTCGGCCGACCGCCAGTTGAACTCGCTCATTACACACTCGTCCCTGCCATTTCCGCTCTCTCAACAACGTTTGCAGAGGCTAGCAACGAGGGCTTCTGCACGGGGCTATCAATCTGCGGAGTTGGCACCGATCGAGCGCAACACGGTGGATTTTGCGTATTCCTGGGACTTTCGGTTTCACTCAAATCGCGCGATTCCGAGCAGCGATGATGAGGCCCCGCTGCTGTCTGCGCCATACTGGCCTTGCCTCGGGTCCACTTTGCCAAGGATTTCAGCAGAATCGACGGCGGCCGTGCGACCCTATCAAGTTTGCTTACGCTCGAAGCTCACGCGCGCTCTCAAATGGCGCTCACATCCGTTTGAGAAGTGCTTCGTCCGCCCTTGGTAATTTCGGTCAAGCGATCTGGCCACAGCTCAATCTGCGGGGGCGAGCTGATGTTCCAGCCATCGTGCCGCACGATCAGAGATCAGCTCCGGACGAAGTCCGGCTACGCCGGTGCTCCTGTGAGGCGCCCCTATCGTAAGCCATTCCCCGAGCGCGCGCGCCCACCCTGCGGCAGGATCAATTGCCAAAAGAGGTGCAGCCAAGCTGCCCTGGCAGAATGGGAGACGCCATACCGTTCCCTCAAGCACACATATGTCGTCGCGAACGATGACAGTCCAGTGCTCAACAAATCCGGACCATTCGAGCGCAGATGGTGGCGGTGACGTTCCCGTGCGCAAGCAGCCGAGCAGCTTTGCTGCGAACACAAGGTTCGCCCTTGATCCCCGCCAGTTCGTCCCGCAATCTGCCCGATGGGGACAGAGCAGACGGGCAGTATCCGCTCGTGCAAGGGCGGGAGCATCCATTGCGACGCTCGGTCCGATGAAAACAGGTGTCTTGACCATGCCGGCCTTCTCGCTGCTCAAAACAAGATTTCAAACAGAGACTAAAGGTCGATCCGATTGACGTATGGCGCTTTCACGTCGACGGCGACCGTAGCGTCGTCTTCGCACTGAAGGATTTCCCGATATGCAGAAACTGAGTGGCCGGTCCCTCCTCGCCGGCTTCACACGTACGCTCCCGTCCAGGGGATGGGACAAAGCCATCTGTATAGACCTGTTGCCAGGAAGACCTTTGCCGCCGTCTCATCGCCCGCTGCGCCTACTGGGCGACCGCAAGCCGCTCGACGGGCGACGCGTCATTCGAGCTGGCGAACAGCCTTGCCTCCAGCATCGATTGCAACGGCGCAACGTCTCCCCTTCGCAACGCGCCGATCGCATTTGGAATCCCAGCCGCGACACGAGCATCGGCGCGACCAGCTGCAATGGCTTGGAACTTGTACCCGATGTCGTCCCAGCTCATGGGGTTCGTAGGTTCTCCCTTCGGCGCCAACACGGTCCGCTCAAAGGTGCCCGAAGCCGTGTTGATGCGAACCCGCCCAGGAACCGCAGCCGGGAACATCAGCTCAAATTCGGGATTGACCGTCATGTGGACGCGTCCAGCGATCTCGATGGCTCGTTGGTCTGTCAGCGACTCGTTGCTCAAGGGGAGCAACGCTGGTGCGCCGCTGATCGCGGCGACACCGAGGCAGAACGGAAGGCTGTATTGCGCTCCTTCCAGCGTACGCGGCGCCGCCTCGTTGCTCAGGGTCAACGACCTCCCAAAGGTCTCCACATCGATGCTGATGATGGCTTTCGGATGAATGTCATGATCGTTCAGCAATGTGATCAGCGCGTCAATCGGCGCGTGAATCCAACGGCAGCAACTATAGGGCTTGAAATAGGTGCTGTTGATGAGCCAACTCGTTCCGAGCCCGTCGAGAAGCCGCGCGCGATCGTAACGTTCTGAACTGTCCAGAATGTCGATCGGTCCGGTGAAGCCCTGCTTGGCCAGATCGGCCGCCAGGACGCCATTGGCAGCTCCCCATGGGATGCCCTCCTTGACGCTGTTGCCTCTGAACCGGGTGTATGGAGTAGCCGACTGGCTCGGTGCCGTTGTCCCAGCGATCGAGATCGCGTGTGCGATCTGGCTCCGCGACAGCCCTCTCAGCCAGCCCACCGCTGCCGCAACGGCTTGACCGCTCCAGAGGCCGCTGTTCACCGTCGGGACGCTTCGCAGATCCCGGGCAGCAGAAATACGAACGCCGATCTCATATCCGATGGCAATGGCTGCAAGCGCCCGTTGCCCATCCAAGGACGGACTGCCGAGCAGTGACAATACCCCCGGAATGATCGCTGCGCCGGGGTGCCCCGAAGCGGCGCGGTGGCCATCATCCAGGTCGAGCGAGCACGCGCAGGCCGCATTGACGAAGGTTGCCCCCGCAGCGGTCGACCGCTCTCCTGAAAACCACATCGCCGCCGGTCCATGGCCCCAAGTCGCGCTCGCTATTCGGCGCACGGCGACCGCATTTGGCGTCTCATGGCCGGCTATCGCGGCGGTCATCAAATCGAGCACGCATTTCGCCGCGCTGATCCGGGCTTCTTCTGGAACTTTGCTCGCGCTGACCCATTCGGCCAACAGCTCGGCAGCGGTGTATGTCATGCGGGCCTCCAGGGATTCTTCAACATGTGTGCAGATCGGACGAGGTGAGCTAGCGCATCCGTCCGACCCATGATTGGCAAACCGAACTCTATCGAAGTGGCACGAAGCTGGCCTTGAGCATCTTCCGCGCGAATGGCAGCAGGAAGTCAAAGTCGAATTTTGTGAGCACCTATTCGTCGGAGTTATGGGGTTGAGCCGGATCCGCGCCGATCCTTTCAGTCGGTTTTGGCGCGGGCCGTCGCGGTGTCGTGCCACTTGCCGGGCAGGCGAAGCTTTGACGAAACTCCGGCCAGTTGCTCGTACATCGCTATGAAGAGATTTGAGGCGATTACGACGGCAATCCCGGCCAGCTCGATCGGGACCGGCATCTCACGCCAGACGAGGAGACCAAGCAGAAAGGCAAAGACGAAGGTGGCGTATTCGAAGGGTGCAACGACGCTCGCCGGCGCCATCTGGTAGGCCTTGGTGAGCAGAATCTGGGCAGCGCCGCCCAGAACGCCAATTGCGACGAGGATCGGCAGGTCAGTCACGCTCGGCCAGACTGCAGAGAACGGCAGTGTCGCTGCACTCACCAATGTGCCCGAGAGCGAAAAGTAGAAAACAATGGCCATGCTCGTCTCGGTGTCCCGCATCTTGCGGATGGAGATCAATGCAAGGGCCGTAGCCACCGCACCGGCCAGCGCGAACAGGACTCCCGAGGAGAGCCCCCGGCCATCGGGATGGGCCATCAGCAGCACGCCGCCAAATCCGAAAACGACGGCAACAAGGCGATGGAGGCGAATGCTCTCCCCGAGCAAGGGAATGGCAAACAGCGTGATGAACAACGGCGCCGCGTAGCCCAGCGCCGTCGCGGTCGCGAGCGGCAACATCCCGACCGCCGTGAAGCTGAAGAAGAGGGAGCAAAGACCGGCAACGGAGCGGCGCAGATGAGCGCCCGGCCGTTCGGTGCGAAGCAGACGATAACCTCCGAGACGCCGGACAAGCCAGAGAATCGGCAGCAGAGCGAAGAAACTCCGAACGAAGACGATCTGTCCCACGGGGTACTCGCCGCCCAGCTTTTTGATCAAGGCGAACATGACGGCGAGCACCGCTGCCGAGAGCACCTTATAGCCGATTGCCGGCAGGTGAGATGACACCGAGTTTGTCACGTCCTGCCGGCTGCTGATGATCGTCATACAAGCCTCATGGTCGAGAAGCGGCCAAGATCTACGCGATACGGCGAAGCTCATCGTCCCAGGGCGCAAGCGGCGCGCTGAATGTCTCGATCACCTGGCCCTTGGAAGCCGCATCCAGTCCCAGCCTGCGCAGATTTCGGCCGGTCTCCAGATAGTCCGTCTCGTTGACGATGGAGGCCAGATCGATGATCGACTTGATCGCGGTGGAATGGAGGCCGACCTTGACGCCGAGCTCGAACCAGGGAACCAGAACGTATGGAACGTCCTGCACAATAAACCTGTCGCGCATGTGCTGAGGGGCCATCTTGGTCGTGTTGTGTTCGACCGTCTCTCTGGCGAACTCGCCGAAACTGGTGAAGGCCCTGTCGTAGTAGCTGTTCATGATCGCCACGACAGGCTGCGGCTTGAAGCCAAATTCCCTGGCGATCGCCATTCTCTCCTTGTCGACTTCGTCGATGACGCGGGCGACCGACGTCGACATGCCTTCACGATAGAAATAGAAGTCGCCCTTTCGCGTCTCGATCCATCCGGCGTTCATCAGCGCCGGCGTCGGATGAATCACGCCGGTAATGCAAGACATGCCGATCTCGAGAACATTGCTGCGCCACTCCAGCGGCATCGGGAAGATCGCGCCAATCTCATCGCGCAACGCTTCACTGACATCGACCGGCATCGCTGCGATCGGCATGATGCTCTTGATGCCCATCACCGTCACCTTGCCATCCTGCATTCTCGAGGCGTAGGGCGCCGTGGCGGTTTCGAGGATGTACCGCGCATTGATCTGTCTGCGCGCCATGAGAGCGAAGAAGTTGCCCGTGATCGAAATGACGACATGCTTGCTGAGGTCGAACTTTGCGAGTTCGCTCAGGACGGCCTCATGGCCATATGACGGGACCGTGATGATGATGAACTTGGAGAACCGGACGACGTCGGCCATGTCCGAGCTGACATCCGGATGGAAGCGCCCCTCGATCTTGAGGCCTGCTTCCAGATAGCCGTTGCGGTCGATTGTCTCCGCGTGCCGGCGATGTTCGGGGTGCGCGTACAACAGTACGTTCGCTCCTCGACTGGCAAGATCGGCCGCGAAGGCACATCCGCAATTCCCGGCACCAATGATCGAAACCGACGTCTGCATGTCGCTGCTCCATTACGCAACCTAACGTAGATTTAAATATTCTTGGAGCAGCGCGATCCGGTCAACATAATAATCCTGTAAACATACGGAAGCATCTCGCTAACGTACGCGCCTCGGACACTAATAAATGGCTGGCGAGGAAACACAAAGATGCGCGCATTGACTTGCCTGTGCAGTCAATAGATCGCCTTTATCCTTGCACGACTGGCTCACGCGCGCGGAGGCGTCATCCTCCGCTCGGCCAAGGGCAACCGCCAGGATCATGCTTCGTCCAAAGCGAGCTCTGGGATGCACCAATTCATGCAGAGCAGAGAGGCGCGAAGTCACAGCCTGCAGGGAGTTCGTCTCGGCGTGGCGTCGAGCTCCAAGCTCACCGCGTATGCGACAGCAGTTGCAGGTTCTCGTTCGCCTCGACCATCCCTGGAGCAAGACTGAGATGATCCGGCCCGCCGAAGCTCCACCAGGTCGCAGCCATGGCACCGTACTGGGCGAGCAATGCTGCTCGACAGTTGCCAGGGGTCGATTGAAGAACAAGATCGCCCCGATAGCCTGCGAGTCTCAGCTGATTGAGCGCGCCGGCGAGGTTGGTTCGCTGACGAGACGGCGAAGCGCGGTTGACGTGCAAATTCCAGTCCTTCAGGTGGACGTTCACGATCCGGTTGCCGCAAGCGGCAAGGGCCTCATGCGCATCAGCGCTCGTCGAAGGTCGACATCCAACCGTGTATGTAATGCCGAACCGGTCTGCCGGGTATGGTTCGATCAGCGATGCCAAGAGCGGCGGATCGAGATCAGACTTAAGGGAGAGGACGACGCCGCAAGCCTCGAGGAGCGGCGCAAGCCGATCCAGTCCGGATCGAAGTGCCGCCGCCTCGCGGGAGGAAAGCTGCCCACCGTTCGCGAGTGGCACCACCAGGAGCTTGATGCCGATCTCAGCACACGCCTCGATCACGGCACCGAGCAGATCGAGCCTCGCCCAATGCTCACGGCCGGTGACCTTGTAGAAGGGGGATTGCATCATGAAGTCGGCGGACAGCGATGGAATGCAGATGTCGCACTCGCGACTAAGCTGCCGCATCTGATCTCGTCCAGTGGAAGACATCGCAGGATTCATCAGGATCGGCTCTTCACCAATCCTCCACTCGATCAATTCGAAGCCGACTTTTTGGGCAACCGAGAATTCCTCGCGCCAGCAGTCCGTGAGAAAGCCTCGTCCTCTCTTGTCAGCCGGCTCGATCAGATCACCCTGCATGAATCCGATGCGGCTGACCATCTGCGCCTCTCCGAAAATCATATCATGGATCCTTCGACTGGACGCGCCAAAGCTTGATGACTTGCGACCGGCTGCGGCACGGAGAGCCTGCACCGCAAAGATAGGGCGACCGACCACACACTGCCACTACCAACCCTGGTAGAGGTCCGCGGTCCGGAGCGGAGACTTCTTGTTCCGCAGCGACGACCGCATATGCCGAATTGCATCACCATTGACGGATCCGTACCCGTCCCATGGTTGCCGACGGCAGCCGTACACGTCCGGCCCCCTATCCGGCTTGGTAGCTTCCGCGCGCGCCGGAAGCTGCTCTACTGCATCTGACGATGCAGACACATGATGGAGATGGGAATGGTGCACAGGGCAATCCTAGCTGGCAGTGACGAGCGGGCAGAAGAGTTCTGCGGTGTCGCAAACTCAGCTAAAAATCAGGACAAGAGCCTTGCATTCGCGACCGGCTGGACACCGGATTCGGGGGCCAACCAACCTGCGGCGGGATGCGGCCAGATGTCTGCTCCTGCAGCCCGCGACGGAGGACGCTCCGTCTCCGTGCCTTCGAGACCACGCGTCCTGCTGGTCGGCGACAAGGGATTCACGAGCCTGCTCAAATACATTCTCGAGAGCAACGGCTTCGACTGCATGCTGACAGACACCCTGACAGATGCGATCGCCTCCGCCACCGCCGCGCGCCCCGGCTTGATTGCCCTGGACGATGTATCGTGCGGGGATCGCGTGGCCTTCGCGCTCGAACAGTTGCACCGGGACCCTGCAACGCAGAATGTCCCGGCGCTGATCATGGCAAGCGTATCGCCTCACCTCGAGGAGGCGTGCGTCCATACGGATCGGACAAGCTATATATTGAAGCCGTTTCTTCCGGACATCTTCATCGACCGGCTGCATGGTCTTCTGCGCGAATCGACATGTCCCAGTCCCAAAGTGCTTCGATTTGCCGACATTGTCATGGAGGCCGACGCGCATCGCGTCTCCCGAGGCGCGCGCTGCATTCGCCTCTGCCCCGTCGAGTATCGGATCTTGCGACAGCTCCTCGAATGCCCCCGAAAGGTCTTTTCTCGGGAGCAGATCCTATCCGGCATCCGAGCACATACTCAGGAGAACGCCGTTCGCTCGATCGATGTTCATATCAGCCGCATTCGCAAGGCTCTTTGCGAACGTGGCGAGCCGAACTATATCCGTACGGTGCGAGGATTGGGCTATTCGCTCGACTTCGCCCCGGACGGACCTGCCACCTACCTTCCCCGACCTGAGCCGGTCAGCAACGCGCGAATGCTGCACCGATCGGATCGGGTAAACCCCGCTCGCCGCTGACCAGGGAGCGGCTCTGGCGCTCGCCTCCAGCGAAGCTTCCGCTCGGTCCACTTCAATCCAAGGAATTGGGCGACCGGATTACGATCACGGCATACTCGCCAATGAACTTCTTTGGCGGGGCTTTGATCATCGCGCTCCGATGCGCAAGCTTCCCCACGCGATCTCGCTTGTTTCTGGGAAGTAGCATGCCCGGAATCGGCCGTCCGCCGACGTCTCCAACTGCGGCTGTTCGACGGAACACAGACCTTCCGCTCGCGCGCAACGCGGATGAAAGCCACAGCCCGGAGGCGGATTGGCTGCAGAAGGAACCTCTCCCACGATCTGGATCAGAGGCCGGCGGGCCCTCGGATCCGGCACTGGATAGCTGTCGCGCAGAAGCCTGGTGTAAGGATGCAACGGACGGTCAAGAACATCCGCCGTCGGCCCCTCTTCGATGATGCGCCCCAGATACATGACGGAGACCCGGTCGCAGAAATGGCGGACCACCCCGAGATCATGTGAAACGAACAAGAACGACAGGCCGCGGCGTTCGCGCAGCCCCTCCAGCAGTCGAAGAATTTGCGCCTGGACCGACACATCGAGAGCAGAAACGGCCTCGTCTGCGACGACCAGTTCGGGATCCAAGACCAGCGCCCGTGCAATGCCGATCCGTTGCCGCTGCCCGCCGGAGAACTCGTGCGGATAGCGTTCCAGTGCTTCTCGCGGCAACCCGACCTCGAGCATGGCGGCTTCTGCCTTCTCGCGGATGTCCTTGGACGAGAGTCGCAGATGAACACGAAGGGGTTCTTCCAGAGTCTGGCGGATTGTCCGGCGCGGATTGAGCGAAGAATACGGATCCTGAAACACGATCTGCATCCGGCGCCGCAACGCTCGCAAGGTGGCCCCCTTGGCGGCGCGGACATCGATGCCGTCGAATAAGATTGATCCGCTATCGGGCTCAATGAGCCGCAGGATGGCACGCGCGACGGTTGACTTGCCACAACCGGACTCGCCCACGAGGCCAAGGGAAGCCCCCTTTGGAATGCGGAAGGACACATCATCGACCGCCCGGACGCGTCTAGCGCCTGAACCTCCGTTTCTCACGAAGGTCTTCGAAAGATGACGTACAACAAAGTCGCCGCTTCCCAGGGATGTCGTCATCAATGCACTCCTCCGACCGGTCTGACGGGACAGCGCACCAAATGTCCGGGATCACCTGATGATACGAGCTCTGGGTGCAGTTCGGTACAGCTGCGGTCCTTGAACGGGCAGCGGGGCGCATAGGCGCAGCCTGCTGGAACAGCAGACAGGGCCGGAACGCTGCCGGGGATCGGCTCCAGACTCTCGCTGGCCCGGTCAGCTCGCGGCATGGCGCGCAGCAACGCCGCCGTATAAGGATGCATTGGCTTTGCGAACAGCGCGTCGACAGTCGCAAGCTCGACAATCTCGCCCGCATACATCACGGCAACGCGGTCGGCGATCTGCGCAACCACGCCAAGATTGTGCGTGATGAACAGCATCGACATTCCGTAGGCCTGTTTGAGCTCTTCGAGTTGAGTCAGCACCTGCGCCTGGATCGTCACATCGAGTGCCGTCGTCGGCTCGTCGGCCAGAAGAACCCTCGGATGGCAGGCAAGTGCCATGGCAATCATGACGCGTTGGCGCATCCCTCCCGAAAATTGATGCGGATACTCATCCAGACGGCTCTTCGGCGATGGAATCTTGACCTCCGCCAAGAGCCGAAGCGCCTCGGCCTTGGCCTCCATGCGCGACCCTCCGCGATGAATGAGGATCGCCTCCGCGATCTGGTCTCCCACGGTCATGGTCGGATTGAGACTCGTCATCGGCTCCTGGAAGATCATCGCAATCGAATTGCCCCGGATCGCGCTCATGTCCCGCTCGGACAAGGTCACCAGATCTTGCCCCTCGAACAACACCTCTCCGCCTTGGATGCGAGCACCGGCATGCGGAAGCAGCCGTAGGATGGACAGGGCCGTAACGCTCTTGCCACTGCCCGACTCGCCGACGACCGCGAGCGTCTCGTTTGGCATCAGCGATACCGAGACGTTTCGTACTGCGGGGTACCAATGGCCGCCGATTCGGAATTCGGTCCGCAGATTGCGCAGGTCGAGAGCTGGCCTAGGAAACGATGTCATGCCTGCTATTCCCCCCGCAGCTTTGGATCGATGGCGTCTCGCAGAGCGTCTCCCAGGAGATTGAGGGCGAGCACGGTCAACAAGATCGCAAGGCTCGGGAAGACCGCGAGCCACCAGGCGTCGAGGATGTTGTCGAACCCTTCGCGGATCATGCTGCCCCAGGTCGGTGTCGGTGGCGGAACGCCCAGCCCGATGAAACTCAGCGATGCTTCCGTACGAATCGCGGAAGCCATCCATAGTGAACTCATCACCACGACATCCGAGATGAGATTGGGGAGAATATGAACCCCCATGATCCGGACGGGCCCGAACCCAAGCGCTCGGCCCGCGATCACGAAGTCCTGCTGCTTCAAGGCAATCGTTGGCGCCCGGGCAACTCGTGCAAACGGCGCAATCTCCGTGATTGCGATTGCAATGATCAGGTTCTGAAGGCTGGCACCGAGCATCGCCGCAATCATGAGGCCGAGCAGGAGCGCTGGAAACGAGAGCATGACATCGAGCACTCCCATCACGAGCTGATCCAGCGCTCCTCCGACATAACCCGCAACGATTCCTATCGTGCAGCCGATTGTCATCGCAATCAGGATGGCGACGAAGCCGACCATCAGGGAGATGCGGGCTCCATAGATCAGACGGGACAGGACATCTCGGCCGTAATTGTCCGTTCCGAACAGAAACTCCGCTGACGGCGGCTCGAGCCTGGCCACGATATTCTGCTCCAGCGGGTCATGAGGTGCGATCAGCGGCGCGAGCACCGCCACGACGACGATGAGCGCGAGGAGCAACGCACCCAGCCAGAACAGAGGATTTCTGGAGAAGGCCAGCCACAATCGACTAGGCTGCGACACTGCAACCGATGCAACCCCGACCGTCATTTGTATTTCACCCGCGGATCGATAAGCCCATAGGTAATGTCCGTCAGCGTGTTCACGACGATGACGCAGATGGCAAAGATGATCATCAGCCCCTCGAGCAGCGTATAGTCGCGAGCGTTGAGTGCCCCGAAGATCAGCTTGCCGAGGCCGGGTCGGTTGAAGATGATCTCCGTGAGCACCGAATTTCCGATCAACGTACCGAAGTAGAGGCCAACAACGGTAACCACTGGAATGAGGCCATTGCGCAGAGCGTGTCGCATGACGAGGCGCGTGGGAGTCACTCCCTTCGCGCGCGCCGTGCGGATGTAATCCTCGCCAAGAACTCCCAGCATGGATGACCGCGTGACACGCACCACATAGGCCATCAGGATCAAGCCGAGATTCAGCGCAGGCAAGGCAAGGCTTCGTAACCGTTCGATCGGATCAGTGCTATCGGACGCGAGAACGGGGAACCATCCCAGCTGGATCGCGAATACGATGAGCAACAGAATGCCTGACACAAACGCTGGGAACGATAGCCCGACCAACGAGACCAGCCGCGAGACGTAGTCGATCCAGCTGTTGCGGCCGAGCGCGGCGAGAATTCCGAGCGGCAGACCCAGGACGATTCCGATCACGATGGCCGCCAAGGTGAGTTGGATCGTGGAGGGCAACACCAGCAGGACCTCCTGCACGACAGTCCGGCCGCTGCTGAGCGATTGCCCGAGATTTCCAGTGAGCACCTCACCGAGAAAGTGAAGATATTGAACCTGGATCGGCTGATCGAGCCCGAGCCGGGCTCGCATCGCGCGAAGCGAGGCTTCGGTTGCCTGGTCGCCAAGGATGACGGATGCCGCATCACCCGGAACGAGACGCACCAGCACGAAGATTGCTGTCAGCATCACCAGCAAGGTGGGGATGGCCAGCAACAGCCGCTTGAAGGCAAAGCTGATCATTGGACCACCCAGCACATTCGCGAACAGAAACCAGAATGTTCGGACTGAACTCTTCTCTCCAGACAAGGAAAGTGCCTCACAACACCTCCTCCTTTTGATCGAGTGTGGCCAGCTCTCCAAGCGTCACGGGCTTGAGCGGGGGCCTGACGCGATAGAAGCCGACCTCCTTTGCGGGACAATCCTGGATTTCCGCGAGGATGCGGGTGACGCTATAACCGCATTGCCGCCCCTGGCAGGGGCCCATCCCTGCACGCGTGAAGGCCTTGATCTGGTTCGGGCCGGAGCCGCCGATCTGCGCCATCGCCCGGATCTCTCCTGCCGTGACCTCCTCGCAGCGGCATATGACAGTCTCATCAGACGGACTGAAAATCCTGCCGTGGGGTCTAAACATGGTGTCAAGAAAGGGCCGCAAGGCAAGTTCGCGAGCCAAACTCCTTTGAACGCGCAACGCTTCCTTGAGCACGACCTGCTCGCCCGCATAGCCGAGCTTGACCGCCAGCCTGTGTGCTGCGAGCGCCCCGCGACATTGCGCGGCCTTCGCACCAGCAATACCCGCGCCATCCCCGGCAATGAAGATACCGGCTTTGGTCGTTTCACCCCATTGATCGAGAACCGGAACGTAGCAATCCTGCTCGTCACGCCATTCAACCGCGCAGCCCAGCCCCAGCGGTGCATGGACGTTCGGCACGACACCTTCATGCACAAACAGATTATCCGCGGAAACGGTCTTCTCTTTTGCATCGGCCGTTCGATAGCTGATGGCTTCGATCCGGTCCGATCCGTGCGCCACGAGGTCGACGACATGACGGACGACGGGCACACGCCGGCGTCGAAGGACGGCCTTCCACGCGAGTCCTTTGAGGAGCGCCCCACTGGCACGCAGGGCCTTCGGCAGATGCTGGAGCGCCGCCCAATGACTCCCGGCCGGTGTCGTGTCCAGATAGCCGGCGATCTGACCTCCGGCGTTGAGCAACTGAACGAGGTAGAGAAGCGGCAACGGGCCACAACCAGCGACCCAGACTGGCTTGGAGGGGATCTGCCCGGCGGTCTTCAACAGGACCTGAGCGGCACCTACCGTGAGGACTCCCGGCAGTGTCCAGCCTGGGAAGGGAGCAGGCCGCTCCTGGGCGCCGGTTGCGAGGATGATGGCGCGCGCCTCGATCGTCCGGGCTTTGCCATCATGGGTCACGAAGGCACGAAAACCAGGTTCGACCTGCCAAAGCTGTGTACGAGGCTCGTACCGCGCGCCGCTGGCGCGGAATGCATCGGTCGCAGCCTTTCCGTCCTGATAAGCCCTTCCAAGGATGGCTCCCCTCGGGGTCGCCGCTTGGGTTTCGACCGAGCGCCAGATCTGCCCGCCAGGCGAACTTTGATCGTCCACAACCAGGACGTCAATTCCATAGCCGCGGGCTGTGGTGGCCGCTGTCATGCCAGCAGGGCCAGCCCCTACGATGAGAAGATCGGTGGTGCTCATGACGGCAAGCACCGCTTACGCTGCTGGCGCTCAACCTTCATGCCGTCCTGAACCGGGGTCATGCAGGTCTGAACCGAGGCGATTCCATCCACCTGAGCGAGACAGTCGAAGCAGACGCCGATCATACAATAGGGAGCTCGCCCGCTCCCTTTGACCGGCGTGGGGCGCGACCAGACGACAGCCTGCCGGAGCAGCACAGCTGCCAAGCTTTCGCCGGGCTCCGCCGTAACAGGTTTGCCTTCGACATAGACAGTCACGGTCTCAGCGGGCTCATGCAGCTTTCGGAACATCAAAGCGACTCTGATGAAAGATATCGAGCGAATCCGGCAACTGGCCGGCCGAGATGGCATCGGCCAAGACGGTGGAATGCAGAGCTGCAAGCGTGACGCCTGAATGGCACAACGCCACGAAGGCTCCCCGGTGCTTCTGGGACTGGGCGTAGACGGGACACCCATCAGGGGTCATGATGCGCAACCCAGCCCACTGCCGAACCAATTTAGCCTCGGCAAGCCCCGGCACGATGCGAAGCGTCCGCCGACTGAGATCTGCCGCCGCGATCGCGGTCGCGGAACTATCGAAACCGGTCTCCTCATGGGTAGCACCGATCATCACAGTGCCTTCCCGGGTTTGACGCAAGCCACTCGTCGGCAGAGGCAGAAATGGTTCAAGGCGCTCGGTCACCAGGATCTGCCCGCGTTGAGGCCGCAGCGGGATATCAAGACCCACTTGCCGCGCCAGCGCCTGAGACCCGAGACCCGCAGCGATCAGCACGCGCGGCGCACTGACGGTCTCGTTTCCGAACGTCACCGTAAAGCCCGCCTCGCTGGGCACGATCTGCCGCACCGCAGCGTTTCGGCGCAGATCCCCACCCAGACGCAGGATTCCGGCATGAAGAGCCGCAAGGAGCTGGAGCGGATTGGCATGCCCGTCCCGCTGGCCGAAGCTGGCGCCGGCCACGTCGGGCCCCAATCGAACCTTCGGAAGCAGTTTGCCCAGTTCAGCGCGATCGAGCATCCGCCAATCCGCCTCCGCTCCGCCGAGCTTATTCTGCAGCCGCTGAAGGTCCAAGCGGCGCTTCTCGAACGCGTCATCTCCGAGGCAGAACGCCAAACCGCCATTCTGCTCATACTGAAGATCCAACGCGGCCAGATCAGTGAGTTCCGACGCAAAGTCGGACCACATGTCGACGCTACGGCGTGACAGCTGCTGATAGGCGGGCATGTTCTGGCCTTTGCCCTGTAGCCAAACAAGGCCGAAATTGGCCCGCGCCGCACGATGGTCGCGATCGTCACCGTCGAGCACGAGTACTCGGCGTTGTCTTCGCGCAAGCCCATAAGCGATCGCAGCACCAACCGTGCCCGCACCGATAACTATTATCTCAGGATGCATCAGATTTCCTCTTGCCCAATATGACGACAAAAAGAGATATTTGGTCAAAGTCGAAAATCTCTGGCTGTATTCTTCAGGGTTATGGGATGGCTCGTCAGATCAATCTCAGACAGGTTGAGGCGTTCAAAGCGGTGATCGAGAGCGGCTCGATCAGCCGAGCCGCTTTGATCCTCAACATCTCCCAGCCCGCGATGAGCAAACTGATCGCTCATCTCGAAGAGGATACCCGGCTCAGCCTGTTCGATCGCGTCAAGGGGCGCCTTGCTCCGACAGAACGCGGCATGCGGCTTTACAAGGAGATTGATCGGATTTTTTCAGGTGTCCGCCAGGTGGAGAATGCCGTCGAGGCCATCCGCCGCGAGGAGCAGGGGCAGCTCCTTGTCGGAGTCATGCCGGCTTTGTCGCGTTCGTTCATCCAGCAGGCGACGATGGGCTTCCTTCAGCAGCATCCCAACGTGTTCTGCTCGGTCAAGTCACGCAGCTCGGAATGGATCGTGGACTGGCTGGTCACACGCAAGCTCGATGTCGGCCTTGTCAGCTCGCGGATCGACAATCCCTATGTGATCGCCGAACCGCTGACCCAGCACCCGCTCGTCTGCATCATGCCGACCGATCATCCCCTCGCCATGAAGAACGTTGTGGAGCCGGATGATCTCGACAACATTCCCTTCGTGTCTTTCGACCCTGAGAGCCAGGCCGGTCAGTGCATTGCAACGATGTTCGACGCCTACAACGTCAGACCCAACACCGTGCTCGTTGCCAATGTCTCGCCGACCCTGTGCGAATTCGTGGCAGCTGGCCTCGGCGTCGCGCTGGTGCACCCTTTGATGTTCAGCGGGCTTCAGGATCGTCTGGCCATCAGACGCTTCGAGCCCGCTTTGTCTTACGACTTCCAGCTCTGTCGAATGCGCGACAGCCGCAATGCAAGTCTGGTCGACGCCTTCCTGCAGCAGGCGCGCACGACGGCCGCACGGCTTTCCCAGGAGTCGCTCAGCGCGGCATAAGCGTCGTCGCCTCGGTGATCGGCGGAGCGAGATTCATGGCTCCTTTGAGCTCATAGCCGTAGTTGACACGCTTGCTGTGCCCCCAGACCTGCTGAAGCTCGAACAGCGGAACAGAACAGACGGCGTCGTGGATCTTGCGCTGAGCCTCCTTCCACAGCTCCTGCTGCCGCTCCACACTGCCTTCCACCCGCGCCGCCTGTATGTCGGCGTCCGCAACTTCGCAATGGGAGAAATTTGCAACCGCCGTCGGCTTTCCAATGCTCGAGCTCGAGTGATAGAACTCGGTCAGATAAGTGTCGGCGACCGGAAATCTGGCGGCGCCATAAAACACCAGAGCACTGGCATTGCCGCGAATTTGGCTCTGATAGGTGGCGTGATCGACAACGCTCATATCCAGCTTGATACCGGCCTTTGCGAGCTGGCGCTGAATAATTTCCATTGTCGGCAGGATAGCCGAGATATTGGACACCACGACCTTGAGCGTCAGGCCATTTGGGTAGCCCGCTTCGGCCAGAAGCGCCTTGGCCTTCACCGGATCGTAAGCATAAGCCCCAGATGAACAATCCTCTCCGATGTAGCCCGGGGGCACGACCGAGCAGCCTTTCAGACTCACGCTCTTACCGACAAACTGCACGAGATCGTCGAGATTGACCGCAGCGGCGATTGCCTGTCGGACCTTCAGGTCATCGAGCGGCGGAATACTGTTGTTGATGTGAAGCGTTCGAAACTCTCCTGGACGGAAGACATCAACGACCATGTTGCCGCGCTGGCGGGTCATATCGACCCAGCGTTGCTCGCGCCGGCCTTGGATGACGTCGAGCTCTCCGGACGCAAAGGCGAGCTCGCGGGCGCTGTCGGAGGGGATCGTACGGTACATGATATTGCTGATCTGCGGCCGGCCGCGAAAATAGCCCTCGTTTGCGACCAGCTTCACATGCCGCTGCGTTTCATGCTCTGAAAACGCAAACGGACCCGTACCAACGGGGTTGGAGGCAAACTTGTCTCCGAGCTCCTCCACTGCTCTTTTGCAGACAATGTTTCCACCGTGATAGTTGGACAAGCGGCCGAGGAAATTCGGATCTGGATACTTCAGGGCAATGCGAACGGTGGACCCGTCTACCTTGGCGATGCTATCCACCGCGGAGAAGTCTGCAGCGAAACTCGATCGGCTGGGGTCTGCGGCACGTGTCAGCGAGTAGACGACATCATCTGCGGTGAGGCTGCCCCAGTCGCCGTGAAACTTGACGCCCTTCCGGAGGAAGAAGGTCCAGACTCGTCCGTCTGGAGACGTTTCCCACCGCTCGGCGAGATCGGGTTCGAGATCCTTGGGGTCCGCGCTCCCTGGCTTGAATCGAACCAGGCCGTTGAACATCAGGCCGATCAGCGGCTTGTCGGTGCTGGTCGTCGCACGATGGGGGTCAAGCGTGGTAATGTCTGATCCACCGGCCCCGATTTGCAGGGTGGTCCCCGGGGCTTCCGCTGCAGACACATCACCGGTCGCATTCACCGTGACGGCGATGCAGAAAGCCAAAATAGAGACGTACTTCATAGAGACGTACTTCGTAGAGACGTACTTCATCCGGTGCCTCGCCCGTTGCCCACGCGTCAGGCTGGAAGAGTCCCGCGTCTCTGTCAAAGTCCGAAATCAAGGAGACCTATTCTTGGGCGTTATGGGCTAACGGCGAAGCTCAACCGCGGCAGGAAAAGTTCGAGTACCAGGATCCAGGCGGCGGCAGTGACTGCAGACCCGGCGAATCGTCTACCCGGAGCGCGCCGCCTCAATCCGGAACGGCCCGCACGAGAGCGTGAGCATAGCTCCGTCACAGGCGGCACGCGGAACCGAGTGCGGCCACACCGCCGCGCGCATCGGCGGAGAACGCGCCGTGGTTGGCTTACGGAAGCGATCGATCTCAAAGCTAGCGATTGCGCGCGACCATCGCGCCGTTTCGCCAATTGCGCGCCGCGCAGGACCGGCGCTTCTTCGTGAGTGTCAAAGCGGCAACGGTTGGGCGGCGTCGGCTTCAGTCGGTGGCGTATCGGTCCACGCCGACACGGATGAGCCGGATAATCCAGGGATCTCAATGAGACCAAGCCTTATTGCCCTCACGACGGCGACCGTCCGGCTGTTCGTGCCAAGCTTTCTCATCGCCTTCTTGAGGTGAAAATTGATCGTGTTTTCGCTGATCTTGAGGATGATTCCGATATCCCAGGAGGATTTGCCCTCTGCGGTCCACTTCAGGCATTCGCGTTCGCGCTGCGAGAGCCCAATCGCCTTCTTACCCATCGCTGGCTGGGCAAGCTCGCCAAAAGCAACATGGAACTGACACGCCAAGGCGTGAAGATGCTTCATGTGCCGGATCGGCTCGGCATCGTCGAAGCTGGATGCAAAGGATAGAACGGAGATGCGCCCCGACGGCCCAAACAGCGGCACGCTCACCCCGTGCTTGAGACCGGCTTCGCGGCTCTCACGAAGGACCAACCGCTCACCGTCCTGCAGCTGCTTCTGCTCGAGCAGCTGATCCCACATGAATGGACTGCTATGAAACGGGGTTCGCCTGACGACCGGATCGATCTCGTGATACTTGCGCTCGAAATAGTGCTCTCGCCAATCGAGCGGAAAGTTGAGAGCGACGGCCGGCATAGGATGCTCTGGCAGCCGTACCGTCTCTTCATAGTTCAGGGCGCCATAAGCCACTTGGCCGAACCCCTCATCGGCTGCAGAACCGACGAGAAGATCGAAGAGGTCGGACAGCGACTGCGTGCGGTTTGCACAATCGATGAAGCTGAAGAGGTCCATTGCTACCTCACGGCAGACAAAGCTGCGCAAACTTCGGCCCAGATGTAATCGTGAAAACGAATCCGTCTGAATGTCCCGATTGCCGACGGTCCGTCCTTGCCCCCTCGTCTGCCTCTATCAAGGCGAGAAGCAGGCGCTCGATTGTCCAAACCCCGACCCAACCTGAGGTAGACCGTACCATGATACGCTTCATCGTGCAATTGACGATCATATTCGATTGATCTTTTCAGAAGTCGCTATGTCATCAACATCGCCCTCCTCCGGAAGCGGCGGCCCTGACGGTCTTGCCGACTCAGGCAACCAGATCGCGCAGCAAAGTGCCTGTTTGATAAGCGCTCCTCGGCACTTGTGTCAGCATGCATGAGATTGCCGGCTTAAGTTTCGATCGGATCATGCGCACTAGGGACATTCTTCCCGGCACGCAGCACGCGCAAGTCAGGCCTCGCGGCCATCCCACACTGAACCCGTTCAAACGGGCCTGGACGAGCCTTGCAAAAGCCAAGAACTACACCCCAATGCAACTCAGAATTGCGTCAGATTGTAGGTGATATTGGGGCGATGTCTGACAGTTGTCTTCCACTGGGCAGCCGGTAGGACTGCAGCCGCTCCATAGACGCATGAACTACTCGACTGGGTAGCTGCCTCGCTGACGCTGTGCCGATTAGTCTGCATCTTCCCGTCACGTGGCACATTGGAAGATGCTCATGCGTACCCTTTTGATCAGGTGGGAAACCGTCCATCGATATGGCGAAGCCTGGATTTCGCATCATCGGTTGCGGTACCGGATGTTCGTCGAGCGCCAGGGGTGGTCCGTGCCTCATTATCAGGGCATGGAATATGATGAGTTCGACACACCGGCAGCCACCTACATCCTGGTCGTGGACGAGCGAGATCAGGCGCTTGGAACTGCACGGCTGATTCCGACCACACGCCCCTACATGGTCAAGTCCTTGTGGCCCAACCTGGTTGAAGGCTTGCTGCCGCATTCAGACGAAATCTGGGAAGCATCGCGATTCGGCTGCGATCGTGCGCTGAGCGCCGGCGGACGGCGCCGAGTGATCGGGCAGCTCATACAGGCCTGTCAGGAATTCGGCCTCGCCAACGGCATCTCGTCCTATCTTGGTGTCATGCCCAGCTGGATCTTCAAGAATGTCATCGCTGCCCATGGCTGCCCGGTGAGGCCACTGGGAGCGAAGCTGCCGTTTCCGGGGCATGACATAGGGGCAGCCTATATCGAGGTATCATCAGCCGTGCTGGAATTGGTTCGCCAGCATACCGGCCTTCCGAGGGCGCTGCATGAGAGCCTTTCTCCTGGACCTGCCGCATCAGCACTGTCCCCGCGCTTGGCAGAGGATGCTCCATCGGAGCCCAAAGGACTGGCCTGCGGCCCGGAGTTGGAAGGGCTCTTGGAGGCTGGATGAGCGCGATCCCGAACCTTTGACCATCTTGCCGCCGTAGGGCCCGCCAGCGAGGGCCGATCAGCGCTTGCATCAGGCTTTGGGCCTAAGCGCGATTGACGGTCTCTGAAGAAGATGCGGCATCACCGCAATCGGTGGCGATCAACGCGTCGGCTCCTTCGCTCAAGAAAGCCCGCCACGCTGGATTTGGCGCTCACAAGCTTCCTGCTTCAGGAACGCCGAATGTATCAACTTTGAGCGCCAGGCGGTCCTGGTTTGTATGCATTGCGGAGCAAGCCGACGCGATGCGCGGCTCCGGGTCTATCTGGCCTTGATGGCGGGTGCTCGCTTCGACTTGGCAAACGCCCGATCAGTCGCCATGAAACGTGCCACCATGGCCGAGGCCAGGCGACCAAGATCATTGGCCGGCTGGTCCGAATGGCGGCCGACAGCTTCGGCGTAGGCCTGCAGATCGCGAAACACGTTCGCTGACAGTTCGACCGTGATCTTGACCGGCTTCTCATCGGGAAGTTCCGAGATCTTCAGCTTCGCCATGACTGCTACCCCTGATACGGCTCGAGCACGAGATCACGATTGACGATCACGCGGACCGGAAAGCCCGGCCTCACTGTCAGAGTCGGCTGGACGTTCATCTGCTGACCAACCAGCTGCTGACCTGTGCGGCTCATGGAGCTGCCGAAGCCCTGGCGGAGCGCCTGGATGATCGCGGCATTGTTCGTATTTTGATTGGTGCCCGCATTGACCTCGCTACCCATCGAGAGCAGCGTCGAGAGCAGCGCTGCGCCAACCAGCTGCCAGAAGTGGTTATCGACCTCGTCCGAGAGGCCCGAATAACCGGCAGCGTCGGCGCCCTGCTGCCGTTCCAGGACGATCGACCGGCCATTGGGCATGATCAGCCTGGTCCAGACCAGGAGCACGCGCGATTGCCCGGCCGTCACCTGGCTATCGTATATCCCGATCAGCCGTGCTCCCTGCGGCCGCGATCCACTTCCAGCCCTCAAGGCCTATCCGCTCCGCTTCCGCCTTCAGCTTCTCCGCCACGAGCCGATCCAACAGCGCGACATCGTGGAGCCAGCCGCCATCGTCGGCCTCGAACAGATCCCGCAGCACAGCGCCGCCGGCCATCTCATAGGCAGTCAGCCCTATGAACTGGACCCTGCGATCGAACGCCCGAACCGTCTGTTCGGTGAGCTGCCGGCGGATCTGGTAGGGCGTATCGCCACCGGAGCGGCTGACCTTGTCCCAGACCTCCTGCTGGCGCGCATGATCCGTCGTCACCGAAAACGCCATCAGCTGCTCCAGGGTCATGCCGTCGGCGGCATACACGTCCAGAAGCGCCGGCGAGACCGCGGCCAGCCGCAGCCGCTGCTTGACCACCGCAACGGTCACGAAGTGCCGCGCCGCGATCTCCTCCTCTCCCATGCCGCCGTCACGCAGGGCCTGGAACGCCTGAAATTGATCCAGGGGATGCAGACCGACACGCTGGTCGTTCTCGGCAAGCGAGTCGTCCAGGGCGGAACCGGAATCGCGCACCACGCAAGGCACAGCTTGCGTTTTCGCCATCCGCTTCTGCTTGACGAGGAGTTCGAGGGCACGGTAGCGGCGGCCGCCCGCCGGCACCTCGAACATCCCGGTCTCCTTGCCGTCAGCATCGAGGACGGCCCGAACGTTGAGGCTTTGCAGCAGCGTCCGCTCGGCGATGCTCTCCGCCAACTGTTCGATGGAAATGCCGTCCTTGACGCGGCGTACGTTGGATTGGCTCAGCACCAGCTTGTTGAAGGGGATGTCGCGCGACGGCGACAGCGTGATCTTCTGGGCGGCTTTGGTCATCTCTTGGTTCTCCGCGAAGGGTAGCCCGGAGCCTCTCTCTCAGGCCTTCACCCCTCGCAGAGCACCTCTCGCCCTCTTCCTCTCCTCCTCGTTGAGCACGCTCAGGCAGCGGTGCAAACCGGTCCGATCGCCTCAGTGCCGCCAGCCGCACCAGGTGCGAAGCCGAGGAGATAGTCGGCCACGCGGCTTGCCTGGCTCGCCGCCCGGACGATAGCGCGACTGTCCTCGCGCAGGACATCGAGCCAGAAGCCGATATAGTCCGCGTGGCGCAGGGTCGGCACGATGCCAAGCGCCGCGCAGCTGAAGGCTGATGCTATCTCGGCGATCAACTCCTCGAAGGCGTATTCGCGGCTGCCGAACCGCCCCGACAAATCACGCTTGAGCCGGGAGGCATGACCGCTGGCATGCGCGAGCTCATGCAAGGCTGTGCGGTGCCAGTTGATCGGCTCGAAGAACGCCGCAGGCGGCGGGACCTGCACGAAGTCCTCGACCGGAGCATAGAAAGCCCGGTCACCGCCAATCCGGAAGTCGACGCCACTGTTCGTAATCAACGACTCCACGGCGGGCTGGATGGCACCGGCCGGCGCCGGCGGTGCCGCGGTCGCGATATCGTCCGGCAGAGCAGAGCATTGGTCGGTGTTGAAGACAGTAAACCGCTTCAGAAACGGAACGGCGTGCGCCTCATCGCCGGTTTCGCGCGCACGCCGCCGTTCGTCGGATGGGACGAAGCGATCGGCATAGACGACCGTGACACCGCGTTCGCCCTTGCGGACATGGCCGCCTAGAGACAAAGCCTGTCGAAACGTCAGCCAGCTCTGGCTGCGAAAACCGCGCTCGATCACCGCTCCCCAGAGTATCAGGACGTTGATCCCTGAGTACGATCGCCCGGTCGCGGCATTACCGGGCAAGGTAAGCTGAGCTTTCGCAGCTTGCCTTCCCCATGGCTGGATCCAAGGCACGCGGCCGGCCTCCAGCTCACTGATGATCTTGCTCGTAATCTCCTCATAGAGGCTCGCCCGGCCTTCACCGGCATGCGCTCCAACTCTCCGTCCCTGCATCGCGGATCTCCGCGACGGGCGCGGCAAAACTCTCTCGCCGCTTCCAACCCGTCACGGCCAACTCGGCCTGCACTCTTCCTCTAGGAGAGCCATGAGCGCACAAACCGTCTACCGGGCAGTCCGCATTCGCTTTGCTCCGGAGGAGGCGGCCAGCGCGGGTTCGGAGCAGATCGCCTCACCTGGGCAGCCGTAACCGTCGAACCGATTTCGCCTAAACGGAATTTTGCCTTGCGCCGTCGGGCAAATCAGTGGTTAATAAGGTGCTGGCTCAACTCGGGAGACAGTGATGGCCGAACAATCAGATCCGGCATCCGACCTTGTTCAAATCTCCAAAATGAACGGCGATTTCCGACGCAACTACGGACCGTTCCTTGGAGCGTATCTCTACTTGCGCTCTATCGAAGCCGTACGCCAGCGCCCTTTTCGGCGGATCGGGATGTTTTCACTGATCGGGACCGCTGTCGCTGCATTGTTCGCACGACACGCCTGTCCTTGGTAAGCAGGCGGACCAGCGCCCGGGTAAGTTCACTTTCCGTCTTGAAGTAGGCGACGCCATGATCGGCTCGTCCATGTTCACGGAATCTGATCATGTTGCTGTCGTTTGGAACCGTTGGCATCAGGACGTAGTCGAGAATGGCCCTATTATGTTCATCTAGCCGGATTGCTACGATCCACCCGACCGGTAGACGTCGACACGAGACCGTCCAAAAGGGAGAAAATCCCGGTCGCGCTCCAGCCGTCCAGTAAGCCACCCGAAAATAGATCTGCCACTTCTTGTCAACAATCAGATGCTGCTCTGGAACACCGACGTTGATCCAACGGCTTTTCACGCTGTGAAGGTTTGCGCCGCATCCTTCTTTTTCCATCCTTTGGCAAATGCGTATGGCGAGAGCTGAGAGTGGCTCAACCCACTCCTGACGGATGTCCATGTACTCACAGCGTCGCTGCGACTGATATCCAATCAGCCTGTAGGCGTTTCGCAAAGTCCCGAAATGATCAACAAAGGTTCGGGCGGACGGGAGCTCGGCCGTTGCGTTGATGATCGTCGGGGTGAGACGCCCCTCCTTCTTCAATGTCTTCTTCAGACGGAGCAGCATCTCCTCTTCACTGATGTCGACGCGCCTCTCTTTCATGATTTTCTGAACAGCAAGAAAGACGTCATTCGAAACGATAGGTTCAAAGCAATGTTCAGCACGGACCCATAGGTTCGGGGGATTGTTGATACGCTCACCGCCCAGCTTGCTTGACTGCCGGTTATAGACCAGATTGCCGACGTAACTTTCGTTTCGCAGCATGCGGCTGATCGTGGGGGCTCTCCAGGGCTTCCCTCGGCACCATACCCGGTTGCGATTGAATTCCTTTGCGATGGCCTTCTCGGACTTAACCTGAAGGAAGCGAGCGAAGATCCGCCTCACAATGGCGACTTCGTGTGCATCGCCAGGCCGCAGACGAATATGATCGGTCTGAAGATATTTCCGTTCTCCCTTTCCCATGACCCTCTTCGGCTGAAGGCGCTCGTCGACCAGAACGCGTTCAAGGCCGTAGCCAATGGGCCCGCCGGGCAAGAATCCAAGTCGAACAAAGCGGCAAATACCCGTATGCACCTTGACCGACAGTTCACGGCTGTATTCGGCGGCCATGACCCTTTTGAGGTTCTTGACGATGTTAGAGAGCATGCTGCCATCGTTGTCGAACTGCTCGGCGCAATAGTTGACACTGATCCCGGCTTGCTTGCAGATAAACTCGTAGTGTGCAGCTTCGTCGGCGTCCTGGAACCGCCCCCACCGGCTAATGTCGTAGACGAGGATGTGGTTGAACTCGGCGCGTCCATTGCTGACATCCTCGATCAGCTTGGCAAGTCCCGGTCTGTTCTTGATCTTGAGACCGCTCTCACCATGGTCAGCATAGGTCTTGACGATCGCAAGTCCATGGGCATGCGCGTAAGCCGCGATCGCTGCAGCCTGATTTTGGATTGAGTACCGCTGATAGTCCGTGGACATGCGGACATATTGCGCTGCGCGCCCATCGAGGGATCGGGGGAGGTGGGTCTCACGGACGACGAGTGCGTTTGACACTGATCACGCCTCCGACGGGTTGTCCAAGCAAGCAGACGCCAATTCCGGGCCGCTGACAAGTCTGCGTGTCGGTCGTGAGAATGCGCCCCTCGGTATGGCCGCCGGTTGTCGCCATGTCCCGTGACCTCGAAGAGTGCACGGTCCTTCCTCAGCAGTTGCTCCCTGATATCGCTCGTCTCGGTCAATCAGACCGAGACCTGGATCGCTGGGTTGATGATAAGCTGGACCGACGGAGGCCGCTTCCGCATGTTGGCGGAATGCATCCTCGACATGCCGTCCCGAGCACGAGGTCGGCTTTGCCGGCGCCCAAGCGCGAGGCTTGTCATCCCAGCTCGGCAAGCTCGTTGGATGGGTAGATTTGTTCCTCCATCCATTTCAAGGCCGCTATCAAGCTGGCTCTGCCCGCAGGGTCCTGTGCGATCGTCCTCAATGAAATTGACGGGTATTTCGACAGATCAGCTTCGCGAAGGTCCACCCCCTTGATTGCGTTAAACCGCTCCAGCAGCTTGCGTCGAGCATCCATCGATCCGAATATCGGCTTGTTCTCTAGGGCCCCAAATTGGAGCCATAGCTTTCCGTCCGACGACAGATATGTTGGATTGATCAGCACCCCGCCTGGTTTGAATACCGGATAGACCGAGCCATTCTCCTTTCCCGTCCCAAAGACGAGGGGACGTTTTCCTCCCTTGGCCATCCATGCAAAGACTTCCCTCGCAACATTCAGCTCATCGGGCCCGACGGTCCGGGACAACTTCTCGAACAGACTTTGTTCATTCCACCTCGTCACGCCCCCTAGACGTTTTCGGGTCATGGCCTGAGTCTGACCGTAGATTGTTGGTACGATCGTCTTCAGATCCTTGTTGACGAACTGACGCAGCTCGACCGCCAGAACTTCCACAGGATTCATCTGTCTGTTGAGGAATTCTACGACACGGCGTAATTCGACGGGTATCACGTCAGCGAGGAAAATGAGCCGAATCTTTTCCGCTTGAAGATTTGTGCCGACCCGTTCCCAGAATTCGTTGATACTGGTCTCGGTGCCGAGCAGCTCTCGAAGCGCAGCCTCCGACGTAAGGCCTTGCTCCAGGGTGGTCTTGTCCAGAGAGGATTGCAGCCCCTCTACTGACCAGTAAGACGCACAGTTGGCGGCGTAGTCCAGCATTTGACCAATGAACTCCCGCCGGAGACGGCTATCGCTCTGCCGCTTAATCTCCACCAAGGTCAGGATGCCATCCTGGTCGATGAACACGTGGTCGATCGACCATAGAGACGCACTCGCCTCCCCCGTCGAGATCGGCTGCTCGCGCTTTACGAGGAGCCATCGCCTTGGGCTCTGCGGATCGATCTGATCGCCAACAAGCAACTCCGGAAATCGAGCCAGCAAGCGCTGGAAGTCGTCTTCGGTCGCAAACTGGCCTGGTTCCATCGCGACCAGAGCGTCCTCCCCCTTCAGCAAGAAGACCCCAGAAAGCCCAGTCATGTTTTCCCCTCAAATACGTTTCTTCTCGGGATCCGCAGGGCGCCTAGTCTATCACGTAGCGCCACAACTGGACTCGCGTATCATCCGCTATTCGTCCAGGAGGTCCAGAAACCGTTCGATCCTTCGCAAGGGAGGCTCGCCGCTGCGCTCGGCATAGATGAGCCGATTGCCGTCACGCTGCAGCAGGCGTGAGCACGATTTTCCAATCCGCCCCGGAAGCAGCATGGCAGCAATCGCCTCCGGCCCGACATCGAGACGCATGATCCCGCGCTCCCTGCAATTCACCCTGAGCCTGGCCACAGCGAAAAAGTCGCAGGCCGCCGGTGGCAGAGTGCCGAAGCGGCGTTGCGTTTCGTCCTCGAGTTCTTCGAGTTCGTCATCCGTCCGGCACCGCGCGGCGCGCGCGTAGATCTCGAGCCTGAGCGCCTCCGACTGCACATAATCCGACGGAAGCAGCTCGGCGATGGGGAGGTTCAGCTCCGGAACCCAAAGAGCGGACATCCCTTCGCGGTCGCCCTCGAGCGCCAGGGTCAGCAGATGGCCATACAGAGTCGGGCCGAAGACCTGCACGTGGCCGGACTGCCGATCCGACAGCATGTCGCCGCCGCCGCGCAGGTCGAGATCACGCGCGCTGATCGCAAAGCCAGCGCCCGGGCGGTTCAGCTCCTCGAGAACGGACAGCCGCTTCTCCGACCGGTCGGAACCGCCCTCCGTCAGGAAATGCGCGAACGCGCGAATGCCGCCCCGCCCCACCCGACCGCGGAGCTGATGCAGCTGCGCCAGGCCAAATTTTTCAGGCCAGCATACGACGATGGTATTGGCCCGCGGGATATCGAGACCGCTCTCGACGATGTTGGTCGCGAGCAGGACGTCCGCATTGCCTTCGACGAATTTCATCAGCCTTTCGTCGATCTCGTCTGCAGGCACCCTGCCGTGAATCGCAATGATCCGAAGTTCGGGCGCCAGCGCGTGGATCCGGGCCAGCATCGGATCCAGATCCTGAATCCTCGGGCAGATCACGAAACTCTGGCCATTGCGCCGCTGCTCGCGCACCAGGGCGGCGGCGATCGCGATGTCGGAAAGCGGCGCCACCTTGGTCACGACCGGAACACGATGAACCGGGGGCGTCGCAATCACGCTGAGATCCCGCAGGCCGGTCAAGCCTGCAGCGAGCGTGCGTGGGATGGGCGTCGCGCTCATCCAGAGCCTATGACCGTTCTTGTTGAGACCGGACAGCATGGCCTTGTCAGCCGCACCGAAATGCTGCTCTTCGTCGATGATGATCAGGCCAAGATCGGCAAACTTGATCTCCTTGGCAGCCAGCGACAGTGTCCCGACGACAACTTTGAGCTCACCGCTCTTCAATCCTTCGCGCACCTTGCGCGCCTCGGCCGTCGACGCAATCCGCGACAGGTTTCCGACCTCGATGCCGAGCGTCGCAAAGCGCTTGCGGAACGTCTCGACATGCTGTCGCGCCAACACCGTGGTCGGAACGACGATCGCAACCTGCTTTCCCGCCAGGACGGCGGCCGCAGCGGCGCGCAACGCGACCTCGGTCTTGCCGAAGCCGACATCGCCGCAGACGATGCGGTCCATCGGGTGCCCCGACGCGAGATCATCGAGAACGTCGCGGATGGCCTGGGCCTGATCCGGGGTGGTGAAATACGGAAACCGCGCGGCGAACTTCTCATAGGTGGCCGGCCGCGGCACGAGCTTCGGCGCCGGCCGCCGCCGGCGCTGGTTCATCTGCTTTGCGACCTCCTTGGCGACGACATGGATCTCGGTCTCGGCCGCGGCGCGCCGCGGCCGCCATGAGCTGCCATCGGCCTTGTCGAGAGAGGTGTCGCCGAGCTCAGCCGCGTAGGGCCAGATCAAGGCCAACTCCGCAAGAGGCACCAGAACGGCATCATTCTCGGCAAACACCAGCCGAGCCATCTCACGAGCAGAGACTCCGGCACTGCCCATCGACCGCAATCCGCCAAGCCGGGCCAGTCCACGTTGCAGATGAACGACCACCGATCCAAGCTCGGGCAGGTCCACGGCTTCGAAGCCAGGTGTCCAGGCCCAATTCGTGGGCTGCGGCTGATGCGCCCTGCTGCCGAAAACATCGGACGCGGTGATGACGACAATTGGTTTCCGCCCGGGAATGATGAAGCCGGCGTCGAAGCCGGCCAGCAACGCCGTTTCTCTCCGGCCCCTGGCGGTTGCCTGCGCCCAATCAGCGGCGCATTCGGCTTTGACCCCGCTCATCGCCGCCATCAGCCGCAGATCCGCCTCGACCGCAGCAGCAAACACGAGACGCGCGTCGCGACGCTGGGCTTCCTCGACAAAAGCGCGCAGCGTCTTTCGGGGCGCCGCTTCCTTGAAGAACTCCGGCGTTGCTCGGTATGGCGCTGTCGTCGACAGCAGAGCGATGCTCTTCGCCGCTTGGTCCCATTCGCGACGGCTCACATACGCACGATCACGCTCAGCGCGGGAAGCCGCGTCCTCGATCGTGCTCAGCCATGTGTCCGCGTGCTTGGGGACCTCCGCATCGGCAATCCACTTGGCTCGCGTGCAGTAATCGAACAGAGTGGCTTTGTTCCGAGCTCGTTCCTTGAACGCAAGCCGCTCGGACATCGGATCGATCTGAAGCTGCTTGAGCTCGGAGATCACCTCCTGATTCAACGGATTGAAGGCGGCAATCCGCCGTATCCTGCCCCCGGAATGCTCGACCCTGAACGGGCCGCGCGCGCCGGCAGGAAAGATCTCGAACGTGTTTCCGTGAAACAGCATCCCGCCGGGATAGTCCGGGCTGTCATCCAGGTCATATCCGAGCGCACCAAAGCGCGATTCGAACTGCTGTTCGGAATAGGCGTCGCCGACCCGCAGCAGCATGCCGATCCCCGACCAGTCCGCCGGCAGCGGAAGGCGCTCCATCAGCGCCTCCACGGTCGTGATCAGCAGGATCGGCCTCTTTGCGCGCGCAAGACGCCTCAACACGGAACTTCGCCTGCCGGCGATGTCACGCGACGGCTCGAGCAGATCGAATGGCAAGGTGTTCAGTCGTGGATAAACGAGCACATCACACGCCGGCTCGAGAACCAGAATGATGGATGCTAACCGCTCGGCTCTGCGCTCGTTCTCGGCGAGATATACGAGGCCGCTTCGACCAGCCCCTTGCCACCGTTCTACGAGGTGCAGTGCCAAAAGTCCCAGTGGCGATGCGGAGGATACGGCAAGCCTCGCAGCCGCTGCCTTTTTAGGCGCACCCAAGATCTTCTTGCGTGGAGACGGCTTCTTTGGTGCGGTGGTGGATTTTGGTGCAGTCGTCTTCCGCTGCACAGAGCTGCGGGAAATACGAAGGACTGAGGGCAAAGATTTCGGCTCGCGTATCACTGAGGGCGCCGGGAAAAGAGCCCAGCCATCTGACGACACCTAGCGGATTCGGGTCAACAAGGCACCCAAGATCTGCAATTTACTGCAGTTGCAGAATAAATCGCCGCCAGCCGAATCGTCCACATCGTGGTCGAACACCTGATCGACGAGACTGAACTGTTCAACAGCGTCGGCGAAAAAGGAGACCTTTGTCCCAGCTTCAGGTCCGACGACGAAGCGCATCTCCGCGACGGACCAGATCTGCGTGACGTCCCAAGAAATTCAGAGACAATCCCTAACCGGCAAAATGATGCGCTGAGTGTAAGGGCGCGTAGTTTCCCTCGATCATGTCCCCGCTAGCGCAAGTTCGACCTTTGCTCACTGATAACTGGCCAGCTCGCACGTTGTGAACAATGAGACCGCAGCGGAGCGAAGGCAGAGAACGCACCCGCAGGAGGGGCAGCATTGCGGCCATCGCGTCAGCGGTGGGCCCCGGGGCCGAGTGCAGTCGTGAGACCGGTTAACAAGGCACCCGCGTTTGGGGCAGTGATAGCGGTGCAGCGAAAGCGGCAGCCCCGAACGCGAGTGCCTCCGGCGATCGACCCCATAAGTCCGTTACACGGCCAGGTGCCCCGTCTTTCCCGCGCACAACACCACTACTGACAAACCGCGAATCATACCGTAAAGGTAGATTTTGTTATCTGCACAGACTCGCGGTTGTTTCGACATGGACATGCTTTATCCAGCTGAGCACATGATTTTTTCTCGCGGAATCCTGGGTTCGAGTCTCGGCGCGCTCACTACGCTGGAAATATCGCAACCTTGGTGCACGATTGAGTGCTCTAGAAATCGCTTCGGTAAGCAGGGGGTAAGCGGCAGCGACGATAAGCCGGATGACTATATCCCTCCTAGGCGCCAAACCATCGGAGAGATCTGCCCGCGGTGCGGCGCCGTGCTCACGATGGAGCGCCTCTACACCTGCTCCGACAAGGGCTGCCCGTATCCCGATTTTCCCGGGCGGGAGTAATCGCCGCGATCCCAAGGGGCGCACCCACATGCAGTTTTGTGAAGCGCCCATTGTTGGTGCACCTCACCGGCGAAGGCTACCGTATTCACACATCGATGCTGAATAAGGGAAAAGCGTCTGATTCCGTGGCGTCTTGTTGCGGAGCAGGATAGCATTGAGCTCGGCTGGGACGGTTTGACGAGCGTCGCGTGGAATA
Source organism: Bradyrhizobium sp. SZCCHNRI1009 (assembly GCF_032487575.1). Taxonomy (NCBI): domain Bacteria; kingdom Pseudomonadati; phylum Pseudomonadota; class Alphaproteobacteria; order Hyphomicrobiales; family Nitrobacteraceae; genus Bradyrhizobium; species Bradyrhizobium sp. SZCCHNRI1009. Next base: position 54,722 of record NZ_JAUEUL010000016.1, on the reverse strand, counting down.
GGGGCGCCTTTCTTCTGAGCGTCTCGTTTCGTTTGGGAGGCAGAGGTTGCGTGTGCGCCGGTTAGGCGGCACGCGGGCTGGAAAGAGTCGCCTGACGCCGCTTCTGCGCAAAGAGGCGGTCAGCAGCGCTGAGATGCGGGCAGCCGCAGGGACGGCCGAACGTTGCCCGGGCCGTCATGTTCTGGCGATCCAGGACACGACTGGGCTGCGCTCGCAAGGCGGTTGGGGTGAATATCTGCACGCTGTCATGGCTCTGGATGAGTAGGATGGAATGATCCTTGGGGTGATAGATGGCATCTTCCTGGATCGCCAAACCAGCGGGCGGCCCGTCTGCGCCGATTGAGAAGGAGAGCTTCCGGTGGCTGGCAGGTACCGGTCGGTTGGCCTCCGTCTGCCCCGGCGCAGCTTCGATCATGTTGATTGCCGATCGTGAGAGAGCGACATTTTTTAAAGCGTTTTCCTTCCGTCCGAAAGGTGTCGAACTGCTGGTCCGTCTAGGCACAGGTGAACACGCGTCGCAATCTGGCAGTCAGCCCGTTTTCGACCTGTCCGCTTGAAACTCGCTTCTACGAAACTGTATCCGAAACACGCACTGAGGCTCTGGAGCCCTTCCATCGACACGCTGCGGCATCCTAACTGCCTTGAGCGAAGGTCCCCTCCTGCGAGTCCAGAGCAACCGAGCTTGCAGGGTCGCCTTAGCCAACCGCCAGCCGGGCGATCGAAGCACCTGTATGAGCATGATTGAAAACGTTGATATCAGGCAGCGCCGCCTCGTCCATTTCAAAGACGGGTGCCGCTACGGCAAATTTGGCAAGACAAAAGCCTATGAGCTGATCGCGAGGGAGCAGATCAGGGCCTACAAGATGGGAGGCAAGACACTCATCGATCTCGACAGCATCGATGAGTATCATGCCTCGCTGCCCCGCGTTGAATCGCGCGCAACGGTTTAGGCTGACTTGCGCAGCGGCTGGGTAGCTCTCTTGCGCAAGTGGTCGAGGCGATCAGCCCAATGCTGCATCAAGCGCACGCGCTCGCTCCAATAGGCTGCCCGGTTGTAGATCCCGCGGATTTTGTTCTTGTCGCCCTTTGCAAGCTGGCGCCGCACCACCTCGTCGCGGCGCCGCCTCTTCTTCTCATCTGTTTCGTGGGCGAGTTGAGCTTCGACCACGTCGCCGTCGAATGCGCCTTCTTCATTGAGCAAGGTTGAGGCGCTGGAGCGGAAGCCGTGCGCGCAATGGTCGCCACCGGGGCCGGTATCGTAGCCCATGATCCGCAATGCCTTGTTGATCGTGTTGTCAGACATCGGCACATCATCGTCGTGCGAAAACAAGTAACGGCCACGGCCGGTCAAAGGACGCAACTCGGCCAGAATGGCCAGTGCCTGGCGGGACAGCGGCACTTCGTGATCATCGCGCATCTTCATCTTTTCAGCGGGGATCACCCAGATGCAATTCTTCTCGTCGAACTCTGCCCACTCGGCCAGCCGCAGCTCGCCAGGGCGCACCATGGTCAAGGCAATCAGCTTGAGCGCGTAGCGGACGAGTCCGCCGCTCTTGGCGTCATAGACCTCGATCCGGCGCATCAGATCGCCGACGTCTTCGGGATCGGTCAGAGCTGGGCGCGGGTTGCCTTTGGGTGCCTTGGTCAGAGCGTGTTTCAAGTCGCGGGTTGGGTCGCTGTCACAATAGGCGGCGCCAACTCCAAACTGGAATACCCGCGAGGCCGTCGACCGTAGGCGCCCGACGGTGTAGAACCGGCCGCGAGCTTCGACGCGGCGCAAAGCGGTCAGCAGCTCGGGCGGGCCAATCTCACAGAGCGGCCGCTCGCCAATCTCGCGATTGAGCTGATCGAGATTCCATCGCTCGCGCTTGATCGTCGCCTTGGCCTTGTTCTCTTTCTCTAGCTTTTTGGTTGCCCATTCCTCGCCGACCGCCCGAAAGGTGTGCTTGAGCTTGTCGTCTTCGCGGCGCCTCGCCTCTCGCACAGCGACTGGGTCCTGCCCCTGGTCAAGCAGCTTTTCGGCTTCGTGGCGCTTGTCGCGCGCGGCCTTCAGCCCGACGCCGGGAAAGGTCCCAAACGACATGTTCTTGCGCCTACCGGCGTAGCGGTAGCGGTAGAGCCAGAGCTTGGTTCCATTGGGCCGGACCACCACGCTGAGGCCCTGGCCGTCGGCAAGCGCGTATTCCTTCTCCGCCGGAGCAGCATTGCGGATCTTCGTGTCGCTCAGCTCATCCATGGGCACGCCCCTCACGATCGGGCGACACGCCAGTGTACCCGGCCTTTCCAGTGTACCCACAGTGTACCCGAAAACGCCGGATGCCCCCGAACGGCCGCGAACCGCCTGGAACGTCACTATATCACGAAGAGCCTGATTTTATGTCGATTTTCGAAGGCCGGCGAACCTGCGCGGACGAAAAAGAACGAGGCCGGAAGTGGGATGGTGCCCAGGGGCGGAATCGAACCACCGACACTGCGATTTTCAGTCGCATGCTCTACCAACTGAGCTACCTGGGCAGGTCTCGTGAAGGGCAGAAAAGCCCGGCGAGCCGGCGGGTTATAGTCAGAGCGGGCGGCGCTGTCTACCGCCCTGAGGCGAAGTTTTCACATTCCTTTTGCGGTTGCGCAGCCACGCGGAGTGCGCGCCGATGCCGCCCGGCACCGCCGCCGCAACAGCATGAGAATATTGATCTATTCGACGTCGTCCTCGTCGCCCTCAGTGGCCGGAATGACATAAGAGCCGCTCAGCCAGCGATGCAGGTCGACGTCGCGGCAGCGGGGCGAGCAGAACGGGCGCGAGCCTTCGGCGGCCGGCCGGTTGCAGATCGGGCAGCGGCGGACGGGCTTGGCCGGGGTGGCGGTCTTCGGGCTGGTCGATTCGTCGGGCATGGCCGCTATCTAGGCGCGCGCGGCGACCGATGCATCCCCTCGTTCGCGTCAGACGCCGACCGTGTTCAGCCAGCCGAAGCGGATCGGGAAGCCCTCGCCGGCGAGCAGCGTCGTGGTCTCGTACAGCGGCAGGCCGACGACATTGGTGTAGGAGCCGACCATCTTCACCACGAACGAGCCGGCGATGCCCTGGACGGCGTAGCCGCCGGCCTTCCCCCGCCATTCGCCGGAGCCGATATAGGCCTGGATGTCGTCCTCGCTGAGCCGCTTGAAGCGGACGCGGGTCTCGACCAGGCGCTGGCGGAACGCCTCCTTCGGCGTCACCAGGGTGATCGCGGTGTAGACGCGATGGTTGCGGCCCGACAGCAGCCGCAGGCACTGCGAGGCCTCGTCGACCAGGTTGGCCTTCGGCAGGATCCGGCGGCCGACGGCGACCACGGTATCGGCGGAGATGATGAAGGCGCCGCGCAGCTCATCGTCGAGCTGGACCGATTTCAGCGCCGCATCGGCCTTGGCGCGGGCGAGACGGTTGGCGCAGGCGCGCGGCAGCTCGCCACGCTTCGGCGTCTCGTCGACATCGGCGGGGCGGAGCGCGTCGGGCTCGATGCCGGCCTGGTTGAGCAGCGCCAGACGCCTGGGCGAACCGGATGCAAGAACGATTTTGGGACGGCCGAGCATGCTGATTTCGCTGAGGGATTCGGAAGCGGCGGGGCGGGCGCGCGGAACCTATCGGAAGGGCTGTCATTCCACAACCCGAAGGCTGCGACAAGGCTGCGACAGGCCTGCTCTACGGCGCGAATTTGAGCGGGGGACGACGTTGGTATTTCGGTTCGATGACACCGGCTCGGGAACCGAAAACCTACAGACCGGCGGGCCCAGGCTTGCCGAAGCGCTTGCGGATCCGCGTGAACAGGCCGTCGCAGACCTCGCGATAGGCTGAAAGCTTCTGCTCGCGGTTGCCGTCGGCGCCGGTCGGGTCCGGCGTCGGCCAATATTCGACGTCGGCGGCGATGGTGCGGGTCAGCTCCAGCGCCTTGTGATGCGCCTCGGGCGAGAGGGTGATGATGAGGTCGAAGTTCAGGCCCTCCCAGTCCTCGAGCTCCTCGAAGGTGGTGGGCTTGTGCTGCGAGATGTCCTGGCCGAGCTCGGCCATCACCGACACCGCGAATGGGTCGAGCTCGCCCTTCTTGACCCCGGCGGAGCGGACGTACAGCGCCTGCGGAAACATCTGGCGCAGCAGGCTCTCGGCCATCGGCGAGCGCACGCTGTTCTGGCCGCAGGCGAACAGCACCGCCTGCGGCTGGCGCGCGCGCGGCGGCCCCTCGGCCATGCGCCTACGCGCCCTTGGCCGGAAGCTGGGAGGCGTGCGTGGCGGCCCGCGGCATCACTGGCCCTCGCCCTTCCAGTGCAGCACCGTGATCAGGGTGAACAGCCGGCGCGAGGTCTCGAAATCGACCCGCACCTTGCCCTTGAGCCGCTCCTGCAGGGTGCGCGAGCCCTCGTCATGGATGCCGCGGCGGCCCATGTCGATCGCCTCGATCTTGTCGGGCGTCGCAGTGCGGATCGCTTGGTAGTAGCTGTCGCAGATCATGAAGTAGTCCTTCACGATCCGCCGGAACGGCGACAGCGACAACAGGTGCGTCACCACCGGCGTGCCGTCCTCCCTGCGGATGTCGAACATCAGCCGGTTGGCGGTGATGCCGAGATGCAAAGTGAAGGGGCCGGTGCCGTCGGCGCCCTCGGGCGCGAACAAATTCTCCTCGACGAGGTCGTAGATCGCGATCGCCCGCTCATGCTCGATGTCCGGACCGGAGCGGCCGATCGACTCCTCGTCGAGCGTCACCGCCACGATGCGATTGGTCCGGTCGTCGCCTGGCGGGTGCTGGGTCATGGCAGATTGAGGCGTATTCCCACGGAGCGTGAATGGGCGTCGAGACCCTCGGCCTTGCCCAGAGTCATCGCCGCTGGTCCCAGCGCGCGCAACTGCTCGGGGCCGCATTTCAACAGCGACGTGCGCTTCATGAAGTCGAGCACGCCGAGACCGGAGGAGAACCGCGCCGAGCGCGCGGTGGGCAGCACGTGATTGGAGCCGCCGACATAGTCGCCGATCGCCTCCGGCGTGTGCGCGCCGAGGAAGATGGCGCCGGCATTGCGAACCCTCGCGGCGAACGCGTCCGCGTCGGCGGTCATGATCTCCAGATGCTCGGCGGCGATGGCGTCGGCGAGCGGTACGGCCTGGTCGAGATGGTCGACCTCGATGATGGCGCCGAAATCGGCCCAGGACGCGCCTGCGATCTCCGCGCGAGGAAGCGTCTTGAGCTGGCCCTCGACGGCGCGGGCGACGTCATCGGCCAGGCGGCGGCTGTCGGTGATCAGGATCGACTGCGCGCTGGCGTCGTGCTCGGCCTGCGCGAGCAGGTCGGCGGCGATCCAGTCGGCATTGCCGCTGTCGTCGGCGATCACCAGCACCTCGGAGGGGCCGGCGATCATGTCGATGCCGACCTTGCCGAACACCAGCCGCTTGGCGGCGGCGACATAGGCATTGCCCGGACCGACGATCTTCGCCACCGGCGCGATCGTCGCGGTGCCATGCGCCAGCGCGGCCACGGCCTGGGCGCCGCCGACGCGGTAGATCTCGGAGACGCCGCCGAGATGGGCGGCCGCCAGCACCAGCGGATTGAGCTTGCCGTCCGGCGCCGGCACCACCATCACGAGGCGCCCGACGCCGGCGACCTTGGCGGGAATGGCGTTCATCAGCACCGAGGACGGATAGGCCGCGGTGCCACCGGGAACGTAGAGACCGGCGGATTCGATCGCGCTCCAGCGCCAGCCGAGCTCGACGCCGGCGGCGTCGGTGAAGCGCTGGTCGGCCGGCAGCTGCTTGAGGTGAAAGGCCTCGATGCGGTCACGGGCGAATTTCAGCGCGTCGACGGTAGCCGCGTCGCAGGCCTTCACCGCGGCCTCGATCTCGGCGGGCGTCACGCGCAGCGACGCGGCGGTCAGCTCGAGCCGGTCGAACTTGCGCGTCGCCTCGAGCAGCGCCGCATCGCCGCGCCTGGCGACGTCGTCCACGATGGCGCGGGCGGCGGCTTCGACGTCGGCGGAGGTCTCGCGCTTGGCGGCGAGAAACCGCCGAAACTGGGCGTCGAAATCGGTGCTGGCGCGGGACAGGCGAATGGGCATCTCTGGCACTTTCCGAAGGGGTGGCTGCCCCCGACCTCCTGCTCAATGGCGCGGCGGCGCGGGGCCGTCAACCCTTTGAACCAGCCCCTACCCCGTCAGCGGCGGGACGCCATCGATATCGCTGGTGCCGAGGTCGTCCTCGCCGAGATCGGTCAGCTCGCATTCCAGGCATTCGACATCCAGCCGCAATGCGCCGCCGTGGGAGAACAGCAGCAGCGCGCTGCCGGCCGGCGGCTCGGCGCCGGCGTGGAATTCGATGCCGATCAGCTCCAGCGCTGCCTCGGGCGCGGCAAGGTCGATGCGGCGCGACTTGCAGGCCAGCACGCGGTCGAAGCGCAGCGCTGCCAGCAGCCGGCGCGGCTCGCTCTCGCCATGCAGCGCCTGATCCCAGTCGAGCCGGTTCATGCCGATCACCAGCCGCTTCTCGGCCTGGCGCCAGATGATGTCCGCCGCCTGCACCCGCGCGTCCTGCACATGGGCCGAGATGACGGCGAGATCGTCGGCGTCGAGCGCGATCAGTTTGAGCCGGTCGGTCACGGCATCATCCCTTCAACCTCACTCGCGAATGCGCTCGATCGTGGCGCCGCAGGCCTTGAGCTTGTCCTCCAGCCGCTCGAAGCCGCGATCGAGATGGTAGACGCGATTGATCATGGTTTCGCCTTCCGCAGCAAGGCCGGCAATCACCAGCGACACCGAGGCGCGCAGGTCGGTCGCCATCACGGGCGCGCCACGCAGATTCGAGGTGCCCTCGATCCGCGCGGTCTCGCCGTCGAGACTGATACGCGCGCCGAACCGCGCGAGTTCCTGCACGTGCATGAAACGGTTCTCGAAGATGGTCTCGGTGATCGCCGAGGCGCCCTGCGCGCAGACCATCAGCGCCATCAGCTGGGCCTGCAGGTCGGTCGGGAAGCCGGGGAACGGCGCGGTCGTCACCTGCACCGGGCGGATGCCGTGGCCGTTTCTGACGACGCGGATGCCCTCGGCATCGCTCGAGATCTCGGCGCCCGCCTCGGTCAGCACGTCGAGCGCCGATTGCAGCAGCTCCGGCCGCGCGCCGGCAAGGCGGACGTCGCCACCGGTCATGGCGGTCGCGATCGCATAGGTGCCGGCCTCGATGCGGTCGGGCAGCACGGTATGGCGCGCGCCATGCAGCGACGCCACGCCCTCGATCTCGATGCGGGGCGTGCCGGCACCGGAGATGCGCGCGCCCATCTTGTTGAGACACTCGGCGAGATCGGTGATCTCCGGCTCGCAGGCGGCGTTGGTGATGACGGTCGTGCCCTTGGCGAGCGCGGCCGCCATGACCGCGACATGGGTGCCGCCGACCGTGACCTTGGGAAAATCGATCGTCCCGCCGCGCAGGCCGCCCGGCGCCTTGGCGACGACATAGCCGGCGTCGATGTCGATGCTGGCCCCGAGCCGCTCCAGCGCCATGATCAGGAGATCGACCGGCCGCGTGCCGATGGCGCAGCCGCCGGGCAACGACACCCGCGCCTCGTGCATGCGCGCGAGCAGCGGCGCGATCACCCAGAAGCTGGCGCGCATCCGCGACACCAGCTCGTAAGGAGCCGTGGTGTCGATGATGTTGGCCGCCGAGATCTGCAGCGTCTGACCTTGGTATTGGCCATCGCCGGGACGCTTGCCGACCGACATGATGTCCACGCCGTGATTGCCGAGAATGCGCTGCAATTGCGCGACGTCGGCCAGCCGCGGGACGTTGTCCAGGATCAGCGTCTCCGGCGTCAGAAGACCCGCGATCATCAGCGGCAGGGCGGCATTCTTCGCGCCCGAAATCGGGATGGTGCCGTGAAGCGGGTTGCCGCCGACGATGCGAATGCGATCCATGCTGGTCCTGCTGGCTGGCCGGGAAATTGGGTGAGATGGGCGCAACAGGACCGACATTACGGCGATTTGATGAGTTCGCAACGGCAGGTCGCAACCGGCGGGAATTCATCCCCTGACGGTGCGGCCCGCCGCGGCGGAAGGCGCGAATCAGACCGGCGGGACCAGCGCATCGGCCAGAAACCCGTGCAGCGCGGCGACGACCTGGGCGCCCTCGCCGATGGCGCCGCCGACGCGCTTGACCGAGCCGGAGCGGACGTCGCCGACCGCATAGACCCCGGGCACCGAGGTCTCGAGCGGCGACACCATCCGCCCGGCATTCTGCTCCGACTGCGCGCCGGTGACGACGAAGCCGGCGCGATCGAGCGTGATGCCGCAGCCGTCGAGCCAGCCGGTGGCGGGATCGGCGCCGACGAACAGAAAGAGATTGCTGATGTCGGCCGGCGTCTCTTCGCCGGACAGCCGGCTCTTCAAGGTGATGCGTTCGAGCCCCGTGTCTGCCCCGCCATCGAGCGCGACCACCTCGGTGTTGAACAACAGCTCGATGTTCGGCGTCGCCTCGATGCGCTCGATGAGATAGCGCGACATCGACGCGGCGAGCCCGCCGCCGCGGATGATCATCCGCACCTTCTTGACGTGACCCGACAGAAACACCGCGGCCTGCCCCGCGGAATTGCCGCCGCCGACCAGCGCAACCTCCTGCCCGGCGCACAGCCGCGCCTCGATCGGCGAGGCCCAGTACCACACGCCCCTGCCCTCGAACTCCTTGAGCCGGGCAAGATCAGGCCGGCGATAGCGCGCGCCGCTCGCGACCACGACCGCGCGCGCCCGCACCTCGTCGCCGCCCTCGAGCGCCAGCACGAAGGCGCCGGCCTTGCGCTCGCAGTCGAGCGCATTGACCGACACCGGGATCATGATCTCGGCGCCGAACTTCTGCGCCTGGTTGAAGGCGCGCGCGGTCAGCGCGAGGCCGGTGATGCCGGTCGGGAAGCCGAAATAGTTCTCGATGCGCGCGCTTGCGCCGGCCTGGCCGCCGAACGCGCGCGAATCCAGCACCGCGACCGTCAGCCCCTCCGACGCGCCATACACGGCCGTGGCCAGGCCCGCCGGCCCGCAGCCGACGACCGCGACGTCGTAGACCTTCTCGCCGCGCGGCCCGCCGATCATCCCCACGGCGCGCGCCAGCTCGGTCTCGCTCGGGTTGCGCAGCACGCTGCCGTCGGACACCACCACCAGCGGCAGCTCGGCCGCCGTCGGCGAATAGCGCGCGATCAGATCGGCCGCGTCGTGATCTGTGGCGGGATCGAGCAGATGGTGCGGAAAGCCGTTGCGGGTGAGGAAGCTCTGCAGCCGCGCGATCGCGGCCGATTGCGGCGGCCCGATCATGACCGGGCCGCCGGCGCCGCCCTGAATGAGATTCACCCGGCGCAGGATCAGCGCCCGCATGATGCGCTCACCGAGCTCGGCCTCGGCGATCAACAGCGCGCGCAGCCGTTCGGGACGAATCAGGATGACCTCGACGTCGCCCTCGGCATGGCCGTCGACCAGCGCGACGCGGCCGGAGAGCTGGGCGATCTCGGCCAGAAACTGCCCTGGCCCCTGGTCGATCACCGGCGTGACGTGACCGAGACCGTCACGCTGGGTGATCGCGACATGGCCTTTGAGAATCACGAACATGCCGGGGCCGGGCTTGCCGGTCTCGAACAGCAGCTCGCCGTCACGATAGCTCTGGATCTCGCCGAAGCCGCGCAGACGCGCGATCTCCGGCGGCGTCAGCTCCGGAAACGTCTGGTCGAAGCGCGGCAGCGTCTTCGCGAGCTCCGCCCGTTGTGCCGCCGCATCCGCCGTCATCCCGTCATCCGCTGCCATCACGCCCACCCCGCCTGCCATCTGCTCAACGCTTCGAATCGTCCGGACCGCCGGCAGCGGCCTCGTCCAGGCCGCGCTCCTCGGCCGTCACCGGCTGGCTGCGCGCGCGGCTCTGTGCCTTGCGGCGCTTCAGGTTCTCGCGCAGCGCCTGCTTCAGCCGCTCCTCGCGCGCGCCCTTCGGCGCCGCCTTCCCGGTCTCATCCGTCATCCCTTCCCCCCGGTCACCCCATACCAGAGGCACAATTGGGGCCGCAGATGGGAAAGCCAAGAGGCGTTGGCGACGCAGACGGTAGGTTCCGCCCGGCCGGCCGTCGCCTGCCCGGATGGGGAGTTGCCGCCGCGGCGACGGCCAGTTGGGCACCTTGAGCGGCCAACCGCGAGAATCCGCCGCGAGCGGGCGATTTCGCGCCGATTCGGAGGTCTTTCGCTCCATTTCCATGCATCACGCTGACGTCTTTCCCGGAAAACCGGGCGAGCCGCGCTTGCGCAGGCGAGGACCTTGTGGCAAGAACCGCCCGCGTTCGGTCGCGCCCTTCGGGCCGGTCCCCGCCAGTCCCTTTGCTGCCGTAGCTCAGTGGTAGAGCACTCCCTTGGTAAGGGAGAGGTCGACAGTTCAATCCTGTCCGGCAGCACCAGGGCATCATTCCCCCAACATGATCTTCGGCGACGCCTCGGGACCACAGGCCACGCGCGGATGCGCGTCATCGGCCTCGCGGCGCAATTTGCGTCCGAGCTCTGCTGCAGCACCGCCCTCTCCGGAAATCGAGGGCGCAGGGAAGGCCGGGCGCTGGCCGCGCCCGTGGCCCGCCTGCGAAAGAAAATGCAGGCGGCAGGTACCACAGGTCTGGCCGAACACACCCGGCCCTCCCTGCGCAATGGGCTTACGGCTTATACGCGCTCTCCCTGGGGACCGGGCTTTGTTGCCCCCATCACCCGCGATGCACTGACGCACATCAGCGAGCTTGACCTCAGCATCGGGAGGCCAGGACCACGCGACTTCACCGTCCGTATCGGAGTTGTTCGTCCGCTCGCGAATGCGCGCTGCAACTCCGACCCGGCCACCGCATCCCACACCCAACGCTCGTGACGACTCGCGAACGCCCCTCTTCGATGAGCACGGGACGGCCGGAAAGGTGCAGGTGATTTGCCCGACGACACAAGGGGAATGAGTGCGGCAGAGTGGCACGACGGGCAGTTTTAGCAGAGCTGGGATGCAGGCGGCGGAGGGGGCTTTGTTTGGTGCAGCGTCACCGTAATCCCCGGACGGGACCGTCCTCCACCGCGCCGGCTTCCTGCAGCAAGTCGCCCGGAAGTCGCCGGTCACCGAGATTTCCGGCAGCGACATCCAGATCAGGGTCCTTGGAGACATCGGTGCCGTGAATGCACGCACGCACTTCACCAAAGCCGACGGAAGCCGGAGGACTGGCTGCTACACGAACGTCTAATGGAAGCGTGGCGACCGCTGTCGTTGCATTTCGCTTCGCGCAACTGATGTGGAAGCACGGCGGTCGTACCTTGCGGTCGGGCGCCCGCGAGACAGATCGAGATTGGTTTGATCTTGCCTGTCATGAGATTGCCTCAACAGAGTTGCCGAGGCGATCAATCATGAATGAGGATAAACCCGCCGCCCGCTATTCAACGCCTGTGAGACCTTCACCTCACGTCCACATTTCATGCGTATGGAAGCTGCAAGGCTCAGCGTCCACTGGCTCATGCTAGCGTCGGGAAAGACGACGAATGGCGGCGCAGTGCTCTCCGTCGACGCGATGAGCTTCATCGGCGCCCTGCCGATCGACAATTACAACGGTGCGGCGCGCAGCTCTAATGTACATAAAGTTATGCGGTTTAAATCGATCTTTGAAGTTGACTCGATCATACTGCTGATACATCCTAAGGGTGTATCTTAGTCACGAGAAAACCTGGCTGGTCTTCGATGCAACGGGAGCAGATCGAAGCCATAACTCGCGATATTGGGCAACAAGAAATTCTTGAACGTGAAATTCTTGCGATTGCCTCTCGCGAGAGGCAGCGCATCGGGCGTGAACTCCACGACGGGCTCTGCCAATCGCTCGCCGGCTTAGCGGCGCTAGCTGCGGCGCTGTGGCGAAGTTTGGCGGCGAGTGGCCAACCGAGTCCCGCCGCGGCCGCGGCCGAACTCGTACGATTGCTGAACGAGACCATCGGCGAGGCGCGTGACCTCGCTCGTGGGCTCAGCTCGATCGGTCTGAATAGCGCGGATCTTGTCGGCTCCCTTGAGAGCCTCGCCCGCAACGTCAGCGCCGCTCATGGCGCCTTTTGTGCGTTTGTGGAAGATAACCCTTGTCCCGATCTTGGCCGCGAAACCACGAGCCACCTCGTGCGCATCGCCCAAGAAGCCGTCCGCAATGCGGTCAGCCACGGCCGAGCCGACGAAATCGAGATCCGTCTGGCGTGCACTGCAGGCTCGGGACTATTGAGCATCCGGGATAACGGTGTCGGGCTTCCCGAAAAATGGCGCGATCATGACGGCATCGGGCTTTATACCATGGACTACCGCGCGCGGGCGATCGGCGGTTCTCTCACTGTGGAGCCGCAGGCCCGTCGCGGCGTCATGGTTGCGTGCGCGTTTCCGCTGTTATCGAATTACGAACGGCAGGAAAGTATCGGCGATGCCCACTTGCCTGGCTGAAGCCGCGGACGCGGTGCGGAAGAGGCTGCTTGTCGTCGACGATCATCCCGTGCTGTGCCGCGGGTTGATCGCCCTCATCGAGGCGGAAAATGGCCTCGCCGTTCACGGCGCGGTCGGTACGCGCGTGGCCGCGCTCAAGACCATCGCGATCAGTCGCCCTGATCTGGTGATCGTAGACCTTGCTCTCGGCGACGAGGACGGCCTAGACCTCGTCAAGGAAATCAAGGCGCGTCATCCCGGCGTTCGCTCGCTGGTGCTTTCGATGTACGACGAAGAGGTGTTCGCCGAGCGCGCGCTTTGCGCCGGCGCCCTCGGCTATGTCACCAAACAACAGCTCGAATCGACCGTGATCGCTGCCATTCGTCGGGTGCTTGCAGGCGAGACCTACATGAGCGAGGCTCTGCAGCGGCGGCTGGCTGAACGATGCGTCGGCGCGCGACCGCTCGAGGCCGCCTCGCCGGTGCGCACGCTGAGCGATCGCGAATTGCAGGTATTTCGGCTCGTTGGTCAGGGCCGAACCACGCGGCAGATCGCTGGTCTACTGAACCGCAGCGTCAAAACGGTAGAATCCCATCTTGAGCACATCAAGAATAAGCTGGCGATCGAATCGGCTGCTGAACTCGCCCAACGCGCGGCTCAATGGGTTACAATCGGCCGATTGGGTTGAGTCATAAAGTTCGCCCAAGTGCGCGGTTAGTGTCATACACGTCTGCCATGCCGCCGATGACTTCTCGACCAAGCCGCTTTCCGGCAAGCGCGACGGCCGAACACGCGGTCTGGTCCATGGTGCTAAAGCGGACTGCGCGATCAGCACGGCGCAAGCGGCGTCTGCTCATTGTGGACAGTCACCCCTGATGCGGCGCAGGCTGACCGCGCTGATCAATGCTGAGCCCGATCTTGTCGTATGTGCCTTGGCGGCCATCCAACGGGATACGCTCGTGGCCATCGCGGCCACGAAACCGGATCTAGGGATCGTCGATCTGTTCCTTGGCGATAGCAATGGTTTGGATCTGGTGAGAGACGTTCGCGCGCGCTTTGTTCGTCTGCCGCTACCTGGATTGAACAGGCATGATTCGCCGCAATACGTCCGCCGCGCTTTCGAATCCGGCACCGACGGCTACGTCGCCAAGCGGGAGATGACGGAAGACCTTCTGGTGGCGATCCGCAGCGTGCTGCTCGGCGACCCTTACGGCGCACCGGCGCCTTGATCCATGCCCGCCTGCGTCCGGCAAGTTCACGCGTGCGAAGCTGGGCGGTCCATGGGGGATTCTCCCAATGCGAAAACGGGGTGCGACCCCGATGTCGGTTTAAGTCTCCAGCGTTAGCATTGGTGGCTACCAATGTCGTGCCCGCTTTGACGACCGAAATGCTGGTCGAGCCCTTCGCTTATCGGCTCGATCGAGACCATCACCGCTTCAAATGGGAAAAAACGATGAGAAATATCTGCACCGCCGCCGCAATAGTCGCGATTGTTTTCATTCCTTGGACCGTCCATGCGGGCACTTGCTACAAAAACCTAGGTTGCAAGGGCACGACGTCGACCACTTCTTGCAAGACATGTCTTGGAAACCCCTCAAAGGGAGAGGGTTGGAAGGAAAACTCAAAGAGCAGCTGTATCGGAAACTTCAACCATTGTCCGGCGGTCCGTTAACGGTACTGGCGCTGGTCCCGCGCCCCGGCACCAGCAAGGCCGTCTCCGGCCACAAGATCCATCCCTATCTGCTGCGCGGCGTCAGCATCACCGAGCCCAATCACGTCTGGGCGGCCGACATCACCTACATTCCGATGGCGCAGGGGTTCCTGTATCTGGTGGCGATCATCGACTGAGCCACCCGGGCGGTGCTGGCGTGGCGCTTGTCGAACACGATGGATACGGGCTTTTGCATCGCTGCGCCCGACGAGGCGATGGCGCGGCACGGCCGGCCTAAGATCTTCAACACCGATCAGGGCGCGCAGTTCACCAGCTCAGCCTTCACCGGCAGGCTGGAGGCTGCAGGCATTGCGATTTCGATCGACGGACGCGGCCGTTTCATGGACAACATCTTCATCGAACGATTGTGGCGCTCGATCAAGTATGAGGAAGTGCATCTGAAAGCCTATGCTGACGGGCGCGAAGCGCGAGACGGCATCGGCTCATGGATGACCTTTTATAATCATCGCCGCCCGCACCAGGCGATGAACAATCAGTTTCCCATGGCGGCATGGCGCGCCGGCATGGATGTGATCGAGGCGGCCCAGACTGTGGATATGCCGCTTCGCTTGGACAACGCAAACGCGTTGCCCACATCCCCACAGCAGGCCCAAACGCAGCAGCAGGAAGCTGCTTGATTTGAACGACAAGGCAGGCGCGATCACACCTTAATTTTCGGCGATCCATGGTCCCGTGCGTGGGGTCCACTTCAGTTGAACCTGTCTCGCCGCCTGGGGTTATGGATTCCCGCGTTCGCGGGAGAATGGGGCAGCCGAGAAGAACAAAGGGCGCGATCGGTCCGATCGCGGAGCATCGGCAGCAGCGCAGATCTGAGTAGCTGTAGCCCGCATGAGCGGCACCGATATCTGAGGGGGCCGGCCCCGCATGTCGCTTGCGCTCATGCGGGCTACAGCTGCTGCGATCGGGTGGCGATGCGCGGCCCTCGTCGAGGCCACGCAAAATGCACCCTCACGCCGCCCGCACCGAGTCGAGGAACCTGCTGACCTCGTCGCGGAGGCGGCTGCTCTGGCCGGACAGCGACTTCGCGGCGGACAGCACCTGCGACGAGGCCGAGCCGGTCTCGTCGGCGCCATGCCGGACGCTGGCGATGTTGGCCGACACCTGCTGGGTGCCGTGCGCCGCCTGCTGGACGTTGCGCGAGATCTCGCGCGTCGCCGAGCTCTGCTCCTCGACGGCGGAGGCGATGGCGGACGCGATCTCCGACATCCGGGCGATGGTCTCGCCGATCTCCTTGATCGAGCCGACCGACTCCTGGGTCGCCGCCTGGATGCCGCCGATCTGCTGGCCGATCTCGCCGGTGGCCTTGGCGGTCTGCTCGGCCAGCGCCTTCACCTCCGAGGCGACCACCGCGAAGCCGCGTCCGGCCTCGCCGGCGCGGGCGGCCTCGATGGTGGCGTTGAGCGCGAGCAGGTTGGTCTGGCCGGCGATCGCATTGATCAGCTCGACGACGTCGCCGATCCGCGCGGCGGCCTTGGCGAGCTCGGCGACGTTGTCGTTGGTCTTGCGCGCCTGCGCCAACGCCTCGTTGGCGATGCGTGCGGAGTCCTGCACCTGGCGGCTGATCTCGGTGACCGATGAGCTCATCTCCTCGGCGGCCGCGGCGACCGAATGCACGTTGGTCGAGGCCTCCTCGGACGCCTGGGTGACGACGGTGGCGAGCTCCAGCGAGCGGCCGGCGGTCGTCGTCAGCGACGAGGCCGAGCGCTCCAGATCGGCCGACGCTGACGACACGATGCCGACGACCTCGCCGATCGCCATCTCGAACTCGCGGGTGAAACGCTCGACACGCTGGCCGCGCTCGATCTTGGCCTGCGCGTCGGCCGCGGCCGCCTGCTCGGCGCGCTTTTTCTCCAGCAGCGCCTCCTTGAAGGTCTGCAGCGAGCCGGTCATCGCGGCGATCTCGTCGTCGCGATCGATCGTCGGGATCGCCACGTCGTCATGGCCGGCCGCCATCTCGCCGATCAGGCCGGTCAGGGCCACGATCGGGTTGATCACGCGGCGGCGCAGCAGCAGGGTGACGAACACGAGAATGCCGGCGAGCGCCGCGACCACCGCCGTCGCCAGCGCGAGCATCAGATAGGCCGCATCGCGCGCCGCGACGGCGCGGTCGCGGGCCTCGCCGATCGCGGCGTCGCGCACGACGAAGAACTTCTGCACGGCCGGGACGACCGCCTCGGCCAGGCTGTCGGCGGTGAGGGCGTAGTTGAGATCGCCGAGCCCGGCTGCGATGTCCTTGTCGACGATCGGAACGGCGCGCCCGAAATAGGCGTCACGCGCCTCCTTGAACGCCGCGAGCAGCCGCTCCGGATTGCCGAGCTGGTCGATGCCGGCATCCAGGCGCTCGCGGTCGGCCTCGGTGCGGCCCTGGGCGCGGTCCATCGCCGCCTTCTCGGCCGGAGTGACGGCGCGGCGGGCGCTGAGCGCCGGCGACAGCGCGGCAGCCCGGCCGCCGGCGGTCACGCGCAGGTCCTGCGCGGTGCGGGCGACGTCGAGCAGCGTCGTCAGCGACGCGTCGGCATTGGCGATGCGGTTCTGCAGCTGGTTCAGGATCGGCTCGATCGCCAGGGCGACCTGGGTGACCCCGGGGAGAAAGCTCTTGATGACGGCCGGATCACGCGCGTTCAGCGGCGCGGCCAGCGTGGGGTCCACCTTGGCGAGGATCTCGTTCAGCTTGGACGAGGCCTGGTCCAGGCTGCGTGTGATCGCCTCGCTGTTGGAGACGTTCGCCAGCTGCGCGCGCGCCCTGGCGAAGGATGCCTCGGCCGATTGCCTGATCTTGCGCACGCCTTCGAGCTGCGCGGGCGTCGCGGGCGAATCCTGGAATATGGGCGTGATGTAGGGGGCGCGATGGCCGACCACGTCCTGCGCGTAGAGCAGCACGGCGCCGAACGCCTCGACCGTCTTGATCGCCTCGGCCTTGTTGCTGACAGCCCTGACCTGCTCGATCACGACTTGAGCAGAAGGGAGGACGGCCAAAGCCGTCACCGACAGCATGGAAATTGCGAAAAGTCGGCCGATCTTCATTATTGCCCCCGGATTGCGCGGGCTCACGCTAGGTTCCGTATGATTAAGGTTGCGCTTAATTCGACCCCCGTAGTTCCACGGAGACGTCGCGCGTCCTTGATCGGAGACACGGGCGCCGGACAGGTCATCCCGCCCCGCTCGAAGAATGTCCTTACGCGCGGCGACAACTTGGGGTTGAGTCCAGCTCGGGAAATTTTGGACGGCCCTACAGATCGAAATTCGTCGGCAGCATCACGACGTCGCGGATGGTCATGCCGCGCGGACGGGTCAGCATGAACATGATCACCTCGGCGACCTCCGAGGGCTCCAGCAGGCTGCCGGACTCGCGCGCCTCCTTCAGCTTCTCGGCCGGCCAGTCGGCGATCAGCGCGGTGACCACCGGGCCGGGCGAGATCGCGCCGACGCGGATGCCGTGCTTGAACACCTGGCGCCGCACCGTCTGCACGAAGCAGTCGATTGCCCATTTCGACGACGCATAGACCGGCTCCCACGGCGTCGGGTAATGCGCCGCGAGCGAGCTGGTCACGATGATGTCGCCCGACCCGCGCGCGATCATGTGCGGGAGAACGTCGCGCACATTCTTCATGACGACGTTCACGTTGAGGTTCAGCATGCGGTCGATCGCGTCGGTCCTGGCGTCGACGAGATCGCCGCCGAGATAGCTGCCGGCATTGGCGTGGAGGATGTCGAGCCGTCCGGCCGCATCGAGGACGCGCGGCAGAAGGGTGGCGCAATCAGCGGGATCGAGCAGGTCGATCACGACGGGGATCACGGCGTCGCCATGGGTCTCGCGCAGCTTCGCCAGCGCCGCGGCATCGCGATCGATCATGACGACGCGCGCGCCGGCCGCCAGTAGCGCCGCGCTGCTGGCCAGGCCGATGCCCGACGCCGCGCCGGTGACCGCCGCCACCTTGCCCTCGAGTTCCCTGCCCATCATCTCCTCCTTGTCCGGCCAGACTACAGCAAACCGCGCCGCGTTGCCGCACTCCGTTGGACCCATCGCGATCCCCACGCGTTGCATCCCGGCCGCCAGCATCACCCATGAAGAGCCCGATGGAAACGATCGAAGCCTATCTCGCCCGCAAGCATCAGGAGCTGCAGCTCCTGAATTGCTGCCTGCGGAGACCGCATGCGCTGCCGGCGCCGCGCTCGGTGATGGAGGTCATCCGGCGCAAGTTTCAGCTCACGGCCGCGCTGAAGGCCGAGCACGCGCTCAGCGACTGGACCGCGACAGAGACGGCCTGGGCGGATGCGGACGATCATCGCGCCGGCCCGTTCGCCTTCAGCTACGACTATCAGCGCGCCGATCTCGACGTGCGCGGGCCGTCGTTCTACGCGGCGGGCGAGAGCCGCCATGACACCATCTACACCATCTCCGGCATGGCGGCGATCGCGGCACTGCTGCTGGCGACGCGGCCCGTTCTCGGCACGGCGGACCTCTTGATGCTGCCGGGCTCCTATGGCGAGACGCAGGAGCTGGTCGCGGCGCATGCGCGGCATCTGCGCCCGGTGACGCTGACCCGCGACCTGGCCGCCGCGCTGGCGCAGCGCTCGCCCGCGCCGCGGCTGCTGCTGATCGATTCCAGCGCGACCGCGCCGCGCTTCGAAGCCGTGCTGGGTTGCGACCGCCCGGCGATCGATCTCCTGATCTTCGACACCACCTGCTTTGCCAACGGCTCCGGCCGCATTCGCCGCGTGCTGGCCTGGACGCGGCGCTGGGACGTGCCGGTCGTGATGGTGCGCAGCCACACCAAGCTCGACTCGCTCGGCGCTGAATATGGCCGGCTCGGCTCGGTCGCTTTCGCCGATTGGAGCAAGGCCGGCGCCGCGGGCCGCATTGTGCTTCGGGCGCTGCCGGACGAGACGCGCAACGCCGTCAGGCTGCTCGGCGGCGCGGCGCTGCCGGCGCATTTCCCGCCTTACGTCGGCCTGCCGGCCTATCGCGAGCTGACCGCGCGACGCGTGGCCGCCATCCTGCGCAACAGCCGGCGGGCGCGGCGCCACTTCGCGACCACGCTGCGCGGCCTGACCGCGGAGCTCGACTTCGCGCACGGCCTCTACGTCACGCTCGCCGGTCGCGCGCCGCTCGACGAGGCCACCGCCCGGCAAGCCGCAACCGCCATGAGTGATGATCTCCGGCGCGCCGGGCTGCCGATCCGCCACGCCGGCAGCTTCGGCTTCGATTTCGCTGCGACGGAATGGTTTCACGACGCCACCACGGATCGCTACAGCGTGCGCGTCGCCGTGCCCGACCTGCCGACCGCGATCTGGGACGAAGTGACGGACGCGATCGCCGCGTGGTGGTCCGCACATCCTGGGCGATCCGCCGCGGCGTGAGCGCTGCGCCATGACATGCGCGTTGCTCCCTCAACGGCAAACGATTTCGAGGTCACGCGCACCGCTTCGCGAGGAGGACCGACAGCCCATCCCCTCACAGCCATCCGCGCCGGCGGAACTGCCAATACAGCACGCTGCACACGGTGGCGATGAAGCCCAGTACGGCATAGTAGCCGTATTGCCATTTCAGCTCCGGCATGTGCTCGAAGTTCATGCCGTAGATGCCGGCCACCGCCGTCGGCACGGCGAGGATGGCGGCCCACGCCGCCAGCCGCCGCGCGATGTCGGTCTGTTGCGCCTGGCCGGCCATCATGCTGGCCTCGAACACGAAGGCGAGGATCTCGCGCAGGGAATCCGCATCCTCCTCGGCGCGCTTGGCGTGGTCGAGCACGTCGCGAAACAACGGCGCCATCTCGGCATCGATCGCGACGTTGTCGACATGCTCGAGCCGCTTGCAGACGTCGACCACGGGGCCGACGGCGCGGCGCAGCCGCAGCAGATCGCGCCGCAGGCGATACAGCCGGTCGACCTCGTGGCGCGCCAGCGGCCGCTGCAGCACCACCTCCTCCAGCGTCTCGACCTCCGCCATGATGCTCTCGGTCACCGGCCGGTAGTTGTCGACGATGAAGTCGAGGATCGCATAGAGGATGTAGTCCTCGCCCTTGGCGAGCGAGCCCGGACAGCTCTCGCATCGCTCGCGCACCGCGCCATAGGAGGTCGAGGCGCCGTGGCGCACCGAGACCACGAAGCCGGGGCCGACGAAGATGTGGGTCTCGCCGAACACGATGTGCTCCTTGACGAGCTGCGCGGTGCGGGCGACCACGAACAGCGCATCGCCATAGCGCTCGACC
Source organism: Bradyrhizobium sp. SZCCHNRI1009 (assembly GCF_032487575.1). Lineage (NCBI taxonomy): Bacteria > Pseudomonadati > Pseudomonadota > Alphaproteobacteria > Hyphomicrobiales > Nitrobacteraceae > Bradyrhizobium > Bradyrhizobium sp. SZCCHNRI1009. The sequence continues at coordinate 34,351 of NZ_JAUEUL010000016.1, read as the reverse complement.
TTGGGCTGCTGATGCGCCTTCGACGCATCCTCGATCGCGAGCTCGTGCAGGCCGAACTGGTCCGCCACGCGCTGCAGGAGCGCCGCGTCGGGCTCGTGCAGCCCGATCCACACCACGTGGCCGGGCCGCTTGCTCCAGTCGCCGGCGTCCTCGATCGGAATGTCGGCGACGCGGCGGCCATTGGCATAGGCACCGGCCGCGACCACGCCCAGTTCCCGTGGCTCACCGCGGGGCTGAAGGACTGGCGCATCGGCCGGTGTCTGCACCGTGACGTGACGCATGGTTGGATCTCCGCTCTCCAGCCCGACTTTCGATGCGAGGAGTCGCCTGGTCAAGCGTCGCATCAGGTCACGCCGGTCGGGCCGTCGAGCAATTGCCTGACGCGGCGGACCAGATCGGTGCGGCGGTACGGCTTGTTGATGATCTCGAACTCGCCGATGTTTGCGTCGGCGCGCTCGACCGCGGCATCGGAATAGCCGGTCGTCAGCAGCACCTTCAATTTCGGCTGGCGCTTGCGCGCCTCGCGCGCCAGCACGGTGCCGTTCATGCCGCCGGGCATCACGAGATCGGTGAACAGCAGATCGAAGCGGACCTCCGAATCCAGCAGCTCGAGCGCGGCATGCGCATTGGCCGCGACCTCGGTACGATAGCCGAAATCCTCCAGGATCGAGCGCGCCAGCTCGGCGACCTCATGGCGGTCCTCGACGATAAGGATGCGTTCGCTGCCGGTGCGGTCCATCGCCATCTGCGGCCGGATCGACGGCGCAGCGATCGCCTGCTCGGTCGCCGGAAACAGCAGCTGCACAGTCGTGCCCTGCCCGACCTCGCTGTAGATATAGGTGCTGCCGCCGGACTGGCGGGTGAAGCCGTAGACCATGGCGAGGCCGAGCCCGGTGCCCTTGCCCTCCTCCTTGGTGGTGAAGAACGGCTCGGCGACCCGCGCGAGAATATGGTGCGGAATGCCGACGCCGTCGTCCGACACTTTCAGCGCGACATAACGCCCGCCCTTGGGCACGCCGAACTGCACGATGTCCTCCTCCGCGATCTCCTTGTTCTCGGTCCGGATGGTCAACGTGCCGCCATGCGGCATGGCATCGCGTGCGTTGACGAACAGATTGAGCAGCGCGACCTCCGCCTGGGTCTGGTCGACGCGGCTATTCCACAGGCCGGGCTGCGCCTTGACGACGATGCGCACGCTGTCGCCGAGCGTGTGGCGCGCCATCTGCACCATGGTCTCGATCATGTTGTTGAGGTTGATCGGCCGGCTGTCGAGCCGCTGTTTGCGCGCGAACGACAGCAGCTGCTGGGTGAGGGTCGCGGCGCGGTTGGCGGCCGAGCGGATGTTCTCGACGGCGCGGCGGTGCCGCGGGGCAAGCTCGCTGACGGCGCCCTGCAGCGTCTCGGTGTAGCCGATGATGACCTGCAGGATGTTGTTGAAGTCGTGCGCGATGCCGCCGGTGAGCTGGCCGATCGCCTCCATCTTCTGCGACTGCACCAGCGCGCTCTCGGCGTCGCGCCGGCGCGACACGTCGAGCTGCGAGCCGAAATAATAGACCAGCTCGCCGTCGCGGTTGTAGACCGGGCTGACGAACAGCGCATTCCAGAACGCAGCGCCGTTCTTGCGATAATTGAGGATCTCCACCGCAATGTCCTGGCGGTTGGCGATCGCGGTGCGGATCGCCGCGATGGTGTCGCGGTCGGTGTCCGGCCCCTGCAGGAAACGGCAATTGGCTCCGACGATCTCGGACAGCGCGTAGCCGGTCATCTCCAGGAACGCCCGGTTGGCGAACAGGATCGGATTGTCAGGCTGGCGCGGATCGGTGACGATCATCGGCATCCGCGTGGTCTCGACGGCCGCGAAGAAGATGTCGTGGCGCTCAGACGACAGATCGGATGCATCGCCGCTGTCGACAATCGCGCGATCGCGCTGCGGCCCGTGTTCCAACATGCTTCCTTGCTCCGCCTTCCATCGCCATGACATGCAGGGTCGCGCCGGCACCGGCGTGAGTTGTGCAACGCCTCCTTCGATATGCCGCTGGATGGGATCGGGTTCCCGCAGGCCTGCTTGCGCGCGGAATAACGGACACGGGACTCACGAAAATGCGACGCGGCGGCGCGGGAACAAATCCGGCGGATACGGAAATACCCGCGCCGCGGGGCCGCGGCCTACGTCACCGGGCAAAACAACCAGGTCGACGGCGGGCTGGTGCGCAGCCGGTGAGGCGGTGCATCGCCGTCAGAACATCTCGAAATATTCGCGCTGCTCCCAGTCGGAGACCTCCGCCTGGAAGCGCTCGAGCTCAGCATTCTTGATGAAGGTGTAGTAGTCGACGAAGGTCGAACCGAACGCCTGGCGGAAGAACGCGTCGTCCCTCAGCGCATCGACGGCCTCGCGCAGCGATTTCGGCAGCAGGCTCGCCTTGGTCTCATAGGGCACATCGGCCGACGGTCCCGGCTCGAGCTTGCGGTCGATGCCATCGAGGCCGGCTGCGATCTGCGACGCCATGTAGAGATAGGGATTGGCGGCGGGCTCGCCGATGCGGTTCTCCAGGCGCGTGGCGCGATCGCCGGGGCCGCCGAGCACGCGGATCATGACGCCTCTGTTGTCGCGGCCCCAGATGGCACGGTCCGGCGCCAGCGAATAGGCGCGGTAGCGCCGGTAGCCGTTGATCGTCGGCGTCGAAAACAGCGCCGAGGCGCGCGCATGCGCGAGCAGGCCCGCCATGTAGTGGCGGCCGAGCGCGGACAGACCTTCGGCATCCTCGGTCATGAAGGCGTTGCCGCCGTCGCGCGCCACCAGCGACTGGTGCAGATGCCAGCCCGACGACATCACGTTGGGGATGCGCGGCCGGCACATGAAGGTGGCGTGATAGCCGTGGCGCTGGCAGATCTGCTTCACGGCGCTGCGGAACAGCACCATCGTATCTGCAGGCGCGAGCCCGAGCGCCGGCTGCAGGACGAACTCGCACTGGCTCGGGCCATATTCGAGCTCGATCGAGCGCAATGGCAGGCCGAGCGCGACGAGATTGGCCCTGATGATCTCGAGCGCCGGCTCCATCTGATCGAAGCGCTGCTCGGTGAGATATTGATAGCCCTGGGTCAGCAGGCTGACCGTCGGCGGCACGCCGGGCTGACCGGGCGAGCCGGCATCACCGGGCGCGAGCCTGGGATCCTCGACCTTGAAGATGTGGCACTCGACCTCGAGGCCGGCCATGAACTGATAGCCACGCTGTTCGAGCGTCGCCAATGCCGACCGGTAGAGATTGCGCGTGGCGAACGGGACCGGCGCACCGTTGGCGAAGTACAGATCACAGAGCACCCAGCCGGTGCCGGACGCCCAAGGCAGGACGCGGAACGTGGTGGGATCGGCGACCATCAGTGCATCGCTGCCGCCCTGCATCTCGGCCATGCCGAAGCCACCGCCGGCGGTGAACACCGGAAACACGGTGCGATGCGAGGTGTCCTTGGCGAGCAGGGTCGTCGTGATCGAGCAGCCTTCCTCGAGCGAGGACAACGCAGCATCGACAGTGAGCGTCTTGCCGCGCAGGATGCCGTGCTGGTCCGGGAACGAGAAGCGGATGGTGGTGAGGCCGTGCTCCTCGGCGAGGCGGCGCATGCGCACTGCGGCCTCGGCCTGCTCGGCGGTCCACAACTGATGCTTGTCGACGAAACTCAACGATGGCTCCATGATGCATTGTCAAACTGCGAGATCATGGGCGCAGTCTTGCGGCGCTCGAGCCCTAACCTCTCCCCGCTTGCGGGGAGAGGTCGGATTGCATCGTCAGATGCAATCCGGGTGAGGGGGGACAGGTCCAACCACTCGCACTTCCCGTGCGGCTGCCCCTCACCCCAACCCTCTCCCGGTGAAGAACGGGGAGAGGGAGCGCACTGCGCTCGGAGCGAGAGCTGGCCAACTACACCGAAGGACATATGCGCACTCACGCCTGCCATCACTCCGCCGCGCTCAGATGCGGCGCGAGACGCACGATATCGGCCGGCACCGGCGCTGCCCAGGGGGCGTTGCGGCGGCGGCGGACGTCGACTTCCATCCAGTAGGTCTCCCAGCCGCGGGTCGGGCCGATGCCGTCCATCGTCGCCGGGCCCTGCACGCTGCGGGCCCCGGCGGCATCGAGGAACAGCATCGGCGGTTCGCCGCTCGCGACCTTCTCGATCTGCTCGCGCAGCAGCCGACGATATTGGATGATCGCCTTGTCGGATTGGCCCAGATGCTCGCGGGTGCGGTCCTGGATCCGGCCCATCGACTCCACCGCCCACTGGTCGTGCACGTTGATGTCGTTGCCCATGCCGGTGTAGGTCGCGGTCGCCTGCTCCCGTGGATCGAAGCCGTAATCGTTGCTCTTGTTCTTGCGCGACCGATAGTCCGGCAGCTCATAGAGCTCGAGCCGCTGCGCCCGCATCTTCGCCCGATCCACCGGCGCGCCATAGCTGGTGAAGATCGCGTACCAGTAGCAGGTCTCGTCGTCGACCGGCACGTGCCACTGCGTGATCGTCATCTCCGTGCTCATCGGAATCACGAAGGCATGCGGGAACAGCTGATTGGTGACACGGACATGGGTGCGTTCGGCATCGATCTCACGCAGTGCGATGATGCGCAGGCCGTATTCGGTACGCTCGACATTGATGATCGGACGATCGTACTCGCGCAGCACCTTGGTCATCGGCAGCTCGCTGTCGGCGGAGGCACCGCGGAACTGCTTGCCATAAGCGGTCGACGTATCCTCGTCCTCGAAGAAGCGGTGCAGGAACGAGGCATGCGCGGGGTCGATGCCGACCTCCAGCGCCTGCAGCCAATTGCACTCGATCAGGCCCTTGAAGGCGAAGGTGTAGGCGTCGGGCGCGGTGAAGCAGTCGAGATCGGGAAACGCCGGGGCTGCACCATCGCCGAGCCAGGCCCAAAGGATGCCTCCCTTCTCGATCACGGGATAGGCGCGCTGCTTGACGTTCTTGCACAACGGCGAGCCGGCCGGTTCGGCCGGCGTCTCCAGACAATTGCCGTCAGCGTCGAACAGCCAGCCATGGAAGGCGCAACGCAAGCCGCCGTTCTCCAGCCGTCCGAAGGCGAGATCTGCGCCGCGATGCGGACAATCGCGATCAAGTAGTCCGTAGCGGCCTTGCGCATCCTTGAAGAGCACGAAGTCCTGACCGAGCAGTCTCACCGCGCGCACCGGGCGCTCGCCTGCGAGCTCATCGACCAGTGCGGCCGGCTGCCAGTACATCCTCATTAGTTTACCGGCGGGCGCGCCGGGTCCGACGCGCGTGATCAGGTCGTTCTGCTCCTGGCTCATCATGATGGCCGTCTCTCCTGTTCCGTCGCAAGTCGGGCGTTGAGCGTCACGCGATCATCTAATAATGTTCGCTAGACGAACACATGTTCGCCCAGATTAGATTCGCTTTAAGTGGGGAGAAGCGCAAGTGAAAAAGCTACAACCGAAGCCGAGGGGCCAACGGACTGCAGCTTCACTGCGGCCGAAAACAACAACAGCGGATCATGTCAGGCCGATGCCGAAACTGAAGCGCACTGATGAGGAGAAGAAGCAGGCTCGGGGCGACGGTCCCGAGTTCGTGGAAGCGCTCGATCGCGGCCTGCGGGTGATACAAGCCTTCAGCCGCGAGGGCCGGCCGATGACGCTGAGCAAAGCGGCGGAACTCACCGGCCTCGCCCGCGCCACGGTGCGACGGATTCTGCTGACCCTGAAAGCCTCCGGCTTCGTCCATGGCGACGACCGGCTGTTCTCGCTGACGCCGCGCGTGCTGCTGCTGGCCTCCAGCTATCTCGCCTCCAACCAGGTCAACAGCGTGATGCAGCCGTTGATGGACAGCACGGCCGGCGAGGCCCGCGAGGTCTGCTCTCTCGCCGTCCTCGACGGCGACCAGGTCGTGTTCATCGCGCGCGCGACGCCGGCGCGCATGTTCTCCACCGGCCTGGAGATCGGCTATAGGCTGCCGGCGTTCTGCACGTCGGTCGGCCGCGTGTTGCTGAGCCGGATGCCGGACGATCAGTTGCGCCAGGCCGTCGAGCGCATGACGCTGACCGAGATGACGCCGCAGACGATCACCGACAAGGACGCGTTGATCGCGTCGGTCACGGCCGTTCGGGACGACGGCTATTCGCTCGTCGACGGCGAGGCGGAGGAGGGTTTCCGCTCGATTTCCGTGCCGATCCGCCGCTATGACGGCGGCATCATCGCCGCCGCCAACATCGGCGGCCACGTCGATCGCATCGGCGTCGACGAGATGAAGGAGCGCTTCCTGCCGCTGCTGAAGAAGCTCGCCGCCACGGCGCAGCCACTGCTCGTCTGATCCTTCGACGAGAGGCACCGGCACGGCTGCAGCCGTGCCGGCTCGTGCTCGCGCATCGGGCCACAGCACCGCAAGCTTCGCATCGACCTCGCTGCCGCGAGCGCCACCGTTTCATCCGGCAGCGACCTCGCCGGCGGCGTCCTCGCTGCTGCCGGGCGAGCAGTCGTCTCTCGTTCCATCAACAGCGTCGGCCCGCGCTGCTCCTGCAAGAGCTGGACCTCGCGCGGATATGTTTGCAGCCGGGTGCGACGATCGCTCCGATGTCATCGCCGACAGCCCGGTGCTATCAATTCATCGCCGCGACGGAACGAGAGCGCCGGGCGTCAACAGCCACGTGAAGTTACCAGCCGCTCGAACTAATCGTTGTGGTCGCAGGCCTTGCGACGCCGGGCCCCACGCCCATTACGTGATATTATCGTGACGCCCGACCTCGTTTGCCACGATTGACGATCCATCCAGGTATCATCGCGCTGCATGCGATGGTGGCATGATCCGGAGCGGAAGTAGTTAGACCCCTTCCTCGCGCGCGAATTGCGGACGACGCCACCAGATTGCCGCGAATGACGCCGTAATCACGAAAGCCAGAGGCGCCGCGGCCCAAGCAGCATCGCGTGCGCCCCGATCACAGCGATCATCCGGCTGGCCATCCACTGTCGCGAAGGGGCGCAGGATGAGCCAGGACAAGGCTGGGGACGAGGTCGTCGCCCTGGGACGCCGGGCGCGAGCCGCAGCACATCGTTGGACATTGGCCGCCTCTCGCGCGTAAATGGCATTCCGGGCGGACGACACCCGGACATGCAGGTGAACGCCGTTTCCGGGGGGAAGACCCATGACTGATGCGCTGCCGCTCGTGCTGGTGCCTGGCCTGATCTCGTCGCCCCGCATCTATGCGCCGGTGATCCCGGCGCTGTGGCGGCTCGGGCCGGTGATGGTGGCGAACCACGTCCGCGACGACAGCATGGCCGCGATCGCGCGCCGCATCCTCTCCGAGGCGCCGCCGCGCTTCGCGCTCGCGGGACATTCGATGGGCGGCTACATCGCGCTCGAGATCATGCGCCAGGCGCCGGAGCGCGTGGGTCGGCTGGCGCTGATCAACACCCAGGCGCGGCCCGACACGCCGGAGGCGAGCGCCCGCCGCCGCACCATGATCACCCGCGCCAAGGAGGGCGACTACCACGGCGTTGTCGACGAGCTGTTCTCCGGCTTCGTCCATCCGTCGCGCCAGGATGATCCGCGGCTGCGCCAGCTCGTGCACGACATGGCCGAGGAGGTCGGCGTCATCGGCTTCATCCGACAGTTGACGGCGATCATGTCGCGCCCGGATTCGCGGCCGACCTTGACCGCGATCCGCTGTCCGACCCTGGTGCTGACCAGCGACACCGACAACACCATCCCGAACAGCCTGTCGAAGGAGATGGCCGACGGCATCGACGGCAGCTGGCTGGTGGTGCTGGAGAATTGCGGCCACCTGCCGCAACCCGAGCAGCCGGAGGAGACGGCGCAGGCGCTGATGGAGTGGTTGCGGGGGTGAGATGGCCGTCGAGCCGTATGAAACTCCGGACGGTAGCCGATGGCAACTCTCCGGAATGCAGCGTATATTGCGTCCATGCTGGACAACGCCAAAATCGCCAAGATCGCCCGCGAGGTCGCCACTGCGAATCTGAGCAGCTCCGCCGCGGTTACAGACGTCACCACAGCGCCCTATGCGGACTCCGAAGGCCGTGATGCCCTGCGGATCACCATCGTATTGAGCCCCATCCAAGGGACCAGCATCGAGGGAGAAGCAGTGCTGGATACGCTGGTCCAGATCCAAGAGCAGCTCCGGGCTGCAGGCGAGGACCGTTTTCCGCTGATCGAATACGAGGCGGAGAACGAGCCCGTTGGCGATACTTAATCCGGAGCATCTGTTTCAGCAGGCTGAGCAGTTGATCGCTCCGCCTGCAGCGGGGCCACCGCGACAGGTGAACATCCGTCGCGCGATTTCCGCTGCCTATTATGGATTGTTTCATGCAACGCTCATTGCCGCTGCAGATCAATTCGTTGGCAAGACGAAACAAGGGACACCCTTATACGCCCTCGTCTATAGAGCCGTGGATCATCGAGACCTCCGATTGCTATGCGAGGAGGTCAAAAAGTCGAAGCTTTCCGCAAAATACCTGCCGTTTGCACCTTCCGGAGGCTTTGGAGCAAACCTTCACGCGTTCGCATCTGCTGTCCTGGAGCTACAGGAGAAGCGACATGAAGCCGACTATAATCCGATGATCCGGGTCAAAACCCTGGATGCGCAGCTCGCCATCAGAATGGCGAGAGCTGCACTGACGAGCTTCGAGGCCGCCCGCGTCCAAAACCAGGACGCGTTCCTGACATCGTTGACGTTGTTGTTATTTCCGCCCCGCTGAGCGCGGACATCGTCAACTACGCTTCGCCGACTCTTCCCTTCCCCACCTTCAGCCCATCCACGAACACATCCAGCAGCCGCAGCACGCTCTGCTGCCAGCCGGTCTGGTCGTGCATGTAGCACATACCGATCAGCGCGCGCAGGACGTCGTCGGCGCTGATGTCGCCGCGAATCTCGCCGGCGTCGACGGCGCGGGCGAGCAGCGCGCCGATCGAGCGGGTGAGATGGCCGTGCGAATAGGCGGCGAGCTCGGAGTTCGCGGTCATGACGATCGCGAGCGCGGCCATCATGCCCTTCTTGGTGGCGACGAACTGCACCGTCGAGCGCAGCCAGCGCCGGAGCGCCTCGACCGCCGACGGCTCGGTCTTGAGCTCTTCCGCCAGCTCGGCGAGCTGCTCGACCTCGCGCCGGTACACCGCCTCGAACAGATCCTCGCGGGTCGGGAAATGACGATACAGCGTGCCGATGCCGACGCCGGCCTGGCGCGCCACCGCTTCCAGGCTCGCCTCGGCGCCGCCGACGCTGAACACCGCCTTGGCCGCCTCCAGCACACGCTCGCGATTGCGCTGCGCGTCCGCGCGCGGCTTGCGATGGCGGTCTTGTGGTTTCGTCTCCATCTCACCAGCTCTTGATGACGGACCGTTCATGTCCTCTTGCTAAACGGAGGAGCCCTCCGTATAAATAGACCTGCCACCCGGGACAGCCAACCTTCCTCAGCTCGTCGTCCCGCGGTCGCTGGATCTGGACGGACCACCGCCCGTAAGGCGGTGCCCGCTGCGATCCGATTAGGCCATCGCTTCGATCGGAACAACGCATGAATTGGACTGTCAGACTCACCGTCAACGGTGAGCCGCGAACGCTTGCGCTCGACGACCCCCGCGTCACGCTGCTGGACCTGCTGCGCGAGCGCCTCCATCTCACCGGCACCAAGAAAGGCTGCGACCGCGGCCAGTGCGGCGCCTGCACCGTCCTGATCGACGGGCGCCGTATCAACGCCTGCCTGACGCTCGCGCTCAGCCTCGACGGCGCCGCCGTCACCACCATCGAGGGGCTCGCCAACGGAGACCAGCTGCACCCGGTGCAGGAGGCCTTCATCGCCCACGACGCCCTGCAATGCGGCTTCTGCACGCCCGGCCAGATCATGAGCGCGGTCGGCCTCATCAACGAAGGCCAGGCCGGCAGCGATCCGGAGCGCGTGCGCGAAGGCATGAGCGGCAATCTGTGCCGCTGCAGCGCCTATGTCGGCATCGTCGAGGCCGTGCTCGACGCCCAGGCGACGCTCACTGACGAGACGGAGCGCGCGGCATGAACCGGTTCGACTACGTGAAGCCGTCGACGGTCGCGGAGGCGATCGCAGCCGCCAGCGCGCCGGGCGCGGCCTATCTCGCCTCGGGCACCAACCTGCTCGACCTGATGAAGGGCAATGTCATCAGGCCGGCGCGGCTGGTCGACATCTCGCAGATCAAGGAGCTGACGCGCATCGAGACGTCAGGCAATGGCGACGTCCGGATCGGCGCGCTGGTGCGCAATGCGGACCTTGCCCATGACGCAGCGTTCGCGCGCGACTTCCCGGCGGTCGCCGAAGCGCTGCTGTCGGGCGCGTCGGCGCAGCTGCGCAACGCGGCCAGCGTCGGCGGCAATCTGCTGCAGCGGACACGCTGCGCGTATTTCTATGATCCGGCCTCGGCCTGCAACAAGCGCACGCCCGGCGCAGGCTGCGACGCGCGCGGCGGCGACACCCATCAGCACGCCGTGCTCGGCTGGAGCGAGGCCTGCATCGCCACCAATCCCTCGGACTTCTGCGTGCCGCTCGCGGCGCTCGATGCGATCGTCGAGATCGAAGGCGGCTCCGGCCGGCGCGAGGTCGCGCTCGAGGCGCTGCATCTCCTGCCCGGCGCCACGCCGGAGCGCGAGAGCGTGCTCACGCCGGGCGAGATGATCGTCGCGGTGCGGCTGCCCGCGGCGTCGCGCGCGTTCGCCGGGCACGCGCGCTATCTGAAGGTGCGCGAGCGCAATTCCTATGCGTTCGCCGTCGTCTCCGCCGCGGCCGCGCTCGTCATCGAGAACGGTGCGATCAAGCACGCACGTCTGGCGCTCGGCGGCGTCGCCGCCAAGCCGTGGCGGGCCCACCAGGCCGAAGCGGTGCTCGCGGGCCAGCCGGCCACGCCGCACACATTCGAGCACGCTGCCGAGACCGCGCTGCGCGATGCAAAGCCATCCGGTGACAACGCCCACAAGATCCCGCTCGCGCGCAGCCTGGTCATGCGCGCGCTGGCCGCCGCCGCGCAAGGCACGCCGTCGCGCGTGCCGGCGCTGCCGGCCTCTCCCTTCTCCGCCGTTCCAGGAGCGCTTCATGACGCCTGAGCTCAATCTCTCCCGCGATCCCGCCCATGTCAGACACGGCTCCACCATCGGCCAGCCACTGTCCCGCATCGATGGCCGTGCCAAGGTCACCGGCACGGCGCGCTATGCCGCCGACAACAATCCGCCCGGCCTGCTCTATGCCGTGCTCGCCGTCTCCAGCATCGCGCGCGGCCGGGTGGTCGGGCTCGATGTCGAAGCCGCCAAGGCGCATCCCGGCGTGGTCGAGGTGATGACCTCAGCCAATCGGCCGCCGCTGCATGCCGATCCCGACGGCAAGCCGAACCCGTTCGCATTCCGCTTCGAGGCGCTGCAGAACGACCGCGTGCGCTACGCCAACCAGCCGATCGCCGTGGTGATCGCGGAATCGCTGGAAGCCGCCACCGAAGGCGCGGCCCTGCTGGCGCCGCGCTACGAGGCCGAGCCGGCCCGCATCGGTCTCGATGCCGGCGACGCCTATGTGCCGCCCGTCGTCGGCATGGGGTTTCCCGCCGAGAGTCATCACGGCGATGTCGAGGCCGCGTTGGCCGGCAGCGACAAGCAGATCACCGCGATCTACGAGACCCCGCCGCATTACCACAACGCGATGGAGCCGCACGCGATCGTCGCCGAGTGGCAGGGCGACAGGCTCATCATCGACACACCGACCCAGGGCCTGGTGATGATGCGCGGCCGCCTGGCCGAGCTGTTCGGCATCGCGCCGGACAACATCCTGATCCGCAGCCCCTATCTCGGCGGCGGCTTCGGCGGCAAGGGCCTGATGGCCGGCCCGCAGGTCCTGGGCATCCTCGCCGCGAAGATGGTCGGCCGGCCGGTGAAGCTGGTGGCGCGCCGCGAGCAGCTCTACGGCCCGTTCGGCCATCGCTCGCCGACCCGGCAGACGCTGCAGCTCGGCGCCAGCAACACCGGACAATTGTCGGCGATCCGTCACCACGCGAGGATCGCAACCTCGAGCTTCGAGGACTTCTATGAAGCCGCGGCGCATGTGACGCACACGCTCTACGCCGCGCCGGCGATCGCGACCACCTACGACGCGGTACGCATGGACACCGGCACGCCGCTGTTCGTGCGAGCGCCCGGCATCGCGCCGGGATCGATCGCGCTGGAGAGCGCGGTCGACGAGATGGCCGAAGCCTGCGGCCTCGATCCGCTGGCATTTCGCGTCAAGAACTACGCCGAGGTCGAGCCGGCCACCGGCAAGCCGTTCTCGTCGAAAGCGCTGCGCGAGTGCTACACGCAAGGCGCGGAGAAGTTCGGCTGGTGGGATCGGCCGCTGAAGCCGCGGATGATGCGCGACAGAGACGGCTTCCTGGTCGGCTGGGGCATGGGCACCGCGACGTTCCATGCGCTGATGTTTGCAGGCCAGGCCCGCGCGGTGATCCGGCGCGACGGCACCGGCGTGGTCGAGAGCGGCGCGCACGACATGGGCCAGGGCGCCTGGACCGCGTTCGCGCAGGTCGCGGCGGATTCTCTCGCGCTCGAGCTCGATCAGGTGACGTTCAAGGCCGGCACCTCCGACCTGCCGGATGCCGGCATCGCCGGCGGCTCGGCACATACCGCGACCGTCGGCACGGCGATCCACAATGCCGGCGCCGCCGTCGTCGCCAGGCTCGCGGAGCTCGCGACCTCCGATCAGCATTCGCCGCTGTTCGGCGCCGGCAATGCCGGCGTGATCGCGCGCAACGGCCGGCTGCTCCGGCGCGACGACGAGGGCCGCGGCGAGAGCTATGCCGACATCCTCGCACGCGCCGGCCTCGACGAGGTCGAGGGCTCCGGCAGCGGCATGCCCGACCCTGCCGCCAACGAGCAATACGCGATGCATTCACATGGCGCGGTCTTCGCGGAGGTGAAGGTCGATCCCGATCTCGGCCAGGTCCGGGTGACTCGCATGGTCGGCGCATTCGCGGCAGGGCGGATCATCAACCCGAAGCTGGTGAAGAGCCAGCTCGTCGGCGGCATGATCTGGGGCATCTCGCTGGCGCTGCACGAGGAGGCGGTCACCGATCGCCGCACCGGGCGGATCATGAATGCCAATCTCGGCGAGTATCATGTGCCGGTGAATGCCGACGTGCCGGCGATCGAGGCCTTCACGGTCGAGGAGCACGATCCGTTCGTCAATCCGCTCGGCATCAAGGGCGTCGGCGAGATCGGCATCACCGGCTCGGCCGGCGCGGTCGCCAATGCGGTGGCGCATGCGACCGGCATCCGCATCAGGCGGTTTCCGGTGCGGATCAGCGATCTGGTCTCGCGTCAATGACGTGAGCGCGGCAACGAAACCCGTTCGAAGCAATGCCTCCGTTCTCCTGACCGAGAGCGGAGGCCAGCGACCTCGCTCCGTTTACGCCGCTTGCCGCGCAAAGGTCCGCCTGAACCACGCCAGGAACGCCTCGCGGTTCTGGCCGGCGTCGAACTCGACATGCAGCGCGTCCTTGTCGCGGGCGCGGACCCGATAGGGCACGCGGCCATCGAAGCCGCTGAACTCCATGACGCCGCGATCGCCGATGCCCGGCTCGGGGTCGAACCGGAACCAGGCGCCGCCCTCGGAAATATCCACCAGATCGGCTTTCACCACGCCCTTGCGATCGTCGACGACCTTGATCGGCAGGGTCGACTTCATCCGCGGCGACTGCCGGCGGTCGGCTTCGGCGGTCGCGGTCCTCACAGCCTTCACCAGCGTGGCGCGGAGCGAGGTCAGGCCCGTCGCCACCGAGCCGATGGCGCTGCGCACCTCGGCGGCCCGATCGTTGACCATGCCGGCATCCCTGCCGACATTGCCGATCTTGGACGACACGTCGCGCGCCGCGCTGGCCGATGACTGGACCGAGCGGCTGATCTCCTGGGTCGCCGCGTGTTGCTCCTCCATCGCCGCAGCGATCGAGGCCGCGACCTCGTCGATCTCGGAAATCTGGCTGCCGATGCCTTCGACGACGTCGACGGTGGCCTGCGTGGTGGTTTGTACCTCGCCGATCAGGCGCGAGATCTCCTCGGTCGATTTGGCGGTCTGATCCGACAGCGACTTGACCTCGGCCGCAACCACGGCAAAGCCGCGGCCGGCATCGCCGGCGCGCGCGGCCTCGATGGTGGCATTGAGCGCCAAGAGGTTGGTCTGCTCGGCAATGCCGCCGATCAGGTTGGAGACCTCGGCGATCTTGTCCACGGCCGTCGACAAGGAGAGCATCGTGTTCTTGGCCTTCTCACGCCCGGTCACCGCCGATTTGGTGATCGTGCTGGCGCGCGCCACCTGGCTCGAGATCTCGCGGATCGCCGAGCTCAGTTGCTCGGCTGCCGACGAGACCGTCTGGGCATTGGAGAGCGACTGCTCCGAGGCGGCGGCCACCGATTGCGCATCGGTCGACAGCTCCTCGGCCAGTTTCGAGAGGCCTGCGGCCACGGCCTCGACCTGGCGCGATGCGCCGGCCGCGGCTTCGACGGACGTCTCGGTCTCGCGCTCGATCACGTCGGCCATGTCGAGCATGGCGCGCTTCTTGTGCTCCTCGGCGGCCGAGCGATCGCGCTCCTGCCTGTCGCGCAGGCTCGCGTTCTCGAGCACGTTGGTCTTGAAGATGCTCAGCGCGCCCGCCATCGCGCCGATCTCGTCGCCGCGTTCGGAATAGGAGATATCGGCCGACAGATCGCCCTCGGCGATCCGCCGCATCAGGCCGGTCATGCGCGACAGAGGACGGACGACGCCGAGCACCAGACCCGACATGCCGGCGACGACCAGGGCCAGAACGATGCCTGATACGCTCCACACGATGATGGAGATGCTGCGGTCCTGGGTCGCCGCCGTCGCCTCCATGTCCGAATTGAACTTGTTCGCCTTGTCGACCAGCGTGTCGATCACCGCGCGGTGGGCGGCGTAGGCGTCGGCCAGCCGGGCATAGGCGGCATCGGCCTTCGCCATGTCGCCGGAGCGCAGCGCCGGGATCAACTCGGCTTCCAGGGCCTGCCAGAATTTCCGGACCTCGCCGTCCGATCGTTCAACCAGCAGCGATTTCAGATCAGGCTGCAGCGCCGAGCCGGTCCAGAACGTCTTGCGATCCTCATAGTCCTTCTTCAGTTGCGCCAGCTTCGTGACATGCGTGTCGAGATCTTTCGGCGTCCGGAGTGCGAGGGTCGCCTCGAGATAGGCCTCGAGCACATATTCAGGCGGCGGCAGGATGTCGGCCACCAGATCATTGCCGAGCTTGATCTTGTCGTAGAGCGGCCCGCCGACCTTGAGCTCGCGCAGCGCAAAGGCGCTGGTCAGCACGACCGCACCGAAGCCGAGTGCGAGCACGAGGCCGAAAGCCGCAATGAACGTGGAAATGGAGAGACGCATCTTCATGGCGGCGGCACATTTCGCTGGAGCGTGGACTGCACCCGCCGTCGTCCCGCCGGAGCCCTCTCCGTTCGCTTGCATGGAGATGGTCGGTCCGGAACGACCGGCATCGAGTCGTTAATTTGATCAGCGTGCACAACCTTTTCTCAGGGAAGGTAAATTTCCGCCCCCGTAGAAATGCGGTGCAGCCCGTTCGGCCGGGGATGCAGGCGCTCCTCCCACTCTGACCTGGCGCAAGGCGGCGGGAGGTGGATCTGCGAACATTCAAGCGTCGTTGCTGCAGGAGCCACCAGGAGCCACCATGTCGAAACCCATCCCGGACAAGGCCGAGATCGCGCTCGAATATCCCGACAAGTTCTATGCCGGCACGTTCGAGCATTCCTCGCGGTTCGAAGCCCATCTCGAATCATCCGGCCTGGCATTGACCCTGGAGCGGCCCGGCCCCGAGGACGTCCGAAAATCGATCCGCATGCATCTGCACTTTGGACTGCTCGCCGGGATTCTTCGCGAGCTCGCCGCCGGCATCGCTTCGATGCCCAAGGACGACATCGTTCATCGCGAGCAGCTGCGCGACGCAGTCGCGGATCTGCATCGAGCCCTTAACGCGCCTTAACCGGTTGTGCCGCGACGGCACAGCAAGGCGCGGCGTTAACTCCCGGTTCAGCCTTCGTTAGTGCATTGCTAACTACGCCAGAACCTTTGCCCGGAGAAAGTCGGGTTGGAAGCCGGTGTGCTGCGCGAGTGACAGCATTTTACTCAAAAGCGATCTATCTCCGATCCATCGACGGCGCGCGACGCGCGAGCCTTGTTAGTTGAGTATCGGAGACCCGCCATGAAGAAGATCCTGTTCGCAACCGTTGCAGTCGCCGCGCTGGCTTCGGCCCAGTCCGCTTTCGCCGCCGATCTCGGCGCCCGGACCTACCCCTACGCCACCAAGGCGCCGCCGGCCTACGCCGCTCCGATCTACAACTGGACCGGCTTCTATCTCGGCGCCCATCTCGGCGGCGCGTTCTCCAGCGACAACAATTTCTCCGGCCTCGCCACTGGCAACAACTCCAACGGCCGCTTCCTGGGCGGCGTGCAGGTCGGCGCCGACTGGCAGTTCGCCCCGACCTGGGTGATCGGCGCGGAAGGCCAGTACAGCTGGCTGAGCGGCAGCGTCGGAGCAGCATTCCCGGGCGGCTACGCCTACACCAACAGCCAGCGCGGCCTCGGCTCGATCACCGGCCGCTTCGGCTACACCTGGGGTCCGGGCCTGCTCTACGTGAAGGGCGGCTATGCCTATTCCGACAACAACGAGAAGGTGACGTTCGCCGGAACGCCGGTCGGCTTCGCGACCAGCGGCGACCACCGCAACGGCTGGACCGTCGGCGCCGGCCTCGAATACATGTTCGCGCCCAACTGGTCGGCCAAGGCCGAGTATCAGTACTACAATTTCGGCAGCGCCACCTTCACGGCGCCCGCCGCGCTGGTCCCGACCGGCAGCTTCACCACCGACGACCACACCTTCAAGGCTGGCGTGAACTACCGCTTCAACTGGGGCGCTCCGCTCGCGGCCCGCTACTGATCCGCAGGCGTCAAATAACAACAAACGACGGGAAGGCCGGCAGCGATGCCGGCCTTTTCTGTCATAGGTTATCGAAAGCGCGGCCGAACAATCCCTTCCATCCCGTTAAATGCCGCGCGGTGAAATGCGAAAATCCGCGAAAATTCGGCACGCCCTGAGTAGTTTCCCTGATTTGTTAACCGCCGGCCCCGATACTGCCTGCAAGCAACAGCTACAAATAGTGCATATTGGGGGACACCAGAGATGGCGATTCGGTTCAGCTTCAGCAGGATGCTCGGGGCGCTGCGACCCAAATGGGGCGTCCGCGGCAGCCTGTTCGCAGCCTTCGCGGTGATCGCCGGCATGGCGATCGCGATCAGCGTCGCTGCGGGACTGATGCTGCGCCACGTCGGCGGCGCCATGGTCGAGCTCTCGGGCCGCGACATTCCGCGCCTGACCTCGAGCCTGCAACTGCTGGCGCAGAGCTCCAGCCTTGCCAGCCTCGGCCCGGCGCTGCTGCAGTCCCAGAGCGAGGACGCGCTCAACGACCGCCTGAAGAAGATGCAGGAGATCCAGAAGGCCACGCAGGAGCGCCTGAGCGAGATAAGCGCGCTCGGCGCCGCGAAAAGCGTCGTGGCGCCGCTCGCCGAGACCATCAAGAACATCAACGAGGCCAACCAGAGCCTGGTGTCCGCCGCACGCGAGCGGCTCGACGTCGCAGCCCTGCACGACAAGCAGTATGACGCATTGCGCAAGGCGCAGGCGGACTTCACCGCCGCCGCCAACGAGCCGATGCTGGATGCGCAGACGCAGCTCAACGCCGTGCTCGGCGCGGCCGAGGT
Source organism: Bradyrhizobium sp. SZCCHNRI1009 (assembly GCF_032487575.1). Classification (NCBI taxonomy): domain Bacteria; kingdom Pseudomonadati; phylum Pseudomonadota; class Alphaproteobacteria; order Hyphomicrobiales; family Nitrobacteraceae; genus Bradyrhizobium; species Bradyrhizobium sp. SZCCHNRI1009. The sequence goes on along the minus strand of NZ_JAUEUL010000016.1, from coordinate 16,562 downwards.
GTCGGCGGACGACGCGACGGCCGCCGCCCGCTTCGTCGAGCAGCTCGGCAACGTGATCGCGTCCGGCAACCTGCTGGTGGCGCAGATGGCTGCCGCGCTATCGGCGAACGACAGCGACACGCTGGAGACGATCGAGCGGCAGTTCAAGGAAGCGCTGGCGCAGCTCAAATCCAATCTCGAATTGCTGCCGACCGGCCGCAGCACCAAGGCGATCCACGACGCCGCGCTGAAGCTCGCCGCGCTCGGCGAGGGCAAGACCCGCGTGTTCAAGACCCGCGAGAAGGAGCTCGACGCCAACGATTACGGCCAGACCGTGCTGGAGGAGACGCGCAAGCTCAATGTCGGCCTCGACATCAGCGTGCAGCAGCTCGTCGAAGGCGTTCGCAAGTCAACCGAAGGTGCCACCACCACGGCGGGCCGCGACATCGAGCTGGCGACGCTCGGCATGGTCGGCGCCGGCGCAGCCACGCTGCTCGGCTCGGTGCTGTTCGTCTGGCTCTATGTCGGCGGCAACATCCTGCGCCGGATCAAGCGGCTGCAGCAGGCGATGCAGACGCTGTCGGGCGGCGACCTCGACACCGAGATCGCGGCCTCGAAGCAGCGCGACGAGATCGGCGCGATGGTCGACACCCTGCAGGTGTTCCGCGACAACATGGTCCGTGCCCGCACCCTGGCCGCAGAGCAGGACCGCGAGAATGCCGCCAAGGCCGAGCGCGCCGCGCGCATGGAGGCCCAGATCGCCACGTTCGAGGCGACGGTGCGCAGCGCCCTCGGCACGCTGCAGAACTCCGCCACCGCCATGCAGGCGACCGCACAGAGCATGTCGCAGACCGCCGACCAGTCCAACTCGCTGGTCAACGCGGTCGCGGCGGCTGCCGAGGAGACCTCGGTCAACGTCCAGACCGTGTCGGCCGGCACCGAGCAGTTGTCGTCGTCGATCGCGGAGATCAGCCGCCAGGTCGTGACCTCGGCCCAGATTGCCAAGAAGGCGGTCGAGGAAGCCGGCGCCACCGACTCGACGATGCAGGGACTCGCCGACAATGCGAGCCGCGTCAGCGTCGTCGTCGACCTAATCCAGGCGATCGCCTCGCAGACCAACCTGCTCGCGCTCAACGCCACCATCGAGGCGGCGCGCGCCGGCGAGGCCGGCCGCGGCTTCGCGGTGGTCGCGCAGGAGGTGAAGAGCCTTGCCAGCCAGACTGCCAAGGCCACCGACGAGATCCGTTCGCAGATCGCGAGCATGCAGCAGGTTGCGTCCTCGGCCGTGTCGGCAATCCGCAACATCGGCGGGACGATCGCCGAGATCGACAACGTCACCACCGCGATCGCCGCCGCCGTGGAGCAGCAGGGCACCGCGACGCACGAGATCGCCCGCAACATCCAGCAGGCGGCCTCCGGCACCACCGAGGTCTCCAACAACATCACCGGCGTCTCCAGCGCCTCGGCCCAGGCCGGCACCTCCGCCAACGAGGTGCTCAGCGCCTCGGAGGCGCTGCGTCGCGAGGCGGAGACGCTGCGCGCCGAGGTCGACGCGTTCCTGACCAACATCAGGGCGGCGTGAAGCGGGATGATCCGGGACGCTGCGCCTGCCGCGTCCCGGAATGCCGTCCAGCCATGCCGCTTCCATCGCGTTTTTCGGCTGGCGCTCGCCCGCGGCGGCCGTTAATCGATGAGGCATGACCAAGACAGACACCGTTCCCTCCTCCGCCGAGGCCCTGCGCTATCCCTGGGAGCAGCATCCCGGTGAGGACCAGGTCGTCGAGGTCGCGCCCGGCGTGCTGTGGCTGCGCCTGAAGCTGCCGTTCCGCCTCAACCATGTGAACATCTATCTGCTCGCCGACGGCGATGGTTGGGTCGCGGTGGACTCCGGCTTCGGCAACGAGGAGTCGATCGCCGCCTGGACGCGGCTGCTCGATGGCCCGCTGAAGCACGTGAAGATCACCCGGCTGATTGTCACGCATTCGCATCCCGACCATGTCGGGCTCGCCGGCTGGATCGTCGAGCGCTTCGCCTGCCCGCTGGTGATGTCGCAGGTCGAGTACCTGCAGTCGGTCTATCACCAGAACCGCGGCACAGAGGAGCGGCGCAACGCGCAGCGGCTGTTCTTCCGCCGTCACGGCATGGACGAGACCCTGACCGACAAGCTGCTCGGCCGCGGCCAGGAATATCTGCAGCGCGTCTCGGTGCTGCCGGCCTCTTACCGCCGCATCTCCCATGGCGACGAGATCCAGATCGGCAGCCGTCGCTTCAAGGTCATCACCGGCGGCGGGCACGCGCTCGACCAGGTCATGCTGTACTGCGCCGCCGACAAGCTGTTCCTGTCCGCCGACCAGGTGCTGAGCAAGATCTCGCCCAATGTCAGCGTCTGGGCGGTCGAGCCCGACCAGAACTCGCTCGGCGAGTATCTGGCGTCACTGGCGAGCCTCACCACCACCCTGCCCTATGACGTGCTGGTGCTGCCCGGGCATGGCGTGCCGTTCTACGGGCTGAAGACGCGCATCAAGCAGCTCGCCGACCACCACGAGGAGCGCTGCCGGATGATCGCGGACGCCTGCCGCGACGAGACCAAGACCTCGGCGCAGCTCGTACCGGTCGTGTTCCACAAGCACGTGCTCGATGCGCACCAGATGGGCTTCGCCGCCGGCGAGCTGATCGCGCATGTCAACTACATGCTGGTCGAGGGCCGCCTGACCGCCCGCGACGTCGACGGCGTCCTGCATTATCGCACCACCTGAGGCTGCGGGGCCGCAACGCCGCCGCGGCGCCGCAATCCCGGCGCCGTTCGGCCGAGATCAGCTCCCCCTTGGACAAATCGCCCAATTCCCGCCGCGGGATTCCGGCTCGACAGCCGCTCTGGAAACGCTCTAAGAAGACCTCACGCCACGCATGCCGCGAGGTTTTCGCTTCAGATGCTGCACTGCAGCGCGCCAGTTCGGGTTTCGTGATGGACTACAGCCAGTACTTCAGTGCCGCCCTCGGTCGCCTGCATGATGAGCGTCGCTACCGTGTCTTCGCCGATCTCGAACGCATCGCCGGCCGGTTCCCGCATGCGACCTGGCACTCGCCGAACGGACCGCGCAATGTCGTGATCTGGTGCTCTAACGACTATCTCGGCATGGGCCAGCACCCGAAGGTGGTCGGCGCGATGGTCGAGACCGCCACCCGCGTCGGCACCGGCGCCGGCGGCACCCGCAACATCGCCGGAACTCATCATCCCCTGGTGCAGCTGGAAGCCGAGCTCGCCGACCTCCATGGCAAGGAAGCGGCGCTGCTGTTCACGTCAGGCTATGTCTCCAACCAGACCGGCATCGCCACGCTCGCCAAGCTGATCCCGGATTGCCTGATCCTGTCGGACGCGCTGAACCACAATTCGATGATCGAGGGCGTGCGCCAGTCCGGCTGCGAGCGCCAGATCTGGCGCCACAACGATCTCGCCCATCTCGAGCAGCTGCTGATCGCCGCGGGCCCGAACCGGCCGAAGCTGATCGCCTGCGAGAGCCTGTATTCGATGGACGGCGACGTCGCGCCGTTGGCTGAGATCTGCGATCTCGCCGAGCGCTACAACGCGATGACCTATGTCGACGAGGTGCATGCGGTCGGCATGTACGGCCCGCGCGGCGGCGGCATCGCCGAGCGCGACGGCGTCATGCACCGCATCGACATCCTCGAAGGCACGCTGGCCAAGGCGTTCGGCTGCCTCGGCGGCTACATCGCCGCCAAGGGCGAGATCATCGATGCCGTGCGCTCCTACGCGCCGGGCTTCATCTTCACGACCGCGCTGCCGCCGCCAATCTGCTCGGCCGCCACGGCTGCGATCAAGCACCTGAAATCGTCGAGCTGGGAGCGTGAACGCCACCAGGACCGCGCCGCGCGGGTGAAGGCGGTCCTCCACGCCGCCGGCCTGCCGGTGATGACCAACGACACCCACATCGTGCCGCTGTTCGTCGGCGATCCCGAGAAGTGCAAGCAGGCCTCCGACCTGCTGCTGGAAGAGCACGGCATCTACATCCAGCCGATCAACTACCCCACGGTCGCCAAGGGCACCGAGCGCCTGCGCATCACGCCCTCGCCCTACCACGACGACGGCCTGATCGACCGCCTGGCCGAGGCCCTGCTGCAGGTCTGGGAACGCCTGGGACTCGCGCTGCACGAGAAGCCGCTGGCGGCGGAGTAGTTATTCGATTTGCTGTGGTGAGCCCGCGCACGTTCCCGCGACGGCGGTGCGCTCCCCTCCCCCTTGCGGGGAGGGGAGCAGACCGGCCGGGCCGCGAGGACGTCGGCTCTCATCGACTGGGGCGGTGAACGAAGGTGAGACGGACCACGCCGGCGCTGCGGGAAGCAAGACCGATCGCGCTTAAGGACGCCCTCGTCATTCCCCGCGCGCCGGAGGGATAGCTATCGCCCCGCCTCCCCCAAAGCGCTAAGCTCGCGGCCAATTCCCGGGGCGGAGCGATCGAGGAGTTCGCGTAAACACCATGCTGCACGACTGGGGCGTGATCCTGGCCGCGTTCGGCTATATCGGGTTCCTGTTCCTGGTCGCCAGCCGCGGCAACCGGGCCGGCGAACGGCGGCCGGCAGAGAGCCGCAGCCGGCTGGCCGGGCTGATCTACCCGCTGTCGCTGGCGATCTACTGCACGTCCTGGACCTTCTTCGGCTCGGTCGGCTTCGCCTCCCGCACCAGCGTCGACTTCCTCGCGATCTATCTCGGGCCGATCCTGATGGTCGGCGCCTGCACGCCGCTGCTGCGCCGAGTCATCCGCCTTGCCAAGTCGCAGAACATCACCTCGGTCGCCGACCTGATCGGCGCCCGCTACGGCAAGAGCCAGGCGGTGGCGGCGACCGTGGCGCTGATCGCGATCATCGGCTCGGTGCCCTACATCGCGCTGCAGCTCAAGGCGGTGGCATCGTCGCTCGAGACCATCATGGTCGACGACCGCGCCTTCGCCCATATCCCGATCGTCGGCGACATGGCGCTGATGGTGACCTTGGCGATGGCGATCTTCGCGGTGCTGTTCGGCACCCGCCAGACCGACGCCACCGAGCACCAGCACGGGCTGATGCTGGCGGTCGCGACCGAGTCGATCATCAAGCTGGTCGCCTTCATCGCCGCCGGCGCCTTCGTCACCTTCGTGATGTTCTCGCCGGTCGAGCTGATCGAGCGGGCCATGAAATCGCCGGAGGCCGAGCGCGCGCTGGAATACGTGCCGGGCATCGGCAGCTTCCTGACCATGACCCTGCTGTCGTTCTGCGCCGCGATGCTACTGCCGCGCCAGTTCCATGTCAGCGTGGTCGAGAACGCCGACGATGCCGAGGTGTCGCGTGCGCGCTGGCTGTTTCCGCTCTATCTGGTCGCGATCAACCTGTTCGTGATCCCGATCGCCCTGGCCGGCCTGATCACCTTCCCGTTCGGCGCCGTCGACAGCGACATGTACGTGCTGGCGCTGCCGATCGAGGCCAATTCGCAATGGCTATCGGTGCTGGTCTTCGTCGGCGGCCTGTCGGCGGCGACCGCGATGGTGATCGTCGAATGCGTGGCGCTGTCGATCATGGTCTGCAACGACATCGTCGTGCCGCTGGTGCTGCAGCGCCAGGAGCAGCGCGAGATCGGCCGCGACTTCGCCGGCTTCCTGCTCGGCACCCGCCGCATCGCGATCTTCGCCATCATGGTGATGGCCTATTTCTACTATCGCGCGCTCGGCAACACCCAGCTCGCCGCGATCGGCCTGCTGTCGTTCGCCGCCATCGCGCAGCTCGCGCCGAGCTTCTTCGGCGGCCTGTTCTGGCGGCGCGCGACCGCGCGCGGCGCGATGGGCGGCATGCTGGTCGGCTTCGCCGTCTGGCTCTACACGCTGTTCATCCCGAGCTTCCTCGACACCTCGACCGCGGGCATCCTGTTTCTTCAGCACGGCCCGTTCGGGCTCGAGGCGCTCAGGCCGCAGGCGCTGCTCGGCACCGACCTGCCGCCGCTGCTGCATGGCGTGCTGTGGAGCCTGTCGCTCAATCTGCTGACCTACATCGTGCTGTCGCTGGCGCGGCAGCCGTCGTCGATCGAGCTGTTGCAGGCCGACATCTTCGTGCCGGCCGAGCTGACGCCGAGCGCGCCGAGCTTCCGCCGCTGGCGCTCGACCGTGACGGTGCAGGACATCCAGAGCACGGTCGGCCAATATCTCGGCCCCGACCGCGCCCGCGCCTCGTTCGAGGCGTTCGCCGCCCAGCGCAACTTGCCGCTCGATCCGGCCGCGCCGGCCGATTTCGAGCTGCTGCGCCATGCCGAGCACCTGATCGCCTCCTCGATCGGCGCGGCGTCGTCGCGCCTGGTGATGTCGCTGCTCCTGCGCAAGCGCACGGTGTCGGCCAAGGCCGCGCTCAAGCTGCTCGACGATTCCCACGCCGCGCTGCATTTCAACCGCGAGATCCTGCAGACCGCGCTGAACCACGTGCGCCAGGGCATCGCGGTGTTCGACGCCGATCTGCAACTGATCTGCTCCAACGGCCAGTTCGTCGACCTGCTCGGGCTGCCGCCGGATCTGGTGCAGATCGGCAGTCCGCTGAAGGAAATCCTCGAATTCATGGGCACGATCGGCGCGCCCAACTATGAGGACGGCGAGGCGCTGCTGGCGCGCCGGCTCGCCGCCTACACCACCGAGGGCGAGCCTTATCTGGAACGCCTCGCCGACCGCCACATGGTGATCGAGGTCCGCACCAACCGCATGCCGGGTGGCGGCCTCGTCATCACCTTCACCGACGTCACGCCCTCGTTCGAGGCCGCCGAGGCACTGGAGCGCGCCAATGCGACGCTGGAAAAACGCGTCCGCGACCGCACCGAGGAGCTGACGCGGCTGAACTCGGAGCTGGCGCTGGCCAAGAGCGCCGCCGAGGACGCCAACATCTCCAAGACGCGCTTCCTTGCGGCGGCCAGCCACGACATCCTGCAGCCGCTGAACGCGGCGCGGCTCTACGTGACGAGCCTCGTCGAGCGGCAGACGGCCGGCGAGGATTCGCGCCTGGTCGAGAACATCGACGACTCGCTGGAAGCGATCGAGGAGATCCTCGGCGCGCTGCTCGACATCTCCCGGCTCGATGCCGGCGCGATGACGCCCTCGGTGTCGAGCTTCAAGATGGCCGATTTGATGCGCTCGCTGGAGATCGAGTTCGCGCCCGCCGCGCGCGCCAAGGGTCTGGAGCTGGTGTTCGTGCCGTCGTCGCTGCCGGTCGAGTCCGACCGCCTGCTGCTGCGCCGGCTGCTGCAGAACTTCATCTCCAACGCCATCAAGTACACGCCGAAGGGCCGCGTGCTGGTCGGCTGCCGCCGTCACGGCCAGTCGCTGCAGATCGGCGTCTACGACACCGGCGTCGGCATCCCTCCGGTCAAGCGCGGCGAGATCTTCAAGGAATTTCACCGCCTCGAACAGGGCGCGCGGATCGCGCGCGGCCTCGGCCTGGGGCTGTCGATCGTCGAGCGCATCGCCCGCGTGCTCAACCACGGCATTGCGCTGGACTCGCGGCCCGCCCGCGGCTCGGTGTTCTCGGTGACGGTGCCGATTGCGAAAGCGATCAACCACACCGCCGCCGTCACCAGCGCGACGCCGCTGGCGACGACGCCGATTGCGGGCGCCCTGATCGTCTGCATCGAGAACGATCCGGCGATCCTCGACGGCATGAAGACCCTGCTGACGGCGTGGGACGCCGAGGTGATCGCCGTGCCTGATCCGGAGTCCGCGATGGAGGCGATCGCGGCGCGCGATGGCGCCGTCACCGGCCTGCTCGTCGACTACCATCTCGACCGCGGCAACGGCATCGCCGCCATCCGAGACATCCGTCGCCGCTTCAACGAGGCCCTGCCCGCGATCCTGATCACCGCCGACCGCAGCCCCCACGTCCGCGCCGCTGCCCGCGACGACAACGTCGCCGTGCTCAACAAGCCGCTGAAGCCGGCGTCGCTGCGGGCCCTGCTGGGGCAGTGGCGGATCCAGCAGATGGTGGCGGCGGAGTAGGAACGCCGTCCGGCGAAACGGCCGCTCGGGCTACCGCACCTCCCGCGGTGGGCGCCCCGACACCCGGCTGAACACACGCGAGAACGCCGCGGCGCTGTCGTAGCCGACCTGCGAAGCGACGCTCTTGACGGACTTGCCCTTGGCAAGCAGCTGCCGCGCCAGCGTCATGCGCCAAGCCGTCAGATAGTCGATCGGCGTTCGGCCGACGCGCGCCCGGAACAGATCGGCGAAGCGCGTGCGCGACATGCCGGCGATATCGGCGAGATCCTCGAGGCTCCACGCCCGGCCCGGCGCGTCATGGATCGCGGTCAGCGCCTTCGCCAGGCGCGGGTCAGCGAGCCCGGCGAGCACGCCGCTCTCGACCGCGCCGCTGGCGACGACGTCGCGCACGATCAGGATCAGCAGATAGTCGAACAGCCGGTCCAGCGCCGCCTGCCGACCGCCGCCATCGGCAAACCCCTCGGCGACCAGCAGGTCGCAGACCGGCGTGAGCGTCGGATGCCCGGCGAGCGGCAGCACCACGAGCTCGGGCAGTCCCTCACCGATCGGATTGCCCTCGGCGCCGCCGAGCTCGACGGTCGCGCAAACGAGATCGGCACCACGCTCGGGATCGACGACGAAGCGATGCGTCCGTCCGCGCGGAAAGAACATCAGGGTCGGCTCGTGCAGTTTCAAGTCGTCTGCGCCCGGCTGGGTCAGGGTCAGCACGCCGGCCTTGAACAGGTGCAGATGGCCCTCCGGTCCGAATTCCACGGTGTTGCAAAGGTTGCCGGAGAAGAAGGTCCGAGCCCGCGGCGTGACATGGGCAAACAGCGCGGCAAAAGGGTCCATGGGACGATCTGCAATGTTTCTGGCACCTAAAGCCACACATAGTCCGGCATGAAGGGGGCGTGCAAGCCCGCACCTCACACCAAGGATGTTCCCATGCCCCGCATTGCTCCCGTCGAAACCGTCAGCGCCGATGCCGGCGTCGTCGCCACGCTGTCCGCCGTGAAGGCCAAGATCGGCATGACGCCGAACCTGTTCTCGACGCTCGCGCAGTCGGGCGCCGCGCTGAACGGCTACATCGCCTTCTCCGATGCACTCGCCAAGGGCACGCTCACCGCGAGGCAACGCGAGATCGTCGCGCTTGCGGTCGCCCAGGCCAATGGCTGCGAATATTGTCTCTCGGCCCATTCGCTGATGGGCAAGGGCGCAGGCCTCAGCCCGGACGGCCTCCGCAAGGCTCGCGAAGGCACCGCTGATGACGCCATCGACGCAGCCGTCGCCCGCCTCGCGCGCCGCGTCGTCGACACCAAGGGACAGGTCGCCGACGCCGACCTCGCCACGGCGCGCGCGGCGGGTCTCGACGATGGCCGGCTGATCGAGATCATCGCGAACGTCGCGATCAACGTGCTGACGAACTACGTCAACAACGCCGCGCACACCGACATCGACTTCCCGAAGGTCGCGCTCACCCTGCAGACGGCTGGGTAAGGAAGCCTCCCAGACGATCCATGCCGTCGCGCACTGCATCTGACAGCGTCTGTTGACGGAGCATCCTCGAACATGGCGCGGCGGCCGGGCGCAAACCCCGGCCGCTGTCGCTTGCGAGGGTCGCAGAACATCCTTTGAGGCAAGAACTAAGGTTCTCCCCTCGCGCCCATCCGCTCCACGAGATAGTCCACGAACACGCGCACGCGCGCGGGCATGTTGGGACCGCCGACGAACACGGCGTGGAAGACTTCCCTGTCGCCGGGATTGAACGCCTCGAGCAGCGGCACCAGCCGTCCCTCTGCGATCGCGTTGCCGAGGCTGAAATCGCCGACGCGGGCGATGCCGACGCCATCGAGCGCGAGCTGGCTGAGCGTGTCGCCGCTGTTGGCTTCGACGGCGCCGCGCAGCTTCAGCGCATAGTTGACGCCGTCGCGGCGGAACGGCCACACCGGCTCGGCGCGGCGGAAGCTGAAGTTCAGGCAGTTGTGGTTGGTGAGGTCTTCCGGAGTCTGCGGCACGCCCCAGCGCGCCAGATAGTCCGGCGAGGCGACGATGGTGCGGCCATTGTCGCCGAGGCGCCGCGCGGTGAGCGCGCTGTCGGCCAGCGGACCGCCGCGAATGGCGACGTCGGCCTGGCCCGCCGCCACATCGACGAGGCCGTCGCTGAGATTGATGTCGACGAGGATGTTCGGATAGCGCCGCACGAACTCGCCGAGCAACGGCACGATGCAGATGCGGCCGTGCGACAGCGCGGCGCTGACCCGGATGCGCCCGCGCGGCGCGCCCTGATCCGCGATCGCCTGCTCGGCCTCGTCGAGATCGGCGAGGATGCGGCGGGCGGCCGCGAGATAGGCCAGGCCCTCGGCGGTCAGCGTGAGCACGCGCGTGGACCGCAGCAGCAGCCGCGCGCCGAGCCGCGCCTCGATGCGGTCGAGCGTGCGGCTGACGGCCGACGGCGTCAGCCCGAGGCCCCGGCCCGCGGCCGAGAAGCTGCCGCTGTCGGCGACCGCGCAGAACACCTCGAGATTCCGGGCGCGGTCCGCGCTGGCCAGTACCATCTTTGCGTCCAGATCAAAAATCCTTGGCGTCACTACCCTCTAATACCGCGATTGGGGTTCGTCTAGCTTTGCGTGCATCAACACGATGCAACCTACGGAGACCGTCATGACCCTGCCCCGCCTGCTGCAACGAACCGCCCTCGCCGCCAGCGCGCTCACGATGCTGACCAGCGCCGCCCTCGCCGACGCGACCGAGGCGCCCGGCAATTTCCCGAAGAGCTTCCGCACCCAGGAGATCCCGACCAACGGCACCACGCTCCACGTCCGCGTCGGCGGCACAGGACCCGCGGTGGTGCTGCTGCACGGCTATGGCGACACCGGCGACATGTGGGTGCCGCTCGCCGCCAAGCTCGCCGAGAACCACACCGTGATCGTGCCCGATTTGCGCGGCCTCGGCCTCTCCGCCCGCGCCGACAAGGGTTTCGAGAAGGCCAACCAGGCCGAGGACATCACCGGCGTCATGGACGCGCTGGGCGCGCGCACCGCCGAGGTCGTGGCGCACGACATCGGCAACATGGTCGCCTATGCGCTGGCAGCGCGGCATTCCGACCGCGTTACCAAGCTGGTGCTGATGGATGCGCCGGTGCCGGGCATCGGCCCGTGGGAGGAGATCCTCAAGAACCCGCTGCTGTGGCACTTCCGCTTCGGCGGCCCCGACATGGAGCGCCTGGTCGAGGGCCGCGAGCGCATCTATCTCGACCGCTTCTGGAACGAGTTCTCCGCCAACCCTGCGCATTTCCCGGAGGCCGCGCGCGTCCACTACGCGGAGCTCTATGCCGGCCCCGGGCGGATGCATGCCGGCTTCAGCCAGTTCGCCGCCTTCGATCAGGACGCCATCGACAACCGCGCCTGGCTCGCGGCGCATGGCAAGCTGACGATGCCGGTGCTGGCGATCGGCGGCGCGGCGTCCTTCGGCCCGACCATGGCGGTGGTGGCGCGGGCCGGCGCGAACAACGTGCAGGAGCAGGTCATCGAAGGCTCCGGCCATTGGCTGATGGAAGAGCAGCCCACCGCGACGGTCGCTGCGATCGACGCCTTCCTCAACGGGCAGCCGGCCGCCACGCCGTCGTCGCGCTGATCCAACGCATCAGAAGGGCGCCAATCATGTCGACCCCCACACTTGATGATGCGATCGTCGCAGCCAACGCATCGCAACGGCCTGCGGTCATCTTCATCCACGGCCTGTGGCTGAAGCCCAGCTCGTGGGATCGGTGGGTCGAACTGTTCGACGCCGCCGGCTATGCCGGGCTGGCGCCCGGCTGGCCGGCGGAGATGGGCGGCGCCGCAGCGCCCGAAACGATCGGCGAGGTGGCGGCGCACTTCGCCGCGATCGCGGGCGCGCTCGACCGGCGCCCCGCCGTGATCGGCCATTCCTTCGGCGGCCTGATCGCGCAGATCCTCGCCGGCCGCGGGCTGTCGGCGGCGACGGTCGCGATCGATCCGGCGCCATTCCGCGGCGTGCTGCCGCTGCCCGTCTCGGCGCTGCGCTCCGCCTGGCCGGTCCTGCAGAACCCGCTCAATGCCAACCGCAACGTCAGTCTTACCCCCGAACAATTCCGCTACGCGTTTGCGAACTCCGTGCCGGAAGCCGAGAGCGACGCATTATACGAAACCTACCAGGCGCCTGCCCCGGGCCGACCGATCTTCCAGGCCGCGGCCGCCAACCTCAATCCCTGGACCGAGGCCCACGTCGACAGCGAGGCCGTCGAACGCGGCCCGCTGCTGATCATCTCCGGCGAGCACGACCACACCGTGCCGCCCTCGGTCGCCCGCGCCGCCTACGATCGGCAGAAGCGCAACCAGCACGCCGTCACCGAATTCGCCCAATTCCCGCAACGCGGCCACTCGCTGACAATCGACAGCGGCTGGCGCGAGGTGGCGGAAACGGCGCTGGGGTTTGTGGGGCGGTTTCTTTAGCGTTCGGCCACTCCGTACTTTAGCGGGGGTCCCACTCGACGACTACGATCTTGAGAGGGCCGGAGGAGGAACTGGCTTGAAAAACGGCGGGTCTGACCGAGTTGAAGCGAAGTCGGCGACCCAAACGCAGATTGCGGCAGTTGACACAGCCCATGGTTGAACCTTACCAGACAAAGCCTAGAAAGTTAGTTGATCCTAGATTTGAAATTTCCCGATTGGATTTGGTTTGGTGGGGCGATTTCTTTTCGTCTTGATTGTGCTTACGGGCACGCTCCTCAACGCGCAGTCACGCCCTATAGGGACTATCGGTCGGAGCGGCCCCCTTCCGCTTGCGTGCGACCAGAACATTATTGCGTTCGGAGGAAACATACGAATTACTCTTCCCGCGGCGACTGGCATCGAAGATGGATGCGATATCGTTCTCGTCAACGAAGAGTCCGAGGCCGGCAAGCTCTTGATCGACTTCCCACAAGACATCAACCCACGGCTTTATCCAAACCAGTCGGTCGGAATAACAAGCTACAAAGGTCGTTGGATTTCGACGCACAAGCCCGGTCGATACAAAGTTCCGAATGGAAGTTTGAAGATCCTCGTCGATAATGACGGCGATGATGGCAACGACGGCATCAGCAGGCCAGTGAAGTATCTCGCCACCGCCGTTCAGCTGATCCAGCAGGACCTCGACACCCGCCAATCGCTCGTAACGATCGCGCCGACCATCGGCCAAACCTTCAAAGATGACGCGGTTGCCATTAGTGGGCAGCCCCTGGGCAGCAATTTGATCGCGCTATCTCCGAACGGAAACGGAACGATAAAGCTGGTGCATGCAGCGACGTGCATTACGGCAGGCGACAATGGTGAGCTGTTTCTATGGGCGGATCAATTTGGGCCGCAGGGGCAGATCGAGATGCACTGCAATAGGGACAACAACCCGAATACACCGCAAATGCTCGCACACAACAACGGAGTTTTCGACGGCTCAGGAAAGCTCGTCTTTCACGGATCTGGCGACAAGGATATCGCTATTTCGTTTGACGGTCCAACGGCAGGCTCGTCCTTCAATGGCGGAATCCAAGTCGCCGGTCATTTCGATATCGTCTGGCGCATGGAGCAAGGCGGAGGGCGGTTTACGCTAGGCTGCAGCTCTCAAGGATGCGCCAGCATAGAGCCGATAGCGGACGAGTCGGGCGACATGCCGAGCATCAACCGATTGTTTATGGTCATCGGGAGCGAACAGCTACGTATCGGTAATTGCCCCAGGAGGGATGGCTATCGCAAGGTGGGCCCATCCATTGTCGGAGGCAACGGCCTGCTCGTGAAGTTCGGCTGCTTTATCCCGGGTACGCCCGACGGCGTGCCACTGATGACGCAGAACGGAAAAGTGTACGACTCAGCTTACTGACTACCCAAAGACCTCAAAATCAGGGGGGCTAGCTGTTGGCGCGCCAACCAGACCGAGGCGAATGGGCGGAGGTGAACCGTATCAGCCGTGATCAGCCCTTCGCGACGGTTATCTCCGAGGAAAGCAAGGCACCCCTCTGCGCTACAGAACGCTTGCATTTCGTCCACGAAGTCGAAGGGCTCGTCGCGCTTCAGCTGCGATTGAAACTTTTTGGTGAACGACATCAACTCGTCATCGAGGTGACCCGGTATATACCGCGGGGTCGACTTCCAATACTCATCCAGAATGATCTTGTGCAGAAAGCGCTTCCAATGCGGTCGCTGACCAAGCACGAGCACCTTCTTGACGCCATACCCCTTCACCATCATCGAAAACTTGCGGATGTACTCGATGTCGAACGAGTTGTTCGATGAAAGCAACAGAACATCGGGCGGATCGATCGCAATCCGACGCAGCGCAAAGTAGTTAGCCATGTTACAGTGGTGAGTCTCTATGATGTGCTCGATAATTGGACTGACTTGGCAGCCCGAACTGTGGATCAGCAACACCGACACATCTTTCGGAAGAACTTCATTGAGCCCGTAATATAGGTCCGCAGCATTGGAATCTCCGATAATGAGCACACTCTTGTCGGAGTGCCGCATATAGCAACTGGGATCGATGGCCTTTCTTGGCGCGAGCGTAGGGACCGGACTATCCCAGGCGTAAAAGTTACAGCGGTTCTGCATGATATCCTGAGCCTCGGCCTGGATCAGCGGCGACCCGCCATAAAAATACGCCGCATATTCACGCTTGTCCTCGTCGTTGATCCGGCCCGGGAAACCCTGCATCGCGACATCGAGGAGCCCAAATGCGCCGATGGCGATCATCGCCATTGCTAGCCCTGGCACCATCCAGACTCGCAGCTCGCCATACCGGATGGGCTTCTCGAGAAACTGATAGGTGCCCCACGCAAGCCCGACTGACGCACCGACCAACAACGTGATGACGGCTTGCGGGGGCGGCGAGGCTCCATAGTGGATGCGCACAAAAGTCAGCAGCGGCCAGTGCCACAGATACAATGGATAGCTGATCAGACCGATCCAGACCATGACCGGATTTGAGAGGAGCACCCGGTTGAGCCAAGCTCCCGGCCCGGCGAGGATGACCAGGTAACTTCCGAGGACCGGCATTAGCGCCCACCAGCCTGGGAACTCCTGCCGGCGCGTGATCACGAGGACGGACGCAGCAATCAGCGCGATAGCCGCCACCGAAACAAAGTCGCGATAAATCTTCTTCTCGTTCACCCCCCCGCGCTCGAAGAGAACGGACGCTATGACCGTCGCGAGGCCATTTTCGACCCAGACCGCCGCCCGTGGCGTTGAAAATGCCAGATAGGCCAGAATGCTGCCCGTTGAAAGCTCCCAGAAGCGGGCTCCCGGAGAATAGAATGCGGCGACGAGGTTCGATGGCGTAGCCTTGATGTTGTAGATAAATGAAGCTGCAAACATTGCGACAAAAACCGTGAACAGGTTCAGGCGCAGCCGCCAGGCAATCCAGATCAGCGCCGGCCACAGGAGATAGAACTGCTCCTCGATGCCAAGCGACCAGAGATGCAGAAGGATTTTGGTGTCTGCCGCGACGTCGAAATAGTTGGCTTCCTGCCACAGAGCAAAGTTGGAAACAAAGCCCGCGCCAGCGGCCACATGCTTACCGAGCAGACGGAAATCGTCTGGCAGTAGCAGAAGCGCGCCCGCTGCTAACGATGCGGTTAGCACGAGTGCGAGCGCGGGAAATATCCGTTTGATCCGCCGGGCGTAGAAGACCTGAAAGCTGAATGTGCCACTTTCCAGCCCGCCGAGAATAATTGATGTGATAAGGAAGCCCGATATCACGAAGAAGATGTCGACACCGACAAAGCCGCTTCGGAGCGTGCCAGGGAAGGCGTGAAAGGCGACCACGGAGAGAACGGCGACAGCTCTCAATCCGTCTATGTCTGGCCGGTAGAGAGGCCCATGGACGGCGTCCCTGGCGTGGCGCACCTCGGCTGGTGAATGCATAACGACCCGCTCTCTTCCGCACGCGCCCAAATACTTCCGGCGCGAGCAAATTCATTAATCTGCAATTTTTTGGCGATCAAACCCGAAATCGTGACGGAAGCTCAAACCCGCTGATATTTTCATATCCCCTTGAGCACCCAGCCGGTGGGCCCCGGCCAGTTATTCCTGTCTACGTCTGCCTCCGTTGTCCCCCAGCGACGGCCGTTTGCCGTCAGCCGATGCTCGGATCAAACGCACCAGCGCGTCTCGGCAGAGCCACCGTCTGCTCGCAGCTTCAGCGCGATCAAGGACCGCGCGCGTTCGCTTGCCCCAAGAGTCCTCGGAACTCCAACCTGTTCAGCTATCGATTCGGATCGACAAGTTCACGGCCCGCCGAATCTGCTTTCTTTTTCCCCGAAATCATGATACATCTTGCGGCATCCCGTGCCCGCCATGAGGGGCGCTTCGCGATCGTCACGAACGTGGGGCGCGGGATGCGGTGGGCGCGTCGGCTCGCAGCGGGCTTTGGCCTGCGGACGAACGATCCGGTGCGCACGGTCAAGCCGTGTGGTCCTGGCATCCCGGTGCTGATGCCAAGTCCGTGACGACGATGTTGCGGATGACGGGGGCAAGAACGCCGGTCCCCGGGGAGCAACTGTCTTTTTTGTAGACCGGTGATCGGCCGGCCTCAAGGCTG
>NZ_JAUEUL010000015.1:0-137817 GCF_032487575.1 Bradyrhizobium sp. SZCCHNRI1009 | reverse complement strand
TGGTTCATGGTGTAGGTCGTGAAGCTCGCCGCCGAGTTGCTGTGGCAGTTCGAGCATTGCAACGTCCCGGTCGGGATATGTGGCGGCGTCGTCATGCCCTGCGCCGTCCTGCCGTTGTGGCAGGTGGAGCAATTGGTGTCGGTGGCCTTGTGAGAAAACGCCGCGCCGCCCCAGCTGGTGAAGCCGCCGCTCGCCGCCTTGGCGTGACAGCTGACGCAGTCGGCGCCGCCGGTGGCGACGTGGTTCGGATACGACGCGGTGCCGAGCGCCCCCTTGGTGCCCTGCCCGGTGTAGTTGCCGTTGTGACAGCTGTCGCAGCGCGCCGTCGCCACCGCCGCGTGGTTCATGGTGTAGGTGGCAAAGCTCGCCGCGGTGTTGCTGTGGCAGTTCGAGCACTGCAGCGTCCCGGTCGGGATATGTGGCGGCGTGGTCATGCCCTGCGCCGTCTTGCCGTTGTGACAGGTCGCGCAGTTGGTGTCGGTCGCGGCATGCTTGAAGGCCGCACCGCCGAAGCTGGCCGTGCTGGTGTGACAGGACTCGCAAGGCAGATTGGTCTGGAGATGATTGCTGGACTTGCCGCGCGCGGTCGTCCCGTTGTGACAGTTGGCACAACCGGCGACGATGCCGGCGTGGTCCATCTTCATTCTGATGCGAAAACTCGCCGTCGACCTGTGGCACACATCGCATGGCGCTGCGGTCGTGATATGATTCTTCGACTTGCCCCGTGCCATCACACCGTTGTGGCAGGTCGTACATGACGCCTTCGCCTGGGTATGATCGATCGCCCGGACGTCCTTCCATGTCGAAGTCTGATGGCAGCTCTCACAGCGCCGCGTGGTCATCGGGTGATTGACGGACATGCCCGCCGTCTGCGCGCCGTTGTGGCAACTGGCGCACTGCGTCTGCGTGCCCTTGAACCGCCCGCCGACGTGACAGGACGAGCACTCCACGCCGACATGGCTTCCGGTCAGCGGAAACCCGGTCGAGACGTGATCGAATGAGCTCTGCGCGGCAGCGTGCCCTGCCAACACCAGAGTGAGCAGCACACAGGCGAGCAGCCACTGCACCATGCGGTGCGAGGCTCGCGCCAACAGCCCCAGTCTGCTGTAGCAGCTGCTCAACTCCAACTCCGCTCTTCACTCTCGACTCGATCGCCAGCCGGACATCCGACGGCGACCGGCCGACCCCAATCCAGCCGAGACCGTTGAGCGTCCGCCGCTCGGCGGTCGCCCTGACAAACCCAAGACACTCTTGCGGATTCCCCCTACGGCCCGGCGGCACGTCTTCCCCAGCCACCGAATACTCGAAACGCTCCGTGCTCCCTTGATCGAGCGCTGCATCGATTAGGCGATGACGGAGTCACCGGCCAGATCACGCAGCCTTCGCTACGCCTACGACAGAGCTTCCAGAGACGCGCAAAGCTGGCCCAAAACTGGGCCAAGCTGAACTCAAGCTGAATGGAGGTTTAGGTTTCTGACCTCACCCGCGCGCGATGGTCCGGCAAGCCCATCACGCAAGCCATTGATCTGCATTCGTACTGATCAGTATTGCGAGCTCTTATCAGCTCGATACGATGTCAGACGTCTTATGCAGTAGCCAACGCGGCCGTTCGAATCAGTTCCTGATCTGAACGTTGCGCCATCCCGTTGCGACATGGCAGCGCTCGCACGTCTGACCGAAGGTACCATTGTGCACGTCCGAGCTGCGATGACAGCTGAAGCAATCCATCGGCAACTTCAGATCCGGCGGCGACTTGGTCTTGTGACAGGCCTCGCAGGTGATCTTCTGGTGAACGCCAACAAGTGGGAACCGCGTCTGCCGCGCATGATCGAAGCGCCATAGCCGCCATCCGTTCGGATTGTGGCAACTGGCGCATCGCCCGCCGAGTTTCCCCTGGTGGAAATCCTTGTGGCAGCTCTCACAGGCCATCGGGGTGTTCTTGTAGGTCGGCGTCCGGTGGCACTCCTCGCAGGGCACCGACTTGTGCAGGCCGATCAAGGGGAAGCGCGTGATTTCATGATCGAAGGAGAGCTTCTTCCGCCAGCCCATATCGCTATGGCACGTCTCGCAACGCTCACCGAGCTTGCCCTGATGCGGATCCTGCTTGCGGTGACAGGACACGCATGAGGTCGCGAGCTTGTCCCAATAGAGATCACCCGTATGGCAGCCCTCGCACTTCACCTTGGCATGGGCATTTCGCAGGGGGAAGCGGGTCTTGTCGTGATTGAAGCGGACCGTCTTCCACTTGTCCTGATCGTGGCAGGTCTCGCACTTGTCGCCGAAGCGGCCGCCATGGACGTCCTGAAGACGGTGACATGAGCCACAGGAGGTCGGCAGATCCTTGTATTGCTGACCGGAATGACACGTCGCACAAGCGACCGACTTGTGGGCGCCCACGAGGGGAAACCGGGTCTTGGTATGGTCGAACTCCTTGGTCGCGCGCCATTTCACCGCCGTGTGGCAGTTCTCGCAGCGTTCACCGAGTCGACCGCGATGCGGATCAATCGCCTTGTGACACTCGAAACAGGTCGAGGGCGCGTTGCGGAACTTCACCTTCGCGACGTGACATCCCGCACAAGGCACGGTCTTGTGCGCGTCGACAAGCCGGTAGTTCGTCATGTCGTGGTTGAAGGTCTCCTTGTCGAGCTGGACGATGTCGGTTCCACGCCCCTTGTGGTCGGTGTGACACTGCCTGCACTCCTGGCTCAGCGCCGCCTGGTCGCGTCCGTGCAGGCGCTCACGCTGCCTGCGATCGACGGCAATCTCCTTGTGGCAATCGAGACAGAGGCCCGACTGTGCTTTCCGCGTATAGGCTTCGTGGCACTTTCCGCATTCGCTCTCGAGCTTGGCATGCTTCTCGACCAACGGGCCCGGCATGACGAGCTTCTCCAGCAACGTCTGCGCCCGCCCCCCGGCCGAGAGCATCGCAACGCCGGCCAGGACGGCGACGACGACCGCAACACGCCACCGCATCACGCAACTCCGTCAATAGTGATGGACGGCCCAGACATGAACGACGCCCGCCAGCAGCATGAGAAAAAACAGCGGCAGATGAAGCACATGCCACAGCGAAAACAATCGTTCGAAGAACGTCAGCTCAGCGGCCTTGCGTACCGCAGCGGCGTAGCGCCGCACCACCTCCTCGATTCGCTTCTCGCGACGCCGCCGCTCGGACCACGACCATCGCGCGCGCTTGGCTTCGGCGCGAATGAGCCGGCGCGCTTCCGCAACCACATTGGCGCGCAGCCGCCGCGTGCGCGCTGCGATGACCGCGCCGGTCCGCAGGCTGCCCAGCGCGGTTCGGGGTACCCTGTTGTCGAGCCCCTTGCTGAAGGCGGCCAACTCCCGCGACACGAACGAGACGGCCTGCATCTCCTGACCGAGCTCCGTTCGCATTGCCTCGGCCTCGGCGAGCAGCTCCTTGACCCGCGCTCTCCCGCCATGGAGGCCCATATGGATCTTGCCATAGATGTAACGGCCGACCACGCCGCTGATCGCCACGATCAGCATGGTGAAGAACGCCACATTGCTGTTGAGCGCCCCCAGCTGGAAATTCGCATGGAACAGGATGAGCACGGGACCGATGACGCCGAGCAGCATGTGCGTCCTGAACCAGAACGGCACCGAGCCGATCCCGCGCAGCGACTTGAAGCGCTTGCGCATCGAATAGGCCAGCAGCGACAGCATCGCGACGCTGCCGTAGATCCCGAGCCAGTATCCGGTGCCGGAGCCCGGCGTAATATACTCCTCCTCCTTCTGCAGCCACCCCACGGTAATCGCTCCGAGAACGACGACCGTGATGACAACCGGAATGGTTCCTCGAAGAGGATTGCCCCGCGCGCGAGCGACCGCTGCTCTGCTCATGACCTCGACGTTTCCTGTGAAACCCGAATGCCGGATTGGCGGAAGCCAGACTCGTTCGCGGATCTCCGGATCTCAGTCGAGAGACCACTTAGTGATAACCACTTGCAACATCCCCATCCGTCTTCCGACACCGACGTCATTAGTCCGAAATCAGTGCGAGCCATATTTCCGCCGACGGCATCTGTTCAACGAATGATCCAATCCTTGTCTCCAAGACGTCAGATCATTCTGGAATTTCTATGTCGGCATCTCTTGAGAGGAATTTGCATCTAGCACCGCATCGAACCTCTTCACGCGGAGTTCGCGGCCAGCGGCTCTCTTCTGCTGTTAGTTCATAAGCCAAGGGAGCGAGACGACATGGCGCTCGATCTCCTGATCGTCTACGCCGCGCCGATGCTCGGCGTCTGGGCCACCTACATGGCGGTGCGCAAGAGAAGAGAAATAAAGAGCGTCGCGAAGCTCTCGGCCGCCAAGGAAGCCGGTCTGCTTGAGCCGGCATCCTTGCATCCTATCATCGATCCCGCCTTGTGCATCGGCTGCGGGTCATGCGTCAGGGCGTGCCCGGAGGGCGACATTCTCGGCCTGATCGGCGGCAAGGCGTCGCTGGTCGAACCTTCGCATTGTATCGGACACGGCGCCTGCAAGGCGGTGTGCCCCGTGAACGCCATCACGCTGGTGTTCGGCACCGAAACGCGCGGCATCGACATTCCAAACGTGGACGAGGCGTTCCAGACCAACGTACCCGGCATCTTCATCGCCGGAGAGCTCGGCGGGATGGGGCTGGTCCGCAACGCCATCGAACAGGGGCGCCAGGCGATCGACTCCGTCCGCAAGGTCAAGAACATCGGCAAGTCCGACATGCTCGACGTCGTGATTGTCGGCTGCGGTCCGGCCGGACTTTCCGCCAGTCTCGCCTGCCTGCAGCATCGGCTGCGCTTCGTGACGCTGGAGCAGGACTCGCTTGGCGGCACCGTCGCGCACTTTCCCCGCGGCAAGCTGGTGATGACGGCACCTTTCACGCTGCCGCTCGCGGGCAAGTTCAACTTCAGAGAGCTCAGCAAGGAGCAGTTGATCACCTTCTTCATGGGGATCGTGCGCAAGGCCCGCCTCAAGGTGAACGTCGGCGAGCGCGTCGAGGCCGTCACGCGAATGGGAGAAAGCTTCGACGTCAGGACGAACCGCGGCAGCTACAGAACGCATGCCGTGCTCCTGGCGATCGGGCGCCGCGGAACGCCACGCAAGCTGGAAGCTCCTGGCGAAGAGCAGAACAAGGTCGTCTATCGACTGATCGACCCCGAACAGTATCGCGGCCAGCACGTGCTCGTCGTCGGTGGCGGCGACGCCGCACTGGAAGCCGCGTGCTCCATCGCCGACGAGCCCGGCACGACGGTGACCCTCTCCCATCGCAGCGAGTCGTTCAGTCGCGCCAAGCTGAAGAACCGTGAACGGGTGGAAACAGCCGCTCGATCGGGGCGGCTCCGGGTCATCTACAACTCTGCGGTCAAACGGATCGGCAGTGACGACGTCGACATCGATGCCGGCGGTAGCACGAGCACGATCCGAAACGATGCCGTCATCGTGTGCGTCGGCGGCATTCTGCCCACCGCATTCCTGAAGAGCATGGGTATCGAGGTCGAGACGAAATATGGCACGGCTTAAGTCCTCTCACGTCATCATCCCCCTGATCTGTCTCGTCGGCTCGACCGTGCCGTCCGTCGCCCCGGCCGGCGAAACGCTGGCCGGCTTGAGCTCCGAAGCATCCGCGAGCCAGGCGGCCGATGCCGCGATCCGCGCCGGACATCCCGAGGACGCGCTGAAGCTGCTCGAGCGCGCCGCCAACGCCGGGGATCCGGAGGCGCAGTACCGGCTTGCGTCGCTCTACCGCGCCGGTCTCGGCACCAGAGCAGACGACACGCTGGCGTTCAAATGGATGGAGGCAAGCGCAAGGAAGGGACACGTCAAGGCGCAGTACAATGTCGCAGCGATGTGGCTCGCGGGCCGCGGAACACCGTCCGATCCCGACCGGGCGCGGGAATGGCTGCGCAAGTCGGCGGCGGCTGGCTATCAGCCCGCCGAGCAGTTGATGGCCGACATGGCCAGCCGAGACGCGCGACCCCGCGCCAGGGAGCCGGCGCGCGAAGCTGCGCGCAGGCCGCCACCGACGCTCGATGCGCAGGCCGCCATGCGAAACGGCCATCCGGCCATCATCGACGCCGCCCTGCGCGGCCAGTTCGATCCGATGCGCCAGCTCATCGCTGCGAAGGCTGACGTCAACGCGGTCAACGAGGACGGCGATACGCCTCTGGCGATCGCCGCGGCCGCCGGGCATCTTCGGCTGGTGGAGCTCCTGCTCGCCTCGGGAGCCAACCCGAACACCGGCAACCGGCGCGGCGACACGCCTTTGATGCTGGCAGCGGACAAGGATCATGGAGACATCATCAAACTGCTGCTGACGAAGGCGGCCGACCCATCTGCAGCGCGTGCAGATGGCACGACCGCACTATTGATGGCGCTCAGCCGCTGCAACGGCGCCGCGATCGCCGCGCTCCTCGACGGCGCCTCCGGCAGTCTGCCCGCGTCGGCGGACGGCCGGACCCCCCTCATGATCGCGGTCGCGTCGTGCACCAATGGCCCGCTCGATCGGCAACTCGTTCAGAGATCCGACCTCAACGCCGCCGATGGGCAGGGCCGCACCGCACTCTGGCACGCGGCCGGCAATGGCAATACGCACGCGATCGGACAACTGATCCGCGCCGGTGCGGACGTCAACCGCGCTGACGCCGACGACAAGACGCCGTTGCTGAATGCCATCGAAGGCCGCAGCGCCGCGGCCTCGCTGCTTCTGTTGGACCATGGGGCCGACCCGAAACGCGCGACAAGAGGCGGAAATACCGCCCTCATCCTCGCTGCGCGCGCCGGGCTTGCGGATGTCGTCAGTGAGCTTCTCAGGCGCAAGGCCGACCCGAACGTGCGCAATGGCCAGGGCATGAGCGCGTTGATGATGGCGGCCCATGAGGGGAACATCGGCATTGCGCACAGCCTTCTCGCCGCCGGCGCCGAAAAGCAATTGAGGAACAAGCGGCGCGAACGTGCCACGGACATCGCCGCTGCCAGCGGTCACAGCGATATCGCCAAGCTTCTGGAATAGCGGACGATTCCGTTTCGCCTCCCTGCCTATCATGCGGTCGACGTCGCGTTCGCTGCTCGCTGCTCGCTGGCGCCGCAGACGATTCGCGCGTTATTTATCAATGAACATAACGCTCCATACCAAGACGCCTCGATGATACCGCTCTCCGGCCGTGAGTGCGAATGAGTTGCAGTTACACTACGATGCACGTCGATGGATCATCATCATTCCGTACGAATGATGCCTCATTCGGCGCATTGATTGTCGACGCATCACAGACACTTGATAGTTAGCTGCAGGAATATCCGCTGCAGTCGGAGATACCACATGACAGCGGAGGTCGGATCGTTTGCGCTCATTCTCGCGCTCCTCGTGTCGCTGGTGCAGTCGATCGTTCCGTTCGCAGCGCTGCGCCGCCAATCCGAGATGATCGCCGGCTTCGTTCGGCACGCTGCCTTGACTCAGTTTCTGTTCGTCTCGATCGCATTCGCATGCCTGACGTCGCTGTTTGTCCACTCCGACTTTTCAGTCCAGGTCGTCGCAGCCAATTCGCACACGCTCAAGCCGCTGCTCTACAAGGTCTCCGGAGTCTGGGGAAACCATGAGGGATCCATGTTGTTGTGGGTCCTGATCCTCTCATTGTTCGGTGCTGCCGTTGCATTGTTCGGAACGAACCTTCCGGAGCGACTGCAGAGCAACGTCCTCGGCGTGCACGGCATGATCGGCCTCGGCTTTCTGGCGTTCATCGTCTCGACATCGAATCCGTTCGCGCGGCTGGTCGATGCTCCCCTCGAAGGCAACGGACTGAATCCGATCTTGCAGGATCCCGGCCTCGCCTTTCATCCACCGTTTCTGTATCTGGGCTACGTCGGCTTCTCGATGGCGTTCTCGTTCTCGGTCGCCGCGCTGATCGAGGGAAAGGTCGATGCCAGCTGGGCCCGCTGGGTCCGACCGTGGGTGCTCGCGGCCTGGTGCTTTCTCACGATTGGAATCACGCTGGGCAGCGCATGGGCGTACTACACGCTCGGCTGGGGCGGCTGGTGGTTCTGGGACCCCGTCGAGAACGCGTCCTTCATGCCGTGGCTTGCGGGGACTGCGCTGCTGCATTCCGCCCTGGTGGTCGAACGTCGGAGCGCCCTCCAGAGCTGGACGATCCTGCTGGGGATCGTGACCTTCTCATTGAGCCTGATCGGGACCTTCCTGGTGCGATCCGGCGTGCTCACCAGTGTTCATGCCTTCGCACAGGACCCCTCGCGTGGCGCATTCATCCTGGCGCTCATCCTGGTGGCGACCGGCGGGGCGTTGACGCTGTATGCGATCCGAGCCCCAAGCCTGAAGCACGGTGCGCTGTTCGCGGCCGTCAGCCGCGAGAGCGGCCTCGTCCTCAACAATGTGCTGCTCACGGCAGCCGTGGCCACCGTGTTTCTCGGCACGTTCTACCCGCTCCTCGTCGACATGCTCGGAAACGACAAGATCTCCGTCGGTCCTCCCTACTACAACCTGACGTTCGTTCCGATCATGGTTCCGCTGCTGCTTGCCATGGTGATCGGCCCGGTTCTGAAATGGAAGCGCGATCTCCTCGTTGCGGCCCTGCAACGACTCCGCCTGGCCGGAGGACTTGCGGCATTCATTGCCGTCGCGATCCTCATCGCGACGTTCGGACAGCGTTTCCTGGTCGCGTTCTTCTTCGGCATCGCCGTCTGGCTCGTGATCGGCTCGCTGATGGTGCTGGCTCATCGCGTCCGCCTCGGCATGACGACTCCCCTGGCGACCTCGCTCAACCTCGCGCGCACCACCCCGCTCGCGGTCTACGGCCTGGTGCTGGCCCATGCGGGAATGGGCGTCACCGTCGCAGGCATTACCGGGATGACCGCGTGGGCCAGCGAGAAGGTGCAGATGCTGCGGCCGGGCCAGAGCCTGCAGCTCGCGGGCTACGACATCAAGTTGCGCTCGATCGGAAAATTTCCAGGCCCCAACTACGAAGCCGAGCGTGGCACGTTCGACATCACGCGGAACGGCAAACCGTTCACGCAGCTTTCCAGCGAGCGCCGCTTCTATCCCGTCAGACAGCAGCAGACGACCGCCGCCGGCATTCGAACCAACCTGCTCTGGAACGTCTACGTGACGCTCGGCGATCCCGACGACAAAGGCGCGTGGGCGGTGCGTTGCTACTATCACCCTCTGGTGCCGCTGGTCTGGATCGGCGCGCTGATGATGGCGTGCGGCGGCTTCGTCTCGCTGGCCGACCGGAGATTTCGTGTCGGTGCTCCGCGACGGTCGATGCGGGCCGTACCGACTGCCGTTCCTGCTGAATAGGACGAGATATGCCGCGCCTACCCTATCTCATACCGCTCGCGGCTTTCGTCGCACTGGCCGCTGGACTGGCTTTCAGCCTGACCAACGATCCGCAGCGGATGCCCTCGACCCTGATCGACAAGCCGACCCCGCGTTTCCAGCTCGCGTCGCTCGACGGCAAGGGCGGCGGTCTTGCCAGTACCGACCTGCAGGGCGACGTGGTCCTGCTCAACGTGTTCGCATCCTGGTGCCCCGGATGTCGCGTCGAGCATCCCATGCTGCTCAAGCTCGCGGAGAGCTCCGCGATCCCGATCTATGGGCTGAACTGGAAGGACGATCGGAACGACGGCAAACGGTGGCTTGCCAAGCATGGCAGTCCCTATGCCCGTGTCGGCTCCGATGAGTCCGGCCGGACCGGCATCGATCTTGGCGTGACCGGCGTTCCCGAAACCTTCGTGATCGATCGGGCCGGCCGCATCCGCTTCCGCTATCCCGGCCCGCTGACCGAAGATGTATGGCGGGACGATTTCGAACCTCTGCTGAAGGCACTCAGGAGCGAGTCATGAACTGCCGGCGGATCAAGCGCGCGGCCGAAGCGCTGCTCGTCAGCTCGCTCGTGCTGACGGCGACCTGGTCGCCATCTCGTGCGGTGCTTCCCGACGAAATGTTGCGCGACGAGGGGCTGGAGGCCCGCGCGCGCGCGCTGGGCCAGGAGCTGCGCTGCGTCGTTTGTCAAAATCAGAGCATTGACGACTCCAACGCTCCATTGGCGCATGATCTGAGGGTGCTGCTGCGCGATCGCCTGCAGGCCGGCGACAGCGACCGGCAGGCGGTGGACTTCCTGGTCGCACGCTACGGCAACTTCGTCCTGCTCAAGCCTCCCTTACAGTGGAATACCATCGCGCTGTGGATCGGTCCCCTGCTCGCTTTGCTCACGGCCGCCGTCGGCTTCGGCCGCTACGTGCGCCGGGCGGCAGCCAATGCGAGTGCGCCCGAGGCGGAGCACGTCGCTCCGCTCAGCGCCGACGAACTCGAAGCCATCGAGGCGATCCTCGATCGAAGGAGCCTTTCATGATGCTGTGGCTGATCCTGACGGCGATGATTTCCGTGGCCGCCGTGCTCATATCGACACCATTCATCCGCAGCTACGAGCGGAGGCGGTTGGCTTCGGCTCAGGGACTTGCCGTCCACCACGACCAGCTCCGCGAGATCGAGAACGAAACCGCACGCGGCCTGATCGACAAGTCGGATGGCGAGAACGCGGCCAGCGAGATCAAGCGGCGCATTCTCGCCGCAGCCGCCGCCGAACAGCCGCCGGCGCCCTCCCTCACCAGCTCCGAACGAAAATTTGCGCTCGCCGTCGTCACGATGACCGTGGTGTTCGGCTCGGTCGTCCTGTACGCGGTCATCGGAAACCCGGATGTCCCCGCGGCCGCGCCGGTCCAGACCGCCGGCGGCACGACGCTGAAGTCGGTTGGCGAAGCGCGAACGGACGCCGGCACCCAGGCCATTGCGTCGTTGGAGCAGATGGCCGGCCAGGACGGTCGCGACCGCCCGCAGCAGGGCAGCGGACTGCCGCCGGTCGAAGAGATGATCCAGCGTGTGCAGACCCGACTGGAGCGAAATCCCAGGGATGCGGACGGATGGCGGCTGCTGGGCTGGTCCTTGTTCAACATCGAGCGCTTTGCGGAGGCGGCGCAGGCCTATGCGCGCGCAATGGAGCTACGGCCAAGCTCGGCAGAGTACCGCAGCGCGCGGGGCGAAGCGCTGGTGCGGGCCGCGGACGGCACCGTCAACTCCGAAGCCCGCGCGGATTTCGACGAAGCACTCAAACTGGATCCCAAGGACGCGCGCGCCCGTTTCTTCATCGGCGTCGTGAAAGAACAGGATGGAGACAAACGGGGTGCGATGGCCGACTGGACGGCGATCGTATCGGAGGCCGATCCGAACGAGCCGTGGCTGCCTGATCTCAAGCAGCGGCTCGGCGCGCTTCGTCGCGAGCTCGGGGAGGATGACGGCTCGCCATCGCCCGCCCGGCCGAACCTGTCCGCCGAGCGCATGCAGGAACTCCTGCGCTCCGGCAAGACCGCGCAGAGCGAGCCGGCGGAGCCGCGCGGCCCCCGCGCCGAGGACATCCGCAAGGCGGAAAGCATGTCCACACAGGATCGCAACCTCATGATCCGGGGCATGGTGGATGGCCTTGCGAGCCGACTCGAACAATCACCGCGCGATGCAGAAGGCTGGATCAAGTTGATCCGCTCGCGGGTGGTGCTGGGTGACGTCGAGGCGGCGAAACAGTCGCTGCAACGCGCACTGTCGGTCTTTGCGGAGGACGCCCCGGAGCGCACGCGCATAGCTGACGCAGCCAAAGAGCTCGGGATCAATCCATAGCGTTCGAGGGCCCGATCCGCGTGTCCGCATCGTCGGAACCCGTTCGGCAACCGGAGGAATGGCAATGCGCATTCTGCTCATAGAGGACGAGCCCGTCTACGCGGAGCGCATCAGGGAAAGCCTGGCCGATGCCGGTTTCGAGGCGGATCTCGCCACCGATGGCAGGCAGGGCTGGATGCTGGGCAACAGCCAGCCCTATGATGCCGCGGTCCTCGACCTCGGCCTGCCGTGCATTTCGGGCCTCGACGTGCTGCAACGCTGGCGTCATACCGGGCACACGTTGCCGGTGCTGATCCTGTCCGCCCGCAGCGGCTGGGTCGAGCGTGTCAACGGCCTGAACGCAGGCGCGGACGACTATCTCGAAAAGCCCTTCAAGGCGCAGGAGCTCGTCGCGCGGGTCAAATCGCTGCTCCGTCGGGTTTCCAGCAGACCGGAGGCCGTGCTGCGCCTCCGGCAGATCGAATTCAACGCGGCGGCTGGCCTGGTCAAGAAGGACGGGGAGATCGTCGATCTGACTGCACTCGAGTTGCGCGTGCTCGAGTTCCTCATGCGCCGCGCCGATCATATCGTGTCGCAGACCGAGCTGCTGGAGCACATCTATCCGAGCAGCGACCATCGCGACTCCAATACGGTCGAGGTCTACATTGCCCGGCTCAGGAGAAAGCTGGGGCGTGACTGCATTCGCACCGTCAGGGGCATGGGATATCGCTTCGGATAGAGCCATGTTCAGCCGCAACTTCCGAGCCCGGATGATCGCGGTCGCCGCGATCTGGATTTCCATCGTCTTGTTCGCCAGCGGGCTCGGGCTCTCGATCGTCATTCGCCGTGTCGTCGAGGCCCATTTTGATCATGACCTGCTGGATCACGCCCGCGAGCTCGCCGATCTCGTCGAACTCGACGCAGCGCAGCGGCTGTTCATCGCCCGCAATCTGAGCGATCCGCGTTTCTCTCCGGCCAAATCCGGAATGTATTGGCAGGTCATCCTGCAGAACGGCGAGACCGTGCGTTCGCCCTCGCTACAGGACGACCTCTCTCTTTCAGTCACGCCCGACCAGACCCGCGAGGGCTCGCTGCCTCCCTCCACGGCGCTGGCGAATGTGGAAGGACCGACCGGGCCGATGCGGATGGTCCGAAACATCAGCGAGCCGGCTCGTCTCGGGCAACCCGTTGAAATCCGAATCGGTGCCGACGAGCGACTGATCAGTGACGAGATGGAGCACCTCAATCTGACACTGATGGCGACGCTGGGTCTGCTGGCCCTCGCCATGGTTGGCACCGCCTACGCTCAGGTCGCCTACGGCCTGCGGCCGCTGCAGCGGATGAGTCGCGCCATCGTGGACGTGCGCAGCGGCAAGACCACACGCCTGCCCGAGGACCTGCCGGAGGAAATCATGCCGCTCGTCACCGAACTGAACGGGATGATCACGGCAAACCTCAGCATGGTCGATCGCGCTCGCGTGCTCGCAGGCAGTTTTGCACACGCGCTGAAGACGCCTCTGGCAATCCTCGACGAGGAGGCCGCACGGCTGAAAGCATCCGGTCAGGAGGGCCACGCGCAGATCCTGTCGGAGCAGTGCTCGCGCATGGCGCTGCTCATCGACTACCAGACGGCGCGCGCAAAGGCCTCCACGATCGCGAATGCAGGTGCGTTTGCGGTCGTCGCAGACGTCTTGAGGAGCGTCATCAATACCTACTCGCGATTCAGCCCCGGGCACGACCGGCGGTTCGAAGTCGAAGGAGCGGCCGACGTCGTCGTTGCCTGCGATACGAACGATCTGACCGAACTCATCGGCAACCTGCTCGACAATGCGGCAAAATGGGCACATGACCTCGTCGTGGTTTCGATCGAGGATCTCGACAGCTCCGTCTTGATCACGGTGGAGGACGACGGGCCCGGCATTCCAGTCGAACATCGAATGCGCGTGTTCGACGTGGGCACGAGACTTGACGACGCGAAGCCGGGCACTGGCCTCGGTTTGGCGATCGCCCGCGACCTGACCAGCCTCTATGATGGCCGACTGTGGATCGAGGATTCGCGAATTGGGGGCGTCGCCCTGAAGCTCGCACTTCGAAAGAAGGGTGATCCAAGCTCATCGTGACATGACTGGTGCCCGCAAAGCGACCGCAGCGGCATACGGCACGAAGCCAGTGGAGCAGGAAATCACCATGGCAAGATGCCCTGGGCCAGCGAGCCAACGACGCCAGCCGTAGTCGGTGAGAGGCTCCTTTCGAACAGCGCGGGTCAGCAGCGTCCGCAAAATCGCAAGCTTCCCCGGCCGCGCTATCTCAGTGTCGAGAGATAGGCGACGACATCGGCCCGCTCCTTCGCGTCCGCCAATCCTTTGAAATACATCTTGACCCCGTGAACGTCCCCGCGAGGATCGGCGATATAGGCATCCAGTGCCGCTGCGGTCCAAGGCGCGTTGTTCTTTTTCATGCTCTCCGAATAGGCGTAGTCCGGCACGGCCGCTGGCTGGCGTCCAACGATGTTCCAGAGGCTCGGGCCGACCTTGTTGACGCCGATCTCGGCAGAGTGGCAGTTATGGCAGATGCGCTGGAAAATGCCTTCCCCGGCGACCGGATTGCCGTCGAGCGCGCGGGCGCTCGGTGCCAGGCTGACGAGAACGGCGACAAGAACGATGCGGCGGAGCATGCGAGATCTTTCCCTTTTCGATCCGGAGCGGGGCGCGGGCCAGCCCCCCGGGCCAGGCCGGCGAGCAGATCCGCGCAGATGATCGGACGACAGCCCGGCCCAAGTCCTTGTTCTGGATCAAGCCACGCAGTTGCCGTTGCTGCTCAATTGGTCTAATCTTCTAAAAAAACGAACGATCACCAACAACCCAAAGTGTCGTTCTGGGAGGTGCCCGATGGGAGACGCCGATCCTCGGCCCCCGCGTCCGTCTGGCGTGACTGCTGCAAAGTCCAAGGCTGCAACGGAGGCCGCTGCGGCGGCCGACATCTGCAGCCAGTTGCCGGCCGACGGGTTGGCGATGGTGCTGATCTTCCTGTCGCCCCACTACGATCCAAACGAGTTCATGGTGGAGGTGACGACCCGTCTTGCGGACATCCCCGTATACGGCTGTACGACGGCCGGAGAGCTGTCGCCCGATGGCTGGGACGACAACAGTGTCGTCGCTCTCGGATTTGCCGCCGAGGATTTCACGGTATTCGCACAGCCCATCTTCGGGTTGTCGGGCTTTCGCGTCGATGAAGGACGTCGCCTCGGCAACCAGCTGAGGCAGGATCTGTCGCGGCACGGTGGTCGCGACGACGACGGCGTGTTCGGACTCGTCCTGATCGACGGCATGTGCCAGCGCGAAGAGGCGATCATGTCGGCGATCTACGCCTCGCTCGACAATATTCCCCTGGTTGGCGGGTCGGCCGGCGATGGTCTGCGGTTCGAGCGCACCTGGGTCTTTCACGACGGCAAGGCCCACACGGACATGGCTGTGCTGATCCTGATCAGGACGTCATTGCCGTTCCGGCTGTTCAAATGCGACAATTTCGAGCCGACCTCGACCAAGATGGTGGTGACGGAGGCCGATCTCGAGCAGCGCATCGTCAAGCAGCTCAATGCCGAGCCGGCGGCGGAGGAATATTGCCGCGCGATCGGAATCGCCGATTCCGAGCTCGACCCGTTCCTGTTTGCAGCCCATCCGGTCCTGGTGCGAGTCGGCGGCTCCTATTTCGCGCGCTCGATTCAGCGCGTCAGCCCTGACGGCTCACTCCGGTTCTTCTGCGCGATCGACGAAGGCATGGTGCTGACGGCGGCGAGGTCACGCAATTCCGTGGCGGCCGCCCGCGAGATGCTGGCCGAGGTCCGCGACGAGATCGGCGAGGTCTCGATCTTCATCGGTTTCGAGTGCATCCTCAGGCGTCTTGACGCGGAGCAGCATCAGTTTGCGCGGGAAATGTCCGAGCTCTATCGCGACAACCGGATCGTCGGATTCCATACCTATGGCGAGCAGTACGGTTCAATGCATGTCAATCAGACGCTGACCGGGGTCGCGATCGGCAAACGTGGAGCGACGCAGCAATGACCGCCGCGGCGTCTCCGGAAGACCTGCAGCGCGAAGCGGCCAAGCTCAGGAAGATCAACGCCGCGCTGATGTCCCGGGTCGAACGCTCGATGGACCAGCAGTTCAACGCGTTCTCACTGTTCGAAACGGCGATTGCGCTCGATCAGCAGGTGCGCGAGCGAACGCGCCAGCTGCGTGATGCGCTGCGTTCGATCGAAACCGCCAACAAGGACCTGTTTCGGGCCAAGCAGCAGGCTGAAGCGGCGAGCTCCCTGAAATCCTCGGTTCTCATCTCCGTCACGCATGATCTGCTTCAGCCGCTCAACGCCGCGCGGCTCACGCTCTCGACCTTGGCGGACGAGGTCTCGTCCGATCGCGGAACGGCCATGGTGGGCCAGGTCGACCATTCGCTGGCCATGCTCGAGGATCTGCTGCGATCCCTGCTGGAGATTGCCAAGCTCGATGCCGGAGCCCTGCGCCCCGATGTCAGGCCCGTTCTGCTCTCGACCCTGTTCGAGCCGCTCGAACGCGAATTCGCCCCGATCGCGGCCAAACGCGGGTTGTCCCTGCGCATTTGTCCGTGCTCGATCGCCGTGGTCTCGGATGCCATGATGCTGCGGCGCATCTTGCAGAACCTCCTCGCCAACTCCCTGCGCTACACACGGCAGGGCGGCGTCGTCATGGGATGCCGGCCGGGGCCGGGAGCTGGCCGGGTTCGCATCGAGGTCCACGACACCGGCCCGGGGATTCCCAAGCCGCAACAAGAAGCGATCTTTCTCGAATTCCAGCGCGGTCGGCCGAGCGCCGAGGATCAGGCCGGTTTTGGGCTGGGCCTGTCGATCGTTCGTCGCTTCGCCAAGGCATTGGACCATGAGGTCGGGCTGGCTTCGCGGGTTGGACATGGGTCCACATTCAAGCTCGAGCTCGACCGCGCAGACCCGGCAGCCGTACTGCCGGATCCACATCCCGCGGATCACGTCGACCACGACTATGGCGGGCTCGAAGGCGCCAAGATCCTGCTGATCGAAAACGACCTGGCCACCGCCGAGGCCATGGTCAGTCTGCTGGAAAAATGGGGCTGCGACGTCGTAGCTACAGCGTCGTTGAATGACGCCTTGCAGCGTTTGAGTGCGCTCGGCGCAGTCCCTGAGACGATCATCGCGGATCTGCACCTGGATGGCGACGAGAGCGGGCTTGCCGCCATCCGGGACATCAGGCAATTCCTTGGCCGAGATGTTGCGGCCATGATCGTGACCGCCGACTATTCCGAAGACGCAGCCAGGGAAGCAAGCCAATACGGGCTCGAGATCTTGACCAAGCCGGTCAGGCCTGCGGAGCTTCGCGCGCTGTTGTCGTTCTTGCTGTCATGAGCGCTTCAGCGCCGTTTGCCCGAGCTGGCGTGCGCGGCTCGCTGATGAGGTTCACGAAGTCGATCTTTTCCATCTCGATGATGGCCTTGGTCCTGCTCATGACGCGAAGCTTGCGCAGGATCTCCGAGACGTGGACCTTCACTGTCGTCTCGCAGATCCCGAGCTCATAGGCGATCTGCTTGTTCTGCAGTCCACGGCGGATAAGGTCGAGCACGCGCAGCTGCTGCGGCGTCAGCTCGTGAAGACGCTTCAGGAGGTCCTGAGCAGGAAGCCGGCCACGGCGCGCGCCGGCGCAGAGGGAGCCGCCTTCAACATGGACCTCGCCGCGCAGCACGGCGTTGATTGCCTCGGCAAGCTGCTGCTTCGAAGTCGATTTCGAGATGTAGCCGGAGACACCCAGCGCGAGCACGTGGGCGACGAGGTCCGGGTCCCGATGCGCGGAAACGACCAGGATCGGCGTGCGCGGCGCGGTCTTGCGGATGCGGATGACGCCGGAGAGTCCGGTCGTTCCGGGCGTCGAGAGGTCGAGCAGGATCAGGTCGAATCTCGGCGGAGATGAAAGAAGCCCAACGGCCACGTCGACGGACGTCGCCTCGCGCATCTCGGCGTCAGCCAGAGCGGCGCGGATCGCGCTCTCCAGCGCCTCGCGAAACAGCGGATGGTCCTCGACGATGAGCAATCGAGCCACGTGCCTGTCCCCTCCCCGGCCAGATCGAAGGTCCGGCCTATTCAGTGTCGCGGATCCGACATTCAACCAGCGTGCGCGCCGCGTCTTCGAAGGAACGTCAGAACCGGAGCATCAGCGATATCGCGTTGGCTGGCATCAATCAACGACCAAGACGCCATCGACGTCGCCACGCCTGCGGTGGCCGTGAAGTCTTGCGGCGCAACAATTCCGCTACAGGTGTTTTCTGCCCGAAGCGGTGCGCGATCCCTGACGGTCGGCCGGCGCGTTCAGCGCGATCTTGCCGATCTCGATGATGGCCTTGTTGCGGCTGAACAGGCGGAGTTTTCTCAGGATCTCGGTGATGTGCGCCTTGACGGTCGACTCCGCAAGCTGAAGCTCGCCGGCGATTTCCCGGTTCTGATAGCCACGCCTGATCAGGTCGAGGACGCGAAGCTGTTGCGGCGTCAGCTCCTCGAGACGCGCCTGCAGCGCGCGAGATGAGCCCTTCCCGTGGCGCTCGACCGCGGGCACGAAGTCTTTCGGGACCGAGATCGAGCCGCTGAGCACGCGCTCGATCGCGGACGTCAGCTCGCGCTTCGAGGTCGACTTCGGCAGATAGCCGGCCGCGCCGAGCGAAAGCGCCTCGCGCACCACGTTCTGGTCCTCGTCACTCGAGACGATCGCGACCGGAAGCCGCGGATGGGCGGCGCGAAGCCGCTGGAATCCCGAGAAGCCCATGGCATCGGGCAGCGTCAGATCGAGCAGCGCCAAGTCGATGTCGGGTTCGAGCGCGAGGGTGCTGAGGGCATCGGCAATCGACAGCGCCTCGAAGATCTCGGCGTCGGGATGCGCCAGACGCACCGCATTGCCGAGCGCTTCGCGAAACAGGGGATGATCGTCGATGATCAGAAAGCGCGTCATGTCCGACCTTCACTCGCTGCCAGCACGTGCCGGGGGATCCGGCAGATCGTGTCGGCCGGTGTCGCTCCCTCAATTTGCCGTCTCTGACGACTGCACGGTCAGCAGGAATGTATAGATGCTCTCGAACTGGTCGTCGGTAAAGACCTCCTTCCAGGCGGGCATGCCCTTGGAGGGACGGCCTTCATGCACGGTGGTCCAGAATTTGTCGCGCATGTCCTCACCGTAGCGGGTCTGCAGCCGTCGCAGGTCGATCCGGCGTTCTGCCTGCACGGCGTCGGGTCCGTGACAGTGGGCGCAGGTGCCATTGAAGATCTCTTTGCCTAGCGTCACCGCCTCGGTCTTCGACTCGCTCGCAGTCGAGTCCGAAACGCTGGTCACGACGGCCTCGGCGACCGGCTGGCGGAGAAGCGGAGCGGGGTCAGTTGTCGACGCCAGCTTGATCGGGCGCGGCACGGCGCCGAGCCTGATCGACGGCTCGCTCGGCAGCCCGTATTTGACCGCGAGCTCGGCGATCCGCGGCGCGAGCTGCGGCAATGCGGCGTCGATCTGATCGCGCAGTTGGCCGGAGCTCTTGGCAAGGCCGATCGCGGCATCCCAGGACAGCCCGTCGCCCTCGACCGGCTGGATCCGGAAGCCGCTCTGGTACGTCGTCTTGTTCAGCCAGCCTGCAACCGGCCCCCAGACGAAGGCGACATCGGCCCTGCCCTGGGCCAGCGCCGCAAGGCCCTCGTCCGGCGTCAGCACCGTCACCTTCTCGATGTCGTCGCGCTGGGCCAGCAGGTTTTGCGGCGTGGTCTGGTATTGCACGGCGACGCGCTTGCCTCGGAGATCGTCGATGCTGTGAACGATGAGCGTCCCGCGGCTGACGAGCGCGTAGGTCTCGGTCGCGATCTTCTTCGAGAAGATCACGGCCGGTCCCATGAAGTCCGCTGACAGCGGCAGGCCGATCATCGCGTCGCACTGCTTGCCCAGCAGCGTCACGCGCACGGTTCGCTTGCCGAAATAGGATTTGTACCAGTCATAGGCCACGGGGCGGCCGAGTTGCTGTGACAGCGCCTGACCGACCTCGAGATAGAATCCCGGCTGCGTTGGATTGTTGCTCGAGAACGGAAGATTGGTCGGATCCGCGCAGAGTCGCAGCGGCTCGGCCTCGTTGGCCTGACCCGCCGCCGACGAGGCCAGCAGGGTGGAGGCCATCAAGGCGACGAGAGCCGTCGCGCTTGCTGACAGTTCGGCGGCCCGCCTATTCGAGCCAGTCTGACGGCGATTCAGGCGCATCCTCGATCCCTCAGGTCTTGTTTATCTGTTTATATGGTACGGCTCGGTCTCGCGAGCGGGCCGCCTTCCTTCGTCCGCTTGATGCGGATTGGCCGAACGCTGCGCATGTCCCCGCTGCCGGGGACACGCGTGGCCGTCGTGAACTCTGCGGCTATTGGACCGCGAACACGAAGAGGGCGCCGCCTTCGGGAGCTGCGTTCGTCATCTTCTTGCCGATCTCACCCAGGAACGCCGGGATCGAGGCGGTGCGACCAACGACGACGGCGACGTATTGCTTGCCGTCGACCGAATAGGTCACCGGGCCGGCGCCGATGCCGGAGCCGAGATTCTTCTTCCAAAGGATCTTTCCGGTCTTGGCGTCGATGGCGCGGAAATCGCCGTGCAGATTGCCGGAAAAGACCAGACCGCCGGCGGTGCTGAGCGTACCTCCGTTGAACGGAAGGTCTTCCTGGATCGACCAGACTTTCTTGTTGTTCACGGGATCCCAGGCGATGAGCTCGCCGAGGAATCCGCCCGGGCCTTCCTTGGTCGGGAATTCCGCACCGAGATAGAACACGCCGCGCTTGTACGAGACGTCGCTGACCGCCCAGTCCATGCAGACATTGTTGGTCGGGATGTAGACCAGGCCGGTGTCCGGATTGTACGACATCGGCTGCCAGTTCTTGCCGCCGATCAGGTTCGGGCAGACGTCCTTGACGGGATGTCCAGGGCCCGGCCGCTTGTCCGGGTCCTCGACCGCGCGCAGGGTCGAAATGTCCCATTTCTGCGCCCAGTTGGCGAAGACGTACTTTTCGGCCGAGATCACCTTGCCGGTCTCTCGATTGGCCACGAAGAAGAAGCCGTTGCGATCGGCCTTCATCAAGGTCGGAACGGCTGCGCCGCCGACCTTGAGATCGGCGAGGATGGCTTCGTTGACGCCGTCATAGTCCCAGGCATCGGCAGGCGTGGTCTGGATGTGCCACTTGATCTTGCCGGTGTTCGGATCGAGCGCCAGCGTGGACGCCGTATACAGATTGGTCAGCTTGCCGAAATCGCCATTGCCGGTCGAGCGCACGGCGGTGTTCCAGGGACCGGGGTTGCTGGTGCCCCAATAGACCGTGTCGCTCTTCGGATCGTAGGAGCCGACCAGCCAGGCCGCGCCGCCGCCGTGCAAGCCGGTGTCGCCCTTCCAGGTCTCGCTGCCGGGCTCGCCGGGCGCAGGCACGGTATAGGTCTGCCAGACCAGCTTGCCGGAGTTGATGTCGTAGGCCTGCAGCGAGCCGCGCACGCCGTACTCGCCGCCGCCGAAGCCGGTGATGACCTTGTCGCGCACGACCAGCGGCGGCGAGGTGATCACCGATCCCTGCTTGTAGTCGACCACCTTCGAGGTCCACAGCTCCTTGCCGGTGGCGGCATCGAGCGCGCTCAGCTTGCCGTCGAGCCGGCCGACGAACAGTTTGCCGTCGGCATAGGCGATGCCGCGGCTGTTCACGTCGCAGCAGGCATATTGCAGCGTATCGTCCGGAATCTCCGGCTCATAGGTCCATTTGCGCGCGCCGGTCGCGGCATCCAGCGCGTAGACGTATTTCGGGCCCCACGACGTCGAGACGTAGAGCGTGTTGCCGATCACGATCGGCGAGGCCTCGTTCGAGCGCAGCGAGGCCAGTGAGAACGAATAGACCAGCGACAGCTTACCGGCGTTCTCGGTGTTGATCTCCTTGAGCGGGCTGAACCGGGTGTTGCCGTAGTCATGTCCGGCCATCGCCCAGGCGCCGGGCTCGCTGGCGGCCTTCAGCGCCGAGTCGTTGGCGCGGACGCCCAACGTGCCGGCGACAAGGAAGGCAACCGTCGAGATGCCAGCCAAGAATCTCCTGCTCGTGAAATTCATCAGTTCCCTCCGCCTATGTCTTTGTTGTGTTCGTATGACGCGTGCGCGCGAGGCCCCAGATGAGCAGTCGCGGTGCAAGCACCGGGGCGATTACAGCATCAGCGCGGCCCGGCTCTCATAGGCGGAAGGTAGTAGGCGGCGGGGATCAGGGTTGAAGGCCGATTACGGCGTCCTTTCAGCGGCTTATCGAAATTCCGTGACCTGCGAGCGGAAGGATCGTTATCGCGCTTCCACTGCGCGATCTCGTGGAAGCTTGGCGTCCTCGCGGTCGCCACACCGAGGGAAGCCCTCTCTCGAGATGACCCCTTGAACAAACCGGACCGAAGAGCGGCATCTTTTAGTTCAGGCGCGGCCGCCGCTGGAATACGCGGGGCTCGGTGCCAGACAGGGAAACCCGACCGCAAAGCTTGCCTTGGCCTGGTGACGTCTAGCTCTCCACGGGGGCGCTCGAGCTGAGGCGTTCGATCGCCTCCAGGTCATGAATCGTGACCGACGCGTACTTTGCCGTCGCAATCCCATCCTGCTCGAGACTCTTGAGCAGACGATTGATCGTCTGCCGGCCGACCCCGATCATCACCGCAAGGTCCTCCTGCGACAATCGCAAATCGATGACCAACCCTTTCTTGGTCTGTCGCCCGTGACGCTCTGCGAGCCTCTGCAATTCCTGCGCAAGCCGGTGAAGTGGACGCCGATTGCGGAGAATGATCAGGTTCTGCATCGACACGCGCAGGTGATCGCAGACCATTCGAACAAACGCAGAATAATACTCGTTGCTCTCGTTGATGAGCGCCTCGAACCGCTCCTGGCTCACGTGAAACAGCACCGCCTTGCCAATGGCGAATGCGTCATAACCATATGGGCGCCCGTCGAGGGCCGAGGTGACGCCGATCCACGACCCAGGCGAAGAGATCAGCAGGAAGGAGGGATTGCCGGACAGCGAAAAGCTGGTCAAACGCACCTGCCCCGACACCAGGGCAATCAATCCGTCGCGGGAGTCGCTCGCGGAATAGATCAGGGAGTTGTCCGCGTTTCGAACGCGACCCAGACGAAGAATGTTGTCCGCCAATGACGGAGAAAGGCCAGCAAACCACTTGTTCCTGCGCAGAACAGCCTTGAGGACCGCTTTGTTCATTCGTCGCCACACATGAAGACGGGATGGTCGCTGTCGCGACATCTGTCATCCCATATCAGTGTAGCGGAGATCAATCGAGGTGGCCGGGCTCCCGGCGGTGTAGGCCCACCCCAGCGCGAGTCGCCGGATGGGGTAAAATGAGGCGCGTCACACCGGCGGCCCGCCAGCGCTAGAACGATTTTTCCTCGGCCTCATAGATGGTCATGACGGGCGGTCTCGCGCACAGCTTGGCGACCTCCTGCACGAACGCCCGTGACTCGGGTCGGGCGAAATGCGCCTCGAGCGCGATGGCGTCACGCCAGCGCTCGAAGAAGCGCAGACGGAGCGAGTTTTCACAATCGACCTGCACGGTGTGCTCCACGCAGCCGTCTTCCATACGCGAACGATGCACATGCTCCAGGCTGATCTTCATCAGACGATCAAAGCTTTCGCCAAGCCCGTCCACAGACCCCACAACGATGATCATCGGCTCACATCCTCACTCTTGTGTTCCTCAGAAGGCGCCGGATGGCTGTCCTCGGCGAATGGCATGAGCGGGATCGTGCGGACGTCGAGACCTCGGCGCCTGGGATGGACGGCAGAACATTGGTTGCCTCGGTTGTCATGCTGACCGTCGTTTCCCCGCGAAGTTGATTTTCTTGCACGCGGCGACCTGCGTCCCGGCGCCCTCGCCCGCTCAAGCTAAGGTGATTTAGTGCATCGGGTGATTTAGTGCATCGATTGTCGCGATTGCGACAGTCTCGGCCATGATCTGTGCTTGTCTCTTGGCGGCGTCACGACGCGGCACGGCCGGAGGCGCAACGGGCAACCATGTCGAAACGAGAAGACCCGATGTTGCTGACGGCCGAACGCCTCTTCGCAGTCGAGGGCTTGGTCACCATCGTGACCGGCGCGGCGAGCGGACTTGGCTTGGCCATTTCCCGGACCATGGCAGCCAATGGTGCCGATTTGATCCTGGTTGACAGGAACGAGACCGAACTGAGGCGGATCGGCGAGGAGATCATCCCGGGGGCAGAGATCGCGACGGTCGATGTCGCAGATCCAGACGCCATCCGGCGGACGGTCGATGACGTCATCGCGCGCAAGGGCCGGCTCGACGTCATGTTCGCGAACGCCGGCATCAGCGGGGGAGCCGGAATTCGATTGCCGCAGGGCCACATCGAGAACGTCGATTTCGCAGCCTGGAATGACGTTATTGCCATCAACCAGACCGGCGCGTTCGCGACCATCCAGGCTGCGGCCCGTCACATGAAGGCGCAGCGCGGGGGTCGGATCGTGGTCACGGCGTCGGTCGGAGGATTAAGAGGCTCGGCAGCGACCGCCTATGCGTATGCGGCCGCCAAGGCCGCGGTGGTGAACCTGGTCAGGCAGGCCGCGCTCGAGCTCGCCACGTTCGACGTCCAGGTCAATGCCATCGCGCCCGGCTTCTTCCGGACGGGGCTCGGCGGAGGCCGCCTGCTGGACGAGGCCGCGACAGCGCCGCTCCACGCC
The DNA here is from genome assembly GCF_032487575.1 of Bradyrhizobium sp. SZCCHNRI1009. Classification (NCBI taxonomy): domain Bacteria; kingdom Pseudomonadati; phylum Pseudomonadota; class Alphaproteobacteria; order Hyphomicrobiales; family Nitrobacteraceae; genus Bradyrhizobium; species Bradyrhizobium sp. SZCCHNRI1009. The sequence continues at coordinate 113,395 of NZ_JAUEUL010000015.1, read as the reverse complement.
ATGGTGCCGATGAACCGGCTTGGGATCCCCGACGAGATTGCCGGCGTCAGCCTGCTGCTGGCATCGCCGGCCGCGAGCTATATCACCGGATCGGTGTTCACCGTGGACGGCGGAATCAGCGCGGCATGAAGCACCTCGAAGGCAAGGTCGCGGTGATCACGGGAGCTGCCAGCGGCATCGGGCGCGAGCTGGCCGCTGCCTGCGCTGCGCAAGGAATGAAGCTCGTTCTCGCCGACGTCGATCGCGACGGACTATCAGCCACGAAAGACCCGATGCCGGGCGGGATTGCCGTGCACACGGCGCAGTGCGACGTTTCCAGCGTCGAAGCGGTTCAACGCCTCGCCGACCTTGCCTTTGAAGAGTTCGGCAACGTTCACCTGCTCTTCAACAACGCCGGTGTCGCGGCGCTCGGCCCGGTCTGGTCCGCAACTCCCGAGGACTGGACGTGGGTGCTCGGAGTCAACCTCCTGGGCGTCGTCAACGGCATTCGCAGCTTCGTGCCGCGCATGATGGCTGCAGGCGACGAGGGCCACATCGTCAACACGGCGTCAGCCGCGGGGTTGACCGCCGTTGCGGGCTCCGGCGCCTACTGCGCCAGCAAGCACGCGGTCGTAGCCTTGTCCGAGTGCCTCTTGAAGGACCTTCAGCTCGCCGGCTCTCCTCTCAAGGTCAACGTGCTGTGCCCCTCGCTGGTCAAGACCGCCATCGCCGACTCAGGCCGACATCGGCCCGCACATCTGGCTTCGACAAACCCCGACACTGCAGCATATGATCAGCGCGTCAGAGCGGGAATGGAGGAATCCGAGGTCAGCGCCGCCGATGTGGCCAGCATGACGATCCAGGCCATCCACGACGACGAATTCTACATCCTTCCGCATCCCGCGGTGCGGCTCCGGGTCGAGGAGCGGCTTCGCAACATCATCGGTGATCAACATCACCACCAGCCAGACGGCCTCCTTGGGTCGACGGATGAACCATGAGCAATTCAAACGAGACCGCCGACCTCAGAGCCAGGATCGAGGCGCTCGAGAAACGCGTTGCCGAGCATGATGATCGCGAGGCGATCCGGACACTGCGCTGCACGTACCACGAATACGTCAACCAGGAGCGCGTCGCCGAACTGGCCGATCTCTTTGCGGAGAACGCCACCGTCTCCTATGGCGGTCGGCCGTCGGTGACCGGCCGCGAGGCCATCCGCGACTTCTTCCTCAACTTCCCGATCAAATGGGCGCGTCAATTCATCCACGCGCACGTCGTCGAAATCGATGGCGACCACGGCAGAGGCTACAGCCATCTCGACGGGCGCCCCGTTCTCAACGGCAAGAGCCTCATGGTCGGCGGCCGGTTCGATGATGAATATGTCAGGGAAAACGGCCGTTGGCTGTTTTCGAAAGTCGTGTTGACGACCTGGTACATGGTCCCGGTCGAGCCCGGCTGGGAAGCCGCGGCAGCGACCAGGCCGGCCCAGACCTGAGCTGCACGAACTCAGGCCTGCTGATTTGACGGCCGAGCTCCGTCAGACGTGGATAGCGGCGCCGACAAGGACGGCGTCATGCACGATCTTTCACCGGCCGTGCCCCGGCCCGCCCCGACTGGCGCCAACGCTGGGCACGCGTCGCTGCGGGGTCACTTACCCTAGCAACGTCACTGCGGCGGAGTCGGGGCGCCCGGCGCGACGGGTTCCATCAGACGGAATCAAGCTGATTTGGCCCTGTCCACAACTTCTGAATAAATTAATTCTGTTGCTTTTTTTCAGAAACCATGTTTATGTATCGCCATCTTGGACCCGCCGAGAGGGGCGCTTCGCGATCGTCACGAGACGTGGGGTCTGGGGATGCGGTGGCCGCAGGCGTGCTGCAGCGGGCTTACGGGCTCGCCGACGAACGGCAGGCTTGCGGACGTGAAGACGCGTGGTCCTGGCGCCCCGATGCTGGCGCCAAGTCGTCGGGCGATGATCCCGAGGGCGACGGTGGCTAAGAAGCCGGACACCGGGGAGATCGCGACATAAGCGTGAAAACCATCGCGCGGGGAATGCCGGGATGTCTCGGCTGAACCTGTGGTTCCTGCCGCCTGCTTTTTTTCGCAGGCGGGCCATGGGTGCGGCCAGCGCCCGGCATTCCCCGCGCCCTCTCATTCTCGAGGGCGGAACGACCGGCAGAACTCGGACGCCATCGCGCCGCGGGACCGCAGTCCCTCGCCCGAACGAAAGGCGCGAGGCTGGAACAAACCGCAAACAGATTTGAATTTGAGGAGTGAGGAGAGAGAGATGGTGCGCTCGGAGGGACTCGAACCCCCACGGTGTTACCCACTGCCACCTCAAGGCAGCGCGTCTACCAATTCCGCCACGAGCGCGAAGAAGAAGCCGGAGCCAGAGGAAGGGCGGCACCGGATCAGTGGCGCCCGTGTATCAAATCGATGTCAGGGGGACAAGGCCCGCCCTGCCCTAAAATACCGGATTGTGGACGGTTTTGGCGTGGGCCGTGGCGCGCTATCGCGACGTCGGCGTCGGCGAGCGCGGCAGCATCTGCTTGACCTCGACCGCGATGCGGTTGCGGTCGACCAGCACCACCCCATTTGCGATCGGCAGATTGTTGGCGAGCACCTTGACGTCGTCGGCCTCGGTGGCATCCAGCTCGATGATGGCGCCGCGGGACAGGCGCAGAACCTGGTGGATGGGCATGGAGCAGGTGCCGAGAACGACCATCAGGTCGACTGTCACTTTATCGAGGGTTGACACTGCAGGACCACCGAAGTCACGACTGGATTTTGATTGCCCAGACATCACCATGTTGTGGTTAGCCAATGGTTAACAGCCGCGAAACACTCGACCTGACCACCTTTGCGGGCCCTCCCGGCAACGCCGTGGATTGGCGCATCTCCGATTCGCCGGCCGACTACGCCCGGGCGACCGAATTCATGGAGGCGCGGGCGGCCGCGATCGCCGCCCATGAGGCCGCGGAGATGGTCTGGCTGCTGGAGCATCCGCCGGTCTACACCGCCGGCACGTCGGGCAAGGCCGAAGACCTGCGCGATCCGCGCTTTCCGCTGGTGCCGACCGGCCGCGGCGGCCAGGTCACCTATCATGGCCCCGGCCAGCGCGTGGCCTATGTCATGCTCGACCTCAAGCGGCGGCGCCCCGACGTGCGCGCCTATGTCGCCGCGCTCGAGGAGACCATCATCCGCACCCTCGACGCCTTCAACGTGCGCGGCGAGCGGCGCGAGGATCGCGTCGGCGTCTGGGTCAAGCGGCCCGACAAGGGCGAGGGCCACGAGGACAAGATCGCCGCCATCGGCGTGCGGCTGAAGCGCTGGGTGACCTTCCACGGCATCGCCATCAATGTCGAGCCGGACCTGTCGCACTTCCAGGCTATCGTGCCCTGCGGCGTGACCGATCCGCGCTACGGCGTCACCAGCCTGGTCGATCTCGGCCTGCCGGTGACGCTCGCCGATGTCGACGTCGCGTTCCGACAGGCGTTCGAGAGCGTGTTCGGCGCCGTCAGCGTCGCGCAGCCGGAGACGGCATGAGCTCACGCGGCGCCCTGCTGCGGCGGGACGTCGAGCTTCGCCGCAACATAGCGGCGCTCCTGGCTCAGGCCGCCGAAGCCGTAGGCATCCGCCTTGACCTCGTCGACATGCAGATAGGTCTCGTGATGCAGCGGGCCGATCAGCTCGGCCATACGCGCGAACACCGCGGCGAGATAGGCGGCCTTCTCGTCCTTGGTGTTGGTGCCCTCGCTGACGTGAACGTCGATCCAGTAGCTGGCAAGCCCCTGCTCCGCCAGCGAGGCGCCGCCGGCGAACCAGTCCGCGGCATCCGCTTCCGAGACGATGACGGCGGTGACCTTGGGATCCTTGCGCAGGATGTGCGCGGTCAATTCGGTGATGGCGTCCGCGATGGCCTTCTTCAGCGACGGCGAGCGGCGCTGGCTGGCATAGACGATGTTGATCAACGGCATGGTCGGCTCCCGGTATCCAGCGCGTGACTGCGCTTCGGGAGCAAAGCTAGCCGCGCGCCGCTCATTTTGGTATCTTATCGATATGGATATCAATGATAACGAGTTCATATGACCGCCACGCTCGACATCGCGACCGTCCGCGCCTTTCTGCTGGTGAGCGACCTGCACAGCTTCACCCGGGCGGCCGAGACGCTCGGCACCACCCAGGCCGCGGTCAGTCTCAAGCTGCAGCGGCTCGAAGCGCTGCTCGGAAAGCGGCTGGTCGAGCGTTCGCCGCGCGCGGTCCGGCTCACCGCCGACGGCGCGGCCTTCGCCGAGAACGCCCGCGCGCTGGTTGCCGCGCATGACCTCGCGCTCACCGGGCCCCCCCGCATCCGGCCGCTGCTGTCGCTGGGGATCAGCGATCACGTCGCCGGCCCCGAGCTGGTGCCGATGCTCGAGCAGTTGCATGCTGCCATGGCGGACCTCGTGCTGTCGGTCAGCATCGGCTTCTCGCGCGACCTGCTCGACCGCTACGATGCCGGCAAGCTCGACGCCGTGATCGTCCGCCAGGAGGCGAGCCGCCGCGGTGGCGAGGCGTTGATCACGGACGAGTTCGGCTGGTTCGCAGCGCCCAGATTTCGTCTGCCGGCCGGCGGCACGCTGCCGCTCGCCACGCTCGCACCGCCCTGTGGCGTGCGCAGCATCGCGGTCCGCGCGCTCGAGCGCGCGCGAATCAGCTTCAGCGAGACGTTCGTCGGCGGCGGGGTGACGGCCGTTGCGGCCGCCGCGCGCGCCGGTCTTGCGATTGCGCCGCTGGCCCGCCGGATCGCACCCAGCGGACTGATCGATATCGGAACGGATCTCGGCCTGCCCAAGCTCGGCCGCTCCAAGGTGATGCTGCATGCAAAGGCGGGAGATGCGGCCAAGCGCGCGGCCTTGCGCACGCTGGCCGCGGCATTCCGAAGCGCCGCGATGTCGAAGTAATTGACGCCGACAGGACCTGATGTAGCATGGGTTAATAATCGGAGTTCAGGAGCAGCGGCTTGAACCGTCTCTTGACCGCAGCTGACATCGTCAGCGCCCCAGCAAAGCCGAGCCCGGCCTCGACCGGCGCGACCGGCCTCGAACCATTGCATCGCCACGCGCTGATCCGGACCTCGAACGCCGACGTGCTGCGCGACCTCGCGGGGCGCCGGCTCGGCGCCGAGCGCGTCGACTTCAGGAACGCCGAGCGCTTCGAGGCGATCGTCAACCTGATCGAACTCGAGACCATCGGTCTCGCCTTCGGCACCACGACCTGCGACATGGTCTGCGACCATCGCGCCGCCGACTTCATCAGAGTGCAGATCGCCCTGAAGGGACGCGCGGTCAGTTGCACTCCCGGCGAGGCGACCGACGTCAATGAGCATCAGTTCGCGGTCGCGCCGGCCGGCGCGCCATGGCAGATGGCGTGCCAGGGCGGCCATCGGCGACTGACCCTGCGGCTCGATCCGCAGGCGCTGCGACGGCGCCTCACGGCGCTGGTCGGCGTGCAGCCGCGCGCCGACTTTGCGATCGACCCTGCCATTCCGGCCGCCGATCCGCAGGCCCGCAGCCTGATGCGACTGCTGGACTTCCTGACAACCCAGCTCAACGAGCAGGATACGGCGTTCCCCGCCGCAGTCTATCGCGAGCTGGAGGATGCGGTACATGTCGCCTTCCTCTGCGCCAGCCGTCATCGTTTCCGCGACACGCTCCTGGATCCCTCTCCGATGCCGGACTTCGGTCTGGTCAAGCGGCTCGAGGACTACATCGAGGCCAACTGGCGCGAGCCGATCACGATCGAGCGCTTGGCGCGCGAGGCCGGCGTCAGCGTCCGGTCGATCTTCCGCTTGTTCGAGCGTGTGCGCGGCTATTCGCCGATGGCCTTTGCCAAATCGGTGCGCCTGCGGCGCGCCCACGAGATGCTGCGCTCGGGCGATCCCGCCGTCACGGTGGCGGCGGCAGCCGCCGCCTGCAACTTTGCCAATGCCGGACACTTCGCCCGCTACTACCGCGCCACGTTCGGCGAGCTGCCATCGGCAACGATGGCCCGGGGCGAGCGGTCATGACGCGCTCGGCCGCTCACAGGATGGATTCGAGCGCGCTGCGCAGGCTCTGATGCCGGAACACGAAGCCGCTCGACAGCGCCTTGTTCGGCACCACGCGCTGGCCGCCGAGCAAGAGCTCCTCGGCGAAGTCGCCGCCGATCCGGCGCAAGAGGCCGGCGGGAACACGCAGCAGCGCCGGACGCCGCAGGCAGCGCGCGAGCTCGGCGGTGAAGGCGAGATTCCGCACCGGCAGCGGCGCCGTCGCATTGACCGGCCCGGTGATGGCATCGGTCGCGATCACATGGGCGATCAGCCGAACGAGATCGTCGCGCTCGATCCAGGACATCCATTGCAGGCCGGAGCCGAACGGCCCGCCCAGGCCGAACTCGAACGGCGTCAGCATCCGCGCCAGGAAGCCGCCGTCGCGGCCGACGACGAGCCCGATCCGCAGCAGTGCGACGCGGACACCGTGCGCTTCGGCACCGCGCGCCGCCTGTTCCCAGGCGTCGCAGAGGTCATGGCTGAAGCAGGCATGCGACTTGGCCGATTCGGTCAGCGGCTGGTCCTGCCACAGGCCGTACCAGCCGATCGCCGAACCGTTGACCAACACCTTCGGCTTGCGGTCGAGCCGCGCGATCAGGGATACGACCGCTTCCGTCGTAGCAAGCCGGGACTGCAGGATCGTCGCGCGCCTGGCCGCGGTCCACGGCGCGTTGCCGATCGGCTCGCCGGCCAGGTTGACGATCGCGTCGATACGGGTGCCGGAGGCGAGCTGATCGAGACGTGTGATCAAGGTCAGCGGCGCCGGCAGCATGGCGGCCTTGGCCGGGTCGCGGACCAGGGCGACGACGTGATGGCCGGCCGCGGCGAGACCGGCCGCCAGCCGCGCGCCGATGAAACCGGTCGCACCCGTGATCAGGATGGTCTGCGCTGGCGGCAGCGCCGCGACCAGCCCGGCCGCATCCGGCTGCGACATCCGCGCAAGGCGCCGGGCCGCGGCGAAGTCGCGCAGGCCGCACAGCGCGGCGCCAACCGCGGCAGCAGCCGCAATCCAGCTCAGCACGCCGGCATAGGCCGGCACGATCACCGAAGGCCGCATCGCCCAGCCGATCAGCAGCGGCACCAGCAGCATGAGGATCGCGCCGTAGTTGATGGCGAGCAGTGTGTGATTGACGCGTTCGCTCGGCGGCAGCTTGCGCGTCAGATCCTCCTCGACGAAATCGGTGAGGGTGATAGCGATCTCGGCCAGAAGCACCGCGAGCACGAGGATCGCGAACAATCCATGCACCTCGCACCAGCCGAGGACGGCGAACAGCAGCGCATAGAGCCCATTGCGGACGCCGTGCAGCTTGAGCTCGCCCCGCTGTGACGGGCGCCAGGCCAGGCGCTCGGTGAACTCATGGTGATAGAAGGTGTCGAACACGCCCATCACGATCTGAAGCGCGATCAGGGACCAGAGCAGCGGCGTCATGGTGCGGACTCCCGGAACACGGCGCTCTGGCGCATGATGCGCCCGAAGCGCGGATGGACGATCTCGAGCGAGAAGCGAAAGACACCGCTGCCGAGATCGGAATGGGTGACGGTGAGGTCGCCGGGCGTGAGCCATGCCGGCAGCACCCAGCGCCGGCCGGCGAAGTCGAACGTGTAGCCGGCGCTATGGAAATGAAGCGCGCCATCGGCGACGCCGACGCGCAGGCTCATGCTGAGGCCCCAGCCGAGATATTCCTCGAGCCCCGTCGGACCGGCGAAGCGCTTGGCGGAATGGATCACCTGCGGGAAGCCATGCGGACGTCCGCAGATGCGCGTCCAGATCTGGCCGCCACTCGCCGCGTCCTCGGTCACCGCGACGATCATCGGCACGCCGATGTTCGCGCGCGTCGGCAGCGGCCCGCCGATCAGCCGCGCCAGATGCGCGAACCAGAAGCCGGCACGGCTGATCTCGGCCTGATCGACCTCGCCGACATAGACGACGGTGGCGCCATCGGCGAGGCGCTTGGAGAAGCGGCGCCAGATCGACACCGGCAGCCGTCCCCAATCCTCGGCGGACAGCAGCGCACGAAACCTGTAATCATCATGAAGCCTGGCGCTGGAGGGCGTTGAAAGTCCGGGATGTCGCATGGTCACCATGACGCCCTCCACTCTTCTCAAGCGCTGCCCGACCTGGACCTTCCCGTGGGCAGCAGATTTGCGATCTTCTCGCCGAGCTTGATCAGCGCGACGAGACGCGGCCGCGGCACCTTCAGCATCTGCACGTACCAACGGTCGACCAGCTCGGTGAACGCCAGCATGTCCTTCAGCCGCTTGGCTGCGACCGCGCTGATCGCGGGATCGCCGGTCGCCTCCGCGACGCAGGCGCGCAGCGCCGCGATGGCGGGATCGATCTCGCGTTCCTTGCGGCCGGCCGCGATCCGCTGCGCCACCTCCCAGATGTCGGTCTCGGCCTCGAAATGATCGCGGCGGTCGCCGAGGATCGGCACGCGCCGGATCAAGCCCCAGGCGAGCAGCTCCTTCAGCGAGTTCGAGACGTTGGAGCGGGCCATGCCGAGCGTGTCGGCGATGTCCTCCGCCGTCATCGGCTTCTCGGCGAGGTACAGCAGCCCGTGTATCTGGCTCACCGAGCGGTTCACGCCCCACTGGTCACCCATGTCGCCCCAGTTGAGGATGAAGCGCTCGACGGCGGGAGGAAGTTTTCGATGACCTGTAATTTCTGTCATGACAGAAATATCTAACTGAAGAGAGTGAATGTCAAGAGGCGCGGCTTTGAACCGGACTGGCGGCCGGCCAGACGGATGTTACGGCGCACATTTTGCGCCTGCCGACCGCCCGGTTCCCCGCCTGCCCCCCTCTGCAACAGGAGCAAGCCATGACGGCATCCGACAAGGCGTTCACTGGATCGATCCCGCAGATCTACGATCAACTGATGGTTCCCTTGATCTTCGCGCCCTATGCGCTGGACCTCGCGCGGCGCATCGCGGCGCACATGCCGCGCGACGTACTGGAGACGGCGGCGGGCACCGGCGTGGTGACGCGGGCCCTGCATGCTCAACTGCCGCCGGAGGTCCGGATCACCGCCACCGACCTCAACGAGCCGATGCTCGCGCAGGCGAAGACCCATCTCGCCGCTGCGGACCGCATCGCATTTCATCAAGCCGATGCGCTGGCCCTGCCCTTTGCCGATGCGAGCTTCGATGCCGTCGCCTGTCAGTTCGGCGCGATGTTCTTCCCCGATCGCGTCAAGGGCTATGCGGAGGCCCGCCGCGTGCTCCGGCCCGGCGGACGTTTCGTCTTCAACGTCTGGGACCGGATCGAGGAGAATGAAATTCCTCACGTCGTTCACGAGACGTTGCAACAGGTCTTCCCCGAAAGCCCGCCGCAGTTCTTCACCCGGACTCCGCACGGCTATTTCGATGCCGGGCGGATCGAGGCCGATCTGACCGCAGCGGGCTTCACGGACATCGCGATCGAGACGGTGACGCATCGCAGCCGCGCGGCTTCGCCTCAGGACCCGGCCATGGCATTTTGCCAGGGCACGCCGATGCGCGGCGAGATCGAAGCGCGCGGCACGCCCGGCCTCGCCGCCGTGACGCAGGCGACCGCGGAAGCGCTGGCGCGCCGCTTTGGCGAGGGTGCCATCGAAGGCCGGATACAGGCGCTGGTGATCTCAGCGGGGTGAGCGACGGACTCGCGCGCCGTGTCGTTAGAGCGTCGGCAACACGGAGAACGCCTCGCCCGGCCGGCGCGGTTTGAGCTGATCGGCCGTCGCCGGGTTTTCCATCACGGCATCGACACGCGCTGCTGGCGGTCCCTCGCGGCAGGCTGCCAACACGGCGGCGACGTCGTCCGAGGGACCCGCGAACAACGCCTCGACACTGCCATCGCTGCGATTGCGCACCCAGCCTTCGAGGCCGTTGAGGATGGCCTGGTCCTCGACCCATGCGCGGTAGCCGACGCCCTGGACGCGGCCGCGAACCATGACGTGGACGATGGCGCGATCGGTCATGATCCGAGCCCCAGAAAATCGCGCAGGCGCTTCTTCACATCGGCGTCGCGCATCACGCGTGCCGTCAGCTCGGCCGACGGCAGCCCCTTGAGCTGCTTCGGCGAGACGCCGTCACGCAGCGCCTTCAGCGTCTCATACACCGCCTGCGTCGCGGCGGCGATCGGCGCATGGCCCTGCAGCGCGACGCGGACACGGCGCGAGGCGAGATAGCCGAGATCGGACATCTCCTCCGGCGCACCGCCGAGCACGATCGGCAGCGTGGTGGCGGCCGCGATCGCGTCGAGCTGATCGCGCGAGGTGATGCCGGTGAAGAACAGCCCGTCGACGCCGCAGGCCTCATACGCCCTGGCCCGCGCGATCGCGTCGTCGAGCGAGGTGATGGAAACGGCGCCCGTCCGCCCCAGGATGACCAGCGCGGGATCGCCGCGGCCGTCGAGCGCGGCCTTCACCTTGCCGACACCCTCGGCTAACGGGATCAGCTGCGGCTTCGCTTCGCCGAAAGCCTGCGGCAGCAGCGTATCCTCGATGGTGAGACCCGCGGCACCGGCCGCTTCCAGCTCCTGCACCGTGCGGCGCACGTTCATCGCATTGCCGTAGCCGTGATCGGCATCGACCAGCACCGGCAGCGCTGCCGCGCGCGACATCCGCCGCATCTGCTCGGCGAGCTCGGTCAAGGTGATCAAGGCAATGTCGGGATCGCCGAGGACGGCGAGCGAAGCCGCCGAGCCGCCGAACATGCCGAGTTCGAAGCCGAGGTCCTCGGCAACGCGGATCGAAATCGCGTCGTAAACGGAGCCGGGATGGACGCAGCGATCGCTGGCGAGGATTGTGCGCAACGCTTCTCGGCGAGTACGGAACGTCATCACGCCCTACCTCTCTCCGTCATTGCGAGGAGCGAAGCGACGAAGCAATCCAGAGTCTCTTGCTCGGCCCTGGATTGCTTCGCTTCGCTCGCAATGACGGCGGTTAGACTTACTACGCAAACTCCAGGATCAGCGCATCGACCGCGAGCGTGGCCCCTGCTGTCGCGTGGATCTTCTTTACCGTGCCGTCCTGCTCGGCGCGCAGCACGTTCTGCATCTTCATGGCTTCGATCACGGCCAGCGTCTCGCCCGCCTTGACCTCCTGCCCTTCGGTCACGGCGATCGAGACCACGAGGCCGGGCATCGGGCACAGCAGCTTCTTGCCGCTGTCGCCGGCGGTGACGACCGGCATCAGCCGCGCCGCGGTCGCCTCGGCCTCCGTGTAGACGTAGACCGGCGCTTCGACGCCCTGATGCGCGAGCCGCACGCCGTTCGCAATGAGACGCGTCTGCACTGCGATGGCCGCACCATCGATGGTGCCGTGCCACACGGCATCGCCCGGTTTCCAGTCCGACACCAGCTGATGCGCCGGGCCGACCTTGCCGTCGCCCCCGACGAAGCGGACCGTGATCGCGCCGTTCTCCCTGGTGATGTCGAGCAGGATCTCGTCACGCCCGAGCCACACCGCGCGGCGGCCCTGCCGCTTCACAGGCCGGCCGATCATCTGCTGCGAGATCTGCCGCTTGCGCTCGCCGAGCACGTGGTCGATCGCAGCACCCACCGCCGCCAGCCGGCGCGCGATCTCGCCTTCCGGCGCGCGCGCGGCAAAGCCCTTGGGAAACTCCTCGGCGATGAAGCCGGTCGACAGCCGGCCCTCGCGCCAGCGCGGATGGTTCATCAGCGCCGACAGGAACGGGATGTTGTGGCGGATGCCGTCGACATAGAACGCATCAAGCGCGGTCGACTGCGCCTCGATCGCGGCAGCCCGCGACTCCGCATGGGTGACGAGCTTGGCGATCATCGGATCGTAATAGATCGAGATCTCGCCGCCCTCCTGCACGCCGGTGTCGTTGCGCACGGTGATGCCGTCAGCCTTGCTCTCCGCCGGCGGGCGATACTTCACGAGGCGGCCGATCGACGGCAGGAAGCTGCGGAACGGATCTTCCGCATAGACGCGGGATTCCACCGCCCAGCCGGTCATCGTCACGTCCTTCTGCGCAAGCGAAAGCTTCTCGCCGGCGGCGACGCGGATCATCTGCTCGACGAGGTCGATGCCGGTGACGAGCTCGGTCACGGGATGCTCGACCTGCAGGCGCGTGTTCATCTCAAGGAAGTAGAAGCTCTTGTCCTGGCCGGCGACGAACTCGACGGTGCCGGCGGAGTCGTAGTTCACGGCCTTGGCGAGCGCCACGGCCTGCTCGCCCATCTTGCGCCGCGTCTCCTCGTCGAGCAGCGGCGACGGCGCCTCCTCGATGACCTTCTGGTTGCGGCGCTGGATCGAGCATTCGCGCTCGCCGAGATAGATCACGTTGCCATGCTTGTCGCCGAGCACCTGGATCTCGATGTGGCGCGGATCTGTGATGAACTTCTCGATGAAGACGCGATCGTCGCCGAACGAGGCCTTGGCCTCGGCCTTGGCGAGATTGAAGCCCTCGGCGACCTCGACGGTCGAATGCGCGATGCGCATGCCCTTGCCGCCGCCGCCGGCGGAGGCCTTGATCATCACGGGGTAGCCGATCTCGTCGGCGATGCGCACCGCGTGCTTGTCGTCCTCGATGACGCCGAGGAAGCCGGGCACGGTCGAGACCTTGGCCTTGGCGGCCGCCTTCTTCGATTCGATCTTGTCGCCCATCGCGGCGATCGCGCCTGGGTTCGGGCCGATGAAGACGATGCCGGCCTCGGCCAATGCCCGCGGGAAAGCCTCGCGCTCGGACAGGAAGCCGTAGCCCGGATGCACCGCCTCGGCGCCGGTCTTCTTGCAGGCCTCGACGATGCGGTCGATGAGGAGATAGCTCTCGGCGGCGGCGGGCGGGCCGATCAGCACGGCATCATCTGCCATCTCGACATGCAGCGCATCGCGGTCGGCTTCCGAATAGACCGCAACGGTTCGGATTCCCATGCGGCGGGCAGTCTTGATGACCCGGCAGGCGATCTCGCCGCGGTTCGCAATCAGAATGGTTTTGAACATGTTCTTGCTTGATACCTTTGGGCGGGCTCCCCGCTCGTGGCACAGGCGTCACACCGCGAGCTTGATCGGTTCGTCTATACCAAAATCGCCCGCGCGCAACCCGCCTCTCGTTCCGACCGTGCCGTCCGGCGAGGCATGCCAGCCGCGGGCATTGCCGTTACCCGGAATAGCTGTGGAAACGTCCGCGGGCATAGGCGTGGGACACCGCCTTCATGAGCTCGCCGACCTCGGTCTCGAGAAAATCGTTCGCAACAATCAGGGCCCGAATGGCCGCGCGCAGATCGCCCCCGCAGGCAGCAATGGCCTGATCCACGGCGGCCTCCAGCGCGAGGTATTCAGCGTCCGCGGCTTGAGCATCGGTGTTGGATTGCGATCTGGGCTGCATGCGCGATGACGGTCCTCGCTCCGGTCACGCCGCCATGTTCACTTTATGTTCTCTGGAGTCAAGGCGGATCACGCCGCCCCGATCTCTTGATGCTGCGGCTCGGCCTGCGGCTTTTCGGGCGCCAAGGTGACGGACGTCTCCCGGCCGCCCTGCCGCACCAGGCGGTGGATGAAGCCCAGCTTGCCGATGACCGGCGGCGTCAGGATGAAGGGATAGAGATCGCGCGCGCCCATCGCCCGGGCGACACTGTTCATGGCGAAGGTGAACGGCAGCCAGGCGTTGACGATGGTGTCGAAGTCCTCCGCGACATACGGATCGAAGGTGACGCGCGCTGTCAGTCCGCCGATCTGGTCGGCGGGCGGATCGATCTCGATACCGAACTCGGAGGCCATCTCCAGCGTATCGACGATGTGGAGGTAGTGCGCCCAGGTCTCGGCAAAATCCTCCCACGGATGCGTGGTGGCGTAGGCGGAGACGAAATTGTCCTGCCAGTTCACCGGCGGCCCCTGCTCGTAGTGCCGCTTCAGTGCCTCGCCGTAGTCCTGGGTATCGTCGCCGAACACCGCCCGGCATTCGTCGAGCCGGCCGGCATCGCGCACCAGCACGTCCCAGAAATAGTGCCCGACCTCGTGGCGGAAATGACCGAGCAAGGTCCGGTACGGCTCGCCCATTTCCAGCCGGCGCCGCTCGCGCTCGAAATCGTCGGCCTCGGCCAGCGCGATGGTGATAAGGCCGTTGTCGTGGCCGGTCATGACCTTCTGCTGGCCGGCGGGGTCGTCGGCGAGGAAGTTGAAGATCAGCCCGTGCTCGGGATCCTCGATGCGTGTCTTCACAGGGAGTTTCCAGCGGATCAGCGAGTAGAACAGCCGGTGCTTGGCCACCTCCAGCTCTCGCCATCCGGCGAGTTGCGCGGGATCAGACAGATTGGGAATCGTGCCGTTATGCCGGCAGGCGCGGCAGAAGCCTGCGGTCTCCCCGATCTCGAGCAGCCAGTTGCAGGCGTCGTGCTCGGCATTGGCGCAGAAGAAGCGCCCCGACCCGTGGTCGGCGAGCGTCCGAACCCCCTCCTCCGCCGGCTCGATCGCCGACAGGGTCTGGCGCTCCGGCATGAAGGCGAGCTGATGGCCGCAGCGACCGCAGCTGCGATTCTCGAAATACAGGATGTTCTTGCAGGCCTGACAGACGAAGAGCTTCACGGTATGGACCTACGTGTTGCGGAGTTCAGGGCCTGACGACGCACGACAGTAACAGTCCGTTCCGGGAGCGCGGAACTTTTTATCTGCCCCGACGTTCACGTCATGCGGTCGTTTGCCCGCCTTAATCTCTGCCCAGTTTGCTTTCCTTGAACCCAATGTCGCCACGCTTCCGAACACCCGCGGTGGAATTCTCGGACGACTGCTCGCCACACCAGTACAGGTCAGCATGAACAGCGCGGATGCGCCCAGAGACGACGTGAGGCCGGAGGCTGCCGCCGACGCGCTGCGCCAGCATATTGAGGAGATCGCCCGCGATCGCGATCAGGCCTACCGGGCGCTGCAGGAGCGCGAGGCGGAGCTCGCGCGCATTCAGCGCATCGCCCGGGTCGGCGGCGTTGAGGTCGATTTGCGCGAGGGCTACCGCAACCGCCGCTCCCCCGAATACCTGATCATTCACGGCCTGCCGCCGGAGGCCGTCCACGAGACTCATGAAGACTGGGTCAGGCGCGTCCATCCCGACGACCGCGTCAAGGCCGAGCGGGACTTCATCGCCGCGGTGAAGAGCGATCAGGAGGACTACACCACCGAATACCGCATCATCCGTCCCAGCGACGGCGAGATCCGCTGGGTCCGCGTCATCGCCCGCATCGAGCGTGACTGGAACGGCCGTGCGATCCGTCTGGTCGGCGCGCATATCGATGTCACCGACCAGATGCTGGCGCAGGCCAAGCTGCGCGAGAGCGAGGAACGCTTCCGGCTGATCGCCGACAGCGCGCCGGTGCCGATCTGGGTGACGAAGCTCGACCGCACCCGCTCCTTCGTCAATCGCGCCTATATCGATTTCCTCGGCCTGCCCCCTGACGAGGCGCTGGCCTTCGACTGGCGCAAGGTGCTGCATCCCGAGGACCTTCCGCGCATCCTCGCGCAGCAGCAGTCGGGAGAGTGCTCGCTGAAGCCGTTCTTCCTCGAGGCGCGCTACCGGCGCGCCGACGGGGAATGGCGCTGGCTGCGATCGGAATCGCAGCCACGCTGGGATGCGAACGGCAAACATGTCGGCTTCATCGGCGTCGCTCACGACGTCACGGCCGCCAAGCAGGCCGAGATCGAGCTGCGCCGCGTCAACGAGACCCTCGAAGAGCGTATCAGGGAGCGCACCGCCCAACTCGAGGCCAATGAAGCGCGCATGCGCGCGATCTTCGACACCAGCAATCAGTATCAGGCCATCCTCGACGTCGAGGGCCGCGTGATGCATGCCAACCGCATCGCGGTCGCCGGCATGCGCGCCGGTGAAGTGAACGTCATCGGCCAGCCGCTCTGGGATGCGCCCTGGTTCACCCATACGCCGGGCGTGACCGAGATGCTGCGCAAGGCGTTCGCCCGCGTTCTCGCCGGCGAAAGCTTCCGGACCGAGATGCGGCTCGACTTCGCCAGCGGCCAGCGACATTTCGAGCTGTCAATGCGGCCGCTGTTCGACCAGCATGACGTGGTCACCGGCGCGGTCGCCGAGGCCGTCGACGTCACCGAGCGCATCCAGGGCGAGGAGCTGCTGCGGCAGTCGCAGAAGATGGAGGCGGTCGGCCAGCTCACCGGCGGCGTCGCCCACGACTTCAACAACCTGCTCACGATCATCCGCTCGGCCACCGACTTCCTGCGCCGCCGCGATCTTCCCGAGGAGCGGCGCCGGCGCTATGTCGACGCGATCTCGGAGACGGTGGAGCGCGCCTCGAAGCTGACCGCACAGCTCCTGGCCTTCGCCCGGCGGCAACCCTTGACGCCGCAGGTGTTCAATGTTGGCGAGCAGGTCGAGAACGTCGTGCAACTGATCCGTCCTCTCGTCGGCAGCCGCATCCAGATCGAGCTCGCGGTCACGGACAGCGGGCTGTTCACCCTCGCCGACGTCGCGCAATTCCAGACTGCGCTGATCAATCTCGCCGTCAATGCGCGCGACGCCATGAACGGTGAAGGTCATCTGCAGATCGGCGTGCAGCGAACCGAGAGCATTCCGGCCTTGCGCGGCCAGAGCCCCCGCCCCGGGGCCTTCATCGCGATCTCGGTCACCGACACTGGCGGCGGCATCGCACCTCAACATCTCAACGCGATCTTCGAACCGTTCTTCACCACCAAGGAGGTCGGCAAGGGCACGGGTCTCGGCCTCAGCCAGGCGTTCGGCTTCGCCAAGCAGTCCGAAGGCGACATCGCGGTCGACAGCCGCATCGGCCACGGCGCGACCTTCACGATCTATCTGCCACAAGCCACGGCAACGGAATCCGGCACGGAAGCGGGCGCCGCGCGCATCGAGCCGGCGACCATCGGGCGCGGCTACCGCGTGCTCGTGGTCGAGGACAATGACGAGGTGGGGCAGTTCTCGACCGAGCTGCTCGAGGATCTCGGCTATGTGACGCGCCGCGTCGCCAACGGCGCCGATGCGCTGGCGATCCTTGCCAACGATGAGTTCGCCGTCGATCTCGTGTTCTCCGACGTCATCATGCCCGGCATCAACGGCCTCGAGCTTGCCGGCATCATCCGCGACCGCTATCCCGGCCTGCCGGTGGTGCTGACATCCGGCTACAGCCACGTGCTGGCGGAAAATGCCCATCACGGCTTCGAGCTGATCAAGAAGCCCTATTCGGTGGAATCGCTGTCGCGCATCCTGCGCAAGGCGATGGCCGAGAAGGCGCCGCTGCCGCGCTGAGCCGGCATCGGGAACCAACATTGCCGATCGGACGTTCTGTTCCGCAATGAGGTGCCGTGAGCCGCGTCCGCGCGTCGCGCCGCACTCGGTCATCCGATGTCATTGCGGACCATTTGATGCGCTCCCTTCGCTCGCGGCTGTCGGCGCTCTGGCTCATGCTGGCAGTTTCCGGCGCGGCGACGGCGTATCTTCTTGTCGAGTCGTTCCAGCAGTCGAACGACGCCCGCGTGGCGCGCGCGCAGGACCTGGTCACGCGCGGCTGCCGCGACATCGCCGACCGCTATCAGTTCTTCGTCTCGGGCTGGCGCGGCGCGCCGGTCGACGACAACCTGAAGCAGGACCTCATCCCGCTGGTGCAGTCCGCCTTGGCCGCGACGCCCGGCGTCGAAGGCGGCATCTGGCAGACGGAGACCGGGTCGCTGGCCTACGCCTATCCGACCTACGAAGGCACCGGACCCAAGACCGACCTGCCGGCAGCCGAACTCAGCGTGATCAAGCAGATCAACAGCGACGCGCAGCGCAGCGGCCGCCCCTTCACGACAAAGAATGCCGGACGGTCGCAGACCCTGATCGTTCATGCCTGCCCATTGCGCGGTCCGCTCCAGAACGTCACCGCCTGGACCATGACCCGCGCCGCCGCGGCCGAAGGTCCGGCCTACACGCATCTGCTGATCGGGCTGATCGTGCTGGCGGCGACGCTGCTCGGCTCGGCGATCTGGCTGGCCTGGATCCTGGTGTCGTGGTCACGCCGCATCGGCATGATCGAGACGGCGCTGGGCGAGCCGACGGACAATGCCGACCTGCCGCAACTGCCGCACACCGGCGCCCGCGAGCTCGACCGCCTCGTCGACGCCGTCAACGATGCCGGCCATCGCCTCTCGGCGGAGCGCATGCGCGCAACCGCCGCCGAGCGCCTCGCAGCCGTCGGCCGGCTGTCGGCCACGCTCGCCCACGAGATCCGCAATCCGATCGCGGCGATGCGCCTGAAGGCGGAGAACGCGCTCGCCTCTCCCGACCCTGCGCGCAAGGCCGGCGCGCTCGAAGCGATCCTGCAGCAGGTGGCGCGGCTCGACGCGCTGCTGCGCGATCTCCTGGCGATGACCCAGGCGAGCCAGCCGAAGACCCGTCCCGTCGAGCTCGACGACTTCCTGCAGGCCACGATCGAAGCGCACCGCGATGTTGCCGCGCGCCACGGCCAGTCGCTCCGCGCCGTCGCGCCCTCCTCCGCGCGGTGCTGCTTCGATCCCGCGCAGCTTCAGCGCGCGCTCGACAATCTGATCCTCAATGCGATCCAGAACACGCCCGAGGGCGGCGAGATCGTCGTCGCAGCCGAGATCGCCGATGGACGCCTGCTGTTTCGCGTCACCGACAGCGGCCCGGGCATCGCCCCCGGCATCAGGGATCGCCTGTTCGAGCCGTTCGTCAGCACCCGCGCCGACGGCACCGGGCTTGGACTTGCCATCGTGCGCGAGATCGCACGCGCCCATCATGGCGATGCGCAGCTCGCCCCTGTCAGCACCGGCACCAGCTTCGAGATCTCCCTGCCATGGCAACCATCCTGATCGTCGACGACGATGCGGCGCTACGCGACGGGCTCGCGGAGACGCTGACCGATCTCGGCCACGAGGCGACCACGGCCGCCTCCGGCCGCGAAGCGATCGGCATGGTGTCTCCCGCGACCGACGCCGTGCTGCTCGACCTGCGCATGCCGGGGCTCGACGGCATCGAGACCCTGCGCCGCATCCGCGCCGACGGCGATGCGCCTCCGGTGATCGTGCTGACGGCCTATGCCAGCCCTGAGAACACGATCGAGGCGATGCGACTCGGCGCATTCGATCACCTGGTGAAGCCGATCGGCCGCGATGCCCTGCGCGAGCTGATCGCGCGGCTGCCGCCGCGCCGGTCTCAGCAGCAGGACACGGCCTGCGTCGACGACAGCGGGCTGATCGGCACCAGCGAGGCGATGCGCCGGGTGCAGAAGACGATCGGCCGCGCCGCCGATGCCGACGCCACGGTGCTGATCCGGGGCGAGACCGGCACCGGCAAGGAGCTGGTCGCGCGCGCGCTTCATGTCCACAGCCGGCGCAGCGCGTTTCCCTTCATTGCCGTCAACTGCGCCGCGATCCCGCGGGATCTGCTCGAGAGCGAATTGTTCGGCCACGTGAAGGGATCATTTACCGGCGCGAGCTCCGACCGCGTCGGCGCCTTCCGCGATGCCGGGTCGGGCACCCTCTTTCTCGACGAGATCGGCGACATGCCGCTGCCGATGCAGGCCAAGATCCTCCGCGCCCTGCAGGAGCGCGTCATCACGCCGGTCGGCGGCAAGCCGGTGAAGGTGTCGGCCCGCGTCGTCGCGGCGACGCATCGCGATCTCGCCAGGCTGGTCGTGAGCGGCGCCTTCCGCGAGGATCTGTACTACCGCCTCAACGTGATCCCGATCGAGCTGCCGCCACTGCGCGAGCGCGCCCAGGACATCCTGCCGCTGGCGAGCCATTTTCTGGCGCTGGCATCGGAGGGACGGCCGCGCCCACAACTGACCGACGCGGCCATCGACAAGCTCGCTCATGCGCCCTGGCCCGGCAATGTCCGCGAGTTGCGCAACGTGATCGAACGCGCCTGCGTGCTGACGCAAGGAGCCCTGATCGACGCCGACGATCTCGACATCACCGACGCGCCGCATGACGAGGAGACGGAGACTTCGACGGACCTGCCGGCGGCGGTGGCGCGGCTGGAAGAGCGCCTGATCCGCCGCGCGCTGGCGGCGTGCGGCGGCAACCGCACCGAAGCGGCGCGACAGCTCAAGATCAACCGGCAACTGCTCTACACCAAGATGCAGCGCTACGGTCTGGGTGACGAGCAGGCGTCAGGAAATCCGACGCGCGCCGTCGGGAAAGACGACGCCTAGCGCCCCAGCCTTCATGCAACCCATTGATTTGTCGTCGTCCGGCACTTGGCACGGCCGTTGCGAACCATCTTGCGTCACCCCTGCCAAAGGAGTTCCAGGATGACGCGAAAGATGACGCCGATCATGGCCGCGCTGATGCTCGCCGCAGCGGGCTGCGGCATGACTGCGGCCAGCGCCCAGGCACCACTGTCCCCGCCGGATGCGACGTGGGATGCATCGCAGCTTCCGGAGACACGCGGGATCGTCAAGCAATACACGCTGACGCCGCGCGGCGATGTCGACGGACTGATCCTCAACGACGGCACCGAGGTGAAGCTGCCGCCGCATCTGACGGCTCAGGTCGTGTTCACGATCCGGCCGGGCGACGGCGTCTCGATCCGCGGCCTGCGCGCCCGCGCGCTGCCGCTGGTCGACGCGGCCTCGATCACCAACATCGCGACCGGCAAGACCGTCGTGGACGACGGTCCGCCCGACCGCCCCGGCCGGCACGGCGCCGACCAGACGGTCAGCGGACGGATCGCCACGGTGCTGCACGGCAAGCGCGGCGAGGTCAACGGCGCGGTGCTCGATGACGGCACGTCGCTCCGCCTGCCGCCGCCCGAAGCCGAACGGCTGGCCGACTGGCTGCATCCCGGACAGACGATCTCGGTGCGCGGCGACCTGCTCGAGACCGCCCTCGGCAAGCTCGTCGACGTCAAGGCCATCGGCACCTCGCCGGATCAGATGACGGAGATCGACGGTCCGCGCCCGCCACGCGGCCCGAGGGGCGGCCCCGACCGGCTCGGCCCGCCGCCGCCTCCGCCGCGCGGCTGATCTCTTTCCTTTCGATCACGAACGAACGCACCACAGGAGACGAACATGCATTGGATCGATCCCGAAAGCCTGCCGCTCGTGAACGGCGTGCTCGAACGCTTCGTGCTCAATCCGCATGGCGAGGTCGACGGCTTCGTCATGCGGGCAAGCGACAAGGACATCCTCGTCCATACGCCGCCGCATATGGCGGCGGAGCTGACGCACCACATCAAGGCGGGCGATACGGTCGGCGCGCGGGGCGTCAAGCCGCGCGGGGCGCAACTGCTCGCGGCGGTCGCCGTGTCGGCTGAAGATGGCCGGCAGATCATCGACCACGGCCCGGACGAGGAGCGCGAGCACCCCAAGCACGACCATCACCGGATGGACGTCGAAGGCAAGGTGCGGCTGTCGCTGTTCGGCCCCAAGGGCGAGCTGCGCGGCGCGCTGCTGACCGACGGCACCGTCGTGCGCATCGGGCCGAAGGAAGCCAAGGAGATTGCCGAGCTGCTCGCGCCGAAAGCGACGCTGGCGGTTCGTGGCGACGGCATCGACACGCGCTTTGGCCGGGTCATCCACGCCCGCGAGGCGGGCCCGGACCTGAAGAGCCTCAAGCCGCTCAAGCATGGCCCCAAGAAGGGCCCTGAGCATGGTCCCAAGAACGGACCGAAGCACGGACCGAAGCACAAGCATGGGCCCAAGCACGATCACGCGCACGCGTGATCGCCTGCACTGACGCAACGAGGGACCGAGGCCTGAGAGCATGTCACAGGATGAGACTACCACGCGCCGGGCGCGCCGCGCGCTCGACGCCGCCAATTTCTTCCTGGCCGACGTGCGCGATGGCCTCGGGCCCTATCTTGCGATCTATCTCCTGACCGAGCAGAAATGGGACGAGGCCTCGATCGGCGTGGTGATGTCGCTGGCGACGATCGCCGGCATCGCCGCGCAGACGCCGGCCGGCGCGCTGGTCGACGCGACCAGGGCGAAACCGCTGGTCATGATCGTTGCCGCGATCATCGTCACGGCGGCGTCCCTGCTGCTGCCGCTGATGACGAGCTTCTGGCCGGTCGCGATCTCGCAGAGCATCGCCAATGCCGCCGGCGTGATCTTCGCCCCGGCGATTGCGGCTGTGTCGCTCGGGATCGTCGGCGCCAAGGCCTTCACGGCGCGCGTCGGCCGCAACGAGACCTTCAACCATGCCGGCAATGCCGTCGGCGCGGTGATCGCCGGGGCCGCCGCCTATGCGCTCGGACCATCGGCGGTGTTCTACCTGATGGCGGTCACGTCGGCCGGCAGCCTCATCAGCGTGCTCGCCATCCCCGAGCGCGCCATCGACCATGACGTCGCGCGCGGGCTGGCGCATCAGGCGGAGGGCAACCGAGCGGGCCAAGGCGAGCAGCCGTCGGGCCTGGACATTCTCCTGACCTGCCGTCCGCTGCTGATCTTCGCGGTCTGTGTCGCGCTGTTTCACCTCGCCAACGCCGCCATGCTGCCGCTCGTCGGCCAGAAGCTGGCGCTGCAGGACAAGAATCTCGGCACCAGCCTGATGTCGGCCTGCATTGCCGCCGCCCAGCTCGTGATGGTGCCGATGGCGCTGCTGGTCGGCGCCCGCGCCGACCGCTGGGGCCACAAGCGCTTCTTCCTGGCGGCGTTGCTCATCCTGCCGCTGCGCGCGGTGCTCTACACGCTGTCCGACGACAAGGCCTGGCTGGTCGGCGTGCAGTTGCTGGACGGCGTCGGCGCCGGCATCTTCGGCGCGATCATGCCGGTCATCGTCGCCGACCTGATGCGCGGCACCGGCCGCTTCAACGTCGCCCAGGGCGCGGTCATCACTGCGCAGAGCATTGGCGGAGCGCTGTCGACCGCGCTCGCCGGCCTGGTCGTGGTCCATGGCGGCTACAGCGCCGCATTCCTGGCGCTCGGCGCGGCTGCCGCCCTCGCCGTGATCGTGTGCTGGCTGCTGCTCCCCGAGACCGGTGGAGCAGAGGCCGCCCACCCGAACGCGGCGCCCCCGCCCGCTATCCCCGCCGAATGATTTGCTCTATCGATCCCCAATCATGTCCCTGCACGATACCTGGCTCGCCTACGCCATCATCATTCCCGCCATCGCCGGCGTCATCATCCGCCCCTTTCGGCTGCCCGAGGCCGCATGGGCCGCCGCCGGCGCGATCCTGCTGGTCGCGCTCGGCCTGCTGCCACCAGCCGATGCGCTCACCGGCATCCGCAAGGGCGTCGACGTCTATCTGTTCCTGATCGGCATGATGCTGATCGCCGAGCTGGCGCGCCGCGAGGGCCTGTTCGACTATCTCGCGGCCTATGCGGTGGAGCATGCGCGCGGCTCGCCGCAACTGCTGTTTCTGCTGGTCTATGCAGTCGGCACCCTGGTCACCGTGCTGCTCTCCAATGACGCCACGGCGATCGTGCTGACGCCGGCGGTCTATGCCGCGACGCGCGCCGCCGGCGCCTCGCCTCTGCCCTATCTGTACGTCTGTGCCTTCATCGCCAATGCCGCGAGCTTCGTGCTGCCGATCTCCAACCCGGCCAATCTCGTCGTGTTTGGCGAACGCATGCCGCATCTCACCGAATGGCTGCGCCAGTTCACCCTGCCCTCGATGGCCGCGATCGCGCTGACCTACGTCGCGCTGTGGCTGACCCAGCGCCGCGCGTTGCGCGAGGAGACGCTGCGCACCGATGTCGAGAAGCCGCATCTCAGCCGCGAAGGCCGGCTTGCCGCCCTGGGGATATTCGCCATCGCAGCGGTGCTGCTGACCGCCTCGGCGTTCGACGTTCAACTGGGCCTGCCGACCTTCGTCTGCGGCGTGGTCACAGCGGCTGCGATCCTGCTCGTCGGCCGGCAGTCGCCATGGCCGGTGATCAAGGGCATCTCATGGGGCGTGCTGCCGCTGGTCGGCGGCCTGTTCGTGATGGTGGAAGGTCTGAGCCGCGCCGGCGCGATCGGCCAGCTCAGCGCCTGGCTGCACCAGGGCGTGACGTCGTCGCCGCACGGCACGGCGTGGGCCGCGGGCCTGATCACCGCGATCGCCGACAACATCGCCAACAACCTGCCGGTCGGCTTGGTCGCGGGCTCCGTCGCCAGCAGCGATCACCTGCCGCATGGAGTCATCCGGGCGATCCTGATCGGGGTTGATCTCGGCCCGAACATCTCGGTCACCGGCTCGCTCGCCACCATCCTCTGGCTGACGGCATTGCGGCGCGAGAAGATCGAGGTGACCGCCTGGCAGTTTCTGAAGGTCGGCCTGATCGCGACGCCGCCTGCACTCATCGCAGCGCTGGCGGCGGCAATGTGGTAGTCAGCCCTCCTTGCCCTCATGGGCGGCGGTGAAGAAGTCGATCAGTCCGAAGGGTGCGTTGTCGCTGAGGCAAAGTTCCAGGATCCGGTGTGCGTCCACCGCGGCCGACTGGCTGCGCGGAAACAGCGCGTCCTCATAGGTGACGAGCGCCGCTTCGATGTCGCCGGGATGTGCGGCGATCGCTTGCGCCAGCTCAGCGCCGTCAAACATCGCCAGGTTCGCGCCCTCGCCGGCCGGTGGCGCCAGATGCGCGGCATCTCCGAGCAACGTCACGCCGGGGACGCGGTCCCATCGGTGGTCGTGCGGGAGCGCATGGATCATGCGCGGCACTGGCGGTGTATCGGCGTCGGCAATCAGCGCGGTGAGCGCCGGTGCCCATCCGTTGAATTCAGCCGCTACGCGCGCGGTCGCGGCACCGGCATCGCCGAAGTCGATATCAGCAATCCACGCTGCGTCACGCTTCAGCGCGACGTAGGCATGCAGAACGCTCCCCGCCTCGCGATGCGCGCAGATCCCCTTCCCCGGGGCGAGCGCGAACAGCGCACCGCCTCCGACCGCTTCGGCTGCCGCGGCGTGCCGCGTATCGGCGTCGTACAGATAGGTCTCGATGAAGATCGTGCCGACATAGTCGGGCCTGGCGTCCGACAGCAGCGGCCGGACCTTCGACCAGGCGCCATCGGCACCGACGAGCAGTTCGCTGCGTACGGTCGATCCATCCTCGAAAGTCAGTTCGTGCCGGCCGTCGCCGAGCGGCGCGACACCGGAGAGCTTCCTGCCCCATTGGACCGTGTCCGCCGGAAGCGAGTCGATCAGGATCTGCCTGAGATCGCCCCGCAGCACCTCAGGCCGTCCGCCCGTGCCGTCGTCGGGCGCCTCGAACAGCACCGTGCCGTGCCGGTCGAGCACGCGCGTCGCCTGGCCACCTTCATGGATGATGGCGCGGAACGCATCGGTGAGGCCGGCGACTTCAAGCGCGCGCTGTCCATCATGTTCGTGAATGTCGAGCTGGCCGCCCTGCGTGCGAGCACCGGCCGAGGACTCCGCTTCATAGACGGTCACGGCAATGCCATGGACGTGGAGGACGCGGGCGAGGACGAGGCCGCCGAGGCCCGCACCGACGATCGTGACTGGTGGCGTCATTGAAGCTCTCCCTTGGCATGAATGGAACATTGTTCCATTAGGTCTCAAGCCTTGGAACATCGTTCCATCCATGTCAAGATGATGTGCATGACATCCAGGACAAAACCGACCGAACGGCGGACGGACGCGCTCTCGAAAGAGCGGATCGTCGCGGCTGCGATTGCGATTCTCGACAGCGATGGCGAGAGCGCCCTGACCTTCCGCGCGCTCGCGGCGCGGCTTTCAACGGGCAGCGGTGCGATCTACTGGCACGTCGCCGACAAGAACGAGCTGCTGGCGGCAGCCGCCGACGATGTCGTCGCTCGTGTCATGACCGGTGTGGTCGCCGGCGGGACGCCGCGTGAGGCGATCCGTGCCATTGCACTTGGGATATTCGATGCGATCGACACCCATCCCTGGGTGGGCGCTCAGCTCTATCGCGAGCCGTGGCAACCCGCGACGCTGCAGATATCCGAGGGCATCGGCGGGCGCCTCCTGGCGCTCGGCGTCCCCGAACGCGCGCTGTTCGACTGCTGGTCCGCGCTGGCGAACTACATTCTGGGCGTCGCCGTGCAGAACGCCGCGAACGCACGCCTCGCCCCACCCGAGACGGATCGCGCGGCGTTCCTCGACGCCGTCGCCGCGCGCTGGGCGCAGCTCGATCCGGAAAAATATCCGTTCGTGCGAAAGGTCGCGGCACAGCTGCGCGGACACGACGACCGCGAGCAGTTTCTCGCCGGCATCGACTTGATCCTGGCCGGCATCGCAACCGTCAGATAGGCCGCCGCCGCGCCGGCACACCTGGCATAGGCGTGCCGGTGCGGCGTAAGCCTCAGCTCACGCGCTTGATGGCATCGCCCAGGATCGAAACCATCTCGTCGATATGGCTGCGCTCGACGATCAGGGGCGGCGACATCGCGAAGGCATCACCGGCCTGCCGCAGATAAAGGCCGTGCTCGAAGCAATCGACCATGACCTCATAGCCGCGTGCACCCGGCGCGCCTTCGCGCGGCGCCAGCTCGACCGCGCCCATCAGGCCGCAGTTGCGGATGTCGATCACGTTGGGCAGGCCCTTGAGCTGGTGGAGCACGTCCTGCCAATACTCGGCCATCGTGGCGCCGCGCGTGAGCAGACCTTCATCCTTGTAGATGTCGAGCGTCGCGATGCCGGCGGCGCAGGCGATCGGATGCGCTGAATAGGTATAGCCGTGGAACAGCTCAATCTGGCTCTCCGGCCCCGTCATCAGTCCATCGTGGACCTTGCGGCTGGCGAACACCGCGCCGCAGGGCACGGCGCCGTTGGTGATGCCCTTCGCTGTCGTCATCAGATCCGGCACCACGCCGAAATGTTGCCCCGCGAACGGCGCGCCAAGACGGCCAAAACCGGTGATGACCTCGTCATAGACCAGGAGGATGCCGTGCTTGTCGCACAATTGACGCAGCCGCTGCAGATAGCCCTTCGGCGGCGGCAACACGCCGGTGGAGCCCGGCACCGGCTCAACGATCACAGCCGCGATGGTCTCCGCGCCATGCAGCGCGACCAGCCGCTCGATGTCGTCGGCCTTGTCGGCGCCATGCTCCGGCTGGCCTTTGGAGAAGGCATTGCGGGCGAGATCATAGGTATGGCTGATGTGGTCGACGCCGGGGAGCAGAACGGGATTGAAGACGCGGCGGTTGTTGACCATGCCGCCGACCGACGTGCCGCCGAAGTTGACGCCGTGATAGCCGCGCTCGCGGCCGATCAGGCGGGTGCGCGTCGGCTGGCCGATCGCGCGCTGATAGGCCAGCGCGATCTTCAGCGCGGTATCCGCCGACTCCGAGCCGGAATTGGTGAAGAAGACGCGGTCGAGACCGGCGGGCGCGATCTCCGCGAGGCGCTCGGCGAAATCGAACGCGAGCGGATGGCCCATCTGGAACGAGGGCGCGAAGTCGAGGTTCATCAGCTGCCGCTCGACGGCGGCGGCGATCTGCCGACGGCCGTGACCGGCATTGACGCACCACAGGCCCGCCGATCCATCGATCACCTTGCGGCCGTCGACGGTCGTGTAATGCATGCCTTCCGCGCCACTGAACAGGCGCGGCGCCGCCTTGAACTGCCGGTTGGCCGTGAACGGCATCCAGAACGATTCGAGTTGGACGGAGTTCGGAATCTGGCGAGTGGTCACGGCGGGGCTCCTCTGCTGCGGCAGGTTAGCCGGACCACGTTCGCAAAAATACAACAAGTCCTTTTCTTGTGTCTCGTAACCTGTTGATTTATCGAACATCGACGGGTCATATTTGCGCGATCCGCAACATCAGCAACAGGGATTTGGGGTGAGCATCGATCTAGGCGAGCGGCTGCGGTACGTTCGAGCGCGCCACAAGCTGTCGCAGCGCGAACTGGCCAAGCGCGCCGGCGTGACCAACTCGACGATTTCGCTGATCGAGTCCAACCAGATGAATCCGTCGGTCGGCGCGCTCAAACGCATTCTCGACGGCATTCCGATGGGACTGGCCGAATTCTTCGCCATCGAACCGAAGCGGCCACGCAAGGCGTTCTATCGCTCCGATGAATTGACCGAGATCGGCAAGAAACCGATCTCCTACCTCCAGGTCGGCGACAATCTGCTTGGCCGCAGCCTGCAGATCCTGAGGGAGCGGTACGAGCCGGGCAGCGACACCGGACGGGTGCTGCTCGTGCACGACGGCGAGGAAGGCGGGATCGTGATCAGCGGCCGGCTGGAGGTGACTGTCGAAGACGAACGCCGCATCCTCGATCCTGGCGACGCCTATTACTTCGAAAGCCGCCGCCCGCATCGATTTCGCTGCGTCGGCGCCACGCCGTGCGAAGTCATCAGCGCCTGCACGCCGCCGACGTTCTGAACGCCGGCAGGCCCCTCCCGGCCACAATGCCTTTCGTGCGTGGACCACCGGCCTGGGCATCTTCAGGCGATCTGCCAAAGATGGCAACGAACCCGTTTCATCTTTTCCAAAGCCGTGCGTCCGAAATGTCTCGACCGGTGGCCAATCTCTTCGGCAAAGCGGCAACCGCTGCCAGCATTCGTGCCGCCGGCGCTGCTCACAGCGCCCGCGGCAGTTGCAGTGTTGTTGAGACGCGTTATGCCGCAGCCTCGTAGTTGACCGCGGTCTCCGCGATCTTGGTCAGGCTTTCGTCCGTATTGCGCTCTTCATTCAGCGTCTGGTCGAGCAGCTTGGCGGCCTTTGGCAGGTTGAGCTTGAGCGCCCAGGCCTTCAGGGTGCCATAGCGCGACATCTCGTAGTGCTCGACCGCCTGCGCTGCAGCAAGAAGGCCGGCGTCGAGCGCCTGCGTCCCCTTGTACTCGTCCATGATCTCCTTGCCCTCGTCGATGATGCCCTCGATCGCATCGCACTTCTTGCCGCGGGCAGGCTTGCCGATCAGCTCGAAAATCTGCTCGAGCCGCTCGATCTGGCCTTCGGTCTCCTCCTGGTGCTTCTCGAACGCCGCCGCCAGCTTCTCCGACTGCGCCGCCTTGGCCATTTTCGGCAACGTCTTCAGGATCTGCTTCTCGGCGTAGTAGATGTCCTTGAGGGTATCGAGGAAGAGCTCGTTGAGGTCTTTGTCGGCAGGCATGGTATGCTCCCTGAATTGTGTGAGCCGACAACCGGGAAGCCACACCCTGGTTCCTGCCGCGGACTACCGCTCGACGAAAATCCTGTCCGGAGCGGTGCCGATCGGGCGCGAGCCCCTTGTAACAAAACTGTCACCCGGCAAAACTAAAGCTCTTCCCTGCGGCGAGACGCCGCGATTCCGCCGATTGCTTTTCAGGAGTTTTCAATGCGCCGCCCGCTCGTGCTGCTGTGCGCCGGACTGACCCTGCTGTCGTCCAGTGCCGCTTTTGCGCAGAACGCCACGCCCCATAACCTGATCCTGTTCATTCCCGACGGCCTGCGCGCGCTGAAGGTGACGCCGGAGACGGCGCCGGCCATGGCCGCTGTTCGCGACAAGGGCGTCAACTTCAAGAACTCGCACTCGCTGTTTCCGACCTTCACCATGGCGAATGGCTCGGCCATGGCGACCGGCCATTATCTCGGCGACACCGGCACGTTCTCGAACACGATCTTCACCGGCTACACCTCGGCGCCGGCCGGCAACACTGTCGTGCCCTTCATCGAGAACGACGCCGTGCTCGGCGACATCGACGAGCATTTCAACGGTGACTACCTCAACGAGGACACCATCCTGAAGCTCGCCCGCAAGGCCGGTTATTCGACCGCCGCGATCGGCAAGCTCGGCCCGACCTATCTGTTCGACCACACCGGCTGCCCTTGCAAGCCCGGCGCCACCTCCTCGATCGTAATCGACGACTCCACCGGCAACAAGAATGGCGTGCCGCTGACCGACGAGGTCAAGGACGCCCTGACCAAGGCCGGCCTGGCGCTGGCAACGCCGTCGCGCGGCGATAACGGCAAGGCGGGCGACGCCAAGACGCCGGGCACGACCTCGGCCAACGTCGCGCAACAGGCCTACATGGTCGACGTCGCCACCAAGGCGGTGCTGCCGATGTTCAAGGCGCGCAACAAGCCGTTCGTGCTGGTGTTCTGGTCGCGCGACCCGGACGGCAGCCAGCACAATCACGGCGACAGCTTGAACACCATCACGCCGGGCATCAATGGCCCGACCTCGATGGCCGGCATCAAGAACGCCGACGACAATCTGGCAGCGCTGCGCAAGGCGCTCGATGATCTCGGCCTGGCGGCCTCGACCAACATCATGGTCCAGGCTGACCACGGCTTCTCGACCATCTCCAAGGAGAGCAAAACGAGTCCCTCCGCCAAGGTCAGCTATGACGACACGCCGAAGGAGTTCCTGCCAATGGGCTTCCTGGCGATCGACCTCGCCAAGGCGCTCGACCTGCCGCTGTTCGACCCGAACGACAAGAACGCGGCGGTGCCCGAAGGCAAGCACCCCAAGGCCGGCAATGGCGTGCTCGGCAAGGACCCGGCCAAGCCCGATCTCGTCGTCGCCACCAACGGCGGCTCCGACTTGATCTATTTGCCCAACAACGACAGGAAGCTCGCCCGCCGCACCGTCAAGGCGCTGCTGGCGCAGGACTACGTCTCCGGCATCTTCGTCGACGACAAGCTCGGCGAGATCCCGGGCACCTTGCCGCTGTCGCAGATCAACCTGCAGGGCAAGGCGGTGACGCCGCATCCGGCGATCGTGGTCAACTTCCGCACCTATGTCGCGCCGGGTTGCGACCAGCCGTCCAACTGCCAGGTCGAGGTCGCCGACACCGTGCTGCGCCAGGGCCAGGGCATGCACGGCTCGTTCGGCCGCGGCGATACCTACAACTTCATGGCGGCCATCGGTCCGGACTTCAAGGCGGGCTTCGTCGATCCGCTGCCCGTCAGCAACGCCGATGTCGGCGCCACCGCCGCCAGGCTGCTCGACCTCAAGGTCGCTCCGAAGGGCAGGCTGATCGGCCGCGCCATGACCGAGGCGATGCCGAACGGCGCGACGCCAAAGGCTGTGTCGGACGTCGTCAAATCGGACCCGGGAGCCGGCGGCCTGCGCACCGTGCTGAAGCTGCAGCGCGTCGGCACCCAGCGCTATTTCGACGCCGCCGGCTTCCCCGGCCGCACCGTGGGGCTGGATGACGAGGCGCCGAAGCAGAAGGCCGCG
Organism: Bradyrhizobium sp. SZCCHNRI1009; assembly: GCF_032487575.1. Classification (NCBI taxonomy): domain Bacteria; kingdom Pseudomonadati; phylum Pseudomonadota; class Alphaproteobacteria; order Hyphomicrobiales; family Nitrobacteraceae; genus Bradyrhizobium; species Bradyrhizobium sp. SZCCHNRI1009. The sequence continues at coordinate 82,354 of NZ_JAUEUL010000015.1, read as the reverse complement.
GCGAAGTAGTCAGTCGATCGCCAGTACTTCCATGCGATCACCGGAGTGCCCCGCGAAAGCGGGACACTCCTGTTTCGATCAAACGCGATGCCGTAGCCCGGGTGAGCGCAGCGATACCCGGGGACACTTTTCCCGCATGTCGCTTCGCTCATGCGGGCTACGGCTATCTCCTCGCCGACGGAGTGTGGTCCACTTACTCACCGCGCGACGTCGAGCGTCACACGGACCTCGACGGTCTTGCCGCCGCGGAGCACGCGCAGCACGACCCGATCACCGGGGGACTTGTTCTCCAGCGCGCGCGTCATGTCCTCGGGCGACTCCACCGCCTGCCCGTCGACCGCCAGCACGACATCGCCGAGCGCGAAGCCGCCGTCTCGCGTCAGCCTCGCCGGAACGAGCCCCGCCTTCTCGGCCGCCGAATCCTGCTCGACATCGAGCACGAACACGCCGGACAGGCCGAGCCGCGCCGACAGCGCCTCGTTGGCCTTGGGATCGGTGCGGATGCCAAGGCTCGGGGTGACGTAGCGGCCGCTCACGATCAGGCGCGGCACGACCCGGTTGACCCTGTCGACGGGCACGGCGAAGCCGATGCCGGCCGAGGCGCCCGAGGGACTGTAGATCGCCGTGTTGACGCCGATCAGCCGACCTGCGCTGTCGAGCAGCGGCCCGCCGGAATTGCCCGGATTGATCGCGGCATCGGTCTGGATCAGTCCGTTCAGGGTGCGGTCCTGCGTGACCTGAAGGTTGCGGTTGAGCGCCGAGACGATGCCGGTGGTGAGCGTGCTGCTGAGACCGAACGGATTGCCGATCGCGAACACCTTCTGCCCGACCTTGAGGTCGGCGCTGGTGCCGAGCGGCAGCGGCTTCGGCCGGTCGACGCCGACGCCGATCACGAGCACCGCCAGATCGTTCTCCGGACTGGCGCCGACCAGCGCGGCGCGGAACGAGCGTCCGTCGGTCAGGCTGACCAGCGCCTCGGTCGCTCCTTCGATGACGTGATAGTTGGTGACGACGTGGCCGAGGTCGTCCCACACGAAGCCCGAGCCGGTGCCGGAGCGCTCCTGCTGCGAATTGCCGGTCCACGGGTTGACCGATTGTTGAACGGTCGTGATGAAGACGACCGAGCCGCTGCGGCTCTCGAACAGCGCGATCGTGCTCTTCTCGTCGGCGGCGAGATCGCCGCGCGGCGTGATCTCGCGGGGCTTGGCGCGCATCCCGAGCAGCTCGGCCTGGATCAGCGGAAAGGTCTGCCAGGCCATCATGAGCAGCAGCGCCGTCGCCGCCACCGCGAACAGACGCGCGGCGAAGCTCCATCGGCTCATCTCGACATTCTCCGTGTTCGGTCGCATCACCGCCGATTGATTCACCGGCCGGGCGGCGCCATCAAGAGCCGTGATGCGATCGCCGCCGGTCAAAAAGACCGGTCAAAACGAAAAGAGCGCGATGAGATCATCGCGCTCGTCGAACTCATGCGGCTGGATGAACGCGACGCGCCTACATCCCGATGTCGATCATCGAGGGCAGTTGCGCCAGCGGCAGCACGGTGACGCCGACCAGGGTCGCGACCATCGCCATCAGCGCGCGGTTGCCCTGGCGCTTGCCGCGCATCTGCTTGGCGACCCATTCCAGCGCATCGGTGCGAATGCCCCGCGCATTGATCGGAGCCCAGCTCTCGATCGCGGTCTCCGGCGACAGCGCCACGCTGCGCGGCGGCACCGGCAGGCCGGAGGCGGCCGCGGTGTGATGCGCCACCGCCTTGGCGAGCAGATCCTCGAAACGGCCGTCGTCCTTGCGCTCGGTTGCGGCGGCATCGATCGCGAACAGCGCCTCGGCCTCGGCGCGGCTGACCGGCGCGTCGTTGATCGCGGCGGCGCTCAGAATGCGCGCGCACCAGGCCGCGTCATCGGCATCGAGCACGCGGGAGAAATGCACGCGTCCCGCGGTGGTCGGCCCCTCGCCGGTGATCACGCCGTCGCGCACGATGCCGAGCGCGAGAGCAGCGGTCTCACAGGAGGACGGTTCGAGACCATCGATGCCGATGGTTTTTGGTGCAGAGGTAGCCATGTTCTCTTCTCAGTTGCTGTGTTGACCCACCTTGTCGGCGCCCGTCTGAACGAGTGGTTAACGGTTCGAAACGGTGCTGTGGGTTTTTGTATCGGTTGCCGATTTGCCGCAGTGACCTCGATCACGGTTCAAAGCCGTGGGGCGTCAGGGGGCGGCGTGTTGCGACCAGCAGATGGCGAAATCTGGGCAAGCGGTCGTCTGACGGATGTTTCGCCGCAGCCCGGGAACTCAAAAGAAGTTGTTGGCCTCGTGAGCTATGGGGCAATTATCTTCTCTTTTCCGTCAGCCGGTTCCCTTTCGCGGCGGTATTTCCTATACTATTTGGAAGATTTATTCCCACCACGTGCAATGAATTGAGGACTGCCATGGCTCTCCAGATCGGCTCCACTGCCCCCGACTTCGAGGCAGACACCACCGAAGGCAAGATCAAATTCCACGACTGGATCGGCGACAGCTGGGCGCTCCTGTTCTCGCATCCGAAGGATTTCACCCCGGTGTGCACCACCGAGCTCGGCGCGCTCGCCCGGCTGAAGCCGGAGTTCGACAAGCGCGGCGTCAAGCTGATGGGCCTGTCGGTCGACCCGGTCGACAACCACGCCAAATGGTCGGAGGACATCCGCGAGACGCAGGGCGCGGCGCCGAACTATCCGATGATCGGCGACACCGACTACAACGTCTCGAAGCTCTACGACATGCTGCCGGCGGCGATCTCCGGGGACCCGTCCAAGCGCAGCGCGGCCGACAACCAGACCGTCCGCAACGTCTTCATCATCGGCCCGGACAAGAAGATCAAGCTGATCCTGGTCTACCCGATGACCACCGGGCGCAACTTCCAGGAAATTCTCCGCGTCATCGATTCGCTGCAGCTCACGTCGAAGCACCGCGTCGCCACCCCCGCCGACTGGAAGCAGGGCGAGGACGTCATCATCGCCGGCTCGGTGTCCGACGACGAGGCCAAGACGATCTATCCGAACGGCTGGAAGGCGCCGAAGCCCTATCTGCGCGTGGTGCCGCAGCCGAAGTGAGGCCGGCAACCGACGTTTGACGACGTCATCCCGGGACGCCTCGCAGAGGCGGACCCGGGATTTCGATTGACCCGGCCTCGACTCGGAGCGCTTCGGGCCGATGCCCTTTCAGCCCCGCGGCGTCGCCCAGTCGGCGATCAGCAACCCCACCGTCGCCGATACCGCCGTGACGAACGCGCCCCAGCTGATGTCGACCGCCACCACCGTCCAGGTCCACTGCTTGAGCATCGCGAGCGAGGTCAGCTCGAAGGTCGCGTAGCAGAACAGCCCGAACAGCGCGCCATAGAGCAAGGTCGAGCGCCAGGTCGCATCAAGCGTGCCGCTGACGAAGATCAGAACGCCCACGACATAGAGCAGATAGAACAGCACCGCCGGCACGGGACGAATCTCGCCGAGCATCTCGCCGACCTGCGACTGGAAGAAGCCCTTGGCGACGATGCTCAGGAACGGGATGTCGAAGCCGAGCAGCACGGCCAGGGTTGCAAAATACAGGACGGCGTAGCGGCTCAAGGACGGCTCCTCCTTCACGTTTCACGCACTGCCGTCGGCGCGGGATCGGCCGGTGCCGTCAGCCGCGACGCTTGGTCTTGGGCTTCTTTCCACCAGGCGCCTTCGACCGTGGGCTATGAGACGGAAACGCCGGTCCGCCACGGCTGGACTTGTCGCCGTGCTTCTTTTTCTTCGTGAACGCCTGGGCATGGCCGGACTTCGACGGCGGAGCGTCGTGATGCGCCCTGCTCCGCGGCGGAGTTTCCTTGTCCCGGCGAGGCTGATCGCGATGCAGCGGATGGTAGGCGCTTTCCTCTGCCTGGCGCCGTGGCTCGGCCTCGCGCCGCGCCGCCCGCTTCTCCGGACGCGGTTTGTCGACGGCCCCCTGCCGCGACGGAGCAGCCGCCAGCGGCTCGATGCGTATCGTATCCTCCTTGTCGGGACGGCGGATGTTGGCGGCGAAGGCGTCGGCCACGCGCGCGGCGATCTCGAACTCCGTCGTGGTGTCGGAGATCTTGATGGTGCCGATGTCGTTCTTGTCGATGCCGCCGCGACGGCAGATCATCGGCAGCAGCCAGCGCGCTTCCGCATTCTTCCTGCGCCCGATCGCCGCCCGGAACCAGACGCTCGGCTCGCCCATGCCGTGGCGCGCCGACGGCTTCCCGGTCTTCGTTCGGGGCGACGGTGGCCGCTCCTCGCCGCGCGCCGGCCGGGCGGTGTCGCGACCACGATCCTGGCGCGGGCGGCCGCGGTCCTGGCCCGGATCCAGAATGTCCTCCGGCGACGGCAGCCGCGCGCGATAGAGCCGCGCCAATGCGGCGGCGATGTCCTCGGCCGACCGCTCCGCCAGCAGCGCTTGCGCGAGCGCCAGATCCTCCGCCGTCGTCTCCTCGGTGAACACCTGGTCGTGCAGCATGCGCTCCTGATCGAGCTTGCGGATCTCATCAGCTTGCGGCGCTGCGCCCCACGCGGCCTCGATGCCGGCGAGGTTCAGCAGCGTTTCCGCCCGCCGCCGCCGCGCCGGCGGCACCAGCAGCACGCTGACGCCCTTGCGGCCGGCGCGGCCGGTGCGACCCGAGCGATGCTGCATCACCTCGGGATCGTTCGGCAGCTCGGCATGGATGACGAGATCGAGATTGGCGAGATCGATGCCGCGCGCCGCGACGTCGGTCGCCACGCACACCCGCGAGCGGCCGTCGCGAAGCGACTGCAGCGCCATCGTGCGCTCGTTCTGCGTCAGCTCACCCGACAGCGCGACGACGGAAAAGCCGCGCTCCAGCAGCGCCGCCTGCAGATGCCGCACCGCCTCGCGCGTGTTGCAGAACACGATTGCGCTCGGCGACTCGTAGAAGCGCAGCACGTTGACGACCGCATGCTCGACATCGTCGGCGGCGATGCGGATGGCGCGGTACTCGATGTCGGCATGCCCGCCTTCATCGCCCTCGACCTCGATCCGGAACGCGTCGTCCTGATACTGCTTCGCCAGCGCCACGATGCCGCGCGGAAAGGTCGCCGAGAACAGCAAGGTCCGGCGCGTCTCCGGCGTGGTCTCGAGAATGAACTCCATGTCCTCGCGAAAGCCGAGATTGAGCATCTCGTCGGCCTCGTCGAGCACCACGGCCTTCAATTCCGAGATGTCGAGACGCCCGCGCCGCAGATGGTCGCACAGCCGCCCGGGCGTGCCGACCACGATATGGGCGCCCGCCTCGAGCTCGCGCTGCTCGCGGCGTGGATCCATGCCGCCGACGCAGGAGACGACGCGCGCACCGGCGTGCTGATAGAGCCAGCCGAGCTCGCGCTGGACCTGCAGCGCCAGCTCGCGCGTCGGCGCCACGATCAGCGCCAGCGGCGCCGCCGCCGGCGCGAACCGTTCGGCGTCACCCAACAGATTCGCCGCCATCGCCAGCCCATAGGCGACGGTCTTGCCAGACCCCGTTTGGGCCGACACCAGGAGGTCGCGATCGACGGCGTCGTCCGCGAGCACCGCGAGCTGGACGGGCGTGGGAGTCTCATAGTTGCGCTCGGCCAGGGCGCGGGCGAGCGGCGGATGGGTCGCGGGAAAGGGCAATTGACGGAAAACCTCGTTTGATTCCGATGGCTTTACGCCATGCGGAGCGAAATCGCCATGCCCGCCCGCACCCAATCAACGCGGCGCTCCCCGGCCCCCCGCTACGCCGCTACTCGTCGCTCCACGGCCAGTGCCAGTGACGCCAGCCCCAGTTGCGGGGCCCGCTGCTGTCCATCGCCGCCTTCTGCTTGTCGTCGAGCGAGTCGTAGAGCGCCTGGAACGCTGGCCGGACGATCTTGATCGCCTGCTGCATCGTGTCGAGGCGCTGCTCCGCCAGCGCGAGGCGGTCGGTCGCCTTGGCCGGCGGCGTCGCCGGGCAGTCCTTCGTGATCAGCTCCGCAGCTTTGGCCGATGCCGCCTTGAGATCATCGAGCCGCGCCCGCTGCGTGTCGTTCGGCTTGATGGCCGCCTCGATCTGCGACATCCGCCATTCGGCAAATCCGGCCATGCGGGGATTGCAGAGGAAGCCGAACCCCCGGCCGCCCATCATCCCCGGCCCCATCATCATGCCCGGCCCCCAACCCGGTCCGCCTGCGCCCGGCTGGGCAAGGCCCGGGGCGGCGGTGACTGTCACGATTGCGGCTGCGAACACCAGCGCGCGTGGATCTAATCGCATGGCAGAACTCCTCGACGTGGCACCAATGAGTTCGCGCAAACTAAGCGCACGGCGAACTTGCCTTTTGAGCAAGATCAACGGACCAATGATGGACGACGGCCAAATTGAGGAGATGACAACGATACGCAGCTATCGCTGGATATGGACGTCGGCGGTCGCATCGGGCTGCGGGACGTTGGCTCATATAGGCCTGATGGAGCTCAAGAGCGGGCTTCACCTGTTGCCGCAGTTCGATCCCGCCTCGGCGCTGCTCGATACGCTCAAGCCCCTGTTCACCCGAGCGATGCAGGACGGGGCGCCGCTGTGGCTGCTCTCGCAGCTCAACGGAGCCTTCCTGATCGGCCTGCTGTTCGGGCGCTTCTTCCACCGCCTGCCCGGCGGCAGCGGTGTCGCCAAAGGCTTCCTGCTCGGGCTCGCCGGCTGGCTGCTGCTCGGCATCGGATTGTTTCCGGCTATCGGCCTCGGACCGTTCGCAACCTCGCTCGGGCTGGGCGCCGGCCCGGCGCTGTTCTCGCTGGCGATGGTCGAGGCGTATAGCGTCGTGCTGGGCGCCGTGTATGCGGCTCTGCAGGGACCGGATCAGAAGATCGAGGTCGGCCGCGGAGACGGCGGTCACGTCTGAGCGCCGCCGGGAGGGACCCCTGGCGTCATTTCGAAAAGACCGAATTTTTCTCTTTCGTTTTCTCGTAACTCATGTATGATCCGCGTCGTCCTGCCCATGCAGAGGGACGTACGCGTCGTCACGAACGTCGGTGCGGGATGCGGTGGCCGCGATTCATGCCGGACGCGCATTTCGCGCAGACGACCGGCATGATTGCGGGCGTGAAGTCGCAGCGTCCCGATACCCCGAAGCTGGTATCACGCTCGTGACGATGCTTGCGCATCGCGCGGACAATGGTGGCCAACAAGCCGGCGCACCAGGGAGACTGCGTATAAGCGTGAAGACCACCGCGCAGGGAATGCCGGAGTGTTCGGCTTTGCCTGTGGTACCTGCCGCCTGCATTTTTTTCGCAGGCGGGCCATGGGTGAGGCCTTCACCCGGCATTCCCTGCACCCTCTCGTTTGCGGAGGGTGAGCAAGCAGCAGAAACTCGGGCCCATCGTGCCGCGGGAATGCGAAGTCATGTTTGGCGCGTTCGATCAACACACGGTGTCATTCCGGGACGCCCGCACGGCGAGCCCCGGAATGACGTTGTGGAGATGGTCGTCGGTCTCACGCCAATCGTCGCGCGTGGCGACATGACGGTGTCGCAAACAACAGCAAGCCGATCGGCCAAGTTGATCGCCCATCGCACCGCGACTTCAAGTCCGCACCGCAGCAAACGCAGAGCAGCAAACTGCATCCCCGCTGGCGCAATGGCATGGGACTTGCTCAAATCGCACATCAGTTCGTCGCTTGCGGAGACATGGAATGCTTGAAGGAGCCGAAGTCCGGCTGGCCGTCGATATCGGGGGCACGTTCACCGATATCGTTCTCGACATCGGTACGCAGCGCCGGACGCGCAAGCTGCTGACCACGCCGACGCAGCCGGAGCAAGCCGTGCTGGACGGCACCCGTCTCATTCTCGCCGACGCGAAGGCGCGCATCTGCGACATCGATGTCTTCATTCACGGCACCACGCTCGCGACCAATGCCATCATCGAGCGCCGCGGCGCCAGGACCGCACTGATCGCAACGTCCGGCTTCCGCGATGTTCTGGATATTGGAACCGAGAGCCGCTACGACCAGTACGATCTCTCGATCGACAAACCGAAGCCGCTGGTGCCGCGCTCCCTGCGCTTCACCGTGCCCGAGCGCGTTGATGCCCACGGAGACGTCAGACTGCCGCTCGACGAAGCGGCGGTGCGCGCGCTGGTGCCGCAGTTGCGCGCCCTCGATGTCGCCAGCATCGCCGTCGCCTTCCTGCACGCCTACGCCAATCCCGCGCATGAGCGCCGCGCTGCCGAGATCCTGACCGAGGCGATGCCTGATGTCTCGGTCACTTTGTCCTCGGCGGTCTGTCCCGAAATCCGGGAATACGAACGCACCTCGACCGCGGTCGCCAACGCCTATGTGCAGCCGTTGATGGACAGCTATCTCGCGCGCATGGAGCGGGCGCTGCAAATCGAGCAGTTCCGCGGCGCGATCTATCTCGTCACCTCGGGCGGCGGCGTCACCTCGATCGCCACGGCGCGCCGCTTCCCGGTGCGGCTCGTCGAATCCGGTCCCGCTGGCGGCGCGATCTTCGCCGGCCAGATCGCAGCTACGCTCGGCGAGCGCAAGGTGCTGTCGTTCGACATGGGCGGCACCACCGCCAAGATCTGCCTGATCGAGAATTTCGAGCCGGAGAGCTCGCGTGTGTTCGAGGTCGACCGTGCCGCGCGGTTCCTCAAAGGCTCGGGCCTGCCGGTGCGCATCCCCGTGCTCGAGATGGTCGAGATCGGCGCCGGCGGCGGCTCGATCGCGCGCATCGATGCGATGAAGCGCGTCACCGTGGGCCCGGAGAGCGCCTCTTCCGAGCCGGGTCCGGCCTGCTACGGCCGCGGCGGCCAGCGCCCGGCGGTCACCGATTCCGATGTCGCGCTCGGCATGATCGATCCCGACGCATTTGCCGGCGGCACCATCAGGCTCGATCCCGAACTGTCGAAACAGGCCCTGCTCCGCGACGTCGGCGCCCCGCTCGGCTTGGACGCCGAGACCGCTGCCTACGCGGTGCACGAGGTCGTCTGCGAGAACATGGCGAGCGCGGCGCGCGTCCATGCCGTCGAGCGCGGCGCCGTCATCGGCCAGCACACGCTGATCGCCTTCGGCGGCGCAGCGCCACTGCATGCCGCGCGCGTCGCCGAGAAGATCGGCGTCGCCAGGGTGATCGTGCCGTCCAATGCCGGTGTCGGCTCGGCGGTCGGCTTCCTCGCCGCACCGATCGCCTATGAGCTGGTGCGCAGCCGCCATGCGAGGCTCGACGATTTCGACACGGCGCTCGTCTCCACTCTGCTGCAGGAGATGGCCGATGAGGCCCGCGCGCTGGTGGAGCCTGGTGCGGCCGGCGCACCGTTGCGCGAGCGCCGCTCGGCTTTCATGCGCTATGTCGGCCAGGGCCACGAGATCAATGTCGAGCTGCCGAACCGCCCGCTGACGGCGGACGACCTGCCCACCCTGCGTACGACCTTCGAGGCCGGCTACGCCGCGCTGTTCGAGCGCCCGATCCCCGGTGCGGCGATCGAGGTCCTGAGCTGGTCGGTGCTCGCGACGACGGATGCGCACCAACCGCCCGCCGTCACCGAGGTGCAACGCAAGCCTGCGGGCAAGGCTGCGGGGCACCGCAAGTTCTTCGACGGCCGCGCCGGACGCTTCGTCGAGATCCCGCTGTATCGCCGCGAGCAGATGGCGCCGGGCGCGGTCATCGCCGGCCCCGCCGTGATCGCCGAGGACGAGACCTCGACTTTCATCTCCAACAGTTTTGACGCGCATATCGATGGTGCCGGCAGCATCGTCATGGAACGGAAGGCGGCCTGACAATGAGTCCATCACAGAGCAGCCTGATCGACTTGCAGATCATGTGGCACCGGCTGATCGCCGTGGTCGAGGAACAGGCCCAGGTGCTGCTGCGCACCGCCTTCAGCCCGATCGTGCGCGAATGTGGCGACCTCTCCGCCGGCGTGTTCGACCTGAACGGCCGCATGCTGGCGCAGGCCGTCACCGGCACGCCGGGCCACGTCAACTCGATGGCGGAGTCGGTGAAGCACTTCATCGCGCATTTTCCGATCCACACGATGAAGCCCGGCGATGCCTACATCACCAACGATCCCTGGATGGGCACCGGGCATCTCAACGATTTCGTCGTCACCACCCCCTGCTTCAAGGACGGCCAGCCGGTCGCCTTGTTCTCCTGCACCAGCCATCTGATGGATATCGGCGGCATCGGCTTCGGCCCCGACGGCACCGACGTATTCATGGAGGGGCTGTACATCCCGATGCTGAAGCTGATCGACCAGGGCGTCGTCAACGAGACACTGATGGCCATGATCCGCGCCAACACCCGGCTGCCGGTGGACACCGAAGGCGACACCTATTCGCTCGCCGCCTGCAACGATGTCGGCTGCCAGCGCCTGGTCGAGATGATGACCGAGTTCGGCATCGCCTCGCTCGATACGCTCGGCGACTACATCTGCGACCGCTCGCGCGACGCCGTCCTGGCCGAGATCGCCAAGCTGCCCAAGGGCACCTGGCGCAACGAGATGGTGGTCGACGGCTATGATGCGCCTGTCACCCTGAAGGCGGCGCTGACGATCTCGGAGAACGGCATCCACGTCGACTTCGACGGCACCTCGCCCGCCTCGAAATTCGGTATCAACGTGCCATTGTCCTACACCACGGCCTACACGGTGTTCGGGCTCGGTTGCGTCGTGGCCTCCGCGATCCCCAACAATGCCGGCTCGCTATCGCCGCTGACCGTGTCGGCGCCATCGGGCGCGATCCTCAATGCGCCGAAGCCGGCGCCGGTCGCCTCGCGTCATGTCATCGGCCAGATGCTGCCCGACGTGGTGTTCGGCTGCCTGCGCCAGATCATCCCCGAGCGCGTGCCCGCCGAAGGCACGTCGTGTCTGTGGAATCTCAACGTCCGCGGCCAGACCCGCTCCGGCGCCGGCGGCAATTACGGGTTCTCGATGGCGGTGACGTCGAACGGCGGCACTGGCGCCCGTTTCGACAAGGACGGGCTGTCGGCTACCGCCTATCCCTCCGGCGTGCGCGGCACGCCGGTCGAGATCGCGGAGACGCAGACGCCGCTGATCTTCTGGCGCAAGGAGCTGCGGCCGGATTCCGGCGGCGCCGGCCGCACCCGCGGCGGCCTCGGCCAGATCATCGAGGTCGGCAGCGGCGTCGACGCGCCGTTCGACATCCTCGCCGCCTTCGACCGCATCGACCACCCGCCGCGCGGCCGCGACGGCGGCCACCATGGCGAAGCCGGCTATGTCGGGCTCGCGTCGGGCAAGAAGCTGCGTGGCAAGGGTTTTCAGACCGTGCCGCCGGACGACCGGCTGGTGGTGCTGACGCCGGGCGGTGCAGGCATCGGCGATCCCCGCGAACGCGCGGCGGAGCTCGTGCAGAGCGATGTCGAGAGCGGGCTGGTGTCGGCGGACAACGCGGCAAAGGTCTACGGGCAGGCGCGGTGAGATCTCATGCCAGTCGAAACATTGGTGGCCTCATGGTTCGAGACGCGTCGCAAGAGCGACGCTCCTCACCATGAGGGTTTAGCACCGCTATCGGTGCTGCACATTGACCATGAGGGGCGTCCTCATGGAGAGGATCAGCATCTGGCCGCGCAACGAGCCCTCATCCTGAGGAGCCCGCCGCAGGCGGGCGTCTCGAAGGATGGCCACGACCACACGGCTCGCCAAACCTCTTCCATTTCCCTTAGCTCAGCAACGAAGCGGAGACACTGATGATCACGCGACGGACGTTCACGGCAGGTGCAGCGGCGCTGCTCACGGCGAGCCAGGTCTCGACAAGGGCACGCGCGGCGACGACCAACTGGGACATGTCGACGGTCTGGCCCGAGGGCAACTTTCACACCCAGAACGCGATGGCCTTCGCCGAGGAGGTGAAGAAGCAGACCAACGGCGCCGTCAACATCACCGTGAAGGCAGGCGGTCAGCTCGGCTTCAAGGGCCCGGAGCATCTGCGCGCGGTGCGCGACGGTCTCGTCCCGCTCGCGGACGTGCTCAACATCCAGCAGGTCGGCGACGAGCCCTTCATGGGCGTTGAGAGCATCCCGTTCCTCGCCGGCTCGATGGACGAGCTCAAGGTGCTGCACAAATACGTGCGGCCTGAATATGAGAAGATCGCCGCGCGCAATAACCAGAAGATCCTCTACATCGTGCCGTGGCCGACGCAGTATCTGCACCTGAAGGTCAAGACATCAGACGTCGCCGGCCTGAAAAACATCAAGATCCGCGTGCCCGACAAGAACGCGGTCGACATGCTCAACGCCATCGGCATGGCCGCGGTCATGATCCCCTGGGGCGAGACGATCCCGGCACTGGCCTCCGGCGCCGTGGCGGGCGTCTCGACCTCCTCGGTCTCAGGGGTCGACGGCAAGTTCTGGGAATTCCTCAAATACGTCTACCCGACCAATCATGTGTGGTCGTCGCAGATGCTCAACGTGAACCTGGATTCCTGGAAGGCGCTGACGCCCGAGCAGCAGAAGACCGTCAGCGACATCGCCGCCAAGATGGAGCCGACCTTCTGGGCGAATTCGCTCAAGGCCGATGTCGACAGCCTCAACCGGCTCAAGGAAGGCGGCATGGAAGTGGTGCCGGTTTCGGATGCGATGATGACCGAGATCCGGGCCAAGACCGCGCCACAGATGGAGGCCTTCCTCAAGCGCGTGCCCGCTGCCGATCAACCGGTGAAGTCCTATCTTGCCGAGATGAAGCGTGGCTGACGCGATCGTGGAGCCGTCGCCGGGCGAACGGGCGAGCCTCAATGCAGCGGCGCCCGCGCCGCTGCGCATCCTGCTCGATGTCATCGACCGGCTGGGCCGGCTCGACGGATGGATCGGCGGCGGCTGTCTGCTGACCTTGACGGCGCTGATGCTGGCCGAGGTGACGACGCGGGCGCTGTCGAACGTGCTGCCGTTCTTCCCGCCGACCATCTCGATCGCCTGGGAATACTCGTCCTATCTGATGGCGGCCTCGTTCACCTTCGGCGCGGCCATGACCTTGCGCGTCGGCGGCCATATCCGCGTGGTGCTGCTGCTCAAGAACGTGCCGGCGCCGCTGCAGCGCGCGCTGGAGGTGCTGGCCGCCGCCGCCGGCTTCGCCTTCATGGCGTTCCTGACGTCGGCGATGACCAAGTTCGCCTGGAGCTCCTTCGTCCGCGGCCAGGTCTCGACCTCCAGCGACACCCCGCTGTGGTTTCCGCAGGCCGTCGTCACCTTCGGCATGCTGCTCCTGACCCTGCAATTCCTCGCCCGCGCCATCCAGGCCGCGCTGGGACTGCCGCTGGAGGATCACCGCATGAAGGCGTCGCCGGTCGAATGAGAGAGCGTGCCCACGTCGCGACGATCGGTTCGCCGCGAGCAGCGGCCGCCGAACTACGCAGTTCTTGTCCATCAACTGATAGGCGAACTCTCACCCCGCACGCGGTGCGCCCCCTCTCCCCGTCCTTACGGGGAGAGGGTCGGGGTGAGGGGCAGCCGCGCGGGAAGTGCGTGCGGAGAGACCTGTACCCCCTCACCCGGATTGCATCTTGCGATGCAATCCGACCTCTCCCCGCAAGCGGGGCGAGGTCGAACCGCGCCTGCGGCACGACCATCGCGCATCACGGCGATGCCATTCGCGACGATCCCACCAGTCTGGGATTCGCAGGCCCCATCCCGCCCGCCTCCCTCACCGCGGACTCCCCCTCCCCATGACCATCGAAGTCGTCGCCCTGTTCGCCATCCTGTTCGCGCTGCTGGCCGGCGGCCTGTGGATCGGGCTCACGCTCGCCTTCACCGCGACCCTGCTGCTGGCGATGTTCCGCTCGATCCCGCTCGACAAGCTGCTTCCGCAATATGCCTGGAACATTCTCACCACCCAGGAGCTGCTGGCGCTGCCGCTGTTCATCCTGATGGGTGAGCTGCTGTTCCGCACCCGGCTGTCGCGCTCGCTGTTCCAAGGCCTGGCGCCATGGGCCGGGCTGCTGCCGGGACGCCTGCTCCATGTCAACGTCATCGGCTGCACCATCTTCGCCGCGATCTCCGGCTCGTCGGCGGCGACCACGCAGGTGATCGGCCGCATGTCGCTGAACGAACTGCTGCGCCGCGGCTATTCGCGCGACATCGCGATCGGCTCGCTCGCCGGCGCGGGGACGCTCGGCTTCCTGATCCCTCCCTCGAACATCATGATCATCTATGGCGTGCTCGGCGACGTCTCGATCCTGAAGCTGTTCACCGCCGGCGTATTGCCGGGGTTGTTGCTGGCCGGCACCTTCATGGGCTGGGTGATGCTGCACACGACGCTGACGCCTTCGATGGTGCCAGAGGCGGAGGCGCAACTGTCACAGGTGCCCTGGGCGGAGCGTTTCGCCGCGCTGAAGGATCTCGCCCCTGCCCTGTTCCTGATCGCCTGCGTCCTCGGCTCGATGTATGGCGGCCTGGCGACGCCGTCGGAGGCCGCCGCCGTCGGCGTGCTCGGCGCGGCGCTGGTGGCCTATTTCCAAGGTGCGATGTCGCAGCAGGTGGTGCGCGACGTGATGATCGGCTCAGTCATCACCTGCTCGATGATCGCGCTGATCGTGCTCGGCGCCTCGATCCTCGGCAATGCCGCGGCCTTTCTCGGCATCCCGCAGGCGGTGGCCGCCTTCGTGAAGGGGCTCGGCCTGTCGCCGTTCATGCTGATCGCCGTGCTGATCGTGTTCTACCTGATCCTCGGCTGCTTCCTCGACGGCTTTTCGATGATCGTGATGACCCTGCCGATCGTGCTGCCGATCGTGAAGGGCGCCGGCTTCGACGAGGTCTGGTTCGGGGTCTTCCTGGTGCTCGCGGTCGAGATGGCCCAGATCACGCCGCCGGTCGGTTTCAACCTGTTCGTGATCCAGGGCCTGACGGAGGACGGTCTCGGCTATATCGCCCGTGTGACCGCCCCCTATCTTGCCATCATGGTCGCCTTCGTGCTGCTGCTCACCCTCTTCCCGGGCATCGTGACGATCCTGCCAAGGCTGCTCTACGGATGAGCCGCGATGTCAGGCGGCGCGCATTCCGTCGAGGAACTTCTGCACCTCGGCCTTCAGCCGCAGGCTTTCGCTGGACAGCGCCTGGGCCGAGGCGAACATCCGGTTGGAGCTTTCGCCGGTCTCGCCCGCCCCACGCGCCGCGCTGCGGATGTTCTCGACCACCTCGGCGGTGCCGGTCGCGGCCGAGCGGACGCTCTGGGTGATGTTCTGCGTGGCGGCGCGCTGCTGTTCGACGGCGGCCGAGATCGAGGCAGCGATCCCGTTGATGCGCTCAATGGTCGAGCCGATCGCCTTGATGGCGTCGACGGATTCCTGGGTCACGGTCTGCATGTTGGCGATCTGGCTGGAGATCTCCTCCGTCGCCTTGGCGGTCTGGCCGGCCAAAGTCTTGACCTCCTGGGCGACCACCGCGAAGCCGCGGCCGGCATCGCCCGCGCGGGCGGCCTCGATGGTGGCGTTGAGCGCCAGCAGGTTGGTCTGCTCGGCGATCGAGGTGATCAGCTTGACGACGTCGCCGATGCGGTTGCCGGCGTCGGACAGCTCCTTGATGCGCTGGTCGGTCGCGGTCGCCTGGTTGACCGCCTCGGCGGCGATGGCGTTGGACTCCTGCACGCGACGGATGATCTCGGCGATCGAGCCGGACAGCTCGTCCGAGGCAACGGCCGCGGTGCGGACGTGCTCGGAAGCGCTTTCCGAAGCGCCGGCCGAATGGCCGGACAGGTCGGCGGTGGTCCGCGCGGTCTGGGTGAGCTGGCGCGCCTCGCGCTCGAACTCGCCCGACGACGTCAAGACGTTCTCGATGATGCCGCCGATGCTGGCCTGGAAGGAATCGACGAAACGCTGCAGCTCGGCCTTGCGCTGCTCGACGGCCGCAGTGGCCGCGGCCGCCTGCTCCTCGCGCATCCGGCGCCGCTCGCTCGCGGCACTGCGGAAGACGACCAGGCTGCGGGCGATCTCGCCGATCTCGTCGCTGCGGTCATCGGACTTGATCGCAACGTCCTCGCGCCCCTCGGCGATTGCGGTGAGCGCGTCGGTCACGGCGGCGAGAGGCTTGGTGACACGTCGCACCGCCAGCATGGTCAGGCCGAGCACCAGCAGCGCAGCGATCGCCGCGGCGACGACCATGGTCCGCATCGCCTGCGACAGCATGGCGTCGAGCTCGGCCATGGGCACGCCGACATAGAGAATGCCGATCACCTTGTCCGCCGGATTGGTGACGGGAAAATAAGCGGTCATGAACGACTTGCCGAACAGCGTCGCGGGGCCCTTGTAAGCCTCGCCGCGGCGCAGCAGCGCCTGCGCCGGATGATCCGCGGCAAGCTGGGTGCCCACAGCGCGGTCGCCATTCTCCTTCTTCACGTTGGTCGAACGGCGGACGAACTGTCCGCTGTCATCGACCACGAACAGCGTGGCGCTGCCGCCGACATAGGACACCGCGCGATCCACGATCGCGTGATCCTTGATCTCGGGAATCGCCGGAATCTCGATGCGCGTAACGACGCCGTTCTGCACGCTGACTTTCGCATCCTTGAACGTCTCGGTGAACGTCAGCGCAAAGGTGCGCAGATTGCCTTCGATGTCGCGCTTGGCGCGGTCGGTGAAATCGGAGGACAGCGACCAGTACGCTGCGCCGACGACCAGGGCGGTATTCAGGGCGATCACGACAACGGCGCCGATCAGCGCCTTGGTGCCGAGCTTCAATTGGACGGACACGTCATAAACCTTCCAGGGGAACTGCAACTGAATCTCAAACTGCCCGTAGTTGGTTTCAAAGCAGTTATTTTCCGGAACGTAGAATACCGGAACTCACTATAAAAAACGGCAATAAGATACCTGATCATGTCCTCCTCCCCCATCATCGTATGGTTTCGCGAGAGCCTGCGGCTGTCTGACCACCCCGCGTTGCATGAAGCCGCGAAGTCGGGCGCTCGGATCGTTTGTAGTTACGTCCACGATCAGGAAAGCCCCGGGTTGCGTCCGCTCGGCGGCGCGTCGCGCTGGTGGCTCGCGCAATCGTTGCGTGCACTCCAGGCCGAACTACATGCGCTCGGCGCCGAGCTCGTGATCCGGCGCGGACCCGCGGCCACCGCGCTCGGCGAGCTGGCGCGCCAGACCGGCGCGAGCGCGGTGTACTGGAACGATGTCGCGCAGGCCGCACCGCGCGTCGTCGCTGCCGATGTCGAAGCAGCACTCGCCGAGATCGGCGTCTCCTCGCGCGTGTTTCCCGACGACCTCCTGGTCGACCCAGCCGAGCTGCGCGGCAAGGATGGACGCGGCCCGCGCGTGTTCACGCCGTTCTGGAAGCGTGTGCTGGCTCTGGGCGATCCGCCGAAGCCGCTGCCGCGGCCGGCCCGGCTGTCGCACGCCTCGGGCGTCACGAGCCTGACGATCGACGAGCTCGCGCTCGAGCCGAGCAAGCCCGACTGGGCGGGCGGACTGCGTGCGACGTGGCAAGCCGGCGAGCGCGCGGCGCAGGCGCGCCTCGCCGGCTTTCTCGAAACGGCCGTGCAGACCTATGCCGCCAATCGCGACCGGCCCGACATCGAGGCGACCTCCCGGCTGTCGCCGCATCTGCGCTTCGGCGAGATCAGCCCGCGCCAGGTCTGGCACGCGGCGCGATTTGCCGCCGCCGAGCGCCCGGGTTCCGCCGCCGGCATCGACAAGTTCCTGAGTGAGCTCGGCTGGCGCGAGTTCAGCCGGCACCTGCTCTCCAACAATCCCGACCTCGCAATCCGCAATCTGCAGCCGGCCTTCGATGCCTTTCCCTGGGCCCAGGATGATGCGGCGCTGCAGGCCTGGCAGCGCGGGCGAACCGGTTATCCGATCGTCGATGCCGGGATGCGCGAGCTCTGGCATACCGGGAGCATGCACAACCGCGTCCGCATGGTGGTCGCCTCGCTGCTCGTGAAGCACCTGCTGATCGACTGGCGGCGCGGCGAACAATGGTTCTGGGACACGCTGGTCGACGCCGACCCGGGCAGCAATCCGGCAAGCTGGCAATGGGTTGCGGGATCGGGCGCCGATGCCGCGCCCTACTTCCGCGTCTTCAATCCCGTGTTGCAGGGCGAAAAATTCGACTCTCGCGGGGCCTATGTCCGCCGCTGGGTGCCGGAACTGGCGCGCCTGCCGGCCACGCTGATCCACCAGCCCTGGGCGGCGAAGCCGCTCGAGCTCGCCGAGGCCGCGGTTGCACTCGGCCGCACCTACCCGGCGCCGATCGTCGATCACAAGCCCGGGCGGGAGCGCGCGCTGGCAGCCTACGCGAGCTTGCGCACAAGTGATTAGTTGGGGCGCGCTTTGACAGCACGGAGAATCCAGCTATCGTCGCAGGGTTTCCAACAAATCGGGGGACCCGATATGGACGACACTCCACTTTCTGATCCGACCGTGACTGAGACCAGCATGCCCGCCGAGCCGCCGAAGGATCCGGTGATCACGACGGCACCGAAGGCCCGGCGAGCGGCCAAGAAGACCGCAAAGAAGACCTCCAAGACGGCTGCACCCAAGCGGGCCGCCGCCAAGGCCAAGAAGGTCGCGACCAAGAAGTCCGCCAAGAAGACTGCGAAAAAGACCGTGAAGAAGGCGGCCAAGAAAGCTGCGAAGAAGACGGCCAAGAAGGCCACCAAGAAAGCGGCCAAGAAGACGAAGAAGGCCAAGCGCTGATTCTGCCTGGCTCGGGACCGAAGGCGACTCGTCACCTTCGCTGATGGTTCTGGCGAAACAATCCAGTGCCCGGTAGTGGGGACGATCTGGCGCTGGATTGTTTCGTTTGTCGCCGTGCGGTTGGGGGCCGGGACCTCGCATCCGCGGCGCAATACGGCCAACGGTGATGCCGCGCGGATGCCGGACCGGCTCGCGGTCGGATTGCCGGCAGAGGTCTGCTTGGACGGAGCTTCCGTGCGGGCGGTGCCCTCACCAGACGTCAGGACAGGGGTCGACGATCTTCCAGAGTTCGATGCCGTTCTTGATCCGCTTCATCTCGGTGGTGAGCCCGCCGTTGCGCCGGATCCAGTCCTTCACCGAATCGGGGTAATAGGACATCAGCTCGGACGTCCCCTCCACGCTGGTGACCTTGATGCCGAACGTGAACGCCTTGTCGTAATAGGCCTGGTGGAAGCCGAGGCTGGCCCTGGGCGTGACGCAGATCCTGTTGAGCGGCACAAAGCCGAAGACGAGCGTGCAGGCGGAATTGCAGATGCCGTCGATGATGACGCGCTGACGCGTTTCCCTGACGCGCTTGTACTTGGCCTTGTACTCTTCGATGTAGCCACCGTGATCGCGCGTAATGTGCAAATCCGCACGCGCCGGGCTAGCGGCGACCAGCAGGAGCAAGACGCTTGGGATCAGGCGATTCATGGACAGGACGGCAAACCCGGTCTTTTCTGGCGCTGTCGCGACAACGCCTCGGGCCCAATGCGCGACGGCACTTGCCGGACCTTGTCATGGTCTTCTTAAGCACGCGGAAAAGGCCAAAAATTTGACGGATTGTCACCTTTTGCGCACCCTTTCCGCCACTTCCGCGTTAGGCTATCAGCCGGACGGCCGGCCTTGACGTCGTTTTCCGGAGAAGAGAAAAGTCATGAGCAAGCTCGCATCCCTCGCCGCCGCCTTGATCGTGTCGATTGCCGCCCTGGTGCCCACCACGTCCGAGGCGCGCAGCCATCATCGGCATCACCGCCACCACTACGGGCTGCCCTACACCGTCAGCTTCCTGCACAATTATGGCCCCGGCCCGCTGCCCGGCACCTTTGCGTTCTATGACGGTCCTTCCACCAACCACTGCTACCAGAGCTCGGCCGCCTATATCGGCCAGGACCGACGCCGGCATCCCTGCTTCTGACGCCATCCAAGGACGCCCGGCCAGCTTCGGCAAACGACCGTTGATATCCGACGGAGGCTGGCCTTGCCCATCCAAGTCTGGTATCCCGGTCACGCGGGAGATTTGGCCCGCATCGCGCGCTCGTAGCTCAGCTGGATAGAGCATCGGATTTCGATTCCGAGGGTCGGGAGTTCGAATCTCTCCGAGCGCGCCAGGGTCGTCTTCGCCCCCCTTCACCCGCCATCGCCGATCATCACCGAAGCCCACGATAACACCTTGTTGGATCGTTGTTTTTCGTAGCTTAGGTGGCTGCGGCGTACCATCGGCGACCGACGGCGAGCTCCGCCGGACCGTCCATTTGGCCATCCCTCGATCTGAGTTAGAATCCCCCTCACCTGAAACGCTGCATTTTTCAGCGAGGGACAGGAGTTCGAATCTCCCATGCAGCTTCTAACTCAGAAGCCCGAGATCACCGCCAAGAACTATCTCTCCGTCGGGCCCGGTGAATACCCGTGCGGCAACAACCTCTATCTGATCGTTACCCCAAGTGGCGGCCGCCGCTGGGCGTTCCGCTACCAGCGCAACGGCATCGTCAAGAAGATGGGTTTTGGTTCGGCCAAGGAAACCGGCCTGAAGCTGTCCGAGGCCAGGGACAAGGCGATCGACGCTCTGCGACTGCTGGCCAAGGGGACCGATCCGCGAGAGCACCGTGACGTCGAGAAACGCCGCACGCAGGGATCGCGCCAGTTCGGCGAATTCGCCGAGGAATGGCGGCGAACCTACGAGACCGGCATGAGGCACAAGGCCGCCAAAGCAAAGCTGAAGCGCATCGTGCAAGTCGTCTGCCGCCCGCTCCACAAGCACTGGGTCCACGAGATCGAAACCGCCCATGTCGTCAACGTGCTCATGCCGATATGGCAGCAGCCTGAGACCTCGCGCTCCGCTCGCCAGATCATCAAGAAGATTCTCGACGCAGCGATCGCCCACAACCTGCGACCGAAAGACAACCCGGCTGATTGGGCCAGCCGACTGCAACCGATCATGCCGAGGCAACGGCGGCGTGGCACGATACGGGGCGGCCACAAGGCGATGGACTACCAGGACCTGCCGGCGTTCATGCACAAGCTCAGCGCCATCTCGACACAAAGCGCGCGGGCGCTCGAGGTCATCATCCTGACGCTGGGACGAACCGCCGAAGTTCAGAACATGCGCTGGGCGCAACTCGATCTCGATAACGGAATCTGGGATCTTGGCTTTCTCAGCACCAAGAACGAGCGGTTGAAGCGCACGCCGTTGCCCCGGCAGACGTTGACCTATTTGCGCGAGGCTTACGAGAGCCGCGTCAATGACGAATTCGTGTTTCCCGGTCGCAGTCTGAAGAGACCGATGAGCAACATGACGATGCTCAAGTATCTCAAGGAGCTCACCGGAGACGACTCCCTGACTGTGCACGGCTTCCGCACGACGTTTCGAACCTGGGCGCAGGAGCAGACCCACTTCGAGGAGGAAATCGTCGAGCATTGCCTGCACCACATCACGGGCGATGATGCCGAAAAGGCCTATAAGCGCGGCGAGGCCCTGAAGAAGCGACTGCATGTGATGCAGACATTCGCAGACTTCGCAACGCAACCACCAAGGAGCAATGTGACCCCGATGAAGGTCGCCTGAAAGTTCAAGCTATCCCCTGCCCCGCCGAGGATGTCAGCGCTCGGGCTGCTTAGCCGCATCGGGCAGGCTTTCCAGGAAGGAGGCCAGATCTGCGCGCGTGATGATCGTCCGCGTGCCATACTTTCGGATTCGCAGCCGCCCTTCTTTGATGGCCTTGTAAAGGGACGTCTGGCCGAGCGAAGACAGGACCGCAGCCTCAGGAACGGTGAGGCAGAGCTTTTCCGCGGCGTTTCGAAGCATCGGTTCGCGCTTTGGCATCCAGGGGTATTCTCGCTTTATTTGATTGCCGCGACGACATCGAAGGCACGCAGATCCGACCGATGAAGGCTAAGCGAATGCTTGGCAACATTCGAAGTCCCCTAGGCGGAGTTTCGGACGCGATTTCGTACAATTGGGATGGTTGAGAATTCTGACTGAACTGCAGCGAAGCGCGGATGCCGAGACCAGCTAAGAGGCAGCCGCAGTGTCAACATCGTGTGGCGACTGTTGCCCCCATTACTGCGCCTCGGTTCCACAGCTCTCCAAATCCTTCCGGACGTCCTTGGAGTGCCTCAAAGGAGATCGGCGCGGACAAAGAGCCGATCCATTCACTTCAGTCTCCTGCGCCCGCTCTGGGCCTTGCAGCGCATGTTCACGAGGAGGCAGAGATCAGGACGATACACGGCATGGCCTCCGGTTCGGCCCCTGAACCGCCCCTGCCGGCTCTCCCCACCGGTTTGGAGCTTCGTCACGTCACTGCACCCAGCACAATCTGGGCGCCCCGCGACAACTCGATCGCTTACCTCACTTTCGGCCGACCGCCAGCTGGCAAATGTCGGTATCGGGTCCGGAGCTCCATGATCGCAAACCGATCGAGCTCACCCCGCCGGTAGCGTTGACGCAACTCGTCCCTTGCTGGGTCCGGAAGCGCGACAATCAATTCCCAACCTTCAGTGGCGTCGTCGAAAAGGCCGACAATCCTCGGATCGAGGCAGGCGTCATCCTGGAGCTCGGCCACCTCATCGTGCACCGAGCCGACGACGTCAGGCCAACCATCGAAAGCGCGTGCTCCCAGCAGATCAGGTCTGTTTTTATATAGTTCTTTATAGGCAGGTCCCTCAGGGCCCCGCGGTGAGTCTTTATACGCAGGTCCCCTTTGGACCCGCGGAGCCGCAGGTCCCTTTCGACCCCGCGGACGCGCCGACTTGTCCACAGGCACCGGCACGTCACGGACGACGTAATCGATCTCGCCGAACCGATGTCCGTCGACAATTCGTTGCGGTTCGCGTATGACGTAGCCGGCGGCTATCAACTCTCGGAAAATACGCTGGAGCTTCTTGCGGCCGACCAGGAGGGTTCGCCCGATATGATCGAGGCGGACGTGCCATTTGTGGGGACGCGACAAGAGATAGCCGAGGACGCCCTTGGCCTCGACAGAGAGGCGGGGATCCGCGAAGACCGCGTTCGGAACGATGGTGAACTGCGCCTTGTGCTCGCGACGGACAATGGTCACCGGCGGGTGACCGTCCAGGTGAGCCCATGCAGATCGGCGCGAACTCGAGCCGCCTGACGGCACCCTGCCCCTATGGAACGGCGTGCGAAGCTCACGAGAGTATATGCCCCGCTCAGGAGCTTGCAGGACCTCGCATTGGTCGGAGCGCGCAACTCACTCGGGCAATGGTCGCACGGCGACATAGGTCGATTGTGCCACAGCAACTCCGGACTCGCATATCGCCGAGTCTTCGCTGTGCTACGCCGCCATGCGATCGACAGGTCGCGGAGGTCTAGGTAGCGCGAGATGTGTCAACCACGATGAGCGTCCCCAGTGCGAGGCTCGCCGTGCACCGCATGCAGTCCCCTCAACCGACCGCCCCTCAAAGAGGCCGGCTCCCTACTCTTCCAGGCCTTCTCCCACTCGATCAGTGCCGATTGTGATGTGACAGGACTGACTCGAGGCCGCGTTCTGTATCACTAGAGCTCACAATGCGGGGCTCGCCGCCCTCGGCGGCTTGCGCCGCCTTGACGATACGCCTGACCTGACGTGCCGTGCCGGCCAGGGCACGTCCCTGGATCTCCCGGAGCTCCTCGTCAGTCGCCGCAATGACGTCATCGCTGAGCGCCTGGAGCAGGCGCGCGAGTTCGAGACGGGGGTGCCAGCGTGTCATGGCGAGCTCCAATTCCGTTGGTGGCGGAGCAGCGCGCGCCGCATTCGCCGCCGCGCAGTATCGTATTCGATATCAGGGATGCGGTAGGCGCGGCAGATCTCCCTGGCCGTGAGGCCGTTGGCCAGCCCATCAATGATCTGCAACACGACCCGATCTCCTGCAAACAGCCGGAACACCTCGGCGAGCCCTGCGACCGCCACGGCCACGCGTTCGGGATCGGCCAATTCGTCAACGGGATCGCTCAGGACGCCGTGCTGGCCGCGATCATCGCGGCTGACCAGTAGCCGTTGCTCGCTCCTAACGCGCCGCCAATAATCGTCGCAGAGGCTGCGCATGACGCCGGACAGGAAAGCCAGGATCGGCACACCCAGCGGCCAGACCCGCGATCCGTCGAGAACGCGGAGGATGGCCTCATGCAGCACGTCGGTCCAGCCGATCCCTCCGGGCAGCCCGCGGCTCCACAATTGCGCCAGAGCTTTCAGCCGCACCAGATCGGTCTCAGACAAGGCCTCGATGGCCGCCCCCGCATCGGCGACCGTGCGACCGGCCTTCGAGCCAACTCCAGGGGTGCCAATCGATCGTTCCATCACCCCTATTATGCGGCCGAGCAGATCCGTTGCGGACAGCCTCGGGAAAACTTTTCCGCCGTGTCCGCGCGACCGATCCGAGATCCGCATCCTCTCCATGCTGAGAGGAGAGAACCGTGGATCAGATCGCAAATGCACGCCGCTGGTATGCCGAAGACCTACGCTGCAAGACGCCCATTCTGCGCAACCCACACATCGTCGAGGCCTTCGGCGCCGTCCCGCGAGAGGCGTTCGTCGGCCCAGGTCCTTGGCAGATCATACCCTACCCCTACCGGGAGCCGTTCATCACCCCGGACGACGATCCGACTTGGCTCTATCACGACGTCCTGGTCTCGATCGACCCGACCCGGAAGCTCAACAATGGGATGCCGAGCTTCTGGGCGCGCAATTTCGAGCACCTCGATATCGCCAGAGGTGAACGGGTGCTGCAGATCGGAGCCGGCAGCGGCTATTATTCAGCCGTGCTCGCCGAAATCGTCGGGCCCTTCGGGCGGGTGACGGCGATCGAAGTCGACCCGGCTCTGGCCGCTCGAGCCCACACCAACCTGAAGGGCTGGCCGCAGGTCCAGGTGATCTCGGGCGACGGCCGAAACGTCGATACCGACGCGAGCGACCATGACGTGGTGATCGTGTTCGCAGGCTGCACTCATCCCGCTCCGCAATGGCTCGATGGCCTCACCGACAACGGCCGGCTATTGCTCCCGCTGACCAGCGAAGATTGGTCCGGCTTCCTGCTGCGCGTGGTCCGCCGCGGTGCATCCTTCGAGGCCTCGTCGATCGGCGGCGTCAGCATCTATCCCTGCGCAAACGGGCGCGATGAGGACGCCAGCCGCCGGCTGAAGAGCGCCCTCGAGAACTCGCCGATGATGAGAGTTCCGATCCTAGCCCTCCATCGTGGCGTTCCATCATCCGCCGAGTCGGACCGGGTCTGGTACCAGGCCCCCGGCTTCTGGCTGGAGCGACAGGGATCGGAGGTCAATGCGACCACACAGCAGGCCGAAGGCGGCAACAACGACACCGCCTGATGCGCGATCCGCGTCATCGTCTAAGACAGCCTTCACCCAGCCCGGGCGGAATGCGTCAGTGCAAACTCGCAGGCGCCACGGCCGCGATACGGCATCATCCGCCGGCGCAGACCGCGTAGCGGATTCTGCCCTTGGCGCGGAATGATCCGAGTCTTCGCCAGAGTTCGCTACAGCAACGATCAGTGCCGAAATGATCTTTGAGTTCGCTGGGAAAACTCTCAATCGCGGCACGCCCACCGACCGACCGGCACGGTTGAACGCAAGCCATGTCAGTGGCTTGCTGTTCGACCGGCGAGCCGCTTTTATCTTGCCGGGAGTAATCGGGCGCTTCTCCGCCTTCTGCTCCGACATGATCGTCTCCTCTGCTTGATATTATACGGCTGCACACGAGCGGTCGACAACATGGCATTGGTCCGGCTTTCGTCGTGATCTCGGGGTGATGACATCTGGTGGTCCATCCAGGAGTTCGTGCTCAACCCCGCCTGCCAAGCGGGCGCACATGTCGTCGTCAGGATCGCGGGGCAACACAGACACAGTAGCGCGCTCGACGTCTCAATCGAGCTGTCGTCGCCGGCAAGATAGCGTGCTCTCCGCATCCGCTTCGATCCACCAAATGCCTCTCCGCCGATCGGCGGAAGCTCAGCCAATCTTCTGTCGTCGCGCCGTCGGGTTGCTAAAACTCGGTTCAGCGGCACTTTCATCTTCGGCTGCGAACCGGAACACAGATCCGTCGATCCACATGCGATGCATGACCACCGCCAGCTTACGCGCAACGGCCACCACCGCGCGCTTGTGGCCACGCTTGGCTGCGATCCGGACACCCCAGGCCTTGATGCCGCACCATTGCTTGGAACGCACCAGCATTGCGCTCGCCGCCTCGTAGAGTACGGTGCGAACCTCCCCGTCGCCGCACTTCGAAATGTGCCCTTCGATGTCGATCGATGTGCCCGTCTGTATGCGCCGGGAGGTCAGCCCAAAATGCGCCCCTACGGTCTTGGACTTGCTGAACCGGTGCGGATCGTCGATCGCTGCCTTGAAGGTCAAAGCAGTCACGGGACCAACGCCTGGAATGGCGCAGAAGCGCCGGCAGAGCTCGTCCCGTCCGACCATTTGAACCAGCAAGTCGTGCAGCCTCTTGTACTCGGCCCATAGTGCTTCCCAGGCCCGTAACATGCATTCCGTTATGCCCCCAATCAGACTGTCATGAGCCACCAGGTCTCGCACCCGCGCCGTAAACGACGCCCGCTGAACCCGCGGTCCAACCAACAGACCGAACACCTTCAGCGACTGTCTGATTTCGTTTTCGATGTCGAGCAGCTTGCGCTTGAGCGTCCGCCGGTGACCGAGGAGCAGCCGTAGTTTATGGCTCTCCGGGCTCTTGACGTGGACCGGTCGATACCAGCCCGCCCGCACCAGATGCGCCAGACCGCGCGCGTCATTCTTGTCGGTCTTGTTGCGCTGCGCCTGCAGGGCCGCCGCTGCCTGCCGTGCTTCCAACAGCACCATGGGAAGGCCCAGGGACACGAGCTCACGGTGCAGCCAAGGTGCTACACTGCCTGCTTCATGGCCGACCTTGTCGAGCCGCGGCAGATACGGCGCAAGCGCTTCAAAGATGATCGCCGGATCGGTCAAAACGCTGGCTTCGAACACAATGGTGCCGTCGCGGCTGTTCATGACACAGATCGCGGTCTTGGTGCTCGAGGTGTCGAGCGCTGCTGAGAGTTTCATCGGCGGACGTCCTCTTCGGCGAATCAATGTTGATCCACCGCAATGCTGCGCCTTTGCCGTCAACACTGTCTCGCCTTGCGCGCGCCCGATTACGCCGACACTTTAATCGGCCGGGTGTAAGCGTCCGGTCTCTGCACACCTTCCCCCTCGTGTGTTGTCGTTCCATTTCGAGTTCTCTGCTGCTGTGGAGAATCTCCGGTGGGACCCAAACATTTCGAGAACAGAGCGCGCCGCGAATGGTGGTCGCTGCACATCGAAGCGCGGCGTCGCAGTGGTCTCGGGATCCGCAAATACTGCCAGCAGCAACGTCTGACCGAGAACATGTTGCGGCGTTGGCTGAAGCGGCTGGCCGGCAACGAGACTGCGCTTAAGCTCGAGAAATATCAGACGGAATTGCGCCGCGGGCGCGCCCGGGAAGAGCGAGAAAAGGCGCTCCGAAGGCAGAAGCAGCGCAGGTTCACTGTCACTTCGGATGTGCGCAACCAGGCGTCGCAGGCGTTCTGGGCGATGCATGTCGAGGCGCTGAACTGGAGCGGAATGGAGCTCCGCGCCTATGCCGCGGCGATGCAGTTGTCGCCGCATTCGCTGCGCAAATGGCGCGACCGACTGGCCACTGGGGAGGTCACGATCGACTGGCGCGCCCATCTTCATCCCTCCGCCCGTCCCGCCGTTAGCACTAGTGCTAGGAACTCACAGCCCGAACGCCGCTTGACAGCCGCCGAAATCGGCGATCCGGCGACGCCGCCGGCACCGGTTCGCCGCTTCTTCAGTGACGAGGAAAAACTCGCGATCGCCAATGAAACCGAGCTACCTGGCGCCAAGGTCTCTGCCGTCGCGCGCAAGCACGGCATCGTCACCGGGTTGCTGTTCCGCTGGCGCGCGCAGTTCGGCATCGCGCAAAAGAAGCGATCCAAGCTCGCCCGTGTTGTGCTGCCTGACGACATGCCCGCCGCACGCGCCCTGCGCGATCTCGCGCGTCCACCGGAGGGCATGGTGGCCGTCGACCTCGCTGACGGACGGCGTGTCTTCGCTCCCGCCGGAAGCGATCCGGATGTGGTGCGGACGCAGATCGAAAGCGGAGATGCAGCGCAATGATGTTCGTCCCTGCGGGCGTGAAGGTGCACCTGGCGCTCGGCTACACCGACATGCGCAAAGGCATGGATGGGCTCGCAATGCTGGTGCAGGACACGCTCAAGAAGGATCCGTTCTCCGGTCACTTGCTTGCCTTCCGCGGCAAAAAAGGCATCGATCCTGAAGGTCCTGTTCTGGGACGGAAATGGGCTTTGTCTGTTCACGAAACGCATCGACCAGGGTGGCTTCGGATGGCCAGTGATGGCGGCCTATGATGGCTCGATCACGCTCACACCGGCGCAGCTTGCGATGCTGATCGTAGGCATCGATTGGCGCGCGCCAGAGCGCATCTGGAAGCCGGCGATTGCAGGATGATCTGCAAAATGTAGTGATGAACTGAGTTGCGATTCTTCTACGAGGAGGCCGGTTCGAGTACCATCGGACATGCAGCTCGATCTCACCAATCTCCCGTCCGATCTTGAGCTTCTGCAGCGCCTGGTGCGCGACATTGCCGCTGCGATCGACCATCGCGACACCGAGATCGAGCGGCTCAAATCCATCATCAGACAGCTGCAGCGAATGCAGTTCGGCCGCAGCTCCGAGCGCATCGACCCCGACCAGCTTGCACTCGGTCTGGAGGATCTCGACAGCGACATTGGCCGCGTCGAGGAAGCGCAGCCGAAGTTCACACCGGAAGCCAACTCTTCGCCGCGACGCCGTCCGCTGCCCGATCATCTGCCACGCGAGGACGTTCTGCTCGACGTGCAAGACAGGGTTTGTGGCTGCTGTGGTGGAGCTCTCCATCTGATCGGCGAGAGCGTCAGCGAGATGCTGGATTGGGTCCCGGCGCAGCTTCGCGTCGTGCGCACAACCAGACCCAAATACGCCTGCCTAGCCTGCAACAAGGTCGTGCAAGCCGGCGCGCCGGAGCGGTTGATCGCTGACGGTCTGGCGACGCCGGCGTTGCTCGCGCAGGTGTTGATTAGCAAGTACTGCGATCACCTTCCGCTCTATCGGCAGTCGCAGATCTTCGACCGTCATGGCGCCGATCTCTGCCGCTCGACGCTCGCAGGCTGGGTTGGCGGCGCATGCTGGTGGCTCGAGGCCTTGCACGAACGGCTGTGCAAGAACGTGTTCGCCTCCAACCATCTCTTCGCCGATGACCCGCCGATCCCGGTGCTCGATCCTGGCCGCGGACGAACCAAGACGGGGCGGCTCTGGGTCAACGCACGCGAACAGCAACCATGGAGCGGCCCCGAACCTCCGGCCGCTATCTACCTGTTCGCACCCGACCGCAAGGCCGAGCGACCGGTCGCACAGCTTGTTGCCTTCAAGGGCATCCTGCATGTCGACGGATATGCTGGCTTCGAGCAGCTAGCCGCCAAAGAGGACATCACGCTCGAAGCTTGTTGGAGCTACTCGCGACGCAAGTTCTACGATGTGGCCAAAGCCACGGCGTCTACCGTGGCGACAGAAGCCCTGCGCCGGATCGGCGAGCTCTATGTCATCGAGGCGCGCATCCGCGGCCGATCGTCTGACTACCGTCTTGCCGAACGCAGGACGTTCTCCAAGCCGATCGTCGACGCGCTGAACGTCTGGCTCGATGCACAGCTCCGCCTGGTACCCGGCCGCAGCACGCTTGCCGAGGCAATCCGTCATGCACTCTCGCGCTGGCACTGCCTGACGCGCCTCCTGAACGACGGCCGCGTCGAGCTCGACACCAATCCGGTCGAGCGAGCCATCCGCCCCGTCACCCTCGGCCGCCAGAACCATCTGTTCGCCGGCAGCGATGGTGGCGGACATCGCTGGGCAGTGATCAGCGAGCTGACCACAGCCCTGCGATGGCCGCCGCCGACGGACATTCTCGGCCGGCGAGGTCGCGATCGATTGGAGCGCTCATTTTCATCCCTCAGCCCGTCCGGCGATGCCGGCCAAGTCCAACGCACCCGCGTTGTTATCTTCCGGGAACGAGGCTCGCGATCGCGAGAGAAGCCGAGCTGCCCCGCGTCGAGGTCTCTTCCGTAGTGCGCAAGCACGCCATCGTCACTGGGCAGTTGCTCCACTCGCACACACAGTGCGGCGTCGTACAAAAAGCGCCATGCAAGCTCGCCCGTGTCGCGCTGCGCCCTGTGCGATCTTGTACGTCCACCCGGAGAGCATGATGCTCGTCGACCTCGCTAATCGATCACCTATGTCCTCTCCTGCTGGCAGAACAAGGGCCCTGCGCCGGATCGGCGCGCTCCATGCGATCGAGGCGCTCATCCGCAGCCAATCGCCGGCCTACCGTCTTGCCGAGCGCCGGACGTTTTCAAGCCGACTGTCGACGCTCTGAACGTCTGGCTCGATGCACAGCTCCCCTGATCTCCGGCCGCAGCCCGCCTGCCGAGCGATGGCACCGCCACGCGCTTCCTGAACCGTGGTCGGGTTGAGCTCGGCACCGATCCAGTCCGGTGCGCGATCCGTCCTGTTACGCTTGGCCGCAAGAACCACCTGTTCGCCGGTAGCGACGATGGTGAACGTCGTTGGACAATAGTCGCCTCGCTCACCCCACCTTATAGGTTGAACGACGTCTTGCCGCGGATGATCAACGGAGATCCCGTCAATCGCCTCGACGAATTGGTGCTCGAAGCTCGGTGATCATGTCAAAACCTGAGCATGTGTAGCGGCGGCTCAGTCGCGACGCTGACTTCACACGCGACGGTGCCGCCGCGGCAGCTCACATCGCATATCGCGGTCTTGGTGCTGGATCTCAGGTGCTGGCAAGAGATTATCGGCGGACATCGCCCTCGGCGAACCAAGTCCCCCTGCTGCGCCCTTATGGCAAAAACTATCCCGTCTTGCCTACGCCTGGTTACGGAGACAGAGTCGTCTTGGGTCTCTCCGCCTGCGTCTTCGACACGATCGTCGTTCTGCTTTGTGGCGCGCTTTTCCATCGATCCGACGAACACCTCACCGGCATTCTTGCCCCGTCGATTCCACCGTCAGGTTGTCACCGCAATTAATTAGCGAGGGTACATCGGTCATTCGCTGCGCTGGTGCGCGAGCTGGTCGATGCCATGCCGCGTGCAACGGCTGCGGCTCCAGACAGATCGCTGGTAAGCCCCGACTTGTCATCTCCGCATTGATAGCGAAGACAAGATCCCGAACTGGTCGCTGACCCGCGGTAGACGGCTCGGCTACAGCGGCAGCGTTCCCTCCACTTATTCACCGCTGCATCCTTCAGCAGCTCAGCTGCCTATATCCCGAACCACGCAACTGGCCGTCTATTCTAGCAGTTGTCCGATCGGATCGCTCGGCCTATCCTGTCTAGTACATCGAAAGCACTCCGCATCCACCGATCTGTTGCAAGCCATCGTCGGCACTGGAGACTTCGCGTGTTATCCTCCCAATTCGGTGATCGTCATTTCATGCAATTGTCGCTCGCACTCGGGCGACTTGGATTGGGCAGGACTTGGCCTAATCCCAGTGTCGGCGCACTCGTGGTCAAAAACGGCGCGATCGTCGGTTGCGGTAGCACTCAGCCGGGTGGCCGCCCCCATGCAGAGCCGGTTGCGCTCAAACAGGCGGGGGAGGCCGCTCGTGGTGCGACACTCTACGTTACCCTGGAGCCATGCAGCCATTTCGGTACATCTCCACCTTGCACCGACGCTATTATAGGTGCTGGCATCTCAAGGGTTGTGGCCGCGATCGAGGATCCCAACCCCGTCGTAGCCGGACAGGGATTTGCGAAACTGAGGGCCGCCGGCATTACGGTCGTTACTGGCATCAACCTCCACGAAGCTGCTTATTGCCACGCCGGTCATTTTCGGCGCATCAGGGATCATCGCCCCCACGTCATCCTGAAATTGGCACTGTCTTCTGATCACAAGATTGGCGCTTCTGGTGGAACGCCTGTCGTCATATCGGGCCCGTCGGCTCGCGATCGTATACATCTTTTGCGCGCACAGACGGATGCAATCTTGGTAGGTATAGGCACCGTTCTTGCGGATGATCCGCTGCTTACATGTCGATTGCCCGGAATGGAATCATGTTCCCCGGTGCGCGTGGTTCTCGATAGTAATGGGTGCATTCCTGATCGAAGCCGCCTTGTAACCTCTGCTCAACAGACGCCCCTTTGGGTTTTCACCTCTGATCGCAGCAATATTGACACCTCCAATCTGCAAGCAGCCGGCGCCACGATCTTCACGGTACGCGCAGCGAGCGGCTCTGGGCTCGATCTTCTTGCCGTACTGCATGTTCTCGCAGACAAAGGCATAACCCGTGTGCTTGTCGAAGGGGGCAGCCGCGTCGCCTCGTCCTTCGTTGCCGCCAACCTGGTGGATGAAGCATGGCTATTGCACGGAAAACGCGCAATCGGCGGTAACGGGATCGATGCCCTTGCTGAGTTGCCGCTCGAACAGATAACGTGCTCCCGAAACTTCCAGATCCGACATCGTGAGTCGTTAGATGCAGATCTCCTAACGATTTACGAGAACACCCAACGTCTACTTTAATCCAGTTAGCGCTTGACCTTGCCCCCAAGTTTTATCCAGGTCTGAGTTCGTTCGGACGGTTGGATGTGCTCATGCGGGCGGCGGGAGCTGGCGCGGAGCCTTCGACACAGCGCAGCGCCAGATCCCGACGCGGATTGCAGGTGGATGCGAACTCGGATGGCGTCTTCCATCCGAGTTGGGAGTGTGGCCGACCGTCGTTATAGTCGGCCTGCCAGCATCGGAGCGCAACGCGGGCCTGGGCGAGCGAGGTGAACAGCGTCTCGTTCAGCAGTTCATCCCGCAGGCGGCCATTGAAGCTCTCGATGAAGGCGTTCTGCATGGGTTTGCCCGGCGCGATTAGTGCCAGGCGATGCGGCTCTGATCGGCCCATGTCAGGATGGCACTGCTGGTGAGTTCGCTGCCATTGTCGCTCACCCACCATCTTGGGCTTGCCGCGCTCGGCGACCAGCCGGTCCCGCTCCTGAGCGACCCGGGCGCCCGAGAGTGAGGTGTCGGCCACCAACGCCAGGCACTCGCGGGTGCAGTCGTCGACCACGGTCAGGACGCGGAAGCGCCGGCTATCGGTCATCTGATCCGACACGAAGTCGAGCGACCAGCGATCATTCGCGAGCAGCGGCACCTTCATCGGCGCTCGTGTGCCGAGGGCCCGCTTGCGGCCACCTCTACGGCGCACCGTGAGCCGTTCCTCCCGGTACAGCCGGAACACCTTCTTGTGATTGACCAAGTAGCCCTCTCGCTTGAGCAGGACGTGCAGGCGACGATAGCCGAAGCGGCGGCACTCCTGGGCGATCGTCCTCATGCGCTGCCGCAGTCCGGCATCATCGGCCCGGCTCGTCTGATATCTGACCGTCATGCGGGAACAGCCGATGGCTTTACACGCCCGCCGTTCGCTCATCCCGTGAACGCCCACGAGATGCGCGACAGCTTTCCGCTTGGCCGCGGGCGTTACCACTTCTTTCCCAGGAGATCCTTCAGCGCGGCATTGTCCAGCATGGCGTCCGCCAGCAGCCGCTTGAGCCGCGTGTTCTCGTCCTCCAGCGTCTTCAGCCGCTTGGCCTCCGAGACGTCCATTCCGCCGAACTTGGCCTTCCATTTGTCAATTGTGGCGTCGCTCACGCCATGCTTGCGGTACAAATCGGCGACCGGAACGCCAGCCTCGTGCTCCTTCAAAATCCCGATGATCTGCTCTTCCGTAAAGCGGCTGCGCTTCATGCTCTGGTCCTCGTTGGGGCCAGAACGAACTTAAAACTGGATTATGCCCGAGGGGCACGGTCACGCTCCCAAATGTTTGCTTCACCCCAGATCGGCCCTTAATAATATCGTCCTTGCTCGGCCCTACGAATCCAACTGTGGCCTACACCACGTTTTTCAGACCTATCATCACTTTCGGGCAACTAATATCCCTCCCCAACATCATACGCGCCCTTTCCTGAAAAGCCTGCGACCGCTAAAACACACCGACGAACCAGCAACTTAGCCGCATACGTTTGCCTACATATGGGTCGATTGCGGCGTGTTTGGATGGCGTCGCCCTATGACACTCGGCGGATAGGCATTCAGCCCGGCGATATCTGATCCAGAGGTTCACATATCGCGCGGTGTGCTCTTCCACCAATGCGAGCTTAGTAAGCTAAGGCGTTTGCGCTTCAAGTCGCGTCTCCTTCCACTCCGGAGACAGCCCTCTTGCATCACCCTTTCGACCGACTACGACGACATAGCGTCCTGTAGGATCAAGTGGCCGCTGAATAACCGAGAGTCCCGCGCTGGCAAGCAATTCCTCAATCCACGGGGTCGGATGCAGCCCACCGTGTGTGGTGTTCAGCATCATATGCATCGAAAACCCAGCTGCAGCCGCAGGCGAGATCCCGTCGGTATTTAGAAGCTGAGTTGCGACCACGAGTAGCCCTCCGGACCTGAGGACCTCGACTGCTCGATAAATCAAGTCGCGGACCGTCGCAGGCTCGAAATAGTGGAGACAATCGTTCAGGAGTACGACGTCGGCCAATACACCAGCAAAGCTAGCGGGCAGCGTTATATCCTTTGCCCGGAACGCACACCGTTCCGAACAGCCAAACTCACGGAACGTCTCCTTTGCAATCCGTTCTGCGCCGGGATAGTCCCACACCTCGCCCGTTACTTCTGGTTCTGCTCGGGCAAGCGCCGCGAGATAAGTTCCATGACTCCCAGCCATATCGATCACATGCTTCGTCCCTAACGGAAACGGCAAGGAGAGAAACGACGGCAGGTTGGCGACCGCTAGATTGCGCATTGCTTGATGGAACGCTTCGTTCGCCGCTTCGTCACCATTGAGCTTGTGTTCCTGGTGCCATGGCAGCACGTCTGTTGACGAAAGCGTCTCACCGATCCGTGTCCAAGTGCTCCATTGCCTGCGCTGATGCTCGACTACACCTCCCATATATCCATCGCGCGACCTCACGAGGCTTTGGTCCGCCACTAACGAATTGTGATAACGCCCCATATCGTCCTTCGATAACAGTCCGTTTGCCACGAGTGCATTGAGAAAGATCACGGCTTTACGGGGTACCCACCCCATGCTTGCGGCCAACACATCAGCATGATGCGGTTGGCTTGTTAGCTCAAACAACCCGACGGAATGTGCAAAATGCAACAGCGCTGAGTCATGAAATTGATCGACCATACGGAAGAGATCACTAGTCCCCAATTGCTTGCTGTCCATTCTAGATGTCCTCCGCCAGTCGAAACGAGATGGGATAAAGAGGCAGCCCTACTGGTCCATGGCGTCGCTGGCACCTCGCGAGATCCTGAAACCTTGTAAAGGCTCCACCACGACAGACCCGGTAGTTTCTAGCTGCGGCCAGGGTCGCAAGATCGTCTCCGATCGTTGTGCCGCCCGGATATGCTGCGTAGAAGTCCGATGTCCATTCCTCAACATTGCCCGCCATATCCAGCCCCCCAAAGAACGAAGAACCTTTTGGAAAACAGCCGACGGGTGTGGTCATAAGCAATCCGCTCTCGAGAGTGTTCGCGCAATCTTCAGCGAATTCTCCCCAAGGGAACGCACGACCGTCTGGACCGGCTGCCGCGTATTCCCATTCGGATTCCCGCGGCAGACGAAAACTACGCCTCGTAGTACGTGAAAGCCACTCGGCGTACGCCATTGCCGCTGTATCGCTCACCGAGTAAACGGGATGATTTGAAAGCGCTGGATTAAAGCGGCCAAATGCCCAAGAGGTCGGCACCTCCGGATACCACGTCTCTCGCAGAAAGGTCGCGAATTCAATGTTTGTGACTAAGTATTTTCCAATCCGATACGGATCCAGTCGGACGACGTGCCGAGGTGCTTCCTTCGCAATCCATTCTTGTTTAACACCACGCTCCTTGTAGCGATCGGCGACGACGCTGACTAATTTAAGCGGAAGGCCAATACGCACCTCACCCCCGGCAATATCGATCATCTCAGGATCGGCGCCCCTGATTCTGGGATCTCCTAGAAGTCCCAGAAAAAGCCCGGCAGCGAGTCGCATTTCAAGAGAGGCTTCGCACGTCTCGATGATTGAAATGAGTTCCGACGGAGATGCTCCATAAATCTCCGCCCCGACGTGAGTGAGTTGCTCAACCTCTGGCGCTAAGTATTGCTCCGGCAAGCCCATCGCGGCCCGGGTCGGCATAGCATTGATTTCTTCCGCTATCGCGGAGAACGCCTCTTTAATCTTCATTTCGACTACACCTAATCGAGGCTTGGCAGCCTGATGACCCACTATCATGTCGTCGCATATCTACAACGCGAATACGCTATCCCGACACAGCTCACCTCATAGGGTATCCTGTCGTTGACATATCGAATATGACAGCGTCATGCTTCCTGCCTTTACTATCGCCGTAGCGACCGCGGCACTCTCATTTCCACTTGCTCTATCGCGCCCTCGTCCGACCGTGCCACGACTTGCGACCCAATCTGCCCCACGGCGGTTATGCCACAAAGGCCCATAGTCGTACTGAGCTCCTTCTTAATAATGTCGATCGCCTTCGCTACGCCACGCTGACCACCCGCGCCAAGACCGTATATATACGATCGCCCTATCATGCATGAACTCGCTCCTCGCGCGAGCGCCCGCATCAAGTCCTGGCCGGATCGAATACCACCGTCGAAAACAATCTCGATCTCCGACGCAACCGCGTCAGCGATATAGGGCAGCACTGAAATTGACGACGGCGCCCCGTCAAGCTGACGCCCCCCATGATTGGACACGACCAAGGCATCGACCCCGGCATTTACTGCTGCACGGGCATCCTCGACATCTTGAATACCCTTAAGCACTAGCTTTCCCGGCCATATAGAACGAAGCCACTCGACGTCTTTCCACGTCAACGACGTATCGAACTGAGCGCTTAGCCAGCCTGGTATCGACATAGATTCACGCGCGCCAGGTAGGTGGCCGACAAGATTACCGAAATTTCGGCTCTTTCCACGCAGGACACCTGCCAACCAGGCAGGCCTCGACATTACGTCAGCAATCATTCGCAGGTTGAGCCGCAGCGGTACCGCCATTCCATTTCTAATGTCAGCGTGCCGCTGTCCCATGAGTTGGCAATCAACAGTCAGAACAAGCGCCGAACATCTCGCCGCGAGCGCTCGATCAACTAACGACTTGCAGAAGCCACGGTCTCGCATCATGTACATTTGAAACCAGAACGGACCCTGGACATTCTCAGCTACGGCCTCGATTGAACATATTGACATGGTCGATAAGGTAAATGGAATTCCGGCCTCTTGAGCGGCACGGCAGGCAAGAACCTCACCATCCCGATACTGCATCCCTGTTGCACCTACGGGGGCTAGTATCAGCGGTAAGCTCGCCTTTTCCCCCAAAATTTCCGTACTCAGCTGTCTGCTAGACGTGTCGACTAAAACACGCTGGCGAAACTTAATACGTTGAAGATCATCGCGATTCGCGCGAAGGGTCTCCTCCGCGTAGGAGCCCCGATCCGCATACTCGAAGAAGGCGGTTGGCACTCGCCGACGGTGCAA
This sequence comes from Bradyrhizobium sp. SZCCHNRI1009, assembly GCF_032487575.1. Classification (NCBI taxonomy): domain Bacteria; kingdom Pseudomonadati; phylum Pseudomonadota; class Alphaproteobacteria; order Hyphomicrobiales; family Nitrobacteraceae; genus Bradyrhizobium; species Bradyrhizobium sp. SZCCHNRI1009. Next base: position 44,849 of record NZ_JAUEUL010000015.1, on the reverse strand, counting down.
CTGTCTTAGATCCTCAATGCAAGTGATGTTATTCATGGGAACCCCTGGGCGGTAGCGGACTCGCGATCTCGGCAAGCCAGCATCACTAAACTTGAGTTAGAAACGCCACACGATCCTGGGCATCGGGCGCCCCTGCACTTAGATCACCACACGTCGTCCCTCGATCAGCGGAAGCCACGCCGGCGGCGCGACGCGTAAGAAGTCAATCAGGGTTCGCACAACGTACGGCTGCTCAAGCGAGCTCCGTTCAGTCGCAGACCATCGCATAGCCGGCGTAATCTGCTGTACGCCATCGTATATCCAGCCACGTGTTGACCTCTCCAGCTCGTTGAGCGCTTCGGCCAAAAGCGCAAGGTCGCGCCTTGGCCGCGGAATAGCTGATCTCTTCGCAACCCAGGTCTCATACCGTTGGCGCACTTCGTACCGTTCCCCTCCAACCAGCAGCAGCGTTCCTGACTCGCAACGATTGTGGAAGGAGATACTGGACAGACCAGAGTATCTGAGGTTCGTCTCTGCTGTAGGCACGGCTTCGACTTCAACTAATTCGAATATGGTAAGATCCACCTCCGGGACAACGATGATGCTGATCTTCCCTTCATTGAAGAGACGCTCGGTCCTCGAGAAGACCTCTTCCTCCGGTCCCCAAGCCGCCTCGTAGCCGCCAACGCCACCGACGATGCTCGGAAGCTCGGTCAGGAATTCACCGAATAGTTCGACATTTGTCTTGTCGACCGGCTGCTGCAGTTCCGCCGCCCGCTCCTGTCGATCAGCAACAAGCGCATTGATCGTGAGACTCATGCGCCTCGTGAGCGGATCGTGCCCACGGTTGAAGTCACCGTACTCAGCGATGCTGAGTAATTGGCCTCGATTCCTCTGCGCCCACTCCGGACTGAGCGCTGCAATGATCCCAACGAGCCCATCAACATCGAAATGATCGCTGGTGAAGCAATCGCATGGCATAGGCTCGCCCGCGTCCAGATAACGGAAGACACTGTCTGCCGATAAATCCGCGCGATACCGCTCAGGAGTATTCGCAGAGGGCCAGTGCGACAGAGTGAGGATCGTACCGGCGTTTTCAAAGGCATCGATCGAGACATTCCGCATCGCTGCGGAGGCTTCAAATGGAACATACGTCCCCTTGCCGAATCGTACCGGCAGGACAACATCTGCCGCGCTGGTTCGGTTCGGGAGTGGCAGAGTGGGCGCCATACCTGATGCGCCCATTTTGCGACGAACAATACCAGACGACTCGGTCGATGGCTCATAGCGCAGCCGCACCAGCGCACGCCGCCGATAGTCCAGACTACCGTATGAGGCCACGGTACATTGCCCAGCGATGCATGTCCCAAGATCGAAAAACTGGTTTTCGATGACGATAAGAGCCCGCCCGGCGACGTAGCGCACATCCATATCGAGCAATGCTGTAGCGACATCCTCGTCGACCAGCAGCCTTGCGCAATCCACCCTGCTGAGCGCTGTGCGATCTGATTCCTCTGACATGTCTAAGCCGATCGTAGTTGGCTAGCAGCAAACGATCTGCCGTGCTCGATCGCCGCCAATTCAGGTGAGTACACCTCGATCATAAGCCCGTCAGGGTCCTCGAAGTAGAGCGCCCATCTGACGCCATCTTCTCCGGCGTGAGCTCCAGGCGCCGGCCCGTTCCCCTTGACGAATTTCACTCCAAGAAGCGCAAGCCGCGCCTCAAGCTCTCGCACACCCTGGGCAGTGGTTCTAACACCAAAGTGAAACGATGGAGGGTATAGAACTTGTTCCACCTCCTCGATGAAAAACTCAAAACCAGCGAGATCTGTGACTGCCTTTCGGGGGCCCAAATTATACAAATGCCGCGCTCCCAGGGTCTCCGAGTAGAACTTAATAGCGTTCGGTAGATGTCGCGTCATAATGTTCAAGTGGTTTACGCGTGGCGTATGTAGATCGTTTCCACCTGAGACATCCGATACGACTTCCCGAAAGAGTTTTGCCGTGGCAGCGAAGACGACGAACTCTCCGATCATCTGCTCAAGCCGCAGACCCGCCTCCGACTTTATTTCGCCGTCAGAAGAGACATCGTCCGGCAACACGTCGACGGTTCTCGGAAAGCAAATTGCGTGCGCATCGAACGTAAGGCTCGTCATCAAATCGCGCACAGCCAGATGGCTACGCGGCGATCCCTGCCCGACTACGAAGGCAACCGGCTTACCGGCGAATGCTGCAGACGTTATCTCAACCACCGCCTTTGCGCTGCCGCTCGGTCCGAAGCAGTAGATCGGCAACAGAATTACAATGCCGTCCGATGTCGATATCTGCACGCGCAGCCTCTCGTATTCTGACGGATATCGGTCAAGTTGACGATTATCCGCCCATACGGCTGGCAATGAACGGATATCGACTTCGATGACCTCGCACTTTCGCTCTCTCAATCGGCTCACGATGATCGGCCCGCACTGCCGGCTGCAGGAGACCTCGCTGGCGGACAACGACATGACTACAAAGCTTGACATCTACTTGGCCCTCCTAGCTATTGGTGCTGCTGGGTCGATATTCATTTGCAATACTCTCGATGCTCGACGATGCGTCGCGCCGGACGCCGTTCCGTGTCAGACACTCACACGATAGATCTCACCATCGTACGAGCTTGCTGCAAATTCGCTGCCCGCTACTGCCGCTATGGACGACACGCCAGCAGCGGTAGGCCGGGACACGTGACACCAATCTTCAGCCGCCACATCAAAAATCGCCACCATCCCACCGTAGCTTCCAGTGGCTATCCATCTGCCGTCGCTCGACGCAGATACGCACTTGATCGAATTTTTGTGGGGCGTGTCATGGATAACTGACTCGCCACCGCTCCAGATTCGAAGCTTGAGATCCCGTCCGACACTAGCAAAGCCAGATTCGCCCAGCGCCGTGCAACCGTTAGCAATGCGGCTGTGTGCTCTGGTTATTCTGGCCAAGCAGCTGAAGTTCTCAATCGAATGAAAGCTGACGTCAGCGGTCGCGCAAACCGCAAATATCTTGCTCGACGAACAGGCCACTCCCTTGATGGCGTTGCTGTCCAACTGCACCGTCGCAAGGTAACGGAGTCCTTCGGCTCCGAGGCGGAATATCAGTCCTTCACCGGTATATGTGCCTATCACGGCGTGCGGCTCACCATTGCGAATGAAGGCGGCGCCGCAATTCAAGGGAGATCTATGTTGGTAGAGGACCTTCCCCGTCTTAGCATCGAACAGCTGCCCGAGCTGGCCACCGGTGACGAGCCGCTGACCAACCGGTAAAAGGAAGTTGCAAAGGCTACCCATCGACGCCAAGGGCCTTCCGTCGGCCATAACCACGCCCGCATCACCGACTGTATATTCCACGCCTTCTACGACGCGAACAGCGTTAACGCCGGCAGGTGCCTCAACATTGCTAGTATCCCACTCGCGCGATCTCAAATCATATGAAGCAAAGGTTGATCCAAACGTCGCCGTTACGAGCCGCCGGCTATCGAGGAAGGCGCAACTACGTGGCCACACGACTGCCGGTATTTGGCTGCGACTCCGTTCTCTCAGCGTCCCATCCTCCTCTACACTCCAAAACGCCGCCTGCCGATCATAGCTCATACTGACCAACAACCCTGTCGCCTGACTCCAGACGAGGCGCTTGATACCAGCCTCGTGAGCCTGAACCCGGCCTGCTGAAGGAGAAACTGTCACGATCTCTCCATCATCGTTACCCGCCAAAATCACCCCCCGATCCGTGATAACGACCGTGTCCGTTTCGACGTTGTCGAGATCAACCGTATTCAACAGGCTCCCAGTTCGCGGATCCCAGCGACGCACCGTTCCGTCGTCGCTACTCGACACCAACGTTCCTGTCTTCGGCTCCCACACTACTGAAATGACATCCGCTTCATGCCCCTCAAACACATTAAGAAGAGCTCCATCAAGGCCAAAGCTGCGAATTTTATAGTCGCGCGAGCAAGTCACAACCATTTCCGCTTCATCAAGAAAGATTGCCATCTCGACATCATCCCGATGGTCACCACACACCGCCCGAAGGCGCATCGTCGGCACTTCCCAAATCCGTGCGGTGTAGTCACTGCTGGCGCTAACGAGGAGATCACCTCCACGATTAAACTGACACTGGTTCGCTAGGTGGTCGTGCACACCTCTCGCGGTCGATCTTCCAGGACCCGCATCCCACAGTATCACCTGATTGTCATATCCCGCCGTCGCTACATATCGCCCTCGGGATGTCGAAACTCCACTGATCGGTCCGCTGTGCTTGATCATTCGGCTCTCCTGATCATTAGCCTTACTGTTCAACCTAATTCGATCGCATGCTTGTTGTTTGCCTTCGCGACTAAGTAGCGACGGTTGTACGACGTAATATACGCGGGTGTACCTACTCGCTCGACAACGCGCACTCCATTATTCTCAAGCTGACACACCTTGTCTGGATTGTTCGTAATAAGCCTCACCGATTTCACGCCTATTGCTCTCATCATTTGCGCTGCTGGCGCGTAGTCACGCATATCGTCACGGTAGCCGAGGAACCTGTTTGCCTCGAATGTGTCGAGCCCCTCGTCCTGCATTAGATACGCCCTGAGTTTTGCATACAGACCGATTCCACGCCCCTCCTGCCGCAAGTAGGCGAGGCAGCCGCCGTATCGCGTCAGAAGCTTTATCGTGCCTGCCAACTGTTGACCGCAGTCACAGCGAAGAGACGCGAATACATCTCCGGTCAAACATTCTGAATGAATACGAAAGAGCGGCACTGACTCTGGGTCGACTCGGCCAAAGATGATCAGTACGTGCTCTTTTTCATCACCGAGATTGTCAAAGCTGACAAACGTCGCTCTCACGGCTTTGCCGCCGATCGGGATCTCGACCTTATCCCGCACGCAGACCTCAGTCGGCATTGACACCTCCCATTCGTCTTCTGTTTGGCGACGCGGTCGATGCGCGTGAAACCCACGTTTCGCATCACCCGTCTAACATCGTCGTAACGATGCTAATTGGTCCAATCTTATCATAGCTACGCTGGTCTCTTAACTACCAACTCGCTACATATTTTTGCCCGATCGACACGACCATATCTGCTGCGGTTGATGGCCGACATACTCGCAGTGATTTACGCGATGCATTTCATACACCGCCTTGGTCTCGCTCAGCTTTCGCTCCTGCCATTTGACGTCCGGCTCGATTCGAAGCCGCCACCCCCACATATGGAACGTAAGCCTCCAGTGACGGCCGCCTTGCGCCGGAGCTGAAGCTTGTTGACGCTATAGGACTAGTCCCGGAGCTAGTGCTATTGCCAAAGCGGAAGTGGAAGTGATCACGTCGGAGCGACGACGGCGGCATTGGTCGCGGGCTGACAAGGAGCGGATCGTGGCTGCAGCTATGCAGCCGGGTGCGACGATCCTGAGCGTGGCGCGAGCGTTTGGGGTGCATTCCAGCCAGGTGTTCCGCTGGCGCCAGCAGCTGCGTGGCAAGGAGGCGCTGCCTGGCTTTGCCGCCGTGACGATCGCTGCCGATCCGCACGCGGCGGCAGCCCGCACGCAGGGGCTGATAGAAGTCGAGATCGGAACCGAGACGAGGACCCGGATCAGCGGCCCGGCGGATGTCGCGACGGTGACGGCAGTGGCCTCGGCGCTTCGGGCGGGATCGTGATCGCGATTCCAATTCCCTCCGGCACCCAGGCCTGGCTGGCGACGGGCCATGCCGACATGCGCAAGCATTTCGACGGTCTGGCACTGCTCGTTCAGGAGACGCTGAAGCGCGATCCGCATGGTGGCCATCTGTTCGTGTTCCGCGGCCGCTTTATCTGGCCACAGACGGTGGATGGAGCGGTGACGATCACGCCGGCGCAGCTCGGTTATCTGCGCGAAGGCATCGACTGGCGGCATCCGCAGCGAACGTGGCGCCCGGAGGCTGTTGGTTAGCGCTCGAACGCGACGGCGTTGATGCACGCCGGTCGGAGCTGTGATTCCATCTCCTGCGATGATCACAGCCGATTCGTTCCTCGATGATGTAGCGACGCTGAAGGCGCTGGTGCTCGCGGGCCAGACCGAGCTCACCAAGGCGACGGCCGCCCAGCTCGCGGCAGAAGCCAAGGCACGCAATCTCGAAGCCCCGGTCCGCGCCTGCGCGCTGCTGATCGAGCAGATGAAGTTCACGATCGCCAAGCTCAAGCACGTGCAGTATGGGCCCTCATCGGAGCGCGCTTTGGTGCTCGATCAGCTCGAGCTCGAACTTGCCGATCTCGAGCAAGATGCTGCCGAGGCTGAAGCTGCCGCACAGACGGCAGTCGAGCGGGCCAAGGCCGAGAGAGTCGACATACGTCCGTTCGAGCGCCGGCGTCCCGCACGGCGGCCGCTACTCGAGCACTTGCCGCGCGAGCGCATCGTGCATCCTGCACCGGCCAATTGCCCATGTTGCGGTAGCGACAGGCTGCGCAAGATCGGCGAGGACTTTACCGAGACGCTGGAACTCGTGCCACGGCAGTGGAAGGTGATCCAGCACGTGCGCGAGAAGTTCTCCTGCCGCGCCTGCGAGGCGATCACGCAGCCGCCGGCGCCGTTCCCGCTGACGTGCGGGACCGCGTCTGCCGGCGCACATCCTGTTCGCCAAATACGGGCTCCACCTTCCGCTCACCCGGCAGAGTACGACCTATGGGCATAAGGGCGTGGCGCTCGACGTCTCCACGCTGGCCGACTGGGTCGGCGCGACAGCTGCGACCCCGACGCCCCTGGTCCAGGCGATCAAGGCGCACGTGCTTGCAGGCGAGCGCATCAATGCCGACGCCACCACGGTGCCGGTTCTGGCCAAGGGCAAGACGCGCACGGGGCGCGTGTGGACCTATGTGCGCGACGATCATCCCTTTGCCGGGCACGCACCGCCGGCAGCGATGTTCTTCTACTCGCCCGACCGCACCGGTGCGCATCCCGAGGCGCACCTGGCCGGGCTATGCCGTGCCGATGCAGGCGGGCGCCAATGCCGGCTTCAACCGGCTCAACGAAGCCTCGCGCAAGCCCGGCCCGATCATCAAGGTCGGCTGCGGCGCGCATGCACGGGCGCAAGTTCTTCGAGCTTGCGCGGCTTAAGAAGGCGCCGATTGCGATCAAAGCCATTGCGAGATCGACGCGCTGTTTGCGATCGAACGCGAGATCAAAGATCTGTCGGCCCAAGAGCGCGAAGCCGTGCGTAACGAGCGCAGCCGTCCGCTGGTCGACGAGCTTCACGACTTCCTGCGCGAACGCCGTACCAAGCTATCCGGCAAAAGCGAGACCGCCAAGGCGATCGACTACAGCCTCGAACGCTGGGAGGTGTTCACGCGCTTAATCGACGACGGTCGCCTGTGCATGACCAACAATGCGGCCGAACGCGAGCTGCGCGCAACAGCCGATGGCTTTACACGCCCGCCATTCGCTCATCCCATCAACGCCCACGAGATGCGCGACAGCTTTCCGCTTGGCCGCAGCGGCCGCCTGAGCCGCGTGCTCTCGTCCTCCAGCGTCTTCCGCCGCTTGGACTCCGAGACGTCCATTCCGCCGAACTTGGCCTTCCATTTGTAAATGCTGGCGTCGCTCACGCCATGCGTGCGGCACAAATCGGCGACCGGCACGCCTGCCCGGCCCGATCTATCGTTCGCTTTTTTGTCGGCACGTCCTGTTCATTGAAGCGCCAACCCTCGTGTACTTTGGAAAAGACGCCAGCGATCTTCGTTGTAAAATTCGGCTCCCCGATAAAATTCTGATCTGTAAACGCCCTTCTCACGCGAGCAAAATCCTCGTCTGAAAGCTCGCGCGCGAGGATTCCTATCGCCTGTTCTATCGAAGCCATTAATACGTCGTGTCCGGGACGCAATGTCTCGTCTGTACCCGGCGTTGATACCTCACTCATCGGGAGTTCCGCGGTCCCGTTCGAACGAGCGTCATTGCTGGCCCGATACCTCTTAAGTTCACTACGCAGCTTGCTGACGCTTAGTGTCTCTCCCGCCTCAGCGCGTTCAATTGCGGCACGTGTGATTTCGAGTGGAGTGCTCGATGACGACAACAAATACAGTATGACTGGCGGCAAACGCGCAACGCTTGCGCTTTTGTCAGCAGCCCACTGCGCTACTCGCATGTATGCTTGAGCGGTACGAGCCGGCATGCCAACTTCGCTCTCAACCCACACGATGAATGATCCGTGAGAAAGATACCTCTTCGCACCAAGCAGCGCCTTTCCGATCTGGACAATTGAGCTTGTGTACTGTCGACGAATACGATCACTCTCACCTAACAGGAACGTAGCCACGGATTTCGGCAACTGTGCATAGTCAAATCGTGGGCCAGCCTGACGTCCGCTTTCTATGCAGACTTCTGTTTTTTGTTCGAAGGACGTGGTCAATGCTCTTCCTGGCATCTGAAGCACCAGTGTCGTTCAGCGTCTTGGTATTTTCATACTCCTCTTAAACCTACTGGGCTGGAACATACAAGCCACCACTTCTGGTAGTCCCCCTAACATTTTCGCATGCCGGGAAACGTCTCCTCCACAAATCATCGCCCGTCCCGCCGGGAGCAGAGCAACTGTTCTGACGTTCCGCTTGAGCTCAGCCGGCTCCTACTAGTGCTGTGCGAGGCCGATCAAGACACGCCACAGACCGCAACTACTTACGGCAGACAGAAAGGTAATTTTGCGCTTGGACGCCTAGCCCCTGTACGCTACCTTACGTTGATACGGTGGGTCGCACGGGGAAAACCATCACATGGATCAATCTCAAGATAACTCCGGCGGGACGATCAAAGGCCCGCCGCGTGTCACGGTAATCAACCAGCTCGGATCGGCGGTTCACTCTGCACTCGAAGACCACTGGTCTCGCCCCAATCTCATCGACGATTCCTCCGGCTGCGATCCGTGGGAGTTCCGACGCGACGCAACCGTTCTCTTGACGCGACCGCAGGCCGGCTGGCGGACGGCTCCGGCTCAAAAGCCTCAAGGTTGGCCATTCGCATTACGTTGGGTGCAAGTGGCATCCACGGCGCTCGACTTCTTCCCGGGCTGGATTCTTGACGTGCCGCTGGTGACGGTGGGACGCGGAATTGCTGCTATCCCAATAGCGGAGTACGTCATCGCGGCCATTCTCCTGCAGGAAAAGCGACTTATTGAAATTCGAGTACGTACACCAGAGAATTGGAGGCCGGCGTCCTTGGGATCGCTGTGGGGGAAAACAATCGGAATCGCTGGATTCGGATCGATCGGCCAAGCGGTCGCAGCGCGTCTTGCTCCGTTTGGTGGCTCCATAAGGGTGCTTCGACGGAGCTCGCGCGACAATGCCGACCGAAATGTCGTTTCGGTGTCGGACATTGGAGCTCTGGTTGAGGGGGCAGATCACCTGGTAATAGCCTTGCCGCTAACAGACAGTACAGTTCATCTGATCAATCGCGAGACTCTCCGTAAAGCAAAGCCGACATTGCACATCGTCAACGTCGCCCGAGGTCGCATAATCGACCAAGTTGCATTGCTTGAGGCTCTTGATGCCGGGCGAATTGGGGCAGTAACACTAGACGTCTTTGATCCCGAGCCGCCACCCGCGGGTGATCCAGTTTATCGTCACCCCAACGTTTACTTAACGCCACATATCTCCTGGTCCGGTGGCGATAGCGGACGGTTATTGACTGAGAAGACGCTCGCGAACTTCAACGCCTTTGTGTCCGGTATGCCCCTCACTGACGTCTTTGATCGAGCTATCGGCTACTGACTGACGACACGTCGGAGCAACGCCTGATAAACGGCGCTATTCTTAGAATCTGCAACTTCCGACTAGCGACGAGCACGGAGTCGGGCGAGGACTGCTGATGAGACCATCAATCACGCGGCGATCCCTTGTTGTCTGCGCTGCCACGACCTCTGCAGTAGCGATTTACTCGCCGTACATTCGCACAGCCCATGCGGCGGGTAAGCTTTCGGTCGGGCTATGGCAACATTGGATCCCTGGCGCCGATAACGCCTCCACAGAACTCGTTAGGGAGTGGGCCGAGCGAGAAAAAGTTGATGTTCAGATCGACTACATTACGAGCCAGGGAGGCAAGGATCGTCTAACCATTGCGGTAGAAGGCAGAGCCAAGACCGGCCACGATATTCTGCAAATGCCAACCTGGTGGCCGATTGCAAATGCTGAATTGCTCGAACCGTTGAACGATTTAATGGATCACTTGATAGGGCAGAATGGCCCAGTGAACGACGCGGCGCGCTACCTAGGACATCAAGGTGGAAAGTGGCTTGGCATTCCGACCTGTGTAGGTAGTCAGATTAAGGGCCCCTGTTCTCGAATTGATTTAATGAAGAGATACGCGAACATCGATGTTCAGGCAATGTACCCACCAGGCAGACCGCCAGAAGCGGCCGCGTGGAACCTCGAGACGTTTCTGGCAGCGGCAGAGGCATGTCATAGGGGCGGCTACCCCTTCGGAATCGGAATTGGGGAAACGCCGGACAGTATCGACACTGCTGGGGCAATCTTCCATTCTTTCGGTGCTGATCTTGTTAATGCGCGGGGTGACATCACAGTCAGGACGGATTCGGTTCGGGAGGCGGTCGAGTACTATAAGAAGCTGATTGGCTTTTTGCCTCCCGACGCCGCAGCCTGGGACGATGCATCAAACAATAAATGGCTTATATCCGGTAGAGGCGCGCTGATCCTGAATCCGCCGAGCGCCTGGGCGGTCGCCAAGCGGGATGCAGCCCATATCGCAGAATTGTGCTGGAGCCACGGATTTCCAGCTGGGCCCAGAGGTCGGTTTGCTCCTTATTCGCCGTTCTTTTGGACGGTGTGGCAATTCTCCAGGAACAAGCAGGCAGCAAAGAGTCTGCTGGCATATCTTTCGCAGAAATCATCAGTCGAAAAGATGGTCGTCGCAAGCGGCGGCTTCGACTTGCCTGCCTTCAACAACATCAATGATCTAGATATCTGGAGGGACATCGGGCCGCCGTCGGGAACGCTCTATCATTATCCGAATCCTCACCACCATCAGATCCTCTCGGTTGCTGCGTCGCCCGCGCCGCCCAAGATAGCCCAGCAAATTTACGCGGGGGCTGTCCAAGTAAAGATGTGCCTTCGCCATTTCCAAGGAGAGCCTATGGAGCAGACGCTCGCCTGGGCAGAGAGTGAGTGCGAGGGGTTTATGAGGAATTGATATGATACGATCCGAACGCAATTAGAAACGTTTACGACTAGCGTTCGTCCATTTAGCCGCATCTTACCTGTCCAGCTGTTTACGCGACATTCGAGTATTGGCCGCGTGGAATTTAAGTTTGACTGTCCGGAAGGACGCCGTCCGAGGTGGCCTTCTATGAAAGCCGCCGTGGTCCAGCTAGTAAGGCAGCGCCCTCCTGAAGAGTTGAATCTGCCAGCTGGAAATGGAACGTGTGCACCTTCGCATTCACCACCGTGATCCACTAGCGCGCGTTGAAGGTCGTTTCTTGATAGGCCTCAATACGTCAAAAAGTCGCTTGGGCTGCCACGAACCAGTACGACGATATAGTTCCACATCTAACCCAGTGTCCTCTCGTTGCCTTGCGTCCAGCTCCATCAAAGTAGCGAGTTCGCTGCGCTTCCGGCACCAGGTCTTCAGCGCACCCCAAACGTATACTCGCATAGCAGGCTCTGCTTTCTCTCGCCGTCTAGTAGGCGAACTTAGAGGTAGCTAACGGAGCGCCTTGCCATCGACGCTCTCCTACCAGGCGTCCGGAAATAACGAGCGGTTCCACCGGACATCCCGCATCGCACGATTGGCACTAACCTCTTGAGCTGATAAGCTAGACTTGGCCGCGTTCCCCGAACCTTGAACGGAGCGATGTTGACGAGATATCCGTACATCCACCGCTGCTGCTCATTCTTGCGGACTAGGAGAACGGACGCCTGGTCCTTTGAACCAGCAACACCGCCACCAAACCGACCTATGCGCGTGCGAGCTGAGGTTGTTGCGAACAGGTCAATCGGCGCGGTAGGATACGGGCAATGCGGTCGTTCACCCTTCCACCCTGGTCGTCTCGCAGCTAGACGTTGGACGTCCTAATTTAGATAGCATAGTGTTTCTAAATTCGATATGAGTCAAGACAACACACGCTCCCAGGATAGAATCCTTTTTCATCTGAAGACCCGCGGCCCTCAGACGGCAGCAGGGCTCGGGGCAATGCTCGGCATCACTCCGGCTGGCGCACGAATGCACCTCGTGAATCTTGTAGATGCTGGGTTAGCAGAGACCGAGAGCCAACGTGAGGGGCGTGGACGACCGAAGCAATACTGGAAGATAACGGAGCTCGGCCACGCCCGTTTTCCGGACCGTCACTCAGATCTGACTATCGAATTGGTGCACTCGATACGGAACGTCTTTGGTGACCGCGGGCTGGAACAGCTGATCGAGCACCGTGAGCGCGCCAGCATTGCGAATTACCAAAAGCTGATCGGATCAAAGCGGTCCCTCAAACAGAGACTGGAAGCTTTGGCACAAATACGAACAAACGAGGGTTATATGGCCAGCGTCTCCGAGATGCCTAACGGAGACCTGCTGCTTATTGAGAATCACTGCCCGATTTGCGCGGCGGCCGCCGCGTGCCAGGGTCTGTGCCGTTCTGAACTAGCCGTGTTCCGAGCGCTTCTCGGGGCCGAAACAAAAGTAGATCGGGTAGATCACATTGTGGCCGGCGCTCGTCGTTGCGCCTATAGTATATCGGGTCGCTCGCATATCGGGAAAAAGTCTTAGTTGGAGGTTGCACCCGGCGGGACGGATTGCGCAACTTTCGAGCGAAAACCGGGACCCTTGCCATTTTCTCTTGTGCCAATTGACGTCGTGGCACGCAGCACGGATCGAAAATGCCCGAAGCTAGGTCTTGAGAAAACGGAAATTGACGAACCCCACCATTCAAGCCGCACGCAGCTTACGCAAGTGAATTGCTGTCGCAGCGGCTAATACCGCAGACACGACGAAACTCGTCGGCACCCAGAACGCCGCCTCCACCATACCGTCGTTGGAAATTGCGCTTGTGAGACCACTAGCGTTGGCGACGATTCCCGCGATTGCCCCACCCAAGGCAAATCCCATCTGTTGGATCGTCGGTACCGAGGAAGCTGCAACTGTCTCGTCGCCCGCCTCAGCCCCTTCCATAATGCGTTGCGCGACAATGGGCCAGCACTGACCTATACCTGCCCCAAGCAGGGGAATTGTTGCGATCAATAGCAGCACGGTGGAGCCTGGCGCGAGCCAACTCATCAAGACCAGACTCAATGCCATCATCAGAGGACCAATCACTATCAAGCGATCAGGCCAAGGACCTGACGCGCCAGCACTGATCATGGACGCAACCGTCCAAGCGAGGGAAGCGGTAGCAACCGAGAAACCGGCAGCAAGCGGATCGAACCCGTGAATCTGTTGGAGAAACATCGGCATATAGATCTGCAGGGGACTGAAAGCAATACAAAGCAGCAATCCTAACCATAGGCCTACACCTGTTTGAGCACGCCACGAAAAAGCGTTTCTTGGTAGCATTGGTGTAGGCGCATGGCGATTCAGCCGCAACATTGCTGCAAGCGAAATCATAGCCAAGACAAGAAGCCCTAGTTTCGAAATTAGGGAGCTAACAACCGACGCAAAGGACGTCGCAGCTATTGAAACGCAGATTAGGACCACGCGCGCCGTAGGTACGCGGGAAGCGTGAGACCGATTGATTGTCGCCGGCAGGATAATGAAGGCGCCAATTGCTAAAGCGGCGGCAGCGACCAAGGTTGCGACAAACGCGGCACGCCAACTGCCGAATTTGGTGAACATGCCGCCGACCAATGGGCCGACCATCACGGACACGCTCCAGCTGGTCGACATCAATGCGACTGTCCTTGACCAGAGCCCCTGGGGAAAAGCTCCACGGACAAGGACATAGGCAACGGCGGTTTCTAACCCACCGCCAAATCCTTGAATCAGCCGGCCAACGACGATCCAGACCATTGCCGTCGCCGTGGAGCATAGAAGTGCTCCGAGGCCAAAAGTTAATACCCCAGCGCAATAGACCGTACGAGTACCAATGGCGTTCGCAAGCGCTCCGGCGGAGGTTGCCGCGACGATAGATGAGGCCAGATACGCGGTGGTCGGCCAACTGATCATCGCGACGCCACCAAGTTCACCGACGATGGACGGAAGCATCGTGGCCAGCATGAGAACGTTCATGGACTGTACAAGGACGCCACCAAGTAGGATGCTCAGAATAGGGATCCGTTTCCAGGTAAGCAGTGATTGCCAGCTCCGGCCGTCCAATTCTTGCCGCATGCCAGTGACCTTTCTTCAGCAAAAGCGATTGCCAACGCCCGGCACCACGACCATTTTAATTACCATTTTGTTTCTAAAATAACCGAATAAGTCAAGCGACAATAGCAGCGAAAGATAGTGTGCTGCTCCGGCCAAAAATGTTGAGCGGATGAACGGCCGCACGCAGTGGGCTTTTACTCACCTGAGCGCATCTTATCAGCGCGCTGGGCCGCCGGATCTCTTCAAGAGTGAAGATCACCATGACAGATATGGGCGGACGACGCGAACGGGGAGTCAAGAGGTGTCACCGCAGAAATTGCAGCTCGTCTGGCGGGTGAGTTCATACGGAAGCTCGAGGCCTCCGCCGAATCGCAAACGAACCTGAGCAGTGAGCTATCGAGGTGCGCTCAGTGTCGAAAAGTCGCCACGGCCTGCGGAAGGCGACCGGCCGCAGCTTGGCGGAGGCCGGCGCGACGGCATAGATGATCATGTCCATGGCCACACCACTCTTGCAGAGGCTGAGCGATACACTGAGGAGGCTGACAGGCGAGCCTTGCGGTCGATGCCCTGGCCCGCCTTGAAGGACACAAGGCGAACGACTTTCCCCAAACGCAATCTGCCGGTTTGGAAAACGACCAAAAACTCAAGAAAATCAGCGGGGAAAGGCAGAGCTGGCGCTCCCAAGGGGAATCCGAACCCGTGTTTTCCCGAGGGCTGGCCCAAGTCGTGCGATCGATAACGCCAGCGAAGGAGCGAGCGGCCCCGCCCTGCCGGCTGATCGCTTTCAGAAGATGTGGCTATCGGTGGCGACCAATCGATTTGACTAGGAGCAAACACCGCCCTCCGCCCAATCCGCGCTTTGTTAGGTGCACCGACCTTTGAAGCTTGTTGATAACGGCAAGACAGAACGACCTGTCCCTTGATTTGTCCCTCAAACCACGATCTTGCGAAATAATGCATAGAAATCAATTCGTCAGGAGTTCAGTTCGAATCTCTCCGAGCGCGCCAGAGCCATTGACCAGCCCTGCGCCCGGACCCAATGCGATCCCACCCTGCGGGCGGCCTGTCCAGATGCTCCCCACGACGGCCGCAGTTTCGATGCCGGGACCGACGGGCTCAAGCGGTCGCGACGTCGTGAGTGAGCCGGCCGACCTGGATCAACGGCTGTGTCGCATCGCCGACGCCGCCGAAGACCTTCAGTTCGATCTCGACACGGGCATGGCCCGCGGTCGTTGGCCTGGTCGTCCCGCGCCACGTATCGATCATCTGCGCGAACGGGGCCACGAAGGTCGGCTTCACACCGGGATCGACCACCGATGGGGTCGGCGTCAGCAGGTTGATCGGCACCCGGACGCGCGGGATCGCCGGCTGGCCGGCCACGATCTCATAGCTGTACATGCCCTGCATCGCGACCTCGTCGCTGGTGCTGCCATTGCCGTTGGCATAGAGCGCGGCGAAGAATGTCGTCAGGCGCGCGTCGAGGTCACCGGATGCGCCCGGCATCGCGTCGAGCGGGAACGACGTATAATTCAGCTGGGGAACCACGGTGGAGGCGAACCGCACCTCGGGCGTCTGGAACAGGAATGCCGGGTTGGTGCTGGTGGTCTTGAGATCGGCCAGCGGGAACAGCGCGAGATTGCGCTGCACGAACACCGAGGCCCAGCCGCTCTGATACAGCAGGACGTCGAGCGTCGCGACCGACACCGTCCGGGCCGGCAAACCACGTGCCTCCGCTTCGCCGAGATAAACCGTCTTGCCGTCGACCTGACGCGTATAGACGTATGCGATCTGTACGCCTGCGGGCAGCTCCGCCGGCGGCACCGCCTGGGGCGTATAGAGCTCGGGCGCGATGATTGCGATGACCGGCGCCGGGAGCGTGGTGGTGCCGTTCGAGATCGTATTGGCTACCGCATTCCAGCTCGCCGCCATCCCATCGATGGTGATGTTGACCAGATTGGTGCGCGCGTGTCCTTCCGCAGTGCCGTCGAGCGTCGACAGAAACTTCACGATCACATGTGCCGGTGCGGCCGCCAGTCTTGCAGCTCCCACGCTCTCCCGCGCGTAGGCATCCGCGACCTGCCTGGTTTCCAGTGCAAAGGCGGCGGTCGCCTTGCGCGCAGCCGCCAGCGTCGCCGGATCGGGTTCGGCGCCATCGATGCCGACCAGATACTGGTTGAGATCGCGCAGGATCGCCGGATAGTTGGTCACGAACTGCGCCAGCGCGGTGAACAGATCCGGCTCCCCGCTCAGCCTGGCCGAGCGGCGCAGCGTTGGCATGGTCGGACGGTTGAACTCCACCGTGCAGGACACCGCGTCTGCTGCCGCCTGCTGATAGAGATAGTCGAACGAATAGCACCAGGCGCTCAGCTTCGACGGATCGGTCGCGCCCTCGCCGGTGAGCTGCAGCGCCTGCTGGGCGGAGACCGTGGGCGGCGTCGGCAGGTCGCGATTGACGACCGGAATGTTGGCGACCTGCGTTCCCAACGGATAATCGAACGGTCCATTGACAAAGGCGAGCCATCGCGAACCGACATAGCCGTCGATGCCGGGGACGGTGCGCCGCTCGAACTCGAGATGGGTGAGCGACAGCGTAAGCTTCAGCGGCACATAGGCTTGATCGATGACGTTCTTGGTGGCGAACACGAAGGCCAGTCGCGGATCATACCAGGTCTTGCTAGCGGGATCGTAGACCTCGCCGAGCGGGATGCGCGTCGGCGTCAGCGTGTAGTTCTGATTGTCCGCCGCGCCCTTGATGCTTCCGCCCGGCTGACCGTAGAGGTTCGGCGGACCGGCCGGATTGTTGTCGCCGCCACCGGTGACCTCGGTCAGCCCGAACACGACGGCCGCACCGGCCCGATAGGCTGCGCCGAGCTGGTTGAGCAGCTGCTGGCGCAGCTTCTCAGCTGCGGCAAAGGCGGTCGAGGGATCGCCCGCGCTGGTCGACAGCACCGGCAGCGTCTTCAGGCTGATCGTATCCGCCAGCAATTCCTTGGTCGACAGCACGCGTCCCAATGAACCATCCGTGAGCGGATCGGTCACATCGTCGATCAGGTCGAGGATGAAGGCGTGCGGCGCATAGGCCGCCGACAGGAACAGATCGATCGCGTCCAGCGTACTCTGGAACCACTGGTTCAGGTCGGCGCCGTCAAGATGCAGCGTGTCAATCTCGCCGGTGTCGTAGCGCGTGATCGTCACATCGCCGCTCGTCAACGCCTTGGCGATCGGTTTCGGCGCGAAATAGCTCGGGGACGTGCCCAGCTTGAAATGGATGCCTTTCCCGGCCGCCTTGCCGAAGCGCACCGCCCAGAGCTGCTGCGCGCCGTCGGCCGCATCCTCGCCGTCGCGGGACAGGCCCTGCCCGACCTTGAGATACCAATCGGCCGTGGCGAAAATCGCCTCGACCGCTGTGCTGAACACCGTATAGGACACGTTGCCGTCGCCGTCGGCCCGCGGCAGGATCGCTGCGACCACGCCGGTGCCGCCCTGCAACGCCGCCACGGCCGGATCGACCAGCAGCGGATTGCGGCTGAGCGCGAGCGTCACGTCGAGCTCGAGGATGTTGCCCGCAGCGATCGCATTGACGTCGACAGGAAGCGACAGCGTCGCAGCGGGGGCTGCGGGCGCCTGTCCCTGCGTCACGAGCTTCAGATACAGCAAGCAGGCGCGCACATAGCCGCGAATGATGTCCGCCTGCGCATCGGTGAGGTCCACGTCGGGCTTGGCTAGCAGCGAATTCGACAGCCGCATTGCCACCGCGTTGCCGGAAACGCCCGGCACCTTCACGGAGACATTGGCGGAATAGTCCTGATGCAGCTGATAGTAGATCCGGGTGTAGAGCGAGAGATCGTCGGCGGCCCGCGCCGCACCGTCCGGCCCTGCATAGGCCGCAGCGTTGAGGGACAATGCAAGCTTGAACGCCGCACCGCTCGCGGATTCATAGGTGTAGCTGGCGTTGGTATTGATCCAGGACCCGAGCCCGATCAGCTCGTCGCGGTACAGCATCGGCACCGCAGCCCCGTTGAGCGCGCCGCGATACCGTTGCGGCGGCGCCTCGAACGGCGTCACCGTGGTGTTGCCGAAGATATCGCGCCATTGCAGCGCGACCTGCGCCATGGTGCCGACACCGAGATAGGGATTGGCCGCCTTAGGCGGCAGATTGGAATCGGACGGATCGGGCGCGGCGTTGACCAGCGCGAACTGCGCCCCGATGCCGATCGACTGGCGATAGTCGAAATCGGCAAGAGCGACCTGCGCCAGCCGGTTGCCGCGCGTCGTCGCCGAGCGGGCATGGCTCTCGAACGCACTGGCCTCGTTGTCGTCGTGATCCTGCGGACCGAACGGCATGCCGAGCGGACTGACCTTGTAGAAGACGTTGCCGGCGAGCCCGGCAGCAAGCGAGGTGTAGAGCTGATACATCGTCTTCTTGGCGAAGTCCGGCGCGGCGGGATCGTCCGGCGGGAGGCCGAAATTGTCGCGCGTCAGGGCGAACCCGATGTTCTGCGGTGGCAACTGGTCGCGTAGCGAGAACAGCTGAGGATCGAGATCGAGCACGGCATTGACCGGGAACAGTCCGGGCGCAGCGCTGGCGCCGCGGGCGATCAGGTCGACGTCCAAGCCGTAATAGGCGGCCATGCTGGCAAAGCTCATTCCGGGCGCGGCCGAGGAATTGACCTGATAGGTCAGCGGCGGGATGTAGAACACCGCCGCGAGCGCAACGGCGACTTGCGGATTGAATGCGGCGATGTCCTGGCCGGTGATCGGACGGACTGCACCGGCGGAGAACAGCCTGGCGAGCTTGTCGAGCGTGGCCTGCGCATCGATCGCCCCGCCGGTGCCGCGGACCAGATCCGCGTCGGTGAGCTGGCGGACCGCGCCCACGATCGGCACCAGCGCGTCCGCGGCGAGCGGCCTGGTCGCGTTGACCTCGGCGATCCGTCCGGGCCCGGGGCCGTAGATCGCCGCGAGCGCGTCGAGCGATGCTCCTGCTGCGACCGGCGCCGTTGGGCCGGTCGAGGCCAGCGACACCGTCTGCACCAGGTCGCTCTGCGGATCGACGGCGTCGGTCGTCACGAAGGCGTTGACGAAATCGGGAAGCGTGGTGCCGAAGGACTCGCTGCCCTGCGCCGCGAACGTCACGACCATCGTCACGATGCCGGAGCCCGAGGAATCGAACACGGCCGCCGGCAGGCCCTCCTCGCTTTCGACGTTCTCGTAGTAGAGATAGTAGCCGCCGCTGCGGACCGTGCTGAGCTCCCACATCAGGCGGATGAACTGCGCCGGAGAATTGGCAATGCCGCGCGGCGGAGCATCCTCGGCACTCAGCATCAGCCGCAGCGCCGCCGCCGGATTGGTCTCGGTCGACAGGTTGGTCTGGGTGATGAAGGCGAGGAAGTTGGCGTCCGCCGGCGTCACCAGCATCGGCGCGCCCGGTCCGGACTGGTTGTAGAGCAGGAAGACGGCGGAGGCGATGCCTTCGCCCAGCGCATCCATGGCGGTCAGGATGCGCTGCAGCCGGACCGCATCCTCCGAGCTGGGTCCGACCAGCTCATAGACGAACGGCAGCGACGGCGCGGATGCCGGACCGCTCGGCAGATCGCCTGCGCCCGTGCCCTGAGCAGCCAGCGCCGCCGCATCCGGCAGACGCTTGATCTCAATGTCGAGCCGCGTGCACCAAGCCCAGCGCCCCAGGTCAGCATAGTCGGTGCGTGCGGTCGCGGGATTGCTGCGCCCGATCTGCGGCTGGAACTTCGGCAGCAGCGCGAACGTCGAACGTAGATCCGGCATGACGGCGCGGATCGACTGCTCGCGCGTGGCGACCAGATTGGTCTGCGCCGGCGGCAGGCTCCACAGCGTCGGCTGCGTCTGCGCACCGGCATCGGCGGCCGCGGCCATGCCGCTGCGATTCGTCAGCGCCAGCAGACTCGCGACGGATCCGCTCGACCAACGCGCATAGCCGCTGGCGGTGAACGGCCGCGGCTGGCGCTCGGCAAGCGGCAGCGCCGCAAACGTCGGGCTCGGAACGAAATTGCCAGGCGTCCTGGCCCAGCTGACGACGACGTTCAACGCGGCAAAGGCCTGGCTCAGATCAACCTCCATGCTGAGGCCGGTGCCGGCATTCAGCATGATGAAGTCGAGCAGGACACCGTGGCTCTGCGTCTCGCGCGCGAAGTCGATCTTGTAGCCGCTGGCAGAGCTGGGCGTCGGGAACTGCTGGCCGGTGAGCTGATAGACACCGTAGCCCGACTGCGTCCTTGGATAGAGGAACGCAGGCGACAGCGTCAGTCCGTCCTGGACCGGCAGCCGCAACCCATAGACCAGGAAGCGCGAGACCATGCCGGCGGTCTGGCCGACCTGGCCCGTGGCCGCGATCGCCGACCACAATGCGCCGACCGACAGAGCCTGAAGATTAGCGACGGTGAGCAGGCCGCGCTCCGCCTGCACCGAGAACAGTCCGGCGACACCGCGATTGGCGTCTGCGACCGCAACCGCGGTGGTCTGGAACAGGCTCGCGACCGTCGCCAGCGTATCGGAGGACGGGCCGGATGCCCCGGCGGTCCTGTAGGTGATCGGCCAGATCGCGAGCGGCAAGGTCGGCTGCAGCAGGCCGGCGGCGCCATAGAGCACGCTCTGTGCGGCGAGCGCGTCGATCGAGATCGCGCCGAGTTGCAGCGCGATTTCGTCGAAGCTGTCGCCCTGCCGCGTCACATAGATCTGCTCCTTGCCCTGGCTGTTGGTGAGCAGCAGGATGACGCCGCCCTGCAGCATGTGGCGTGACCGGTTGGCCACGATCAGGCGGTCCGGCGTCGTGGTCCAGCGCGGCGTCGGCGCCGCGTCGGAATAGCGGCCAGCGATGCTTTGCAGGGTGTCGCCGGTCTGAACGACGTATTCGAGGTCGTCGATATGCAGCGACAGCCCGGCTCCCAAGGCATGATCGACGTTGGGCTGGACGATATCGGCAATGGTCAAGGCGTTGCCGACGATTCCGTTCAGCTCATCCAGGATGGCACCGATGCTGCTCGTCGCGGTCAGCGGATAGGCATAGCTCTGCAGCGCGTCGGCCGCGGCCTGGAGCAGTTGGCGCGCGATCAGCGTGAACGTGTCGACGAACACCAGGGCCGCCATCGACTCTGCCGAGTTCGCATCGCTCTCCGCGGCAAGCCGGCGCGCTTCCTTGTTCTGGGCCTGGATGTCCGCAGCCACCTGCGCGAACAGCTTGCTGACCGCGGTCGCATAGCCGGGCGTCGCCGTGGTGTAGGTCTCGAACGCAATCGGCGACGTCTGGCCGCCGGACACGCCGGGGACCTGCAGCTTCAATCCGTCGAACACCGGAAACAGCACCGAGCCGGCATCGAGCTTGGTCTTCAGCCCCGAGGATTGCGCCGTCGCCGGATTGAAGATGTCGAGCGTGAAGGCGTCGGCCAGGAACTGCAACAGACCCTTGATCGACAGGAACGGATCGGCCGTGTCGGCGAGGCGCGCGACATAGGCCTCGAGCTGGGTGAGCGTCACCGACGTGGCCAGCGTCTCGGCGAGCTCGGCCGCATCCCCGCTCTCGTTCCCCAGTGCATCAATGATCCAGGGGAAGTAGACCTCGGCCAGCACGTCGAAGGACGTCTTGGTGGCGGACGGCGCGCTGGCCGCGGCATCCGGCGCGTCCATCGCGAGCAGGAGCACGAATGCCCCTTGGTTCGAGGCTGCGTCGGTGGCTTTCTCCGGAGCAAGCACGGTGTACTGCGCGCCCGCCATCAGCGACAGCTTGGGCTTGTTGCCTTCGACGGCGGCAAGGCCCATGCGATGAGCGGCGGCCGGCGCGAGCCGCTTCGGTCGCGGCTTCAGGCTGCGCGCCAGCCGCATCGCCGCGTCCGGTCCGCGGGCATGCGCCCGCTGCATCAGCAGCGCGTCGGCGCGTGCCCCCTGAACCTCCCACGGCGCCGTGCTGGTCTGTCCGATCACGAAGGTTGCCGACACCTGGGCCGAGAACGACAGGCTGATCGAGATCGAGAACAGGCCGAGGTTGATCTTGACCTTCAGGCTGATCGTCACGCTGGCGCTGGCGACCACCGGAATCTCGCGATAGCTCTCATAGGTGAGCTGGATCGACAGCACGATCTTGACATTGACCGAGGCCGAGATGATCGCGAAATCGACACTGCCATAGAGCAGGCCGATGATGCCGACGGTGCCCGACAGCCTGAAGTAATAATCGCTTTGCAGCGCGCCGCTGCTGGCACGCGATGCCAGCGTGCGCGTGGCGTTATAGGGATGCCACGGCGCCACGACGCCTTCAACGATGCCGAACACCGTGAGCGCGAAACCCGCCTTCAGCGGCCCCTTCTCGAAATTGTAGCCCAAACCGAGCTGCAGCCCGATGCCGAACTCGATCACCGGATCGAAGGTGCCGAGATGGGTCTTCGGGATCCTTGTCGAGGTCGCGTTGGAGAGCTTGCCGATGTAGAAGCCGCCGGCGCCCAGCACCGGAACGCCGTAGACGATCACCGAGATCGAGAAGGAACGGCGGAAATCGAGATTGTAGGGGAAGCCGATGTCGATGAAGAAATCGCCGTTGGTATAGACCTTGATCCCGAGCTGCGGCAGCGTGATCGACACCGCGCCGAAATTGAGATTGCGGATGATGTCCGGGAAGGTGAAATCGATCTGGTAGACGCCGATGTCGTCGGTGATCTTCTTGTAGAGGATGTCGACGACGAGATTGGCGAGCCCGCCCATCTTCTCGCCGGCGAGTGCCAGCCGCAGACCATAGAGATTGGGGTCGTTGAACACCAGCATCGCATCGATCGACCAGGCGCCCGCCACCTTCATCAGGCCGAGATGCCCGGCAATGAGCCAGTTGTTGGACTGGTCGTAATAGGGCAGCCCCGGTGTCCCGCCGTCGTCCGCATTGGGATCGACCGGATTCATCTTGCCCGTCGTGCTGGGGACGGACTGCAGCGCGCAGATCACCTCCTTGGTGCTCTCGAAGCTGGAATGGCCGGTAATGCCGATGCGCTGCCCGAGCACCAGCAGGAACAGCTTGAACCATTCCTCGCCCCGGCCGGGCACCGAGGGCAGGTCCTTCACGTCCTGCCCCTTGGCCGGATCGAGCAGATTCTTGAACGCCGGATCGTCGGCGACGAGCGGGCTCGAGCCCTCGATGGCAAGCGTCACCTTGCCGTCGGTGTCGCGACGGAAGGTCAGCGCGGTGATGCTGATGAAGCCGAGGTTGATCGGACTCGACAGCTCGTAAGTGGCCGACAGGCGTTGCGAGAAGCTCTCGCCGTTCTTGAGCGAGACGTTGACGCGTAGCGCATCGAGCGAGATCTGGTTGAGGAGATCCCACGGCGAGTCGAGGGTGAAGTACGGATTTCCGAGCGTGCGGACCAGCGCCTGGATTAGCGAGCCGATGCTCCAGCCCTTGAGGCTGAACGTGACCAGTTCCTTGTCGCTCTCCCAGGCGGCTCGGAAACCTTCCCACTCGACGAACAGGATGTTGTTCGAGCCCGCCTCGGTCGTCTTGAACTCATAGCCCATGGTGAGCTTGAGATTGATCGCCGAGTAGACCCAGGTGCCTTGCGCGAAGCCGGAGAACTGCTGCTGGGCCGGCTTGTTGCCGTCATAACTGACGCCGAGCCGTGCCGGATCGATGCCGACGGTCTGATCGCCGAATGCGAATGTCCACTCGAAGCCGACGGTGATGTCGTAGCTCGTCTCCAGCTCGCCCTGCTCCGCCGGAATGGTCGCGGTGATCGCGAATTCGGAGATGGTGAGGTCGCCGGGCAGGAAGCTCGGGAAACCGTAGGCGCTGCCGGGCGAAAAGAACTGGTTGATGAGGTCCGAGACCTCGAGCGACTCCTCCAGCGAGGCGGCGAGATCCCACCGCTTCGGCGTTTCGAACCCGTCATAGGTCACGCTGACCTTGGTGTGCAACGGGCCGACATCGAGGAAGCCGCCGACGCTCGACTTCCATTGCGTCTGCGAGGCGGTTTGCAGCGCGCCTCCTCGCGAGGTCCGTAGCATCGGCAGCGGCGCCGCCCGCAGCAGCGTCGTCGCGTTGCCCCCGTCCGGCGTCTGCGTCGGAGTCTGCGCCGCGATCGAGACCGTCCCCTCTCGCACGGCAAGGATCGGCTGATCGTTGATCTTGAGCAGATTGAGCGTGAGGCTGAAGCCGGCATCGAACTGAAAGCTCTGCGCGCCGTAGTCGACCGCGACCGCGATGTCGCCGAGCTCGAAATCCCCGACATTCTCCACGTCGAGCACAACCGCGCCGCTGGACAGCGCCGTCAGGAAGTCGCTCAGCTTGGCGGTGCCCGCGAAGGACGCGTAGAACTGCTTGGCTGACGTGAACTGGACGGTGAACACGCCGTCGCCCTCGCCGTCCGGTCCCTTGAAGACGCTCGGTGCCAGCACGAACTCGGTGGTGAAATCATAGGTCTGCTGTCGCTTGGTGCCGTCGAACGGATACGCCATCGACCATTGCAGCGAGAAGCTGGTGATCTTGAAGTCGAGAACGCCGGTCGCCGGCAGGATCTGCCAGCTCGTGTTCTTTGAGCTGCCGATCTCGATCGAGACGGCCGTGATCGTCGGCGAGCTGCCGAGCGTGCCGGCGATCGAGAAGCCGTTGAGACCGACGAAGGCGAGGAACTGCTGCAGCACGTCGGGAGTCGCGGCGAGATAGCCGCCATTGCCGCCCATCACCTCGATCACCGTCGCCGGCGTCAGCGGATCGCCGCCTGTGACCACGGCGAGCGCCACCGAATAGTTGGCATCCGCGCCGGGCGTGATCTCGACGTCGAGCTGATAGGAACCGGTACCGCCGATGTCGAACTGCGAGGAGATCGCGAGCGTCGGCGCCTGGTCGCCCGCATCCGGATCGACGAGATCGGCCAGCACCAGGACGCCATCGACCTCGTCAGCGCCATCGGGCACAGGAATGGTCAGGGCCAGGCTCGGATCCTTGACCGTGAACTGCGACGCTAGCTTGAATGTGCCGTCCTGGATCGCCGCCCGCAATTGCCCCGGCGGGAACAGAACGGTCTCGCCGTTGAAGATGCCCATGTTGAGGGCGCCGCTCAGCAGCAGGTCGCCGGTCGGCGCGGTGAGCCCCGGAAACAGCAGCAGGAACGGCTTGGCGACGTCCGGCAGCGCGACCTTGGCGTCGAAATTCTGCACCGCGCCGCCGCTCACGGCACGCCCCGCGGAGTCACCGTACGGATAGCTGCCGGTCGCCGTCGAGAACACGAAGCTGACGTTCTTCAGCGTGCCGAACTGATTGAACGGGAAGCCGCCCATGAAGGCGAAGCTGCTGGTCCAGGTCCAGTTCGACGGCGTCGCCTCGGCCTGCACGATCAGTTGGTCGCCGTTCACCGTGAACACGAGCGTGGCCTTCGCGGCCAGCGGAGCGGTGGCGCCGATGAACGGGATCGTCGCCGACTGCACCGTGAACGCCGCCCCTTCCACGGGGCCGACGTCGGATTTTTCCACCGTGACCTTGAAATCGGCCGCGGTCTTGAGGAAGAAGGCCTGGCTCAGCCAGGTGTCGTAGTCGGCGGGGACCTTCACGGCGGGATCGGCGAGGCCCGCCGTCAGGAAGGCGGCATCGAGCGCGAACGCGGTCTCGCCGGCGGCGGCTTCGACAGCGGCGCGGAGATTGTCGATAGCGCTCATCAGCCGGCGCTCCCTTCAGATGTCGGCAAAGACGCCGAAATGATCGCTGGTGTTGCGGACGCGCCCGTAGTTGCTCCAGCCGGTCAGATTTCCGGCGCCGCCGATCCCGGGATAGTTCGCCGCCGTCGGCGCGCCCGGCCACCCCATCGGCGCCGCGGTGAACTGGTTGGCCAACGCGACGGTGCCGAGGGGAGGATTGTCCGGCGGCGCCATGACCCCGTTCATCGGCGTGCCGGTCACCGTGTTCATGATCGTGGTCTGATAGTTGTGCATGCCGTTGTGCGGCCAGACCAGGACGTTGTCGATCGAGTAGAACGGCGCGGCGACGAAGTTCGAGCCGACATAGCCGTAGCCGGGATAAAAGCTCTGTCCCGGCCCGCCGCCGTTGGACCAGAGGAATTTGGACGCCGCCGTCTTGTCCTTGCCGCGGATATGGGTGGAGAAATAGCCCTTGTACTGGTCCAGATTGACGGGAACGCCCACGGCCGTCGGACTGAGAAGCAGCGTGTAGGCACCGGGCCCGCCGGTGAGCGGATTGTAGAGACCCGAGGCCGTCCCGTTGACGGCGAACAGATTGACGTTGAAGTCGCCGCCGATCACCCGCGTCTCGTTCACACCCAGGGCGCCGACGACGTCGTTGATCGTCGACATCGTGGTGATGTAGTTCGCCGCCGCGGGGTTGTTCGGCGGCGAATGGATGCCGAAGATGGTGAGGTCGCGCTGGACGTTGCCGAGATTGTCGGCCTCAGTGAACGTCGCCATGAACGGCTCGCGCAACCCGGCGAAGGCAACGGGCGCGCCGAGCGTGGTCGTGAAGGCGATGCGCGCGGCCACGACGTCCTCGTTGAGCCCGCCATTGTGCTGAGCGGCCGCAGGAATCTGCCGGACGCCACCAAGCCCCGGGGGGACCAGCATTCCGTTGACGTTGACGGCACCGAGAGGCACCAGCATGCCGTTGTACGGCGTGGCGACGCCGCCGCCCGGCGGCACCGACATGCCGCCATGCCCGCCGGTCCAGATGTTGGGCCCGGTGAAGTAGCGGTTGAGGGTGCCCGCAGTGTTGGTGCGGCGATAGAGAATACCGACCGTTTCGGCGCGCCCGCCCACCCCGGTGTAGAGCGGCGGCACGGCGTTCCATCCGCCCGCCACCATGGTGGCGGGGTTGTTGAGCCCGAACTGCACCATGGCGAGCGCATTGATGCCGCCGGTCTGGCTCGCCAGCGCGTTGGGCGCATTGTCGCCGGAGCTCACCTCGATGATGACGATGATGTCCGGCTGGGTGGCCGTCAGCACGGCATTGATCACCGCGCGGCGCTGGATCGCGCTCTGCATGTCGTTGAGGCCGCCATGCCCGCGCTGCCGCTTGATCGAGGCGGAAAAGATCTTGTTGATCGAGAAGTTCTCGATGTTCCAGAACAGGATCCGCGTCATGATGGCGGCTCCTGCAGCTCGGGCTTGTTTGCGGCGAATGCGAGCGACTGCTCGCAGCCCGGATTGTCGTCGGCGACGTAGGCGGCATACCAGCCGAGGCTGCCGGTGTTGTCGGGATCGCCGAACAGGAAGAATTGGATGTTGGCGGACGGCGGCAACTTGGCGATGCCGAAGATCTTGATCGCGATATCGTCGATCCGCAGGCAGTAGAACCACTTCGGTCCGTCTTCCGGCAGCTTGCGTCCCGATGCGGTCGGTACCGGCTGGCGCAGGATCGAGATCGCGCCGACCGCAACCTTGATGACGCCCTGGATGCTGAACAGGCTGGCGCCGGGCGCCGCGCCCGGCAGGCTCATGCCGATGAAGACCGCATGCTGCGCGTCCGAGCCGGTGGTGACCGGCGACCATGCCGCAAGCAGTTGCGACTGGAAGCCGACGCCGGAGGCGAGCGCTCCCGGGCCGCCCAGCGTGATGTCGTAGACGACGCCGAACCAGGGTCCCTCCAGCTCGGTCAGGTTGAGCTGCGAGGTCACCGGCAGGAAGCCGAGATCCGACGGCTTCTGATCGCCGGTCGCGTTGACGAAGCTCTTGAGCTGCAGTGCGAAGCCGCGGAACAGGCTGGTGTCGCGCATCCTCGAGCCGTTGAGATTCCAGGCCAGGTTGCCGGTCGCGACCTGGAACCGCTTGGCTCCGGGCGTCGCCTGCGGATAGGTCATGCCGATCACGAGGCCGGAGAAGGCAAGCCCGACGCCGAGCGCTTCCTCCGGCGTGTCGGGCGGGCTGCCGAACGACAGCAGGTCGAGCGTCTCTCCGATGGTGCTCTCAAGCGCCGTGAAATCGAACTGTCCCCAGACCAGGAAGTTGCTGGCCACCGTGGCGCCCTGGTCCTGGGTGCCAATCGTGTTGAACTGCACGCGGTCGAAGGCAACGGCCGGTAGCACGTTCGACGGGCTGGTCAGCACGTTGGTCGTGTTCTGCTCGAAGACATAGGCGCCGCGGCCGCCCTGGTCGACATAGCTGCCCTTGAGCACGATTCCCGTGAAGGGCTGCGGCGTGCGGCGCGAGTACAGCCGCGAGACCGGCGCGCCGAACAGCGCCGCGACCGAGAGCTGGACGTGGCTGTCGAACCGCGTCAGCCTGGCGTTCTCGAACAACGACTGCAACTGCAGCACGGTGAAGTCGAACTCACCGCTCATCTGCACCGCCACCGGCACGTCAGGCGCAACGCCGTTGGAGATGTTCATTGCATAGCGCGGATCTTCGTAGTCGATCAGGCCGAACAGGCTCGAATTGCCCGGGGGCATCGTGATCCGGCCGCTCCGGCCATCGACCGTGACGCGGCTGACGGTGAAGCCGAAATGATGGGCGTTGAAGCGGGTGAAGTCGATGCCGGCGGCAAGCCCCGCAATCTCCGGCGGCATGTCGCGCTGGCCGAGATCGGCCGCGAGCACGATGACGCCGGTCCAGTTCGGATCCTGCGCGATGCGCGCGAAATTCTCGTAGAATGGGCCGGACGCTCCCTTCGAACGCACGACGGCTTCCGCGATGTAGTCCTGCAGCCATTGCGACAGGCCGGTGTAGGACAGCGCGGCGGTGACCGGCGGCGTGCCGGGCAACAGCGAGAACTGCTCCGCCGACGTCCAGCGATTGGCATTCGTGACCCGCTCCAACAACGAACCGGAGCAGAACTTCATGATGACAACGTTGCGGTAGGCGGTCGCCGACGCGCCGGCGCCGACCGCCGCGGTCATGGTCCAGCCCGCGATGTTGACGGTGTTGGCGAACTGCGCGCCGGTGCCGAACGGCTCCGGATTGACGGCGACGAGAAAGAGCTGGTTGGTCTGCAAGGCGTCCTGCATCGCCTGGGTCGGAGCAGATAGCGCGAATGGCAGGGTGTTGCCGTCGCGGTCGATCGACTGCGCCATGCTGACCTTCAGATAGGCACCCGTCGTCGGATCGCCCGCGATGATGAAGCCCTGCGGCGTCGTCCCATCGGTGCTCGGGCCGTCCGGCAGCGTGCCGCGCAGCGCGTGAGCCCGCGCCGCCTGCACGCGCGCCGACCACGTCTTGCTGCCATAGCTCGAGATCAGCGACTTACGGGTCGCGGCCACGATCTGGCTTTCGAACTGGACGAGCGTAGCGCCATCGAGGCCGCTGCTCGCAGCAGCTCCATAAGGCACCAGCGGAAACGTCTTGTCGCTGCCCTGGGCAAGCGGCATGAATGGCGGCGCCGATTGCAGGATCGCGACGTCCTCGGCGCCGGCGCCGGCCTCAGCCGCAGCGTAGATCGCGCTGCCTTCGGGCTCTGCGAGATAGTCGACGACGCCGCCTCCGGAGACGATGGTCACCCAGGAGGTCTGATGCTCGTCCGTCAGGCGCGCCGCGACGGCACCGCTCGTGGGACGGTTGAGGTCCGCCGTCTCGAATGGAAACACCGGCGCGTAGCCCGGCTTCGAGGGAATGGCGTTGAGACGATCGTTCTGGGTTGCAGGCAGGCTGACGTCGTACGCCTTGAAGCTTAGCGCTTCCGATCCGAACAGTCCGCCCATCAGCTTCGCAAGCTGCCCCGCCGAGCTGCCATCGGCGCCGAGCGCGTAGTGGCCGGCCAGGCTCAGATAGGTCGTGCCTGTCTCGACCGCGGCCGTCTTGGCGGCGCTGGTCGCAAAGGCGAAGCCCCCTGCCCCGAGCGCCGGCGCCGTATCCGTGCTGCCAGCCCCGAGCGGCGTCAGTTGCACGACACGCCCGCCGGTCGTACGGAATTCGCTGGTCAGCGCCGGCGCCCCCTTGATGGCGAAACCCGAACGCAGATAGCCCTGCTCGAGCTGCTCTCGGCCGATCGCGCGGTTGGCCGGATCGCCGAGGTCGAAGGCGCCTGCGATCGAAAGCTGCGACGGCAACGCCGCCACCGTCATGGCGGCATATTGCGCAGCTTGCGGCGACGTCGTCGCGTTGTTGTTGATGACGTAGCAGACGCCCTGCCCCAAGCCCTGGCTGACGAACGCCTGCTTCGAATCGAGCAGCCCATCAAAGGTGACACAACCGGTGTTGGCACCGCCGAACGGCACGTAGGCGTAGATGCGATTGTTGGAGGTCCGCGCAAGCCGAATGCCGAGCGGGTTGTCGCCCTTGCCCGAGAAGCCGACGAACGGAGGCGAGCTCAGCGCCGAGCCCGACAGGCGCAGCGCCCCACCATCGATCTCGATCCGGGTCTGATCGAGAATGTAGAATTTGGCGTTGCGGGCGAACCAGAGGTTCAGGTTGCCCGAGACCTGGTAGACCGGCGGCAGGTTGATGAAGGAGATGCCGTAACTCTCGAAGTCGCCAAACCTGACCGGATTGGCCGAGGCCAGCCAGACGACGGCGCGGTTGCGCGTCGCCTTGCTGATATAGGTCCGCACACGCTCGGCGAACCCGCCGGGATCACGATCAAGATCGGCGGGCCGCTGCGTCGCGAAAATATAGCTGCCACCGTACTTCTTCAGCGAGTCATCGTAGTTGATGAACGGTGGCAGCGACGAGCCCGTGCCGAGAAGGTAGCCGGCCCAGCCAACCGAGCCGGCAACCCTGGTCTCGTAAATCGCAGCGGAGTCGACCTGCTCGAACTGCGCTGACGCGGACGCGTCCATGCTCGTATCACCCGATCGGGAAAATGCCGAGCAAGGTGCCCGCCAGTGAATAGAGAGCGCGATCGTCGATGATATCGCCCTTGATGATGGTCACCGTATATTGCGCCGAGCCCAGCGCAGCATATTGCACCGTGATGCCCGCCTTCCACGTCGTCGCGCCGATCGTGATATCCGCGGCGAGAACCGCGGTGATCTGGGACTGCGAGACGATCGGCGTCCAGACCGGGATGCGGCCCTGGTACTGGAACGAAACGTAGGTCGTATTGTTGGTGTCGCCGCTTGGCGTCGTCACCACGTTGCTGTTCGGACTGGTCGGCGTATTCACCGTCGGCAGCGCCGTGAAGGCGGCGCGCGGATACTCTTCGGTCCGCGTAGTCGCGGGCGGCGCTGCCTTGACATCCAAACCGATCGGGAAGATGCCGAGCGTCACGCCCTGGAGCAGGTAGAGCCCACGATCGTCCACGATCTCGCCCGAGATGATGGTCACGGTGTACTGGGTCGATCCCAGCGCCGCATACTGGATCGTAATGCCCTTGCGCCAAGTCGTTGCGCCGATCGTGATGTCAGCGGCCAAAACGACCTGAGGTTGCGCCTGCGAGACAACCGGCGTCCAGACCGGAATGCGCCCCTGATACTCGAACACGAGCTGCGTCGTGTTGTTTTGATCGCCCGTCGGCGTCGCGACGACCTCGGTGTTGGGGCTTGTGGGGGTGGTGACAACGGCGGGAGCCGAAAAACGAAGGCCTTCATGATGAGCCATGGCTATCTCCTTTTCTAAAACACAGATTGAAACCCGCAGTACGCAACCGCCGGCGCGGCTGAAACGAATGGAAAATCAACTAAGCTACCAATGATTGAAATCTATCAGAGGTTGTGGCGTGTAACAGGGTTCGCCGCGGTGGTCAATCGGGCCAGATCACAGTCTTCCCCTCACGCCCGGTCACATTCTGGTGTTTACATTTCAGGCGAAGCCGGGCGCCGCTCAGCGGCTGACTTGTTTCCGGAGCATCTGCATTGCACGCTTCATCGCTGCGGACCGGATGAACGAGCCGAGCACGAATCCGGTAAAGCTGCTCTCCTTTCCGGAATCGACAATCTCCCCGCTCATCGTGACCGTGTAGTAGCGACCCATCGGGTGCATGGTCACGGTCAGTCCCTTGCGCAGGACGATGCCTGCAATGGCAATGTCCTCGGTCAGCTCGACCTCCACTTCGCCAATCGACACCAGCGCTCTCCAGCACGGGATCGTACCGTTGAAAAAGAAGGTCACCCAGGTGCTGTCATTCGTGTCGAACGTTGCAGCCACCTGCGCATTGCAATTCGTCGTCAGCTGGGTGTTGACGGTTTGATCGGTGAGCTGAGATGGCGCAGCGAGCAAGGCGACTCCCGTTCTCTTCAGGCGCTCAGCGTCGTGCAAAATGACCCGCTAGAGGGTAACAAATAACTAGCTGTGGTCGGTTTGCGAGTCCATTTGCAATCCGGCCCCTGCACCAGTCCGGACGGGGGCTCTGCATCTCACGCAGGGGCGACCATGCCCCTGGCCGTCACGTCCCGCGGATCGAGGAGTCCAGGCGGCTTTTCGCAACCGGCCCGATCCGCTGCAAGAGCTGCTCTTCCCAGGTTTCCTCAAACTCTAGCAGCCCTGTTGCCCGCTCCTTCCCCCCCCCGCCGATCGCATGCCGCGCGCCGGGAAACGCCTCGACCGGTGGTCGGACGCTGCTGACGGCAAAGTTGATTTTTCCATATTTTTCAATCCGTTGTCGTGACTGCAACGTGAGATGCCGCCGCGGCGGACGTCGCAAGCGGCAGACGCCGGAATGATCAGGCGCAGAATCATCTCCGGCCTGGACGCCTGATCGTCGCTCGGCGGGCGGCAATCCCGTCTCCGGCGGCGTGCGTCGGGTTGCCTCCAGGCCCTGCTGTTTCTACAACAGCCGGAGCGCCTCCCAAGCATCAGGACCATCCCCAAAAGTGAACGAGCAACGCTTCATCGGCTCGCTGACCGGCTTGCGCTTCGTCGCGGCCGCAACGGTCGCCATCGGCCATGGCGCCCCGTCGTTGGCGCAAGGCCCGCTGCCGGAGCTCATCGCACAAATCAGCAGCATCGGAATGACGATGTTCTTCGTGCTGAGCGGATTCGTCCTGTGGCTCAACTACGCCGAGCGCTTCCAGTCGCAACCGCTCGGAAGCGCTCTTCGCGAATTTGCCATCGCGCGCTTCGCCCGGCTCTACCCCATGTACGCCGTGATTGCGCTCGCAGTCGTCGCATACGTCGTGATTGCGCGAGGTCTTTCGGCCCCGTCGCTCGGCTTCATCCTCACGATGACGCAAGCCTGGTTTCCCGTGCAGAACGGCACCATGCTGGTCGCAGTCGTGCCATCGCTGCAGCACCTCTGGTCCATCAGCGTGGAGCTGTTCTTCTACCTGCTGTTTCCATTCGTCTGCCTGCTGTTTGCAGCCGTCGTCCGGCTGCAAACGATCATCTGGATCGCGCTGGTGAACATCGTGACGTTCGCGCTGACGATCGCGGCCGCCTTCACCTTCGGGGATGCGTTGCTGCGGGCCGTCGCGCCGAGCCTTACGCAAAACGGGATGCAGTGGCTCACCTACTACTCTCCCTATCTTCACATCGCTCAGTTCCTGGCCGGCTGCCTTGCCGCCATGATCTACAGGAACCGCGCCGATGCCAGCGTCGGTGACGGGGAGCGGCGCTGCGTGAGGCTCCTGTTCTGTCTTTCGCTGGTGAGCCTCATCTGTGCGCCTGTGCTGCTGTTTCTGCAGCCTCGTCTGCCCGGCTGGTCATTCGCGATCGAACTTGCCGTACGTCTCATCGAGATCTCGGGATTTTCGATCGTCTTCGTCGCCGCCAGTCGATACGGCCATGCCCCCTGGCTGTCGTCCAGAGCCCTGATCATTGGTGGCGAATGCAGCTATTCGATCTATCTGCTGCATCCCTTTCTCATTCGGCTTGCGATGATCGGAAAGTCAGATGCTCCTGGCGCTCTTGAGCTCGCACTGCGGCTCGGTCTGTTCGTTGCGATTGCGACGGCGATGGCCTGGATCACCTACATGCTCATCGAGGCACCGTCGCGGGCATGGTTACGGAGAGCCTTCCGCACCGGCGCACCACGCGACGTGATCCATGCGAGGCCGGTCTGAGCGCCGGAGCTTCGTCTTGCTCCTGATACAAGGCACGGCTCGCGACAGCCGGCGGTCCGACCCACGTTCTCGCGCCGGTGATCAGCCCTCGCATATTCACCTGCTGACACAGGCCTTCGCCTGTCTGCTCCATTTGAACGCGGTTCCGCACGGCGGTCTTGGCCGAGCGCCCGCGGGGCATTCGTTCCACACCGGCGCTCCCACCTCCCAGCCATTCACGACGCAGCCGCCATTCGGCGCGACGTGGCACCCTGGGCCGCAGGACTCATTGGCGTCCATCCGGCCGGCCCCTGCCGCAAGGCCGGTCAGTAGCACGACCGAGAACATCAGCCTCATCGCTTCGCTCCGTTGCCTCTGAGACGACGAGCCCATGCGACTGCGCCCCAGCTGAAACCATGAACGTGCCAAACCGTTCCTCAGTTTGTCGCAGCCTGCTCGAGCTGCTTTCGTCGGAGATCGTCGCCGCCAGCCTGTGACGAAACACCGCGCCGCCACCACACTCCAGCCCCACTACGCGCACGACTGCGCCATATCCGTGCACGGGAATGGGAAACCATCGTAGCGAGAAGGTTTTCACCATGTTGGGCGATGATTGCGCAGCCTGGGCGAGCCGGAAGCGGAAAAGTCACCTCTCCACGCCAGTTTGATCGTGGTGAGCCAGCAAGGCGCTGGGGCGCGCGCTTAGAAGCGGGACGAGCCAAACAACATCAAGAACCGGCGGCACGAACTGCCGGCCAGCCTTGGATCGTCCGGATGTATGCCGGACGGGCCCGTGGCGAATGCAGGGAGCGACAGATCGACATCATGACACGAAAGCTTTCAGTCCGCGAAGTCATTGCCAGATCCTATCCCAGTTGGGACTATGCCATGGCGGACCGGTTGATCGCATGGCTCGATCATTGTGGTTACGAGATCGTGGAGAAGAAGCCGGAGCGCACCGCGGCTCTCGTGACCGATGACGCGCGGCCACACGTGATCGGCGCTTGATGAATTGAGCGCCTTTCGCCGGGGCGCGGTGAACGATCAGCGCTCCTTGAGCGGCAGCGCTCGGGCGCCGCAGGAACTGTGCATCCCGCCCTGGGGTTCAGGATGACAAGAGACCAACGCTCGACGTTTCATCGAGCACCATGAGATCAGGGAAGGATCACCAATGTCTCGCAAGCTCACGCCACGCCAGGTCATCGCACGCTCCTACCCGACCTGGGATTACGCCATGGCCGATCGCCTGATCGCCTGGCTGGACGATTGCGGCTACGAGATCGTCGAAAAAGGAGCTGCGCATGTGGGCGCAAGCCTAGTGCCTGCGGCGCCGGAATCGGCACCGTCGCATGAAAGCACACATTGATCCTCGTCGCGATCACCGAGACCGCGAACGGGGTCTCCGGACACTCATTGGCATGAGACAGCCTGGCTCAGGCAAGCAGTTGCTTCTCGATTTCGTAGACCGGAAGCTTGACCAGATCCTTGTGGACCTCGCCATGCAGCGCCTTTCGTACCGCGTCGGAATAGTCGGCGCGGATGATCCCGA
Source organism: Bradyrhizobium sp. SZCCHNRI1009 (assembly GCF_032487575.1). NCBI lineage: Bacteria > Pseudomonadati > Pseudomonadota > Alphaproteobacteria > Hyphomicrobiales > Nitrobacteraceae > Bradyrhizobium > Bradyrhizobium sp. SZCCHNRI1009. The sequence goes on along the minus strand of NZ_JAUEUL010000015.1, from coordinate 9,181 downwards.
GCGCGCGCGGCGACGCCACCATCGTGACGGCTTTGGTTTCGCCTGAAATGACAGCATGATGCAGGCGATCGGCAAGCTGCTTGAGAAAGATACGCTCAGCCTGATCATGCCAATCCGTCTGATCCACTGAACTCCGAGCATTGCCAAATGACGGCTGCACCGAGCCGGGAGCGTCCGTGCCCTGAGCGCTCGTGCGGTCGTTCTCCTGTTCACGGACCTCTTTGGTGTGCAGGTTCGGAAACATGCTGTCACCGACGTTCTCGAGGATCAGCGCCTTGCGCCCGTCGCACACGACGATCCAATCACCGGTTCCGACCTTCATCTTGTCCATGAGATTACTCCATCATCCGAATTGCAGCGAAGAATGTGCCGGCGAGCTCATCGGGAGAAGCCGCCGCAGCTATATGCCTTCTTCGAAATCTTCCAAGGAAAGGCCGAACTCCGAGAGAGCCTCCTCCAGATAGTCGCCGAGCATCGGCGTTTCGATCAGATACGTCGCCGTGCGATTGTTGTGCGCCTGAGCGGCCTGCGCACGAAGCTCATCCCAATTGTCCAGCGAGCCGTCGCCCCGGCCCAGCCACATCAGCGTGACCAGATCGATCTGTTCGTCGACATTGAGGCCCCTGATGAAGCTGACGAGCTCCGACCGGTCCGTTTTCAGGCCTCGCCCACCGGTACCGGGCGCCGTGTCGTCATCTGCCAAATCTGCCAGCAATTCGGGTTCGGCCGCTTCCATTTCGTGCTGGTGGATCTTGGTTACGACGAAGGCGACCTTCTCCGGCGAGATCGAGAGGGTGGGCGTGGTAGTCGTCATTCAGCGTCTCCTGGGTCCCCGGGCAAACGCCCCCAGGTCCCGTGCAGAGACGCTAGGCGTTCCGGAAGGAGCGCACTTTGCGCAAGATCAAGGCAGCGTAGCGGCGTGAAAACCGGCGCAGCACCCCGCGCGAGCCCCGGAGCGCGATTGCAGCGGGACCGCTTGGATCGACCAGGGACCGCGGGCGATCGATACTACCAAGTCCAATCGAGAGAGCCGACATGCGGCTGCTGCGCGACCAGAATCATCGGTCTGCCCGGATGAGCTTTTGCGGTCCTTCGCTTCTTCGCCTCTGCAGCCGGCTTGCCTGTGTCGGCAATCCGCGTCGCGCGAGGCTTCTCGGCGGACTTCACGGCCGCAACCTGCGGGTTGGTCTCGACGGCGCTCATCTGCGCGAAGGCGTCGCGGGCACTGGGCTTGGCCACTTCTGCCGCAGGCTGCTCCGCCTTCGCGAGCTTCACCGGAGCCGGCGTGGCGATCGAGGTGTCCATCACGATCCGCTCCGGCCACTTTCTGGTGGACTGAATGCGCACCGGGGGAAGGTCCGACGCAGACGACAGGCTTGCAGGCAATGGTACGCTGGGAAGCACGGCATCCGCCAGGACCAGCAGCGCCAGCAGAGTTCCACCGACGAAAAGAAAGTAACGCAGAATGGGCATAATTTACCGCTCCGTCGGCACCTGCGCCGACATCCACCTAACGGAGGATCATGACAGTATGTTCCCGCGTCGAACGCTCGGGTTCAAAAACCGTGGGAGACTAGCGCGACATAATTAGATTTTCGTCGCTGCAACCAGCGCGCATTTGGCCGCGCTGACGTTAACGTTGACGAATCCGACATGGACCGCCGCGAAGGTCTTCCGGCTGCGCGGCCCGACTTGGCCGGGCACGATCCGTCGGCGGTCGCTGACATGGCTACCGTCCCGCCGGCTGAAGGCGCAGCTGATTTCGACGTCCTTGATTGCGAAACTGTTGGCATTCCGTACCGTGAAGGTCACCAGCGCCCTCGACCCAAGACCGCCGCGCCGCCAGGACTGGGAACTGATCCGCAGGCTGGACAGAGCGGCCGGGTCGAGCGCAGGGGATGAAGCAGGCGGTATCGTCGGCGACAGGCTGGCATTGGCGTCCATGACGGTCCGGCCGGAGCCGACCACCGGGGACGAATCGGGGTGCGCGCTGGACTTGGCCGCCGGGCTGGGCACCACGAATGAGAGCCCACGCGACGTCTCCGTCCCGTCTTCATCTCCTTCATAGCCGCTGCTCGGGGAGGCCGATCCGACCCGCGTGAGGCTGGAGTCGGCCACCTCCTCCTCTTCGACCGACATGATCAGCCACCCGACGACGCTGAACATGATCAGCGCGAGGATCGCCAACCCCGACACCGCGGCTCCCAAAGGGATGGACGCTCCGTCGCTTCGGCGCATGGCCAGCGACGCCGTGGCATCGGGCTTGCGCCCCAGCAAACGAGAGAGACCCGCGCTCATGTCTGCACCATCGGCTGCCCGGCGGGGGCATCTGGAAGCTTCAATCGGCAAACATCGATAGGGTTGCATGCAAAGCCGACAATTGGAGGGCAGGCCCGGATACCGGTCAGTATGCCGGGCTGGCGCGGCCGGTGACGGGCCGGTAAACATCCGACCCGTTGCCGGCACCTCAAGAAACGCCGCCGCGCCGCAGGCGGTTCACTCCTTCGAAAGATCTCGACGATGTTGAATGTCACGTGGGACCACATCCATCTCCGCAGCCCGGACCCGGAAGCTACCGCTACCTGGCTTCACGACATTCTCGGCGGCGAGATCATCCGCAATCCCGGCCGCATCGACGTCAGGCTCGGCGGCGCCAGCGTGTTCATCGCCAAGGTCGAGCCGAACGACGGCGTCAACGCGCCGCCTGTGACGCCGCACCAGGGCCTCGATCATTTCGGCCTCACCGTGAAGGACATTGACGCCGCGGCCGCCGAGCTCAAGGCCAAGGGCATCACCTTCACGACCGAGCCGACCACGATCCGCCCCGGTGTTCGCATCTGCTTCATCCGCGGGCCGGAGGGCATTTCCATCGAGCTGCTGGAGCGCGACAAGAAATACACCTGAGCGCCGCCCCGCCCGGCTACGACATGCTACCCGGCATGAAGCAGCGGATCTGGAGGCCCTGATAGCCGCGCATCGGCCACACCATCGTGCGGCCGACCCGGTTGGGCTCCGTGATGACAGCGTCGTCGGGAACGTCGAGCCATTCACCCTCGATGCGGACGCGGTAGTGACCGCCCCTGCTCTCCCAGTCGACATCGCTGACGGCGCTGCCATCGGCGTCCGAACAGCACGGGCCCTTGCCGCTGCGCAGGCCGTCGAACCATGCCTTCATCTCCGGCGACGAGTTCGCGTACTGGCCGCGATCGCGCGCCAGTGACGGTGGCGCGGCGAGTGCGATCAGCAGCGCCGCACGGCCGACCTGGACAGGTGGCTTCCATCGCGCGGCCGCCTGCGGCCTCGAGACCGTCCTGCTGATGTCGGAGCGATCAGCTCGATGCGGCTCACGGCCGCGGCAAACAATCCATCTGCTCATTTCCATCTGGTCCATCTGGCTCCTGCACCACCCCAGGGTGCACGGATAGAAATGCATCAACCGGGCCAGATTTCGTTTCGATCTCGGCTTCGTGAGAGTCAATCCGGGGTTTTACGCAGACCGCCCTATTCGGCCGCCTGCTCCAGCGGCGCGACCCGCGGCAGAATGATCTGGACGCGCGTGCCGGCGCCCGGCTCGGAGTCGAGATCGAGCCGGCCGCCGAGCCGGCTGGTCACGATGCTGTAGACGATGTGCAGGCCGAGCCCGGTGCCGCCCTGGTCGCGGCGCGTCGTGAAAAAAGGATCGAAGGCGCGGCGGCGAACGTCGAGCGACATGCCGCAGCCATTGTCGGAAAAGATGATCTCGACATTGTCGCGGCCGGACTCCCGGGCCCTGATTTCGATCACGCCGCTCCTGCCGTCCGGAAACGCGTGCGCGACCGCATTGAGGAACAGATTGGTCAGGACCTGCCCGTACGGCCCGGGGTAGCTGTTCATCACCAGGTCGGGCTGGCAATCCACATTCACCGTCAGGTTCTGTCTGCGCACGCCCGGGCGAAGACTCATCACCACCTGCTCGGTGAGATCGGCGAGATCGAAGCTGCGTTGATCGGAGTAGTTGCGGTCCGCCGCCACCTGCTTGAACGACTGGATCAGCTCGGCCGCGCGATTGAGATTGGCGACGAGCTGTCCCGCGGCGCTGCGGCTCATCTCGATGAACTCAGTGAGACTCGACCGCCGCAGCTCGCCCCGCGTGACCGCCTCGCTGAAGCGCTCGGTCTTGCGCTCGAGCGCGGAAGCGACCGTCAGGCTGATGCCGACGGGGTTGTTGACCTCGTGAGCAACACCGGCGACCATGCGCCCGAGCGCCGCGAGCTTCTCGGCTTCGATCAGCGAGGCCTGGGTCTCGCGCAGGTTCCGGAGCGCGGTCTCGGCGGCCTCCTTGGCCTTGCGCATCTCCAGTTCGCTCTTCTTGCGCTCGCCGATGTCGAGCGCCACCGTGACGATCTTGTCGACCTCGCCGTCGGCATCGAGAAGCGGTAGCTTGTTGACCAGCCATTGCCGCATGACGTTGCATGAATCGAGGTATTCCTCCTCGTAGAACCCGAGGCCCGCCTTCGTCGCCAGCACGCGCTTGTCGTTCGAGTCGGTCTTGTTCGCGCCGTAGCGCGACATCAGCTCGCCCGTGGTACGACCGAGCGCATCCTCGGGCTCGACGTTGAAGATGCCGGCCATATAGCGGTTCATCAGGACATAGCGCAGCTCGCGATCCTTGACGTTGATCACCGCCGGCACCGTGTCGATGACCTGCTGCAGCAATCGCCGGCCTTCCGCGATCGCGTCCTCGGCGCGCTTCTGATCCGTGATGTCGCGGACCACGCCTTCGTAGCGAACCACCTCGCCGCTCTCGTCCCGCACCACCGTGGCGCTGTCGGAAAGCCAGCGGACCTCACCGGTGCGCCGGCGCACCTGGTATTCGAACTCGCGCACCATGCCGTCGCGCCGCATCAGCCGCTGATAGCGTTCGCGCGCCAGGGGATGGACATAGATCGTATCCGCGATGTCGTTGACGCTCTGGATCAGCTCGCTCGCGGATTCGTAGCCCATGATGCGCGCGAGCGCCGGATTGGCATTGAGCACAAGACCGCTCGGTGTGGTCACATAGATGCCGTCGATCGAGGCTTCGAACAGCTTGCGATAGCTCTCCTCGGCCAGCCGCTGCTCGGCCAGCGCGCGGACCGCCGCCTCGCGCGCCGCGTCGGCGTCCTGCAAAGTCTGTCGGAAGACCTCGGCCGCCCGCGCGATGTCGCCGATCTCGTTCTGAACGTCGGTCTGGGGGATCGACGCCGCCTTTTCGCCTGCCGCCAGCGCCCTGATCGAGCGTGCGATCGAGGCCAGCGGCCGCACGGTGCGCCGGACCACGAAAGACGCAGCGAAGATGCCGATCAGAACGCCCGCCGTGCCGAAGATGATGCTCTGCCATTTCGTCTCCGCCAGGGTACGGGCGAAGTCGCGCGACAGCACCTTGCCCTGGCTCGCACTCAAGGCGCGCAGCAACTCGGTGACCCGGCCGATCAGCCGCCCCTCGATGCCCAGCACCTCCTTGTCGAGCCGCGCGATCTCGTCCTCGGTGCCGGCGATGGCGATGATCGCCTCGGCATAGCGGTCGGCGGCCGCACGAAGCGCGCTGTCCTCGATCGGCATCGCGCGCATGCTGCGGGCGGCCTGCTCGGCGCCGGCCGGGTCACGCGCCAGCAGCGCCGCGCCGACCTGGTTCTGCACCTGGAACAAGGCCCGCGCCGTGCCCCGATCGGTCAAGCCGGCGATGGCGTCCTCGAAGCCCTCGCGCGCCGCCGGCAAACCCGACAGCAGCTCGGCACGCCGGGCGATCAGCGCACTGATCCGGTCGATGCCCTCGCGGTAATTGGCGAGCCGCTGGGCGACGCCATCGATGGTCGCCTGCTGCTCCGGCGCGAGCTGCAGGCGCGTCTTCTTCAGGAGCGCGCTGAGCTCGGTCGCCGCCTCCATGGCCCGGTCGGAACGCGAACCGGGATCGGTGACAAAATCACGCGCCGCGAGCCGCAGCTCGTTCATGCGCTGGTCGATCTCCTCGGCGAGATCGCCGACGCCCTGCAGCCGCTGCAATTCGGCAAAGGTCGAATCGATGTGACGGATGGCGATCACGCTCGCCATGCTGGTCGCGGTGATGACGGCGAGCAGCAGCAAAAAGCTGCCAAAGATCATCCGCCCGATCGTCATCGATCGGAGGCTGCTGCAGGCCGTGTCGAGGTCCGGTAATCTACTCATGGGATCCGATGGTCGGAACCGCACTATATACGAGCCGCCGCGCGGCTGAATGAACAAATAGAGAACAATTCCCGTCTGCGCATCATCCGCCGGACGAAAAATAGCCTGTGCGGCTAACCGGCCGCACCGAACTCGAACACCTCCCCATCATAGCCGGCCTCGCGGGGGATGCGCAGCTGACGGCCGCCCTCGGCGGTCCTGGTCATCACCGGCATCACGGTGATGATCTCCATGTCGCGCGCCGCCGCCAATGCCCCGGCCACGGCCGGCTGTTTGCCCAGACGGATCAGGTTGCGGGTGGTCGGGAACGGCAGCTTGAAGCGACCGTCCTCGCCGCCCGCCAGCGCCTCGCGCGGCGAGACCCAGACGGAGTCGGTCGATTCCCGGCCGTCATGGGCGCCCAGCTGGTCCGGCGGCGCGGCCGCCAGGAAGAACCAGGTGTCGAAGCGCTTCGGCATGCCCTCGGGCGTGATCCAATGCGCGTAAGGGATGAGCGTGTCGAGCGCCAGCACCAGGCCGTGCGCCTCGATAACCTCGAGAAAGCTGGTCTTGCCCTCGCACAACGCCAGGCGATGCGCAGCCTCGATCTCGCGGGCGGCCGCGGCCTCGATCAGCGTGCGCGCGCCGCGCGCTCGCGCCAGCAGGATGCCGCTCTCCTCGAAGGTCTCGCGCACCCCGGCGATGCGGAAGCCGAGCGCCTCGGCGTCCAGGCCATCGTCGCCGGCATAGAGCTCCGGCCTGCCGGCGATCTCCTGATCGCCCTTGTCGACGCTGCCGCCTGGAAACACCAGGGCGCCCGAGTTGAACTCGATCTGATGGTGGCGCACCATCATGAATACCTCGATCTCACGTGCGGCTGCGCTGTCGCGCAGCAGCAGCACGGTCGAGGCGGGACGGACGGCGGCAGCGTCAGCCATGGTCACTCCGCGGCGGTGGCTCGGGGTTGCAGATTGGCGCGGGCGTCGGTGCGGGCGACACGCGACAGCAGATAGTCGACCTCGGCCTTGGCGGCCGCCGTGATCGCCGAGCCCGGCTTGCGCTGTGCGCTGGAGGCGATCGCGCCGCGCTTCTGCAGCACGTATTTGCGCACGGCAAGGCCGGCGCCGGGCTGCTGCTCGTAGCGGACCAGCGGCAGATGCGCGTCGAACAGGTCGTGCGCGGCATCGCGCTTGCCAGCCTGCGAGAGCTTGACGACGTCGACCAGCATTTCCGGGAAGGCGTAGCCGGTCATCGCGCCGTCGGCGCCGCGCTCCATCTCGAAGTCCAGGAACAGGCCGCCATTGCCGCACAGGATCGACAGCGGCCGCAGCGAGCCGTCCTTCTGGAAGCCGCGCAGCGCCGAGATCTTCTCCAGGCCCGGCCAGTCCTCATGCTTGAGCATCACGCAGGACGGACTGTCCATGACGATCCTGCGGATCACCGCCGGCGTGAACTGCACGTTCAGCGTCAGCGGATAGTCCTGCAGCACCCACGGAATGTCCTCGCCGATCGCCTCCTGGGCCTGCTTGAAATAGCCCGTGATCTGATCGTCGGTGCGCAGGGTCGGCGGCGGCGCGATCATCACGCCGGCAGCGCCGGCATCCATCGAGGCGCGCGCCAGCGCGCGCATCGTCGCGAACCCCGGCGCGGAGACACCGACGATGATCTGCAGGTTCTTGGCGCGCTTGGCAAAGCGCACCGCAACCTGCTCGGATTCCGCCGCGTCCAGCTTCGGCGCCTCGCCCATGATGCCGAGCACAGTGATGCCGTCGCAGCCGGCCGCGGCATAAAAATCGACCAGCCGGTCGATCGAGGCGTCGTCGATGCGGCCGTCATCATGGAACGGGGTCGGCGCGATCGCGAAGGTGCCCTTGGCGGCGGCGGTGAGCTTCATCATCTGTCTCCAATCTCTCTGGCGTCATTCCGGGATCGTCCGCAGGACGAGACCCGGAATCTCGAGATTCCGGGTTCGCTCGCCGTCGCGAGCGCTCCGGAATGACGACCTGAATACATCAAAACCGCCGTGCGGACTTGGCTATCTCGGCCTCCGAAAAGAATATCTCCCCTGCATGGGCGGCGATGTCCTCGGCCTTCCAGGCCGAAGACGGCGGTTTCCATCCGTCCATTTCCATCATGCGCAACTCGCGCACGCCGCGTGGGCCGGAGACGCCGAGCACCTTGCCGGTCTGATCCCCCGAGAGACTGCTGACCATGTAGAGCACGGCCGGCGCAATGCCCTCGGGCGTCAGCGCCGCGCCCGGGTTCTCCTTGTAGCGCGGCAGGTCCGCGGTCATGCGGGTCAGCGCGCCCGGCGCCAGGGTCCACACCCGGATGTTGTACTTGCGGCCCTCGATTGCCAGCACGTTGGACAGGCCCCAGATACCGCCCTTGGCCGCGCCGTAGTTGGACTGGCCGAAATTGCCGATCAGGCCCGAGGTCGATGAGGTGTTGACGATGACGCCGCCGCCATTGTCGCGCATCCAGCGGAACACCGGCAGGGTACAGCAGAAGGTGCCTTTGAGGTGCACCTGGATCACCTTGTCCCAATCCGCTTCGCTCGACTTGGCAAAGGTCTGGTCGCGCAGGATGCCGGCATTGTTGACCAGGATGTCGGCGCGGCCGAAATGCCGGATGGCGTCGTCGAACACAGACTGCCCGCCGGCCATGGTGGAGATGTCGGCGGCGTTGGCGACGGCGTGGCCGCCCTCGGCCTTGATCGCGGCCACCACCTGCTCGGCCATCGACAGGTCGGAGCCGGAGCCGTCGCGCGGCCCGCCAAGGTCGTTGACCACCACCGCCGCGCCCTCGCGCGCGAACAGTTTGGCGTAGGCCTCGCCGAGGCCGCCACCTGCGCCGGTGATCAGCGCCACCTTGCCGTCGAGCAGTCCCATGGGTGCGTCCTCCGCTTATGTTCTTGCTTTCTCCGTCATGGCCGGGCTTGACCCACGGCTGTCCGGTTCAGACAGACTGGACATGGTGCATGGCGTGGATTCTTCTGCGGTCTTGAGCATCGCCAAAT
>NZ_JAUEUL010000014.1:0-146554 GCF_032487575.1 Bradyrhizobium sp. SZCCHNRI1009 | reverse complement strand
CTCAGATCCAGCGACGGGCGGTTGGTCAGAACCGCCCGTTCGCACATTCTGGCAGGTTTCGAACACACAAGAGCGCGCCATAAGCGTTAACACCATCGCGCAGGGAAGGCCGGGTTGTCCCGGCTGAGCCTGTGGTTCTGCCGCCTGCATTTTTTTCGCAGGCGGACCGCAGGTGCCAGTCGGCACCTGGCCTTCCCTGCGCCCTCGATTTACGGAGGGTGGAGATTTGGCAAAGCTCGGGCGCGAGAGGCGTCGCGAGAAGGTTACGTCATGCTCCGTCATTGCGAGCGAAGCGAAGCAATCCAGAGTCTCTCTGACAATCCTGGATCGCTTCGTCGCGTTGCTCCTCGCGATGACGGCGAGGGGGAGCGGAAACCCCTACCTGATCGGCGGTGCGTATTGCACGCCGCCGGCGTTCCAGAGCTGGTTCATGCCGCGCGGGATCTTCAGCTTGGACTCGCTGCCGACATTGCGCTCATAGACCTCGCCGTAATTGCCGACGTGACGGATCACGCGCGCCGCCCAATCCTTCGTCAGCCCGAGGTCCTCGCCGTAGCTGCCCTCGTTGCCGACCAGCCGCATCACGTCCGGCTTCTTCGACTTCAGCGCCTCGTCGATGTTCTTGGAGGTGACGCCGAGCTCCTCGGCATTGATCATCGCGTACAGCGTCCACTTGACGATCATCATCCAGTCGTCGTCGCGCTGGCGCACCACGGGCGCGAGCGGCTCCTTGGAGATCAGGTCGGGCAGGATGTCGTGATCGGCGGGCTTCGACAGCGTCAGTCGCAGCGCGTAGAGCTGCGAGACGTCGGCGGTGAAGGTGTCGCATTTGCCGCTGTCATACGCCTTGATGACGTCGTCGAGCTTCGAAAACTTCACCTCCTCATACTTCATGTTGTTGGTGCGGAAATAGTCGCCGAGGTTGAGCGCGTTGGTGGTGGAATCCAGCACGCAGACCTTGCTGCCGTTGAGGTCGAGCGCCGTCTCCAGCTTGCGCGACCGCGGCACCATGAAGCCCTGGCCGTCGTAATAGGCGACTGCGGGGAAATACAGGTCGTAGTTCTGCTCGCGCGCCATCGACCAGGTGGTGTTGCGCGAGAGGATGTCGACCTTGCGGCTCTGCAGCTCCTTGAAGCGCTCACTGGCGTCGAGCGGCACGAACTTCGCCTTCTTCGGATCGTCGAAGATCGCGGCGGCCACGGCGCGGCAGAAGTCGACGTCGAAGCCGCTCCAATTGCCCTTGTCATCGGGAATCGAGAAGCCGGGCAGGCCGGCATTGACGCCGCACAGCACCTCGCCGCGGCGGATGGTCCGCTTCAGCGTGCGGGTGTCGTACATCTCATAGGTGACGGCGAGCGCCGCGACGAGGACGGCGACGGCGAGCCCGATCAGCAGGCCGCCTCGGAAAGTGCGCATGGTCAATCTCTTTCAAAAAATGTCAGGACGAAGCGATGGCTGAATGTCGGGCGGCGGGCGCCGCCGTCACAGTTCCGGCTTCTGCCGCACCACGACCTTGGTGCCGACCGGCACGCGGTCGAACAGGTCGGCGACATCGGCATTCACCAGGCGGAAGCAGCCCGAGGAAATCTTGCTGCCGATCGTCCAGGGCTGGTTGGTGCCGTGGATGCGGTATACGGTGGTGCCCAGATACATCGCGCGCGCGCCCAAGGGGTTGCCGGGGCCGCCGGCCATGAAGCGCGGCAGATAGGGCTGGCGCTGGATCATCTCCGGCGGCGGCGTCCAATCCGGCCACTCGGCCTTCTTGGTGATCGACAGCAGCCCCTGCCACTGGAAGCCGTCACGGCCGACGCCGATGCCGTAGCGGATGGCACGTCCGCCCGGCTGCACGAGATAGAGGTGGCGTTCGGCGGTGGACACGATGATGGTGCCCGGCGGCTCGGTGGTGCGGAAATAGACCACCTGCTTGCGCCATTCGGGATCGAGCTCGTAGCCGTCATCGGCGACGAGGCCGGGCTGATCGCCGGGGTCCTCGGACTGGGCAAAACTATGCGATGTGGACAGTGCCAGCGCAATGATGGCGCTGGCCGCACACAGCAGGCGACGGAAACTCGGCATTCAAAGCTCTCCTCGACGGACCCCTGCGAAGCTTGCCCGATCAAATCCACCCGCCAAATTTCAGGAGCATATTCGCAGCAAAGTCAAGGTGAGCGCAGGGCGCACCCGCTGTCATCCGAGCTTCATCCAGAGCCGCAGCAGGAAGGCCACCGCGCCGACGGTCGCCACGCCGGCGAGCCACAGCGCAACGAACCAGGCGAGGCGCTTCGCGAGTGGGGCAGGCTGCTCGGAGGGCATCAATGATAGCCGCTGTCGTGCCCGACCTTGCCGCGAAACACCCAATAGGCCCAGCCGGTGTAGGCGAGGATCAGCGGCACCAGCACCAGCACGCCCGGCAGCATGATCAATTGGCTGCGTTCGGGTGCTGCCGCCTGCCAGATCGTGATGCTCTGCGGCACGACGTAGGGATACATGCTGATGCCGAGGCCGGCGTAGGACAGCAAGAACAGCGCGAGCGCGAGAAAGAACGGCCAGCCATCGCGCTTCTGGGCGAGGTTCTTCATCATCAGCACGGTGACGCCAATGACGGCGAGCGGCACCGGCGCGGTGAGAATGATCGCCGGCCACCTGAACCAGCGGTCCGAATATTGAATGGTGAGCAGCGGCGTCCACAGGCTGACGGCGGCAATGGCGAGCAGCATCGCGAACAGCAGGACCCAGCTGATGCGGTAGGCCTTGTCGCGCAGGTCGCCCTCGGTCTTGAGGATCAGCCAGGTGGCGCCGAGCAGCGCATAGCCGATCACGAGCGAGACGCCGGTGAGCAGGCTGAACGGCGTCAGCCAGTCCCACCAGCCGCCGGCATAGTTACGCCCCTCGACATGCACGCCCTGCAGGATGGCGCCGAGCGCGATGCCCTGCGCCAGCGTCGCGACCCAGGAGCCGCCGGCAAAGGCGATGTCCCACAGATTGCGCTGGGCGCGGGTGCGCCAGCGGAATTCGAAGGCGACGCCGCGGAAGATCAGGCCGACCAGCATCGCGATCAGCGGCGCATACAGCGCGGGCATCAGGATCGCATAAGCGAGCGGGAACGCGGCCATCAGGCCACCGCCGCCGAGCACCAGCCAGGTCTCGTTGCCGTCCCACACCGGCGCCACGGTGTTGGTGATGACGTCGCGGTCCTGCCTGCCGGGAAACAGCGGGAACAGGATGCCCAAGCCGAGATCGAAGCCGTCCATCACGACGTAGATGAACACGGCGAGCGCGATGATGAACGCCCAGAGGGTGGCGAGATCGACGGTGACGCTCATGATCCGACGGCTCCCTGCACGACACCGGCGGCCGGCGTGATGCCGGCGGTGCGGACCGGCTGCTCGCTGCTCGGGCCCGGCTCGCCGGGATGCGGCGGCTCAGCCATCAGGCGCAGGATGTACATCACGCCGGCGGCAAAGATGATGAAATACACGACGATGAAGGCGAGCAGCGACGTGCCGACGGCCGGGGCGGCGAGCGGCGACACGGAATCCGCGGTGCGCAGCAGCCCGTACACCGTGAACGGCTGGCGGCCGGTCTCGGTGGTGATCCAGCCGGCCATGACGGCGATGAACCCCGCCGGTCCCATCGCAATCGCGAAGCGGTGCAGGCCGCGGTTGATGTACAGCCGGCCGCGCCAGCGCTCCCACAGGCTGAACCCGCCGAGCGCCAACATCAGCAGGCCCAGGCCGACCATGATGCGGAACGACCAGAACGTGATCGGCACCGGCGGCCAGTCCTGCCGCGGCACGGTGTCGAGCCCGGCCATCGGAGCGTCGATCTGGTGCTTGAGGATCAGCGAGCCGAACTTGGGGATGCCGAGCGCCCATTTCAGCTCGCCCTTGGCCTGGTCGGGCCAGCCGAACAGGTACAGCGGCGCGCCGTCCTTGTGGCTCTCGAAATGGCCTTCCATGGCCATGATCTTCACCGGCTGGTGCTCGAGCGTGTTGAGCCCATGCTGATCGCCGACCAGGATCTGCAGCGGCGCCACCAGGGCGGCCATCCACATCGCCATCGAGAACATCACGCGCGGGCCCGGCAGGTGCGGATTGCGCAGCAGATGCCAGGCGCCGACGGCGCCGACCACGAGCGAGGTGGTCAGATAGGCCGCGAGCACCATGTGCACGAGGCGATAGGGGAAGGACGGGTTGAAGATGACTGCGAGCCAGTCGACCGAGACGAACTGGCCGTCGGCGTTGACGGCATAGCCGGCCGGCGTCTGCATCCAGGAGTTGGCCGAGAGGATCCAGAATGCCGAGATCAGCGTGCCCACTGCGACCATCAGGGTGGCGAGGAAATGCAGCTTCGGGCCGACGCGCTTCAGGCCGAACAGCATGACGCCGAGGAAGCCGGCCTCGAGGAAGAAGGCGGTCAGCACCTCATAGGCCATCAGCGGGCCGATCACCGGGCCGACCTTGTCGGAATACACCGACCAGTTGGTGCCGAACTGGTAGGACATCACGATGCCGGAGACGACACCCATGGCAAACGCGATGGCGAAGATCTTGAGCCAGTAATTGAAGACGTTGAGATAGACGTCGCGTCCGGTCCACAGCCACAGCGCCTCGAGCACGGCGAGGTAGGACGCGAGCCCGATCGAGAAGGCGGGGAAGATGATGTGGAAGGTGACCGTGAAGGCGAACTGCGCGCGCGCCAGCTCAACCGCATCCAAACCGAACATCAGCACCGTCCGTCATTGCCACGGGGCTTGTAGCATCGCCCCATGACGGAAGATTGCACCGGCAACGCACGATATCAAATGGTCAAATCGCCCTATTGGCGGCGTGAGCGATCCCAAACGACGAAGACCCGGCAGGGGCATCCGCCGGGTCTTCGGAGCAACCTTGGAAGGTGGAGGTAACCTTGAATTTGCTCGCTCCAAACCGAGATCAGCTGGGGGACTGAGGCTCGGCTGATGGAAAACGTTCTAGCGGCCGAAATTTTCCAGGTGATTTCGCCGATTGTTTCAATTGTTTCGTTCGGCGATTTTCTCGATGTCGTCGTCACGGGAACCCGCCGGGACCTTGGTCCCGACGAGAATGAAGGTGAATCAGGCGGCGAGGCTGTGCACGCCGGCGCCGCGCAGCAGTTCGGCGAGGTGCTTGCGGGCGTAGAACATGCGGGTCTTCACCGTGCTCTGGGGGATGCCGATGATCTGGCCGACCTCCTCCACGGACTTCTCGTGGTAGTAGATCAGGGTGATGATCTCGCGATGCGCCGGCGACAGCTTGGCGACGCAGGCGCGCAGGATGGCGCTGGTCGTCGAACGCTCGAGCGACGTTTCCGGCGTGTCGGAGTCGTCGGCGATCTCTCGCACCTCGTCCTGGTCGATGTCCTCGAAGCGGCGCTGGCGCAGTGCGGTCAGCGCCTTGAAGCGGGCGATCGAGAGCAGCCAGGTCGAGACCTGCGAGCGGCCCTCGAACTGCTTGGCGGTGCGCCAGACGTCCAGGAACACCTGGCTGACGAGGTCCTCGGCGATCGTGGTGTCGCGCACGATGCGCAGGATGAAGCGATAGACCCGCACATTGTGGCGCGCATAAAGCGTGTGCATCGCGGTGCGATCGCCATCGGCAATGCTCTCCAGGAGCATGTCGTCCGTGGTCGCCTGGGCTGCGATGATGCCCTGGCTGGCTGCGGAATTGATGGCAACGACGTTCTGCATGGCACTCTCCCGTTCCGCCGCCCCCTTGCGGCGTTTCGACGGGATGGATTGTTAAGGAGCGCCCGTTTCGGGACGTCTGCACGAAAACAGGAAAATGGTTTCGTGCGCCTGCGGAAATGTTTCGTCGCGCCGCACATCGCGAAACAGTCGTGGCGGAATTGTGCCTTATTCCAATTTGCGGAACGAAATGCGGGCGAACAGGTCGCTCCGGCTGCCGCCGGCTGGCCCGCTTCAGGCCTTGTCGCCGGCCGGGGAGAACAGGTAGCCGCCGCCGCGAATGGTCCGGATCACGGCCGGTTTGGTCGGATCGGGCTCGATCTTGCGGCGGATCCGCATGATTCGCAGGTCCACGGCGCGGTCGAAGGCCTCGGCATCGCGGGCATTGGCGAGCTCCAGCAGCCGCTCGCGCGACAGCACCCGCTTCGGGTTGGCGGCGAACACTTTGAGCAGGCCGTACTCGGAAGCCGTCAGCGGATGCTCGTTGCCTTCGTCGTCGCGCAGCGCCTGGGCATCGAGATCCAGCCATTTGGTGCCGAACCGCACCAATTGCGGGTTTTTGGCCTGGGCCGGAGCGGTCTCCGTGACGGCCGCCGCAGCCTTGGCTGGACCGCTGCGGCGCAGCACGGAGCGGATCCGGGCCATCAATTCACGCAATTCGCACGGCTTGGCGACGTAATCGTCGGCCCCGAGCTCAAGCCCGACCACGCGGTCGATCGGGCTGGCGGTGGCCGTCAGCATGATCACGGGGATGTTGGTGCGGCCCTTGAGATCGCGGATGATTGACAGTCCGTCCTCTTCGGGCATGTTGAGGTCGAGCACGACGAGATCGGCCGGGCCGGTTTCGATGGCGCTGCGCAGGCTCTTGCCGCCATCGCACAAGGTCACGGTGAAGCCGTGCATCTTGAGGTAATCACCCACCATTTCGCGGGCGGGCGCCTCGTCGTCGACGATGATGATGTGCTGGCTCTGACTCATGACAATTCGGCCGCCGGCAGTGTGATGGTGAAGGTCGATCCGGATCCCGGCCCTTCGCTCCTGGCCGTCACCTCGCCACCATGCATGTCGACGATGCGTTTGACAATCGACAGGCCGAGCCCGGTCGAGCTCTCGCCCGCGGTCGGTTTGGCCGACAGCCGCTGGAACCGGCCGAACAGCCGGCCGAGATCCTCCGGCGAGAGGCCAGCGCCCTGGTCGGTGATGCCGATGATGGTGTTGTCGCCATCGTCCGAGGCATTCACGATGATCCTGCCGCCGATCGGGCTGTACTTGATGGCGTTGCTCAAGAGATTGTCGATCGCTTCGCGGATCCGGTCGATGTCGCACATCGTCGACAGCAGCGTCGGCGCCGAGACCTCGATGACCTGTTGCTTGTTGAGGGCGAGCGGCTGGTTGGCCTCGACCACCTCGTGGATCAGGGCTGTGATGTCGACCGGCTCGCGGCGGATGGTGATGTCGAAGGCGTCGGCCATCGCATCCGAGATCAGATGGTCGACCATCGAGGTCAGCCGCTTGGCGGCATCACGGATATGTCCGACCTGGCTGGTGATGCCCTCGGCGGATGCACCGGTTGCGATCAACTCGGTCAGCATTTCCGTGCGGCCGAGAATGACGCCCAGCGGATTCTTCAGGTCATGGGCGACGGTGCCGAGAATCTCGTTCTTGAAGCCGTTGGCGCGCTGCAGCCGCAGCCATTGCGCCGACAGCCGCCGGTTGGCCTGCATCAGCGCGCGGGTGCGCTGGGCGACGCGGTCCTCGAGCTGGGTGTTGGCCTCATGCAGCTGCTGATAGAGGATCACGTTGTCGAAGGCGATCGACAGCCGGCTGGAGAAGATCTCGACCAGCGAGCGGTCGGTCTCGGACAGCGGCCGCTCCGCCTGCAGCAGCACCACGACCTCGCGCCCCGAGCCGGTGCGGACATAGAGCACGGTGCGATGGTCGGCGAATTCGTTGCTGCGCTGCCTGAAGGCGGCCTCGACCATGTCGCGCAGGTCGGGATCGAGCGAGCGCGAGGTGACGGCGCCGGAGAAGCGGCTGTAGCAGCCGGAGCCGGCCAGCACCGAAAAATCCTCGGTCTGGCTGCCGTCGTCGCGCAGCACCAGGATCCCGGCGCAATCGACGTTGAGCAGCGACGCGATCTGGGTCAGCACGCCCTCGGCCAGCCGCTGCATCGACTTGAAATCATACAGCGTCGAGGCGGCGTCGATGATGATCTCCAGGCCGCGCCTTGTCTGCACCATGCGCTCGAGCTGCTGGTAGCTGCGCAGCGCTGCCGTCAGCGATGTGAACAGCTTGTCGGCGGTGAGCTCGGTCTTGGCCTTGTAGTCGTTGATGTCGTACTGGACGATGACGCGCCGCTCCGGCGCCTGGCCGGGCTGTCCGGTCCGCAGGATGATGCGGACGGTCTCGTTCTTGATCTCGTTGCGGATGTATTCGACGAGCTCGAGCCCGGCGACGTCGGTCTCCATGATGACGTCGAGCAGCACCGCTGCGACGTCGGTGTGCTCCCGCATCAGGGCGCGGCCCTCGGCCGCCGAATAGGCGGAGAGGATTTCCAGCCCCTGGCCGTTCAGGCTGTAGTCCGACAGCGCAAAGCGGGTGCCTTCGTGCACGGCATGGTCGTCGTCGATGACGGCGATCTTCCATTTCCGGGCCGAACGGTCGTCCTCGTCGAAACCGGTATCCTCGATCAGTTGGAGGACATCGTCCTGTTCGGCCATTGCGTCGTTCCGTCACCCATTGCTGTCTCGGCGCCGCCCTTGGCGACCCGCGGCATGATAATCCGAAAGGTGGTACCTTGTCCCTCGCGGGATTCCAGCATCATGCGGCCGCCAAGCTGCTGCGTCACCAGATTGTAGACGATATGCAGCCCGAGCCCCGTTCCCCCTTCGTTGCGGCGTGTCGTGAAGAACGGATCGAAGGCCTGGCGCTGCACGTCGGGGGTCATGCCGGCCCCGTTATCGGCGAAAATGATCTCGATGTCATCCGCGCCGCGCGGCCGCGCCGTGATCGAGATGGTGCCCGCGCGGCCGTCGGCAAAGGCATGGTTGACGGCGTTGAGGAACAGGTTGGTGAGAATCTGACCGTAGAACCCGGGATAGCTGTCGATGAAGAGCCCTTCGGGGACGTCGACCGCCAGCGTGATCGGCGCGCGCTTGAGCACCGGCTTGAGGCTGGTGATGATCTGATCGGTCGCCTCGCTCAGGACGAAGGTCCGTCGCTCCGCATGGGAGCGGTCGACCGCGACCTGCTTGAACGACTGGATCAACTCGCCGGCGCGCTGCAGATTGGCCACCAGCTGCTCGGACGCGTCGCGCGAGGTGCGCACGAACTCCTCCAGCTGCGACCGGCGCAGGCCGCCTTCGGGCGACCGCAGCGCTGCCTCGAACATCTCGACCCGGCGCGCGAAGCTGGAGGCCACCGTCAGGCTGATGCCGATCGGATTGTTCACCTCGTGGGCGACGCCGGCGACGAGCCCGCCCAGCGCCGCCAGCCGCTCGGCATCGATCAGGTTGCGCTGTGCGGCGCTGAGTTCGAGCAGGGCGCTCTCGGCCTCTTCCTTCGCGGCGCGGAGCTCGTCCTCGGTCTTGCGCTTGGCGATCGCGTTCTCGCGGAAGGTCTCGACGGCGCGGGCCATCGCGCCGACCTCGTCGCGCGCCTCGGTGCCTTGGACCTCGCGGTCGTAGTCGCCCAGCATGATCGCGCGCATCGAGGCCATGATCTGCTGCAGCGGCAGCCGGATCGACAAGGCGATCAGCACGCCGGCGGAGAGGATCACTCCCAGGAAGATCACTGCGATCGAGAGGACGCGGCGGGAGATGTCCTTCAACGTCCGATCGAACGTCGCCTGCGCCTTCTGCTCGTGCTGGCGCATCTTCACCGACAGGCCGTCGATGGCGCCGATGGTCTCGGCCTGGCTCGCATCGATGGTGTTGCGCAGCAGCTCGGTGCGGTTGGTGAGCTGATCGGTGAGCTTGGAGAATCCCGCGCGCAATGCCGCAGTCCGGGCCGACAGCCGCTGCAGCGCCAGGCGCTGCAGATCATTGTCCGCAAGGCTCGACATCACCGGAATGGTCTTCTCGATCGTCTCCGTGTTGCGGCGCGCGTCGTCGGCGGAGGCGGGCGCGAGCGATAGATAGTAGGAATTGGCCGCGACCAGCATGGCGGTGAAGGCCTCGCGCGATTTGCCGAGCGAGGGCCAGATCTGCGCGTCGCGATGGCCGGTCGCACCTTCGATCACCGAATACAGCCCGGCGATGTCGCGGGCTGGGCCGAGGACCTCGTCCTCATAGGTCTTGGAGATGGTCGCCTGCAGGCTGCGCAGCTCGCCGAAGCCGTCCAGAAAGCGCACGGTGACGCGCTCCAGCTCCTCGACCGACCCCGACAGCATCGGGTCGGTCGAGGCGCGCGTCGTCAGCGTCCCGAGCACGGCCTCGCGCAGCAGCAGGATCTCGGCAAACAGCTCCGGGCTCGGCTGATTGATGTAGCGATGAATGAGGTTCTGCAGCCGGCTCGTCTCGCTTTCGAGCAGGGCCAGGACCTTGTCGGATTCCCGGACCTGGCGAACGTCGTCCCAGGCCGTGCCCAGCACCGTCGCGCCGTTCCAGATCAGCGCCGCCAGAACGATGACGACCGCCGAGTTCAGCGCGGCGATCGAGAGGATGCGCCAGCGGATCGGAACCGCCCGCAGCGCGCGCACGATTCGTGCCCGCCCCAGGACCGCCAGGCTGAGCGGCCGCGCGACGGATTTCCGCTGCTCGGATCGCGCCACGATCGCTACCTCGGACCGGGCTTACGGAACCGGCCTGCGCGCGATCCGCCGCGGGCACCCGGATTTGTATGCTGCGGCGCATTTAACCGCGCCGCGGAGTACGGGAGGCGTAAAAGGGACGAGCGGTACCGCGCGCCCGCCTCAGCGCGCATCAGCACCGGCGTGACGTCCACTCTCGAGATCGACGAAAGATGGGCGCGGTACACAGGCAACACTTTCCCCTTGATGATGAGGTCGGCCCGGATGTGAAAAGGTTCAATGCTCTCCCGAACAGGTGCTATAAGTCCATTCTGACGTCAAAGCGATACGCGTCAATGGTTTGTTGATAGTTTGTTGCAGCCTTGGGTTGCTGGACCCGGTTTTTCGGTCCGATTGCGATCTCAGCCCGGGCCTATTCATTCATCGAATTGGAGTTGCCTCCCGGTGACGGTCCTTCTGCGTTCTGTTTCGTTTGCAACCCTGCTCTGGACGGTTGTTGGCGCAAGCACGGCCCAGGCCGCGACCGAGATCGCGTGGTGGCATGCGATGTCGGGCGAACTCGGCAGGCAGGTCGACAGGCTGGCCGCCGACTTCAATGCGTCGCAGGCCGACTACCGCATCGTGCCGAGCTACAAGGGCAGCTATACGGAGACGGTGACGGCGGCCATCTTCGCGTTCCGCTCGCGCAGCCAGCCGGCGATCGTGCAGGTCAACGAGATCGCGACCGCGACGATGACGGCGGCGAAGGGCGCGATCTACCCGGTCTACGAGCTGATGCGCGACGAGCAGGAGAGCTTTTCGCCGTCGGCCTATCTGTCCGCGATCGCCGGCACCTATGCCGACGCCGACGGCAACATGCTGTCGTTTCCGTTCAACGCCTCCACGCCGATCCTCTATTACAACAAGGATCAGTTTCGCGCGGCCGGGCTCGATCCGGGCGCGCCGCCGAAGACCTGGCCTGAGCTCGGCAAGGCTGCCCGGCGGCTGCGCGACAACGGCGTCGCCTGCGGCTTCACGACGTCGTGGCCGGCCTGGATCAACGTGGAGAATTTCTCCGCCTTCCACAATCTGCCGATCGCCACGCGGGCCAACGGCTTTGCCGGACTGGACGCCGTGCTGACATTCAATAATCCACAGGTGATTCGGCACATTGCCCAGCTCGCGGAATGGCAGAAGAGCAAGGTCTTCGACTATGGCGGCCGCGGCCAGGCAGCCGAGCCGCGTTTCCAGAAGGGCGAGTGCGGCATCTTCATCGGCTCCTCGGCGACGCGCGCCGACATCAAGGCGAATTCGAAGTTCGAGGTCGGCTACGGTATGATGCCGTACTGGCCCGATATTGCGGGCGCGCCGCAGAATTCGATCATCGGCGGCGCGACGCTGTGGGTGCTCCGCGACCGTCCGGCGGCCGAGTATAAGGGCGTGGCCAAGTTCTTCGCCTATCTGTCGCGGCCCGATGTTCAGGCCGCCTGGCACCAGAATACGGGCTATCTGCCGATCACGCAGGCGGCCTTCGATCTGACACGCGCGCAGGGCTTCTACGACCGCAATCCAGGCGCGGCGATCTCGATCGAGCAGGTGACGCTCAATCCGCTCACGGAAAATTCGCGCGGCCTGCGGCTCGGCTCATTCGTGCTGATCCGTGATGCCATCGAGGACGAGATGGAGCAGGCCTTCAGCGGCCGCAAACCGGCGCAGACGGCGCTCGATGCCGCCGTCGAGCGCGGCAACCGTCTGCTGCGCCAGTTCGAGCGCGCGAGCCCGGATCGCTGATGACGGCGTTGCACGAGTGAGCCACTGATGGGCCGATTGCCGGACATCACTGCGGGCGCCGAGCTGCGTGGCCTTCGCGCTGATGTCGCGGCATGGCTGCCGGTGGCGCGCGATATCGTGCGCCACCACGGTTGCGAGCATCCGGGCCTCGCTCCCTTTGCAGCCGGCACCAACCTCGTCGCGGGAATCGGCGGCGAGCTGATCCTGAAACTGTTTCCTCCGTTCCATCGGCGCCAGTTTCTGTCCGAGCGGAGTACGCTGCGCGTGCTCGCCGGACGCTTGAAGCAGGTCGCCACGCCCGAGTTGCTGCACGAAGGCGACCGCGACGGCTGGACCTATCTGATCATGACGCGGCTCGACGGCATTCCGTCCGCGGAGGTCTGGCCCGGGCTCGACGAGCGCGGGAAGCAATCCTTGCTGAGAGACGTCGGAGAGCTGATTGCGGAGGTGCAGCTTGTGCCCCCTGGCGAACTGCTCGCGATCGGCCCGCGCTGGTCCGACTTCCTGCAAGGGCAGTTCGCAGGCTGCCGCGCCCGCCATCAGCGGCTCGGTCTGCCGGAGGCGCTGCTTGCCGGCCTGGATGATCTCCTGCGCGACGCCGCCGCGCTGCTGCCTCCGGACCCACGGCCCGTCATCCTGACCGGCGAATACATTCCGGAGAACTTTCTCGTCTCTCGCCATGGTGACGACTGGCGCATCAGCGGTCTGTTCGATTTCGGCGACGTCATGGCCGGCTTCGGTGAATACGACCTGCTCGGGCCGAGCGCCTTCATGGCCGCGGGCCATCCGGACCGCGTGCGGGCGCTGTTCGCGGGATACGGATTTGCGCCGGCCGACGTCACCTGGGAGCTGAAGCGGCGGCTGCTGGTCTTGATGCTGCTGCATCAGGCCAGCGATCCTGTCCGGCACATCTGCATTCCCGATTGGCCCAGCAGGGTCCGCAACTTCGATCAGTTGCAGGCCCTGATCTGGCCGGACTGATGTTCCGGTGTCCCGCCTGCGTAAATCGGTCGCATGGCGTATTGAGAGACTATAATTTGTGCAAATTCGCACTTATGTATGCAATTCTGCATGGAGGTGACGCGACGTTTGAGGTCGTGAGACCCGCAATTTCAACGGCTTAGTCGATCGTGAGGCTTGGCACGAAGCTTGCGATCATTGTTCCCGCCGGTCGTATTCTGGTGGGAGCATTTGATGAAGCGTCGCGATTTTCTGAAATCCGTGTCCGGTCTGGCTGCGGGGGCCGCGCTGCCAATGGCGCCGGCGATCATGTCGTCGGCCAAGGCCGATGCGCGGTCCGAGACGCTGCTCATCGTCTCCGAGGGCGGTCCAAACAACCTCGACATCCACGGCGTCGGCACCAACGTGCCCGGCTATGAGGTCTCGTGGAATTGCTACGACCGCCTGATCAGCCACGAGATGAAGAGCGGCCCGGGCGGCGTGCCGTATTACGACCGCGACAAGTTCAAGCCCGAGCTGGCCGAGGACATGACCATCGGCGACATGTCCGCCACCTTCAAGCTCCGCAAGAACGCCAAATTCCACGACGGCACGCCGGTCACCGCCAAGGACGTGAAGTGGTCGCTCGATCGCGCCGTCAGCGTCGGCGGCTTTCCGACTTTCCAGATGAGCGCGGGCTCGCTGACCAAGCCGGAGCAGTTCGTCATCGTCGACGACCACACGGTGCGGGTCGATTTCCTGAAGAAGGATCGGCTGACGATCCCAGATCTCGCCGTCATCGTACCCTGCGTCGTGAACTCCGAACTGGTGAAGAAGAACGCCACCGACAAGGATCCGTGGGGGCTCGAATACACCAAGCAGCAGACCGCGGGCTCCGGCGCCTACAAGGTGACGAAGTGGACCGCCGGTACCGAAGTGATCATGGAGCGCAACGACGACTGGGTGTGCGGTCCGCTGCCCAAGATCAAGCGCGTGATCTGGCGCATGGTGCCGCAGGCCGGCAACCGGCGCGCGTTGCTCGAGCGCGGGGATGCCGACATCTCCTATGAGCTGCCGAACAAGGACTTCCAGGAAATGAAGTCGAACGGCAAGCATACCGTGATCTCATTGCCGATCTCCAACGGTATCCAATATATCGGCATGAACGTGACCAAGCCGCCGTTCGATAATCCCAAGGTTCGGCAGGCGCTCGCCTATGCAATGCCCTATCAGAAGATCGTCGATGCCGTGATGTTCGGCCTTGCCAATCCGATGTTCGGTGCGCCAGCCGACAAGGCGACCGAGGTGGCGTGGCCGCAGCCGACCAAGTATTTTACCGACATGGAGAAGGCCAAGGCGCTGCTGGCGGAAGCCGGCTACGCCAACGGCTTCGAGACCACGATCTCCTTCGACCTCAATTTTGCGCAGGTCAACGAGCCCTTGTGCGTGCTCGTGCAGGAGAGCCTCGCTCAGCTCGGCATCAAGACCACGATCAACAAGGTGCCCGGCGCCAACTGGCGTACCGAGCTGAACAAGAAGGAGATGCCGCTCTTCACCAACATCTTCTCGGGCTGGCTCGATTATCCCGAGTATTTCTTCTACTGGTGCTATCACGGCAACAATTCCGTGTTCAACACGATGAGCTACAAGTCGCCGGTGATGGACAAGTTCATCGACGGCGCGCGTGACGCCGCCGCGGCCGGGGACAAGGCGACGTATGATGCCTATGTGAAGGGCTTCGTCGACCTCGCCTTCGCCGAGGTGCCGCGCATCCCGCTGTATCAGCCGTTCGTCAACGTCGCGATGCAGAAGAACATCTCAGGCTATCAGTACTGGTTCCACCGCCGGCTGGATTATCGCGCGCTGGTGAAGGGATGAGCTGCGTGAGCTGCCTTGGTTATGTGAGCCGAGCTCTCTCACTCCCTCCCCCCTTGTGGGGGAGGGGCGGGGAGGGGGGTAGCCCCACCCACCGCCGCCGCGGCTCACCCCCCACCCCAGCCCTCCCCCACAAGGGGGGAGGGAGCAGACTGCGTATTGCCGTGGGAGCGGTGGAAAATCCGGCGAGACCTTGGCCATGCTGATGCTCATCGCCAAGCGCCTCGCTTTCGCGATCCCTTCGCTGATCGGCGTCGTGATCGTTACCTTCCTGCTCACCCGCGCCTTGCCCGGCGATCCCGCCGCGTACTTTGCCGGACCTGCCGCCACCAAGGAGGCGGTGGAGCAGATCCGCAAGAAGCTCGGCTTCGACAAGCCGCTGATCGAGCAGTTCTTCCGCTACACCGTCGATCTCGCCCATGGCGACCTCGGTAGTTCGCTGACCACGGGCCAGCCGGTCGCCACTGAGATCCGCAACCGCCTGCCGGCTTCGGCCGAGCTGACTTTGCTCGGCCTGTTGGTGTCGGTCGCGATCGCACTGCCGCTCGGCGTGCTCGCGGCGACGCGGCCGGGGTCGTGGATCGACCATACCTGCCGTATCGTCACGACCGCGGGCGTCTCGCTGCCGGTGTTCTTCACCGGTCTGGTGCTGGTATATGTGTTCTATTTCCGGCTCGGCTGGTCGCCGGCGCCGCTCGGCCGGCTCGACGTGTTTTACAGCGCGCCGGATCCCGTGACCGGCTTCTACCTCATCGATACGCTGATCGCGCGTGACGGTGAGGCGTTCCGCTCGGCGCTGAGCCAGTTGATTCTGCCCGCCGCGACGCTGGCGATCTTCTCGCTGGCGCCGATCGCGCGCATGACGCGCGCCTCGATGCTCTCGGTTCTGTCGTCGGAATTCGTGCGCACGGCGCGCGCCTCGGGGCTGTCGCCCTCGACCGTCACCGTGACCTACGCGTTCCGCAACGCCATGCTTCCGGTCATCACCACGCTGTCGATGGTGTTCTCCTTCCTGCTCGGCGCCAATGTACTCGTGGAGAAGGTGTTCGCCTGGCCCGGCATCGGCTCCTACGCGGTCGAGGCGCTGATCGCCTCCGACTTCGCGCCGGTGCAGGGTTTCGTATTGACGATGGCCGTGATGTACGTCGTCCTGAACCTCGTCATCGACATTCTCTATGGCGTCATCGATCCCCGTGTGAGGCTGGAAGGATGAGCACCGTCGCGCCGACCCTCGAGCCCGCTGTCTCCGCCCGCACCTCCGGTCTCATGGCCCTGATCGGGCACACGCGCTATGTGCTGGCCGAGAACAAGGTCACGGGCTTCGCCTTCGGGCTTCTGGTCGTGATCCTGTTTGCTGCGATCTTCGGCCCGTGGATCGTGCCGTATGATCCGTTGGCCAGCGACACGGCGTCGGCGCTGAAGCCGCCATCGGCGGCGCATTGGTTCGGCACCGATCAGCTCGGCCGCGACATCTTCAGCCGCGTCGTGGTCGCGACCCGGCTCGACACCTTCATCGCGGTCGCATCAGTGGCGCTGGTGTTCTTCATGGGCGGACTTGCCGGCGTCGCCGCCGGCTTCTTCGGCGGCTGGACCGATCGCATCGTCGGCCGGATCGCCGATACCATCATGGCATTCCCGCTGTTCGTGCTGGCGATGGGCATCGTCGCCGCGCTCGGCAACACCGTGCAGAACATCATCATCGCCACCGCGATCGTGAACTTCCCGCTCTATGCGCGCGTCGCGCGGGCCGAGGCCAATGTCCGCCGCAACGCCGGCTTCGTGCAGGCGGCGCGGCTGTCGGGCAACAGCGAGATGCGCATCCTGCTCGGCCACATCCTGCCGAACATCATGCCGATCATGATCGTGCAGATGTCGCTGACCATGGGCTACGCCATCCTCAATGCCGCCGGCCTGTCCTTCATCGGCCTCGGTGTGCGGCCGCCGACGGCGGAATGGGGCATCATGGTCGCAGAGGGTGCCTCGTTCATGGTGTCGGGCGAATGGTGGATCGCGCTGTTTCCGGGTCTCGCGCTGATGATCGCGGTGTTCTGCTTCAATCTGCTCGGCGATGGCCTGCGCGACATCGTCGATCCGCAGCGCAGGACGTAATGGGATGAGGGTGTCCCAACAAAACTCCGTCACTGCCGGGCTTGACCCGGCAATCCATCCCCTCAAGCGAGACTTCGTCGGTCTGATGGATGCGCGGGTCAAGCCCGCGCATGACGATGGGAATACGCGGAGCCACACATGACCGCCCAGCCGCTGCTCGACGTTCGCGATCTCACGGTCGAATTCTCCACCCGGCGCGGCGTCGTCAAGGCGGTGCAGCATGTCGATATCTCCGTCGCCAAGGGCGAGACGCTCGCGATCGTCGGCGAGTCCGGCTCGGGCAAGTCGGTGACGTCCTATGCGGTGATGCGCATCCTCGATCGCGCCGGGCGCATTGCCGAGGGAGCGGTGACGTTCTCCGGCGTCGACGTCAAGGCGGCGGAGGAGAGCGCGATGCGCGATCTGCGCGGGCGCGAGATCTCGATGATCTTTCAGAACCCGCGCGCGGCCCTCAACCCGATCCGCAAGGTGGGCCAGCAGATCGAGGACGTGCTGAAACAGCACGCCCAGGCGGCCGCAACCGATCGCGCCGAGAAGGCCATAGCTGCGCTCGAGCAGGTCAAGATCGCGCGCCCGCGCGAGCGCTACCACGCCTATCCGTTCGAATTGTCCGGCGGCATGTGCCAGCGCGTCGTCATCGCGCTGGCGCTGGCCTGCAACCCGCAGCTCCTGATCGCCGACGAGCCGACCACCGGCCTCGACGTCACCACGCAGAAGGCGGTGATGGACCTGGTCGTCGAGCTCACCAAGAGCCGGGGCATGTCGACGATCCTGATCACGCATGATCTCGGTCTCGCCGCGGCCTATTGCGATCGCGTGGTGGTGATGGAGAAGGGCCGGGTGGTCGAGACCGCCAAGGCCGCCGACATCTTCGCCAACCCGCAGCATCCCTACACGCGCAAGCTGATGCGCGCGACGCCGCGCCTCGGCGTGTCGCTGCGGGATCTGCTGCCGGAGGAGGAGGCGCTGGCGGCGCCTAATACTCTCTCCGTCATGGCCGGGCTTGACCCGGCCATCCATCCCACTTCGCAGGACTCGCTCCAGGCGATGGACCCCCGGGGCAAGCCCGGGGGTGACGAGCGGAGTGGGGAGGGCGAGCGGAGTGCGGGTAGCGTTCGGCCGCTCCTGCTCGTCGACAAACTGGTCAAGGAATATCCGCGCCAGGGCGCTACCGCGACACTGTCAAAGCTGTTCGGACGGAGGCCGGCGGTCGAGCCGGAGGTGTTCCGCGCGGTCGACGGCATCAGCTTCACGGTCGGTCATGGCGAGAGCGTTGGCCTGGTCGGCGAATCCGGCTGCGGCAAATCGACCACGTCGATGATGGTGATGCGGCTGCTCGACCAGACGTCGGGCCGCATCAGCTTCGATGGTGAGGAGATCGGCAACATCCTGCCGCAGGCGTTTGCCCGGCTGCCGCTGCGCAGCCGGATCCAGATGGTGTTCCAGGATCCGACCGATAGCCTCAACCCGCGCTTCACCGCAGCGCGCGCCATCGCCGATCCAGTCCTGCAGCTCGGCGATATCAGGGGCCGCGACGCGCTTCGTGCGCGCTGCGAGGAGCTCGCGACCATGGTCGGTCTGCCGCTCAACCTGCTCGACCGCTTCCCGCATCAATTGTCCGGCGGCCAAAAGGCCCGCGTCGGCATCGCGCGCGCCATCGCACTGCACCCGAAGCTCGTCATCCTCGACGAGCCCACGGCGGCGCTCGACGTCTCCGTGCAGGCGGTCGTGCTCAATCTGCTGCAGGACCTCAAGCAGCAGTTAGGTATGAGCTATCTGTTCGTCTCCCATGATTTGAATGTCGTGCGGCTGTTGTGCGATCGTGTGATCGTGATGCGGTCGGGTCGAATCGTCGAGGAAGGCACCTCCGAACGTGTGCTAGGTGATCCGCAGGATGCCTATACGCGGGAGTTGTTGACGGCGATTCCGCACCCGCCATTGCCGGCGCATTGAGCGTGAAAGCTTGAAGGGAAAAGCTGATGGCGGAGCCATTGGACGACTACATCGACGCAGTCGGGCGTGCATTGGCCCTGCCGATCCAGGACGCGTGGCGCCCGGCGATCCGGGCCAATCTCGAGGTCTCGCTGAGGATGGCGAAGCTGGTCGACGAATTCTCCCTGCCCGACGAAGCCGAGCCTGCCAGTGTCTTCACCGCTTAGTTCTCCCGAGATGACCGCGAGCGCCGTCGCCGCCGCGGTCGCCGCCGGCAAGCTCACCGCCGTCGAGGCGACCGACGCCGCGCTGGCGCGGATCATGGCCCGCGATGGTGTGCTCAATTCGTTTACCGACGTCACCGCCGAGCGGGCGCTCGCGAAGGCCCGCGCCGTGGATGCTGACATTGCGGCCGGGAAGCCGATTGGTCCGCTCGCCGGCGTGCCGTTCGCGGTGAAGAACCTGTTCGATGTCGAGGGGCTGCCGACCCGCGCCGGCTCCAGGATCAACCGCGATCGCACCCCGGCGACACGCGATGCGACGCTGATCGCGCGCATGGAAGCCGCCGGCGCCGTCCTGGTCGGTGCGCTCAACATGGGCGAATACGCCTACGACTTCACCGGCGAGAACGTCCATGACGGTCCGTCGCGCAATCCGCACGATCCGACGCGGATGAGCGGCGGTTCGTCCGGCGGCTCGGGCAGCGCTGTCGGCGGCGGCCTGGTGCCGATTGCGCTCGGCTCCGATACCAACGGCTCGATCCGCGTGCCGTCGTCGTTCTGCGGCATCTTCGGCCTCAAGCCGACCTACGGCCGGCTGTCGCGGGCGCGCTCGTTTCCGTTCGTCATGAGCCTGGATCATCTCGGTCCGTTCGCACGCTCGGTCGAGGATCTCGCGCTCGCCTATGACGTGATGCAGGGGCCAGATGCGGACGACGCCGCGTGCACCGCGCGTGCGCCGGAGCCGGTCTCCGGCCAGCTCTCGCAAGGCATCGGCAGTCTGCGCATCGCCCTTGCCGGAGGGCACTTCCAGACGAATCTGTTTCCTGAAGCCGCCGAAGCGGTCGCTCGTGTCGCGGCTGCGCTAGAGGTCACCGAGGTGGTCGAGGTGCCCGAAGCGGCGCGCGCCCGCGCCGCGGCTTATGTCATCAGCACCACCGAGGGCGCCTCGCTGCATCTCGACCGGCTGCGCACGCGCGCGGGTGATTTCGATCCGGCGGTGCGCGACCGCCTGATTGCGGGTGCGATGATTCCGGCGCCGATGGTGGACCGCGCGCAGAAATTCCGCCGCTGGTATCGCGGCAAGGTGCTCGAACTCTTCAAGTCTGTCGACGTGCTGATCGCGCCCGCAACGCCCTGCGTTGCGCCCAGGCTCGGGCAGGCGACCTTCGTGCTCGACGGCGTCGAGCTGCCGGTGCGCGCCAATATCGGCATTCACACGCAGCCGATCTCGTTCATCGGGCTCCCCGTCGTCGCCGTTCCGATTCCGCTCGAGCCGATGCCCATCGGCGTGCAGATCATCGCGGCGCCCTGGTGCGAACATGTCGCATTGCGTGTGGCCCACGCCTTGCAACAGCTTGGCGTCGCCGCTGCGCCGGCCCCGAGAGGAGTTCTGGAGAATGGAAGTCGATCTGCCTGACGTCGTCGCGGAAGTCAGCGCGCAGTTCCAGCGCTACGAACAGGCGCTGGTCCGCAACGACGTCGCCGTGCTCGACGAGCTGTTCAAGCAGGACTCCCGCACGCTGCGCTACGGCATCGGCGAGAACCTCTACGGCTACAGCGAGATCGCGGCGTTTCGCGCCGCGCGCTCGCCGGCTGGACTGATGCGGCGGACCGCGCGCACCGTGATCACCACCTACGGCCGTGACGCCGCGGTCGCCTCGACGCTGTTCTATCGTGACACCGCGCCCGGCAAGGTCGGACGCCAGATGCAGACCTGGGTCCGGTTTCCGGAAGGCTGGAAGATCGTCGCCGCCCATGTCAGCATCATCGACGAAGCAAAGGGCGGCTGAAGATGAGCCTGGACGATCTACCGCCGCGAACGCGCCAGCGGCCCGCCCGCGAGTCCGAGATCAAGCGCATCGACCGCGCGCCGCCCGCGGTCGCGAAGATCACGCGCGCGGAGGAGCTGCGCCTGCAACTCGCCGACGATATCGTGCGCGGCGCGCTGGCGCCGGGGGCGCCGCTGGACGAGACCGAGATCGCCAAGCGCTTCAACGTCTCGCGCACGCCGGTGCGCGAGGCGCTGCGTCAATTGGCGACGTCGGGGCTGATCGAGGCGCGTGCGCATCGCGGCGCCGTCGTGGCGCGGCCCTCGGCCGACCGCCTCACCGGCATGTTCGAGGCGATGGCCGAGCTCGAGGGCCTGTGCGCCGGTCTCGCGGCGCAGCGCATGACGCCAGTCGAGCGGCAGCGGCTGGAAGCCATCCACGAGGAGCTGCGCAATCTCAGCCACGCCGGCAATCCCGAGCGCTTCCACGAGGTGAACGAGCGCTTCCACAACGCGATCTATGCCGGCGCGCACAATGCCTACATCGCCGAGATCACCCTGGCGACGCGGGTGCGGGTGCAGCCGTTCCGCCGCGCTCAGTTCCGCAATCTCGGCCGCCTTGCCAAGTCGCATGCCGAGCACGACCGCGTTGTCGTCGCCATCCTGCGCGGCGACAAGGCCGGCGCGGCGAACGCGATGCGCGCCCATATCGAGCTGGTGCGCGGCGAGTACGAGATCTACGCGGTGTCGGTGTAGGTTTTCGTTCGAGCGGTAGGGTGGGCAAAGCAGCCGCCGTTCGGCGGCAGCGTGCCCACCGTCCCACGGCGAGCTGATCACCAGCGGCATGGTGGGCACGGCGCCGCTGCTATCTCGCTCGGCGAGAGCGTGTGAACGCGCCTTTGCCCACCCTACGATTTTGCGCGTGGAGCCGTCAGTCCTTCTGCGCCATATACGCGCGCCAGCCGCCGAACTCGGAGATGTCGCGCGCACCACCGAGCGCGGCGGGCTCGACGAGGAATCCTTTGGCGGTGCGGCCATCCGCCAGCCGGATGGTGCCGATCGACAGTGGCGGCGGGATCAGGTTGACGAATTGGCCGAAGCCGGCGGCCGACAGCGCCCAGATCTCGACCGCCATGGCGCTGCCCTTGCCATCGTCGATGCGCAGCATGCCGGGCTTGGGCGGCGTGGTCGACAGCGCATAGAGCTTGTAGTCCGGCGCGGTGGTCGTCGCCTCGAGCAGACGCCCGCCGAGGCTGGTCAGTTCGTGGTTCAACGCCATGCCCGAGAGATGCGCGCCGACGACGACGATGGCGATCTCGTCGCCATGCAGTGACGGTGACACAGGCGCGAGCGGCGGCAGCGGGATCGACTTGGCGCCGACCGGCAGCGCCGTGTCGGCATGAAAGGCGCGGCCGAGGCTGGCGAGCGCCGCATCGCGCCCGGCCGGCGCGAGCAGCGTGACGCCGAACGGAATGCCGTCGCTGCGCATGGCGGCAGGCACGGCGAGCCCGCAAAGATCGAGCAGGTTGACGAAATTGGTGTAGGTGCCGAGCCGGCTGTTGAGCTCGATCGGGTTGGCGAGCACGTCCGCGGTGGTGTAGGCGGTCGGCGCCGTCGGCAGCACTAGCGCGTCGACGTCTGCGAACGTGCGCTCCGCCACCTTCCGCAGCCCCTGCAGACGATACAGCGCGGCAAACGTGTCGGCCGCGCTGCCGCGCGCGCCGCCGATGGTGATCTCGCGCGTCACCGGATGGATCGCGTCGGGATCGGAGGCGAGAAGATCGCGGATCACGAGATAGCGCTCGGCAACCCACGGGCCTTCGTAAAGCAGCC
The DNA here is from genome assembly GCF_032487575.1 of Bradyrhizobium sp. SZCCHNRI1009. NCBI lineage: Bacteria > Pseudomonadati > Pseudomonadota > Alphaproteobacteria > Hyphomicrobiales > Nitrobacteraceae > Bradyrhizobium > Bradyrhizobium sp. SZCCHNRI1009. Next base: position 123,653 of record NZ_JAUEUL010000014.1, on the reverse strand, counting down.
GCGCGGTCTCATAGAACGGCTCGAGGTCGAATTCGACGAGCTCGGCGCCGAGCTTGGCGAAGCGTGCGGCCGCGGAGGCATAGGCTGCTTCGGCGGCCTTGTCGCCGAAGAAGATCAACTGGCCCGAACGGGGAATGCCGAGCTTCACGCCCTTCGGAAAGGCCGTCACAGCGGCCACGGGGCGGTCGCGCGAAAACGGATCGAGCGGATCGGGCGCTGCCATCACCGACAGCGCCGCGACCGCGTCGTCGACCGTGAGCGAGAACACCGAGATGCAGTCGAGCGTGCGGCACGCCGGCACCAGGCCCGTGGTCGAGATCATGCCCAGACTCGGCTTCAGCCCGACGATGTTGTTGAGCATCGCCGGCACGCGGCCCGAGCCGGCCGTATCCGTCCCGAGCGACAGCGGCACGAGACCGGCCGAGACGGCCACGGCAGAGCCGGAGCTCGATCCGCCCGGCACGAGGTCGGCGCGCACCGGGTTCTTCGGAATGCCATAGGGCGAGCGCACGCCGACGAGGCCGGTGGCGAACTGGTCGAGATTGGTCTTGCCGACGATGATCGCGCCGGCCGCGCGCAGCCGCCCCACCGCGGTGGAATCGCGAGATGGCGTGTACGCGAAGGCCGGGCAGGCGGCGGTGGTCGGCAGCCCCGCCACGTCGATGTTGTCCTTCACCGCGACGGGCACGCCGTAGAGCGGCAGCGATCTGTCCTTGTCGGCGAGGGCTTCGGCCTCCGCGAGCGCGTCCTTCTCGCCGCGCAGGCTGATGAAGATGGCGGGGTCGTTGTGCGCGCGAATCCGGGCGTAACAGCGCGCGATCGTGTCGCTTGGCTTTGTCAGGCCGGCGCGATGGGCGGCGACGATCTCGGCAATGGTCTCGGTCACGCGGCGCTCCGCGTCTCGTCCGAGCCCCAACTCTGGCCTGCCATTCCATTGCGCTCCGCTTCGCCAATCCTGCTGCGAACGTAGCAAGCCATGTGCCATTGTGTACACGGCCGGGATGCGGGCCCGACAAGGGAAAAATCTTGAAAGTCAGTGAGTTGGTATGCCGTCCGACAAGCCGTTGGGCGATCGGACACGGTTGCCGAAGGCGATTTGCCTAATTGATGGGCAGGTTGGGCGCCGGCGCCACCTAGTACCCGCGCCGCTCGGCCTCCCCGCCGGTGATGCGCGCGAGCCGTGCCTCGGTGGCCGAGCCGGCGCCTCGGGCTGTCCGGAACGATGCAGACGGCGGGCGGCTCACGGTGGTTCCCGACGATGGAACGTCGTCAGCCCCGCTGGGGAAGAACAGCAGTGCAACGCTCAGGCCGAGATTGATCAGCGCGCCAACCCACGTGCCGTGGTGCGATGATGTCGCCGCGTATTCGGGAAACCGGCCGGCGATCACGTAGTCCAGCACCATGACGGCGATCCAGGCCGGGATCACGCAGACCGGGTCCCAGCCGATGTCGCGGAAGCGCATCGCCTGCAGCATCAGATTCGCGACCAGGCAAAGGCCAATCAGCACCATGATCGGCAAGCTCACCGTCAGCGCCGACGTCTGCGGGGCGAGCGCGGCAAGGCCGACGGCCACAACCACGATCAGGACCACCGAAACCAGCGCAAGACCGAGCGAGGCGAGAAAATATTGCAGACGGCCGAGACGCGCATTGAAACCGAAAATGAACCCCAACATCCGCCACTCCCCGCAGGCCGAGCCGCAATCGAGGGCGCGGCCGACATGGCATATCAGGCTGAAATTGCCGCCCGCCTTCGCCGATAATTAGAATTGCATCGATCGCGTGCGACGGCGCTTTCGCGCTGCGACATCCCGCGCGGCCGAAAATATATCGTTGCTAAAGCAACTAATCTGTGGAACGATCGACCCGATCAGCAATGAGGCGCGGAATGATCCGCGTCTTGAAGAAGGGACGGGAACGTGATGCGCAGCCTGCTCGACGCAGGCGCGGCCGCTTGCGCGCGCGCCAACAGATTGCCGCAGCGGACAGGGCGGCCGCTCGGCGGTGGCCGCCGACGTGGCTCAGCTCGCGCCCGTGACGGCGTCGAGATTGTCGTGGATCCGGCGCAGCAGGGTGATCAGGACTTCCCGCTCATCCTTGTCGAGACAGGCGAGCAGACGCCGCTCGCGTTCCAGCGCGGCGACGATGACCTTGTCGTGCGTCGCGCGGCCCTTGGCCGTCAACGAAATCGAATGGCTACGGCCATCCGCCGGATCGTTGCGGATCGCGATCAGGCCGCGGCCCTTCATCAGCGCCAGGGTGCGGCTGACCGGCCCCTTGTCGAAGCCGATCACGCTGCAGATGCGCGAGGCCGGGATGCCCGGCTCGATCGCCAGCAGCGACATGATCCGCCATTCGGTGACGTTGACGCCGAAATTGCCCTGATAGAACGCGGTGGCGCTGTTCGACAGCTTGTTGGCGATGAAGGTGATGAAGGCCGGCACATAGCGGTCGAGATCGAGCGTGAGGCCGTGCCCCTCAGGCTCGCGCGGCGGTGCTTTGCGCGGCGTCCCGGATTTCTCGCTCATGATCCCCAGCGTCTATGCATCGCCACTCATACGGATAGGAAAAGCCGCATGACAAGGCCAAACTTCGGGAGCTCCGCATGAACCCAACAGGTCTTTCCCCCGCTGCCGGCGGGGCGCCGGCGATCCCGCACCTCGCCATCGACCCGTTCTCGCATGAATTCTTCGACGATCCCTATCCGGCGCATCAGGAGATGCGCGAGGCCGGCCCCGTCGTTCATCTGGACGCATGGAACGTCTACGGCGTCGCCCGCTATGCCGAGGTCTACGCCGTCCTCAACGATCCCCAGACGTTCTGCTCCAGCCGCGGCGTGGGCCTGAGCGACTTCGCCAAGGAAAAGCCGTGGCGGCCGCCGAGCCTGATCCTCGAGGCGGATCCGCCAGCGCATACGCGCACCCGCGCCGTGCTGAGCAAGGTGCTGTCGCCGGCCGTCATGAAGCGGCTGCGCGACGGCTTCATGGCGGCGGCCGAGGCCAAGATCGACGAGCTCGTAGGCCGGAGCTCGTTCGACGCGATTCCGGATCTCGCGGAGGGCTATCCGCTGTCGGTGTTCCCCGATGCGCTTGGGCTGAAGCCGGAGGGGCGCGAGCATCTCATTCCCTATGCGAGCCTGGTGTTCAACGCCTTCGGTCCGCCGAATGAGCTGCGACAGCAGGCGATCGAGCGCTCGGCGCCGCACCAGGCCTATGTCACGGAGCAGTGCCAGCGCGACAATCTCACGCCCGGCGGCTTCGGCGCCTGCATCCATGCCTTCAGTGACACCGGTGAGATCACGCCGGCCGAGGCGCCATTGCTCGTGCGCTCGCTGCTGTCGGCCGGCCTCGACACCACGGTCTATGGCATCGGCGCCGCGGTCTATTGTCTTGCCCGCTTTCCAGACCAATGGGCGCGGCTGCGCGCCGATCCGTCGCTGGCGCGCAACGCGTTCGAGGAGGCCGTGCGCTTCGAAAGCCCGGTGCAGACCTTCTTCCGCACCACCACGCGGGACGTCGAGCTTGGCGGTGTCGTCATTCCCGAAGGCGAGAAGGTGCTGATGTTCTTAGGTGCCGCCAATCGCGATCCCCGCCGCTGGGAGCAGCCGGACAGCTACGACGTCACTCGAAAAGTCTCAGGTCACGTGGGCTTCGGCTCGGGCATCCACATGTGCGTCGGTCAGTTGGTTGCGCGCCTCGAAGGCGAGGCGGTGCTGACGGCGCTTGCGCGCAAGGTCGGGAGCATCACGATGAGCGGTCAGCCGACGCGCCGCTACAACAACACGCTGCGCGGGCTGGAGAGCCTGCCGGTGACCTTCACCCCAGCCTGCACTCCAGCCTGAGTCATGCCATGACGACGATCACTTTCATTCATCCCGACAACCGCTGCGAAAGCGTGGAGGCCGAGGACGGCGCCAGCGTGATGCTCGCAGCACTGACCCACGGCATCGATGGCATCGTCGCCGAATGCGGCGGCAACGCCGTCTGCGCCACCTGCCACGTCTATGTCGACGACGCCTGGACAGCGAGGCTCGATCCGGTCTCCGACGACGAGGATGCGCTGCTCGATGGCACGGCGGCGGAGCGGCTGCCGAACAGCCGGCTGTCCTGCCAGATCAAGGTGCAGCCGGCGCTGGCCGGTCTGGTCGTGCGTATCCCGGACAAGCAGAGCTGACGGCTTCGACAACAATCAGAACAAGCAACACATGGGGAAGGAACACATGAAGCAACTCAGGACCTGTGCGCTCGCGCTGGCCGCGTCATTGGGCGTCTCTGCCGGAGCATCCGCCGGCGAGATATCGGACAACGTTGTGCGCGTGGGCGTGCTCAACGACATCTCCGGCATCTTCCAGGACACCAACGGCATGGGCTCGGTCGAGGCCGCGCGCATGGCGGCGGAGGATTTCAACGGCGGCGGCAAAGGCATCAAGGTCGAGATCGTCTATGCCGATCACCAGAACAAGGCCGATGTCGGCTCGGCGATCACGCGGAAATGGCTCGATGTCGACAAGGTCGATGCCGTCGTCGACGTGCCCAACTCGGCCGTCGGCCTCACGGTCAACGAGCTGCTGCGCAACAGCCGCATGACTTTCCTGGCCTCGTCGACCGCAAGCTCCGATCTCACCGGCAAGGCGTGCTCGCCCAACACCATCCAGTGGGTCAACGACGCCTGGGCGACCGGCAACACCACGGCGGCCGCGATGATGGGCCGTGGCGGCAAGGACTGGTACTTCATCACGGTCAACTACGCGCTCGGCCAGGGCATCGAGGCGGAGGCCACCAACTACATCGAGAAGCACGGCGGCAAGGTGCTGGGCTCGGCGAAGCATCCGCTCGGTACGACGGACTTCGCCTCGTTCCTGCTGCAGGCGCAGGGCTCCAAGGCGAAAGTCATCGGATTGGCGAACGCCGGCGGCGACACCATCAACGCCGTCAAGCAGGCGTCCGAGTTCGGCATCCAGCAGGGCGGCCAGTCGCTGGTCGCGTTCCTGCTCTTCATCAACGACATCCACGGCATGGGCTTGAAGGCGGCGCAGGGCCTGCAACTGCTCGAAGCGTTCTACTGGGACATGGACGACGACACCCGCGCCTTCGCCAAGCGCTTCGCGGCGCGCCCCGGCATGAACGGCAAGATGCCGAGCGGCAACCAGGCCGGCGTCTATGCCTCGACGCTTGCCTACCTCAATGCGGTCGCGGCCACCGGCAGCGACGATGCCAAGGACGTCGTTCCGCAGATGAAGACGGTGAAGGGCAAGGACAAGCTGTTTGGCGACACCATGATCCGCGCCGACGGCCGCGTGGTGCATCCGATGTATCTGTTCGAGGTGAAGAAGCCGGAGGAGTCGAAATATCCGTACGACTACTATCGTCTGGTCTCGACGATCCCGGCCGAGCAGGCGTTTCGTCCGATCGCTGAAGGTGGTTGCGCGCTGGTGAAGTGACGCTCTTTGCGGGTGCCATGCCGAGCATCCCAGCCGTCCGTGTCGTGCTGACGCGGCCGGCTTCTGCTGTGCTGCAGTATCCTTAACAAGCACTATAGTTCTTGCCTTTGCCCGTTTCCGGGAATTATGGTGCATGGGCCGATCGCGCGCAGGATGAGCGCCGTGCGACGGATGCTGCGGCGAAACGCCGCCGCGGGTCGTGCTGCTGCGTGGCGGCGACGAAACAACGATAAGAACGAATTTGTTTGAGGGGAGGGAAGACCATGAAGAGCTTCTGGCTGGCGGGCGCCGCGGCGCTGCTGTTTTCGAGCACGGCCTTTGCCGGCGACACCATCAAGATCGGATTCGTCTCGACGTTCAGCGGTCCAACGGCTGTGATCGGCAACGATATGCGCAATTCATTCGAGCTCGCGCTCGACCATCTCGGCCGTAAGATCGACGGCAAGCCGGTCGAGGTGATCTACGAGGACGACCAGCAGAAGCCTGACGTCGGCAAGCAGAAGACCGAGAAGCTGGTGCAGTCCGACAAGGTCGACTTCATCGTCGGCTACATCTGGTCGAACGTGCTCCTGGCCTCGCTCAAGACCGCGGTGGATTCCCAGACCTTCCTGATCTCGGCCAATGCCGGCCCGTCGCAGCTCGCCGGCGAATTGTGCTCGCCTTACGTGTTCTCGACCTCCTGGCAGAACGACCAGACGCCCGCCGCGATGGGCCTCTACATGAACCAGAAGGGCGTCAAGTCGGTGTTCCTGATCGGCCCGAACTATGCCGCCGGCAAGGACATGCTGGCCGGCGTGAAGAGCACCTTCAAGGGCCAGGTCGTCGGCGAGGAATACACGGTGTGGCCGAGCCAGCTCGACTTCTCCGCCGAGCTCTCCAAGGCGCGCGCCTCCGGCGCCGAGTCGATCTTCGTGTTCTATCCAGGTGCGGCCGGCGTGCAGTTCCTCAATCAATACGCGCAGGCCGGGCTCAAGGAGAAGATGCCGCTCTACACCGCCTTCACCGTCGACGAATTGTCGCTGCCGCTGCAGAAGGACAATGCGATCGGCGTGCCCGGCGCCCAGGAATGGGTCAACGACCTGCCGAACGAGCAGAACAAGAAGTTCGTCGCCGACTACCGCAAGAAATACACCGGCCTGCGTCCGACCTATTACGGCGCCCAGGCCTATGACGCGGCCCAGCTGATCAACAGCGCCGTGGTTGCGGTCAAGGGCGACACGTCCAAGAAGGACGCGATGAAGGCCGAGATGGAGAAGGCCAACTTCAAGTCGCTGCGCGGCTCCTTCAAATTCGGCAACAACCACATCCCGATCCAGAACTTCTACCTGCAGGACGTGGTCAAGGACACCGACGGCCAGCTCTCGCTGAAGACGGTCGCCACCATCGTCGAGAACGATCAGGACCGCTTCCACGACAAGTGCCCGATGAAGTGAGCGAAAAGAATTCCGAGCCAGGGACGAAACAGGCCTGGAATTTGCTTGAAGCTTAAAACATCCCCGGCCTAAGATCGGGACGGACATGGCGGCAGCGCCTGGAACGGGTTCTGCCGCCGTCTTTTTGAGCGTGAAGTGAGGGGCATGCTTCTCGTCGTCGAACAATTCCTGAACGGGCTGCAGTTCGGACTGCTGCTGTTCCTGCTGGCCGCCGGCCTGACGCTGGTGTTCGGCATCATGGACTTCGTGAACCTGGCCCACGGCTCGCTCTACATGATGGGCGCCTATTTCGCGGCGACCTTCGTGGCCTGGACCGGCAGCTTCGTGCTCGGCGCCGTCATGGCGCTCGGAGCCACGCTTCTGCTCGGCATCGTGCTCGAATTCACGGCACTGCGCCATCTCTATGGGCGCGATCACCTTGACCATGTGCTCGCGACGTTCGGCCTGATCCTCTTCTTCAACGAGGCCGTCCGGCTGATTTGGGGCCCGGCGGGACTGGCGCTGCCGCTGCCATCCTGGCTCGCCTTCCCGGTCACGATCCTGCCCGGCATCCAATATCCCGCCTATCGGCTCGCCATCATCGTCGTGGCGCTCCTGGTGGCGCTGCTGCTCTATCTCGGGGTGATGCGGACGCGGATCGGCATGCTGATCCGCGCCGGCGCCTCCAACCGCGAGATGATCGGTGCGCTCGGCATCAACATCAAGCTGCTCTATACGCTGGTGTTCGGCCTCGGCGCCGCGCTCGCGGGCCTCGCCGGGCTGATGCAGGCGCCGATCCTGACCGTGCAGATCGGCATGGGCGAGAACATCCTGATCCTTGCCTTCGTCGTGATCGTGATCGGCGGCATCGGCTCGATCCGCGGCGCCTTCATCGCCGCGATCATGATCGGCCTGATCGACACGATGGGCCGCGCCTTCCTGCCAAACCTGTTGCGCCAGGTGCTGAACTCGGCGGCGGCGTCCACGGCGGCGCCGGCGATGTCGTCGATGCTGATCTATCTCCTGATGGCGATCGTGCTGGTGGCGCGGCCTGAAGGTCTGTTTCCGGCCAACCGCAGATGAAATCACAGCTCAACGTCTCAAGCCTCGTGGCCGCACTCGTCGTGGCCGGCCTGGTGCTGCTGCCGGTCTATTCCAACCTCTCCGGCAACATTTTCATCCTCACGCTGTTCACCCGCATCGTGATCCTGGCGCTGGCGGCCGTCAGCCTCAACCTCATCATGGGCTATGGCGGCATGATGAGCTTCGGCCATGCCGCCTATCTCGGCATCGGCGGCTACGCCGTCGGCATCCTGGCGCAGGAAGGCATCGGCTCCGGCTGGGCGCAGTTCGCGGTGGCGATCGCGGTGTCGGCGCTCTATGCGCTGGTGATCGGTGCGCTTTCCCTGCGCACCCGCGGCGTCTATTTCATCATGATCACGCTGGCTTTTGCGCAGATGGCCTACTACGTCGCGTCCGGCCTCGCCCGTTACGGCGGGGATGATGGGCTCACCGTCTACAAGCGCAGCGATTTCGGTGGCCTGATCAACCTCGGCAACCGCGTGCAGTTCTATTATCTCTGCCTGTGCTGCCTGCTTGCCGTCGTGGTGCTGATCTGGCGCATCGTCAATTCGCGCTTCGGCCTCGTGCTGCAGGGCCTGCGCTCCAACGAGCAGCGCATGCAGGCGATCGGCTTCCCGTCGAAGCGGTACAAGCTGGCGTGCTTCGTCATCGCCGGCATGCTGTGCGGCCTGTCCGGTGCGCTGCTTGCCAACAATACCGATTTCGTCAGCCCTGCCGTGATGTACTGGACCCGCTCCGGCGATCTCATGGTGATGGTCATCCTCGGCGGCATGGGCACCCTGATGGGGCCGGTCGTCGGCGCGGTGGTGTTCCTGGTGCTGGAAGAGGTGCTGTCGCAGATCACCGAATATTGGGCGTTGATCATGGGGCCGCTGCTGCTCCTGATCGTGCTGTTCGGCCGCGGCGGCATCATGGGCATGCTCGGGAGGTTGAACCGTGGCTGAGTCGCTGCTTCGCGTCGACAATCTCGTGCGCCGGTTCGGCGGCATCGTCGCCACCGATCATGTCTGCCTGGACGTTGCCAAGGGCGAGATCCACGCCATCATCGGGCCGAACGGCGCCGGCAAGACCACGCTGATCAGCCAGCTCACCGGCCACCTGGCGCCGCATGCGGGGCGCATTTTCTTAGGCGGCCGCGACATCTCGCATTTCCCCGCCTATAAGCGCAGCGCACTGGGGCTGGCGCGTTCGTTCCAGATCACCTCGCTGCTGACCGACTTCACCGCGGCCGACAATGTCGCGCTGGCGGCGCAAGCCCATGACGGCAAGCACTCGTTCCGTTTCTTCGCAGCCGCGCGCAAGGACAAGCCGCTGCGCGCCGCCGCGCACGCCGCGCTGGAGCGCGTCGGTCTCGGCCATCGCGCCGACGTGCTGGTCTCGAAGCTCAGCCATGGCGAGCAGCGCGAGCTGGAGCTCGCGGTCGCGCTCGCGACCAAGCCGCAGCTCCTGCTGCTCGATGAGCCGATGGCCGGCTTGGGGGTGACCGAGTCGCAGCGCATGGTGAAGCTGCTCAATGAGCTGCGCGACGAGGTCTCGATCGTGCTGGTCGAGCACGATATGGAGGCGGTGTTCGCGCTCGCCGACCGCATCTCGGTGCTGGTCTATGGCCGCATCATCGCCTCGGGCAAGCCGGACGAGATCCGGCAGAACGAGGAGGTCAAGCGTGCCTATCTCGGCGATCAGCATGTGGTGGTCGGCCATGGTTGATCTGGGGACAAGCGCCATGCTGCTCGAGGTCGACGGCATCGAGACCTGTTACGGCCTGAGTCAGGTCTTGTTCGGCCTGTCGCTGGCGATCCGTCCCGGCGAGATGGTCTCGCTGATGGGCCGCAACGGCATGGGCAAGACCACCACGATCCGCTCGATCATGGGCCTGACCCAGGCGCGCGCCGGCCTGATCCGCTTCAGCGGCCAGGAGACGCGAAAGCTGCCGTCCTACAGGATCGCCCAGCTCGGCGTCGGCCTGGTGCCGGAGGGACGGCAGATCTTTCCGAATCTGACCGTCACCGAGAATCTCGTAGCGGCTTCGGCCAACCGGCTCGGCGCGTCCGATCCTTGGACGCTCGACAAGATCCACGCGCTGTTTCCGCGGCTCGCCGAACGCGGCAGCAACATGGGCAACCAGCTCTCCGGCGGCGAGCAGCAGATGCTGGCGATCGGCCGGGCGCTGATGACCAACCCAAAACTCCTCATTCTCGACGAGGCGACCGAGGGGCTGGCGCCGTTGATCCGCGAGGAGATCTGGAACTGCCTGTCGCTGCTGAAATCGCGCGGGCAGTCGATCCTGGTGATCGACAAGAATGTCGAGCATCTGACCCGCATCTGCGACCGCCACTATATCATCGAGCGTGGCCGCACGGTGTGGCACGGCACATCGGACCAACTGATGGCCGAGCCGGAGCTGCAGCACCGTTATCTCGGTATCTGAGGGCGGAGCGCTGCCGGCTATGACGACGTGGAAGCGGATTGACTCAAATCAAGATCGCGTCGCGCGAGGGGCGTAGATTTCATAGTCGTGCTGGCGTGCGCCGATTTTTCGCATTGAGGCGCGGCGTGGACGGGATCATTCTTCAGGGTAGTACTTTGTTTCACCCTTTACCAAAGGTTGAGCAAATGCGTGCGCCTCATCTCCGAATCGAAGCACCGAAAAAGGCCGCGGCCAGTCTGCGCAGCTTCTGGTCTGCTCATTCCGACCTCGAGACGGCGCTTTGTCTCGCCTTCATGCTGATCGTCGGAATCATCGTCAAGATGACGCCGCCAACCTAGGCGCCGCCGATCTGCGCATCGCCGCCTCCGCGCTCAGCGGTCGAACGGGATGTACTTCTGGTATTCCTTCGGCACCCGGCTGCGATAGCGCGAGGGCACCTTGCCGCTGCGCAGGGAGTCTTCGACTTCCTGCCGGGTGGTCTTGGTACGCTTCTTCTTTTTCGTGGCGGCCGCATCGGCGGCCGGCTTTGTCTCGGCCGGCTTTTCGGTCGTGGCTGCCGGCGCCGGAGCAGGTGCCGCCGCGGCAGGGGAGGGACTTGGCGTCGGAGAGGGAGTTGCGGCGGGAGCAGGCTGGGCCGGCGCATCCGCTGCCGGTGCGCTCTGCGCCATGGCCGCTCCGGACGCAAGACTCACGACCAGCATGCTTGCCATTGCGATCCCTGACAACTTGATCATGACAACGAGACTCCCAACACAGCACCGGACGTGCCGACCTGATGAGGTCGTTCGCGCTCGGCCACCGGTTCATGCCACTGATGAATGGCCGCCGAGCGCCGACGATCCTCATCGCCTAAGATGAATTCGTGATGCCGTCTTTTTGAGCATATGCTGTGATTTGTTCCGTTGAATCGCAAGCATTTTCCGTGGCACGCGGATTGCTCTTCCAGTTGCTCAGAGTTGGCAGCTAGGGTTCCGGTTCTCGGTCGAGAACGCTGGTCCGAGAGCAGCCGCCAGGGGAGAGCCCTGGTGCACGGCGGGATAAAAACCCGGGAGACCTCAGTGGCCGCGCTTGGCAGGCACGAGGTTCTTCATGCCAGTCCGCGGTCAGAAAACCGATGAGGGACTGGACATGTTCAAAGCGCGAAATCTGTTTGTTGCCCTGCTCGCGGCATCGACGCTGGCGACCGCGTCGCTGTCATCAGCGTCAGCCGAGAAGAAGAAGGAATTCAACATCGCCTGGACGATCTATGTCGGCTGGATGCCGTGGCCCTATGCGGCCGAGTCCGGGATCGTCAAGAAGTGGGCCGACAAATACGGCATCACGATCAAGGTCACGCAGATCAACGACTACGTCGAATCGATCAACCAATATACCGCCGGCAAGTTCGACGGCGTCACCGTCACCAACATGGATGCGCTGACCATCCCCGCTGCCGGCGGCGTCGACACGTCGGCCATCATCATGGGCGACTACTCCAACGGCAATGACGGCGTCGTGCTCAAGAAGGGCAAGACCATGGCCGACATCAAGGGCCAGAAGGTCAACCTCGTCGAGCTCTCGGTGTCGCATTATCTGCTGGCGCGCGGCCTCGAGACCGCGAAGCTGTCCGAGAAGAACATCAAGACGGTCAACACCTCGGACGCCGACATCGTCGCCGCCGCGAAGTCGCCGGACACGACGGCCGTGGTCACCTGGAATCCGCAGCTGCTGGAGGTGAAGGCCGAGCCTGGCGCGACGCTGGTGTTCGACTCCAGCAAGATCCCCGGCGAGATCGAGGATCTCATGGTCGTCAACAGTGCGACGCTCAAGGACAATCCCGAGCTCGGCAAGGCGCTGGTCGGCATCTGGTACGAGACCATCGCGCTGATGAAGGACCAGAGCGAGAAGGGCAAGGCCGCGCGCGAGGCCATGGCCAAGCTGTCGGGCACCGATCTCGCCGGTTTCGAGACCCAGCTCAAGACCACGTTCATGTATTATGAGCCGAAGGATGCGCTCGCCTTCGTGACCGGACCGGAATTGCCGAAGATCATGGATCTCGTGCGCACCTTCTGCTTCGACCACAATCTGCTTGGCGAGAACGTGAAGTCGAAGGACGCGGTCGGCATCTCCACGCCAACGAAGACGCTGGGCGCGGCCGGCAATGTCAAGCTGCGCTTCGATCCGACCTTCATGAAGATGGCCGCCGACGGGAAGCTCTGAGCCGTCTGTCCGCTGCGCAACTCGTGTCACCCCTCACCCTGAGGAGCTTGCGTCAGCAAGCGTCTCGAAGGGTGAGGCCGAGGTGGGCCTCATGGTTCGAGACGGCGCTGCGCGCCTCCTCACCATGAGGAGTTAGGGAGCCATCCATGACGCGTGCGATGAACGTCGTCCCGAACCGGGGCAGCCGGCTGTTGCTGGCGCTGCTGCCGTTCCTGCTGATCGCGCTGATCTACGTGGTGGGGTCGGCGCAGCGGCGTGCGGACAATCCGGACGACAAGCTACTGCCGCCGGTCTCGGAGATGGTCGCGACCTCCAAGCGGCTCGCGACCGAGCCGGATCGTCGCTCCGGCGACTACGTGCTGTGGTCGGACACGGCCGCGAGCCTGCAGCGGCTCGCGCTCGGGCTCGGCATTGCCGCCGTCATCGGCCTCGTGCTCGGACTCGCCATCGGCTTGCTTCCGATCGCCGGCGCCGGCTTCGGCACGCTGATTGCGGTACTGTCGATGATCCCGCCGATGGCGGTGCTGCCGGTTCTGTTCATCGTGTTCGGCCTCGGCGAGCTGTCCAAGGTGGTGCTGATCATCATCGGCGTTACGCCGACCCTGGTGCGCGACCTCTCGCTCGAGGTGCAGAACATGCCGCGCGAGCAGCTGATCAAGGCGCAGACCCTGGGCGCCTCGACCTGGCAGGTCGCGATCCGCGTCGTGCTGCCGCAGATCATGCCACGCCTGATCCAGGGGCTGCGGCTCATGATCGGGCCCGCTTTCCTGTTCCTGATCTCGGCCGAGGCGATCGCCTCCGATGTCGGGCTCGGCTACCGCATCTTCCTGGTCCGGCGCTATCTGTCGATGGACGTGATCCTGCCTTACGTCGTCTGGATCACGCTGCTCGCCTACATCTTCGACTATGCGCTGGTCTGGTTCGGACGGCGCGCCTTTCCCTGGGCCTATGCGCGAGGGAGCCGCTGATGAGCACGCTGTCCTTCCGCAACGTCTGGGTCGAATATGGCAACCAGGTCGTGCTCGAGCGCATCAATCTCGAAATCGCCTCCGGCACCTTCCTGTCGATCGTCGGCCCTTCAGGTGCAGGCAAGAGCACCTTCCTGCGCCTGATCCTCGGCCAGGAGAGGCCGACCCAGGGCGCGGTGCTGCTCGATGGACAGCCGTTTCCGGCCGAGCCGGGGCCGGACCGCGGCATCGTGTTCCAGCGCTATTCGGTGTTCCCGCATCTGACCGTGCTCGGCAACGTGCTGCTCGGCTATGAGCTTGCCGGCAGCCCGTTCACGGCGCGGCTGTTCGGGTCGGCGCGCAAGGAGGCGATGGAGAAGAGCCGCGCGCTGATCGAGGCCGTCGGCCTGGCCGAGCATCGCGACAAATATCCGAGCGCGCTGTCCGGCGGCATGCAGCAGCGGCTGGCGATCGCGCAGGCACTGGCGAAGCAGCCGCGCGTGCTGCTGCTCGACGAGCCCTTTGGCGCGCTCGATCCCGGCACCCGTGCGCAGATGCATGGGCTGATCAAGCCGTTGTGGCGCGAGCACAACATGACCATCGTGATGGTCACCCACGATATCAAGGAGGCGTTCGGCCTCGCCACCCGGCTGATCGCGCTCGACCGCCCGCGCAAGGATCCGCAGGCGCCCGAGCGCTTCGGCGCGCGCATCACCTACGACCTCGATCTCACCCGCGACAGCGCCGTGCCGGTGCTCGGATTCATCCGCGCCAGCCTGCAGGCGGCGCAATAGTCAGTTCAAGAAACGTCGAAAGAAACGAAGGAGAGTCTCCATGTCATTTCCACTCATGCGCCGGTCGCACCGCGCCGGATTGCACGCGCAGCGCCGGCTCATGCGGCGTCACCATCCGGACTTCGACAAGATGGCGACGCAAGGCTGGCAGGCGCTGGAGGCCGAGGGCAGGCTGCCGAGCAACGGCTGGCGCAGGGAGAAGCAATGGGCGCTCGACATGGGTTTGCCCGGCGCCGACACGCTGACGGATCGCGAGATCCCGACCTTTGCGCGCGGCGAGCTGCCGCATTTCGCCGGGATCAACACCTTCATGAAGGCGCCGTATGTCGAGAACGTCCGCGACGTCGGCAAATACGACGCCGCGGTGATCGGCATCCCCTTCGATTCCGGCACCACCTATCGGCCCGGCACCCGCTTCGGGCCGCAGGGCATTCGCCGCATCTCGGCGCTGTACACGCCCTACAATTACGAGCTCGGCGTCGACCTGCGCGAGCAGATGACCCTGTGCGATGCCGGCGACGTCTTCACCATCCCCGCCAATCTGGAAAAGAGCTTTGACCAGATCAGCCGCGGCGTCGCGCATGTGTTCTCGTCCGGGGCGCTGCCGATCATGCTCGGCGGCGACCATTCGATCGGCTTCCCCTGCGTTCGCGGCATCGCGCAGTGCACCGACAAGCGCATCGGCATCATCCATTTCGACCGCCACATCGACATCCAGGAGAAGGATCTCGACGAGCGCATGCACACCACGCCCTGGTACTGGGCGACCAACCTGTCGAACGTGTCGCCGACCAATCTGGTGCAGCTCGGCATCGGCGGCTGGCAGGTGCCGCGCGAGGGCGTCGAGGTCGCGCGCAAGCGCAACACCAACGTGCTGACCATCGCCGACATCGAGAAGATCGGCCTGGAGAAGACCGCCGAGATCGCGCTGGAATTGGCCTGGAAGGATGCCGACGCGGTCTACATCTCGTTCGACGTCGATTCCATCGATTGCGGCTTCGTGCCGGGCACCGGCTGGCCGGAGCCCGGCGGCTTCCTGCCGCGCGAGGCGCTGAAGCTGCTCGGCCTCGTCGCCGCCGAGGGCCTGTGCGGGCTCGAAGTGGTCGAGGTCTCGCCGCCCTACGACACCTCGGACATCACCGCGCTGATCGGCGTGCGCGTCGTCGTCGAGGCGCTCGGCTCGATGGTCGCCCACGGCAAGCTCGGCAGCCACAAGTCCATCATCAACAAGCCGGTCAGCTTCTGAGGCTCGCGATGCGTCATCATCACCACCATCATGGCCATCATCATCACGATCATGGCCATGCGCATGATCATGATCACCACCATGACCACGATCACCCCCCGCACGGTCCCGGTCACAACCATCCCCACGGCGGCCGCTCGCCGGTACAGTGGCAGACGCCGCATCAACCGGACGGCGCCAAGCCCGCCGCGGCGGCCGAACCGGATCTCGACAAGGTCGAGGCTGCCTTTGTCGACGGCTTCATCGCCGCGCCGGATCCGACCAGCTTCCTGCGGCTGGCGCGGGTTCCGTTCGAGATCCTGCGCGACGGCACGAGCCTCAAGCTGCTGCGCGTCGAGATCGACGCGCTGACCGATGTCGGCAGCCTGACGCCGCATCTCGGCGGCGGCACCTTCCGCTACGATCCGCTGCCGTCGAACTTCGTCTCCCGCCGCCGCCGGTTGCGCTTCGTCTATTTCGATGGCGCCAGCCTCAAGCCGCTCACCTACGCGGAGCTGCGGGAAATGGAATGAGCTTACCGCAGCGGCGTTCGCTTGAGCGCCGCTGCGAGGGCCTCGAAGCGGTCGACGACCTCCGGCAGCACATAGGATCGCACGGTGGACGCCGCTGCGACGCCGATCAGCAGCACGATGACATATTGAGCGGCGAGCAGGAGGGCGACGCGCCGCAGCCATGCCAGCCGCGGCCGGCGCTCGGCAGCGCGAGCGGGGCTCTGCGGCGCATCGGGAGCTGCAAGCAGCAGGTCGTCTCGGTCTCGCGAGACCTCGGACATCAGGTCAGTACCCCGACAGAATCTGTTCGAGGCGGGATTTGAGCCGCTTGTTGGTGCGTTCGCGGTCGCGCAGCGTGCGAGCCGATTCCAGCGAGACGACCTCGCTCTCCTTGTCGAAGGCGAGGCCGGCGCCGGCACCGTCGCGCCAGATCATGCGGGCCGGCCGCGACCATCCGCGCCGTTCGATCGTGACGTCGACGCGGTCGGGCAGCAGCACGCTCCCTTCCAGCTCGATCTTGATGCCGCGGTTATTGAAATTGCGGACGATGCAGGCGAGCGTCGAGCTGCCGGCGTTGAATGTCAGAACGCCGCCATAGTAGACGCGTTGGCGGGCCTCGTTGCGACGGTTGTCCATGACACGTCCTCCAGTCACTTAACGATCTATTAAGCAATCGGAGGGTGTGTGGCCACCATCGGCGGTATGAAAATGACGGCGGTGGTTAACGCATGCCGGGATGTGCCGGCATTGACGTTGCGCGCGTTCACCCTCGCGCAAACATCCTGGCCTCTTTGGCGATGACCGGCTTCACAGCTTCCCCCAGCCGCGCGGCGGCCGCGTCGACCGACAGGCCCGCTGTATCCACGACGGCGTTGGCCCTTGCGTACAGCGGCTCGCGGCTGGCGAGGATGTTGCGCAGCTCGGCCATCGCCGAGCGGTCGTCGGCCATCGGGCGGAGGTCGCCCTGCTTGCGCACGCGCCCCATGTGCTCCTCCGGCTCGGCCTTCAGCCAGATCGTGTAGAACGAGGTCAGGATCAGGTCGAAGGTCACCGGTTCGGAGACGATGCCGCCGCCGGTCGCCAGCACCATCGCCTCCTTGCGCGCCAGCAGCTGCACCAGGGCGGCCTGCTCCATGCGGCGAAAGCCTTCCTGGCCGTAGAGCGCGATGATCTCGGCAACCGAAAGCCCGTTCTGCCGCTCGATCTCCTTGTTCAGCTCGACGAAGCTCCAGCCGATCCGCTCCGCCAGCATCTTGCCGAGCGTCGACTTGCCGGCACCGCGCAGGCCGATCAGCGCAATGCCCGAGAACGAACGCCGCAGGGGCGCCGATGCGCCGCCGGCAAGCAGCTCCTTGACCTCGGCGATCTGGCTCGGGCTCGCCTTCTTCAGGAGATCGCGAATGACCGGCCAGTCCGGCGATGGCTCGCCGCCGGGGATGATGTCGTCGAGCGGCGCGTTGATCGCGTTGGCGATGCGGCGCAGCAGCACGATCGAGACATTGCCCTTGCCGCTCTCGAGCTGGGCGATGTAGCGCTCGGAAATCCCGGAGACCTCGGCCAGCACCTTGCGAGACATGCCGGCGAGGCCGCGCATCCGCCGCACCCGCTGGCCCAGCTGGTCGAGGAAATCGGTCTCGGCCGCGGACTGGCCGTCGTCGCGCGGGGCATCGCTGTGTGGCGTCATATCCCTGAGGTACTCTTTTGAGCAGGAAACATAATGCCGGGGAGGATTGACAGCAAGCGATGTTGGTGGCCTTGTATGAATTATAATTCAAAAATCCGGGGAGAATGCCGTGAAGTCGTACAATGCGGTATCGTGGTTGCTTGACCGCAATGTCGAGGCGGGGCGCGGCGACAAGCTCGCCTACACGGACACGGTCTCCGAGCTGACCTATCGCGGTTTGCAGCAGCAGACCTGCCGCGTCGCCAACATGCTGCGTCGCCTTGGCGTCCGCCGCGAGGAGCGCGTGGCGATGATCATGCTCGATACGGTGGATTTCCCCGCGGTGTTTCTTGGCGCCATGCGCGCGGGCATCGTCCCGGTGCCGCTCAACACGCTGCTGACCTCGGAGCAATACGCCTATGTGCTGGCCGACTGCCGCGCCCGCGTGCTGTTCGTGTCCGAGGCGCTGTATCCGGTGGTGAAGGACATTGTCGGCCGGATGCCCGATCTCGATTGCGTCGTGGTCTCCGGCGCCAATGCCTTCGGCCACAAGCTGCTCACCGAGGAGCTCGCGCGCGAGAGCGATCAGTTCGACACGGTCGCCACCCACGAGGACGAGCCGGCGTTCTGGCTGTATTCGTCGGGCTCGACCGGCATGCCCAAGGGCGTGCGCCATCTGCACGGCAATCTCGCCGCGACGGCGGAGACCTATGCCAGCCAGGTGCTCGGCATCCGCGAGAGCGATGTCTGTCTGTCAGCCGCAAAGCTGTTCTTCGCCTATGGCCTCGGCAATGCGCTGACTTTCCCGCTCTCTGTCGGTGCAACCACGATCCTCAATTCCGAGCGTCCGACGCCGGCGCTGATGTTCAAGCTCCTCAACCGCTACAATCCGACCATCTTCTACGGCGTGCCGACCTTGTTCGCCGCGATGCTGCACGATGAGTCGCTGCGCCATGAGAAGGCCGGCAGCGCTCTGCGCATCTGCACTTCGGCCGGCGAGGCGCTGCCGGAATCGGTCGGCAATGCCTGGAAGGCGCGGTTCGGCGTCGACATTCTCGATGGCGTCGGCTCGACCGAGCTGCTGCACATCTTCCTGTCCAACGTGCCCGGGGACATCAAATACGGCTCATCGGGGCGCCCCGTGCCGGGCTATCAGGTTCGTCTTGTCAACGAGGCCGGTGAGGGCGTTCCGGACGGCGAGGTCGGTGAGATGCTGGTGCACGCGCCCTCGGCTGGCGAAGGCTACTGGAATCAGCGCCACAAGACCCGCTCGACCTTCGAGGGCTATTGGACGCGCACCGGCGACAAATATGTTCGCGATGCCGATGGCCGCTACACCTTCTGCGGCCGCTCCGACGACATGTTCAAGGTCTCCGGCATCTGGGTGTCGCCGTTCGAGGTCGAGAGCGCGCTGATCACGCATCCCTCCGTGCTGGAGGCTGCCGTGGTGCCGGAAGCCGATCCGGAGGGCCTGCTGAAGCCGAAGGCCTATGTCGTGCTGCGCCCGACCGTCGATCGCTCGACCCTGCACGAGGCACTGAAGGAACACGTCAAGCAGAAGATCGGCCCGTGGAAATATCCGCGCTGGATCGAGGTGGTGGAATCCTTGCCGAAAACCGCAACCGGCAAGATCCAGCGCTTCAAGCTGCGCGAGGGGGCGAACCAATAGTTGGTCTTCCTGCCCGTAAGTAGGCCCTGCTTTTAGTTGTCGTCATGGCCGGGCTTGACCCGGCCATCCATCTTCCTGCGACGAAGAAAGACGTGGATGCCCGGGCCTTCGCCGCGTCGAAGCGGCTTCGGCCGCGCAGGCGGGTCAAGCCCGGGCATGACGAAGGAGAGAACAGCGCATGACGCTCGAAGCAAACGGCTTCCTCACCATCGACTCTGCCCAGCTCGAATATCGCCTGATCGGGCCGCAGCCCTCAGATGCGCCGTGCATCGTGCTGTTGCATGAAGGGCTGGGCTCGGTCGGCCTGTGGGGAGAATTCCCGGACAAGCTCCAACAGGCCACGGGCGTCTCCGTCTTCGCGTATTCCCGCGCCGGCTACGGCGCCTCCAGCCCGGTGTCGCTGCCGCGGCCGCTCGACTACATGCAGCGCGAGGCGCGCGATGTGCTGCCGAAGCTGCTCGACGCGATCGGCTTCCGGCGCGGTCTTCTCGTCGGCCATTCCGACGGCGCCTCGATCGCGGCGATCTATGCCGGCAGCCACGCCGACCATCGCCTCCAGGGTATCGTGCTGATCGCGCCGCATGTCATCGTCGAGGACGTTTCGGTGTCGTCGATCGCCGCGATCAAGACCACTTACGAAACCACGGAGCTGCGCACCAAGCTCGGCCGCTGGCACAAGGACGTCGACAATGCGTTCCATGGCTGGAACGGCGCCTGGCTCGATCCGACGTTCCGGACCTGGGACATCACGGCTGACCTCGCCTACATCCGCGTCCCCGTGGCCGTGATCCAGGGCGTCGATGACCAGTACGGCACCCTCCGCCAGGTCGAGATCCTCCAGGAGGAGTGCTACTGCCCGGTCGAGGTGACGATGCTGCCCAAGACCGGCCATTCCCCGCATCGCGAGGCGCCCGAGGCGACCCTGCGCGTTATCGCCGAGTTCGCCGCAGCCACCTTGCCGTCACCGGCATCACAAACATGAAACAAAGTGCATGTTCTGGCATTTAACGGTAGACGCCAGTCATAACATGAATTATTGTGCATCTCAACGATAAGCACTCCAACGAAGGGTGACTCATGGCCGGGGAAGACCGCGTGCTCGCGGGAGGCAAGACGTTCATCGATTTTCAGACCGATCCCTCCCGCTACAAACATTGGAAGCTCTCGATCGACGGCGAGGTGGCGACGCTCGCCATGGATGTCGACGAGAATGGCGGCCTGTTCGAGGGCTACCAGCTCAAGCTCAATTCCTATGATCTCGGCGTCGACATCGAGCTTGCAGATGCCGTGCAGCGGCTGCGCTTCGAGCACCCGCAAGTGAAGGTCGTGGTGCTGCGCTCGGCCAAGCCGCGCGTGTTCTGCGCCGGCGCCAACATCCGCATGCTCGCGGGCGCGACCCACGCCCACAAGGTGAACTTTTGCAAGTTCACCAACGAGACCCGCAATGGCTTCGAGGATTCATCCGAGAATTCCGGCCAGCGCTTCATCACCGTGGTGAACGGCACCGCGGCCGGCGGCGGCTATGAGCTCGCGCTCGCCACCGATCACATCATCCTCGCCGATGACGGCTCGTCTTCAGTGTCGCTGCCGGAGGTGCCGCTGCTCGCGGTGCTGCCCGGCACCGGCGGCCTGACGCGCGTCGTCGACAAGCGCAAGGTGCGCCGCGACCGTGCGGACGCGTTCTGCACGACGGAGGAGGGCGTCAAGGGCAAGCGCGCCGTGCAATGGCGTCTCGTCGACGAGATCGCGCCGAACTCCAAGGTCGACGCCAAGGTCGCCGAGCGCGCCAGGGAGTTCGCAGCCGCCTCCAAGCGCAACGGCAGCGGCAAGGGTGTCGCGCTCACGCCGCTGAAGCGCATCATTGACGCCAGCAGCGTGCGCTACGGCTTCGTCAATGTCGACATCGACCGCGCCGCCCGCATCGCCACCATCACGGTCTCTGCTCCCGAGGCCGCGCCGCCGGCCGACATCGACGGCATGATCGGGCAGGGCGCCTCGTTCTGGCCGCTGCAGGTCGCGCGCGAGCTCGATGACGCCATCCTGCATCTGCGCATCAACGAACTCGGCATCGCAATGCTGGTGTTCAAGTCGCAGGGCGAGAACTCCCAGGTCCTGGCCTACGACGCCTTCCTCGAAGCCAACAAGGCGCATTGGCTGGTCAACGAGATCAGGCACTATTGGAAGCGCGTGCTCAAGCGCATCGACGTCACGTCGCGCACGCTGGTGACGCTGGTCGAGCCCGGCTCGTGCTTCGCCGGCACCTTGGCCGAGCTCGTGTTCGCCTCCGACCGCTCCTACATGCTGATCGGCACCATCCAGGGCGACAACCGCCCGGCGCCTTCCATCGAATTGTCGGCGATGAATTTCGGTCCCTATCCGATGAGCCACGGTCTGACCCGGCTGCAGTCGCGCTTCCTTGATGATCCCAACGGGCTCGAGCGCGTGCACGAGCAGGTCGGCAAGCCGCTGGAGGCAGATGAGGCCGAGGAGCTCGGCCTCGTCACCTTCGCGCTCGACGATATCGACTGGGAGGACGAGATCCGGGTCTTCCTCGAGGAGCGCGCCAGCTTCTCCCCCGACAGTCTCACCGGCCTCGAGGCTAATCTGCGCTTCGCCGGTCCCGAGACGATGGAATCGAAGATCTTCGCTCGCCTGACCGCCTGGCAGAACTGGATCTTCCAGCGCCCCAACGCGGTCGGCGAGGAGGGCGCGCTCCGGCGCTACGGCACCGGCGAGCGGCCGCAATACGACATGACGCGCGTGTAGTTATCATCCGTCATGGCCGGGCTTGGCCCGGCCATCCATGAGCTCATCGACACGAACGACGTGGATGCCCGGCACAAGGCCCGGCATGACCACCGGGAAGATTTCAGGGAGGCACGCCATGAACATGAACATCATGAACGTCGACTACTCGACCAAGATTCCGAACAACGTGAATCTCGCCGAGGACCGTCAGGTCCTGAAGGCGCTGGAAGGCTGGCATCCCGGCTATGTCGACTGGTGGAACGACATGGGCCCGGAAGGCTTCCAGCAGTCGCTCGTGTATCTGCGCACCGCTTATTCGGTCGATCCGCGCGGCTGGGCGAAGTTCGACTACGTCAAGATGCCGGACTACCGCTGGGGCATCCTGCTGGCGCCGCAGGAAGAGGATCGGAAGATTCCGTTCGGCGAGCATTATGGCGAGCCGGCGTGGCAGGAGGTCCCCGGCGAATATCGCGCGCTGATGCGCCGCCTGATCGTGATCCAGGGCGACACCGAGCCGGCCTCGGTCGAGCAGCAGCGCCATCTCGGCAAGACCGCGCCGTCGCTCTACGACATGCGCAACCTGTTCCAGGTCAACGTCGAGGAGGGCCGTCACCTCTGGGCGATGGTCTACCTGCTGCAGAAATATTTTGGCCGCGATGGCCGCGAGGAGGCCGACGAGCTGCTGCGCCGCCGCTCTGGCGATGCGGACTCTCCGCGCATGCTCGGCGCTTTCAACGAGAAGACGCCGGACTGGCTGTCGTTCTTCATGTTCACCTACTTCACCGACCGCGACGGCAAGATGCAGCTGCACAGCCTCGCGCAGTCCGGCTTCGATCCGCTGTCGCGCACCTGCCGCTTTATGTTGACTGAAGAGGCGCATCACATGTTCGTCGGCGAGACCGGCGTCGGCCGCGTCATCCAGCGCACCGTCGAGGCGATGCGGGCCGCCGGCATCGACGATCCCACCGATATCGCCAATGTCCGCGCGCTCGGCGTCATCGACCTGCCGACCATCCAGAAGAAGCTGAACCTGCACTACACGCTGTCGCTCGACCTGTTTGGCTCGGAGGTCTCGACCAACGCGGCGAACGCCTTCAACGCCGGCATCAAGGGCCGCTATCACGAGACCCAGATCCAGGACGATCACCAGCTCAAGAACTCGACCTATCCGGTGCTCAAGCTGGTCGACGGCGAGATCAAGCGGGTCGACGAGCCGGCGCTGACCGCGCTCAACATGCGCCTGCGCGACGACTACTCGCAGGACTGCATCAAGGGCCTGTTGCGCTGGAACAAGATCATCACCACCGCCGGCTACGACTTCCAGCTCAAGCTGCCGCATACCGCCTTCCACCGCGCCATCGGCGAGTTCAAGGACGTCCATGCGACGCCCGAGGGCATCCTGATCGACGAGGGCACGTGGGCGAAGCGCAAGGGCGACTGGCTGCCCTCGGCCGACGACGGCGCCTACATCGCCTCGCTGATGAAGCCCGTCACCGAGATCGGCGAATACGCGTCGTGGATCGCGCCCCCGAAAGTCGGCATCGACAACAAGCCGGGTGATTTCGAGTACGTGAAGATCGAGACCTGAGACCTGGACCCGGTCTGTTCCCTCCCCCCTTGTGGGGGAGGGCTAGGGAAGCCGCGGAGACGGTCGTTCGTGGCTTACCCCCCTCTCCACCCCTCCCCCACAAGGGGGGAGGGAGCCGACCTTTCCTTGGGTTACTAATTCGGCCTCAACTATCCCAGCCCGCGCCTGGAATGCCGGGATTCGCGTAGACGATGCCGCCATCGACGGCGATCGTGTTTCCCACCACATAGTCGCCCGCCCGCGACGCCAGGAAGATCGCCGTCCCCGCCATGTCCTCGTCGGTGCCGATGCGGCCCGCGGGCACGCGCGCGGCGACCTCGTCGGCGTTGTCGCGCGCGGCCTTGTTCATGTCGGACTTGAACGGGCCCGGCGCGATCGCGGTGACCACGATGTGGTCCTTGATCAGCTTGGCGGCCATGCGCCGCGTCAGATGGATCAGGCCGGATTTGCTCGCCGCATAGGAATAGGTCTCGAGCGGGTTGACGAAGATGCCGTCGATCGAGGCGATGTTGATGACCTTCGCCGGCCGCTCGGCGCTGGCCGCCGCGCGCAACGGCGCCGCCAGCGCCTTGGTCAGGAAGAATGGCGTCTTGAGGTTGAGGTTCATCACCTTGTCCCAGCCGCTCTCGGGAAACTCATCGAAGTCGGCGCCCCAGGCGGCGCCGGCATTGTTGACGAGGATGTCGAGCCTGGGCTCGCGCGTCTTGATCTCGGCCGCGAGCATGTCGATACCCGCCATCGTCGAGATGTCGATCGGCAGCGCGATGCACTCGCCGCCATATTCCGCCGTCAGTGCCTTGGCAGTCTCCTCGCACGGACCGGCCTTTCGCGCCGTGATGTAGACCCGCGCTGCGCCCTGCGCGAGCAGCCCGGACGCGATCATCTTGCCGATGCCGCGCGAGCCGCCGGTGACGAGCGCGATGCGGCCTTCGAGCGAGAACAGGTTCTTGAGCATGGTGCCTCCCTTTTGCTTATGTCGTGCGCGCTTGTGTGCGGGACGCGCTAGCACTGTCAAGTGAGACGCAGTCGCAAGCATTTGCCGCAATTCATCGGGGGTGTGAAGACGCGGCCTATGCCGCGTCGATGCGGCGGAAGCCGTTCCACATCGCGGTCGCGGCGCCCGAGGTCAGCACCGGCAGCACGCGGGCGTCCTGGTAATGGCCGTTCAGCGAGACGCGCGACAGAGCCGTGAGATGATCGGCGCTTTCGGCGAAGATCATGCCGGGCCGGGTGGTGACGGCGGTCTTGTAGCCGCTCGCGGCCGCCAGCACGAATTCGCGCTGCGAGGCGGCGGCGCGGTCGCCGTAGGGGTAGGCCATGTGCAGCACAGGCCGCTGCAACTCGTTCTCGATCCGGGCACGGCTGTCGGCGATCTCGATGCGCGCCGTCTCCTCGGTCTGCTTGGCGAGATTGCAGTGACTGATCGAATGCGCGCCGATCGAGATCAATGGCTCCACCGACAGCGCCCGAAGCTCGTCCCAGGACAGGCAGAGCTCACGGCAGATCGACGCCTCGTCGACGTCGTAGCGCGCGCACAGCGCGCTGATCTCGCGCCGGACGTCGTGTTCGCCCGGCAGTGCGCGCAGCCAGTCGTGCAGGCGCTGGAACGTCACGCATTTGGCTGCCGGCGTCGATGCATCGAGCTGCAGCGACAGCCCGCCGATCTCGATGTCGATCGCGTCAGCCTTCGCGACCAGCCGCTCCAGCGTCACCCACCAGAGTCGGCCGTTTCCGGAGGCGAAATCGCTCGCCACATAGATGGTGAACGGCGCATCGAACTCGCGCATGACAGGCAGCGCAAAGTCGCGATTGTCACGATAGCCATCGTCGAAGGTGAAACAGGCGAAGCGGCGCGAGAAGTCCTTCGCCACCAGCCGGCTGTGCAACTCGTCGAGGGTGATGATCTCGATGTCGTGGTCGCGCAGGTGCGACAACATCTCGCGCAGGAAATCCGGCGTGACCTCGAGATGACAATTGGGCTGGAAATCGGCGTCGCGGTGCGGCCGCACATGATGCAGCGTATAGATCGCACCCACGCCCGAGAAGATCGGGCGCAGCCAGACATGCGCGCCGCTCAGATACAGCGCTTCCAGGCCGGCACGGATAAAGGTTTTGCGAAATCGCCTCATCTGAAATATGCGGCCCGGTGAGTGTCGGGACAAGGTTACCGACGAATGATTGAAGAAAACCTTAGCCTGCGGTCGCAACGTACCGTGCGGCGCTCCTCATTTCCGGTTTGACAGGCATGCAAGGGTTTGTTTTCTCTCTGCTTCCTCGATGCGACGGATGACGAATGCGCGGACTTTTCAGGTGGAGCGGGAAATGG
This sequence comes from Bradyrhizobium sp. SZCCHNRI1009, assembly GCF_032487575.1. Lineage (NCBI taxonomy): Bacteria > Pseudomonadati > Pseudomonadota > Alphaproteobacteria > Hyphomicrobiales > Nitrobacteraceae > Bradyrhizobium > Bradyrhizobium sp. SZCCHNRI1009. The sequence goes on along the minus strand of NZ_JAUEUL010000014.1, from coordinate 97,619 downwards.
TGGCCTGGTGTCATCCCGCTGATCGTGCTTTGGGGCTTCGCGGCCTGGACCAGCACCGTTCCCCTGGAGAATGATCTCGCCGGTCGCAGTTCGGCAGCCCTGAAGGGGGCGGTCCTCGACAAGACGAGCATCACGGTGGACGGCCGCGACGTCTCGCTGCGGGCCAATGCATTTTCCGAGGCCGGACGCCGCGATGCCGTCGCCGCGGTCGACGCCGTGGCCGGCGTGCGGCTCGTCAACGACGAGACTCGGCTGGTCCCCGAGGCCAAGCCGTTCGTCTGGTCGGCCGAGCGTGACGTCGTCCGGGTGACGCTGGGGGGCAGCGCGCCGTTGCCCGCCTTGAAGGGCAAGCTGATGGACGCGACCCGGGCGGCGCTACCGGGCGTGGAGGTCGCTGACCAGATGGGCCTGGCGCGCGGCGCGCCGGCGCGCTTCGAGGATGCGGCGCTGCTGCTGATCGGCCAGATCGCCAAGCTGAAGGACGGCAAGTTCACGATCTCCGACGGCGACGTCACATTGTCCGGCATGGCGCGCGAACTCGGCGGCCGCGAGGCGATCGCGGCCGCGCTCGGAAAGCTGCCTGACGGCTTCAAGGTCGCCAGCAACGAGGTCAAGGCGCCGCCCTATGTCTTCCAGGCCTACAAGGACCCGGTCGCGGTGACCGTGACGCTCGCCGGCAACGTTCCAGACGAGAACATCCACGCCGTCGTCATCGGCTCCTCATCGCGCAAATTCTTCAGCGAGAAGGTCGTGGACAATCTCAAGAACAGCCTCGGCGCGCCGGCCAATTTCGTGAATGCGGTGGTGCCGGCGCTGGGCGCCTTGTCGCGGCTGTCGACCGGCACGCTGGTGGTGTCCGACCGCGACATCAAGATTTCGGGTGATGCGCTCTACGACGCCGCCGCGGCCCAGATCCGGACCGGGCTCGCCAAGGACGTGCCGCAGGGCTGGCAGGTGAAGGCCGAGATCACGGTTAAGCCGGCAGCCGCCCCGGTCGATCCCACGGTGTGCCAGCAGCTGTTCTCCGACCTGCTCGGCAAGGCCAAGATCCGCTTCGAGACCGGCCGCAGCGACCTCGACCGCGATTCCACCGGTCTGCTCGACCGCCTCGTCGAGATCGCGTTCCGCTGCCCCTCCGCCAATGTCGAGATCATCGGGCACACCGATGCTGAAGGCGACTCTGCGGCCAATCAGGTGCTGTCGCAGAAGCGCGCCCAGGCGGTCGTCGATTATCTGGTCAAGGCCGGGCTGCCGGCCGATCGTTTCAGCGCGATCGGCTATGGCAGCACCCAGCCGATCGCCGCCAACGACACCGCCGACGGCCGGGCGCAGAACCGGCGCATCGAATTCGTGGTGAGGTAACGTCATGGCCTATCTCGTTGCCTTTCACTGGGGCTGGCTGGCGGGCGCATTCGCCATCGGGCTGGCGATGGGCTGGGTCGCCGTGGTGCATCGCGCCCCGCGCGTGTCGGGCTGGCTGACCTGGCTGCTGGCGGCGCTGGCCGCCGGCCTGGTCGCGGCGGCCGTGGTCTCCCTGATCCCCGGCCGGGCCGGCTACTGGCTCGAGCTGTTGCTGATCATGTTCGTGCCCTACCTCGTCGGCTGCGCCATCGGCACCTGGCTGCGGGCGCTGGTGGTGATCCGCAGCATGCGGACGAAATCGGCGGCCTGAAACCGCCCACACCGGACTGCACCCGACGCCACCTGCCGAGACTGCGGCGGGCGCGCCCACCGTCCGCGTGCCCAGGTCATCGCAACTGCGAGACACGAAGGTTTGACGAGGCGCGAACCTGTCAAACGCGCAGCTCGCGCTTATCGTTGAGCCATGCCGACCCGCCGAGCCATGGGGCGCCCCGGAAAGCCCGGAGATCCGCGTTCCTCACCAAAGTTTAACCTGGGGTTTGCAGGCTGGCGGGAGCGTGCGCTGACCCGCCGTCCTGCATGATGCCTTGCCTGACGTCTTTGCCTGATGTCTTGCCTCATGTGCGGCAAAACGGTGCATCGCATTTCCGTAAAGCCTGCTAAGTATATCCATGTGTACGCTTTTGTTCGCACGCTCCGTGTTCCCCAATGCGTCGAAACGCGCTACGAGGGCGTTGTATGCGCACATGATGCTGCGGCCTCCGGGGCGCGGCATCCCCGGCCGTCGTGATCGGATCACGGTGAGAGGTGTAGATGCTTGAAGCCATACGCAGAGCGGCCACGTTCCTGCGCGAGAAGCAAGTCCTGCACAAGCTCGGCGTGCTGATCAGCATCGCGGTGATCGCGGTCGCCTGCTACGTCCTCTACCACATGCTGCGCGGCATCGACACCTACGAGGTGCTCGAGGCGATCAAGAGCACGGAGCCGCATCAGATCGCGCTCGCCGCGCTGTTCGTCGCCGCCGGCTATTTCACGCTGACCTTCTACGATCTGTTCGCGGTGCGCGCCATTGGCCACGACCACGTGCCCTACCGCGTCAACGCGCTGGCTGCCTTCACCAGCTATTCGATCGGCCACAATGTCGGCGCCAGCGTCTTCACCGGCGGCGCCGTGCGCTACCGCGTCTATTCGGCCCATGGGCTGAACGCCATCGACGTCGCCAAGATCTGCTTCCTTGCCGGCCTGACGTTCTGGCTCGGCAATGCCGCCGTGCTCGGGCTCGGCATCAGCTATCATCCGGAGGCCGCGGCCTCGATCGACCAGCTGCCGCCCTGGGTCAACCGCATGGTGGCGATCGCGATCCTGGTCGGCCTGTTGGGGTATGTCGCCTGGGTATGGACCAAGCCGCGCGTGGTCGGCCGCGGGCCGTGGACCGTGGTGCTGCCGAGCGGCCCGCTGACCCTGTTGCAGATCGCGATCGGCATCATCGACCTCGGTTTCTGCGCGCTGGCGATGTACGTACTGGTGCCGGACGAGCCCAATCTCGGCTTCGTCGTGGTGGCCGTGATCTTCGTCTCGGCAACCCTGCTCGGCTTCGCCAGCCATTCCCCGGGCGGGCTCGGCGTGTTCGACGCCGCGATGCTGGTCGGGCTGTGGCAGATGGACCGCGAGGAGCTGCTGGCCGGAATGCTGCTGTTCCGGATGCTGTATTATTTGGCGCCGTTCCTCATTTCTGTAATCTTGCTGACGTTTCGCGAGGTTATCATCAGCACGCGGTCGAAGCGGCTGCGGCAGGCCGCGCTCAGCCTCGATCCGGGCCCCCCGCCCGAAGCCGCTTTTGTGAGGAAACGCAGCGATTCCGGTGCCTGACGCCAGTTCAAGGGAACAATCGGACCAGATGGCCCTCGACGCTCCCTCCGACACCTCGCTCTCGATCTTCACCCCCTGGCCGGACCGGCTGCGCCATTCCGCGATCATCCTGCTCGCTGCGGCGCTCGCGCTGGCCGGGCTCGTGCTGCTGGACGAGCTGCTGCCGCTGCGGGCCCTGGCGGTATTCCTGTGTATTTCCGCCGCCGCCCTGGTGCCGTGGCGGCTGCATGGCGCGGTCGCCAAGCGCGAGGAGGAGCGCCACGCCAACCCGGTCGAGGCGCCGGCCGTGAGCGCGGTGGTCGAGGGCATCCCCGATCCCGCCGTGCTGCTCGACCGCGCCGGCCGCGTCATCCACCTCAATGGCGCCGCCGCGCAGCTCGCGCCGGCCCTGCGCAAGGGCGAGCTCGCCCAGTTCGCGCTGCGCACGCCGGAGATCATCACCGCGCTGCGCGAGGCGATCGCCACCACCGAGATCCGTCGCGCCACCTATCACGATCACGTTCCGGTCGATCGCTGGATGGAGCTGATCATCACGCCGGTGCCGGTGCCGACGGCGTTCGGCGGCACCGACAAATGCATGCTGATGACGTTCCACGATCTAACCCCGCTGCGCCGGGTCGAGGAAATGCGCGCCGACTTCGTCGCCAATGCGAGCCACGAGCTGCGCACGCCGCTGGCGGCGCTCTCGGGCTTCATCGACACGCTGCAGGGGCCGGCGAAGGACGATCCGAAGGCGCGCGAGCGCTTCCTCGGCATCATGCACATCCAGGCGACGCGCATGGCGCGGCTGATCGACGATCTCCTGTCGCTGTCGCGGGTGGAGCTGTCGGCGCATGTCCAGCCCCACGCCATGGTCGACGTCGTCCCCATCATCCGCCAGGTCACCGACGGGCTGGAGTCGCTGGCCAGGGAGCGCCAGGTGGTGATCGAGACCAGCCTGCCGGAGGCGCCGGTGACGATCGCCGGCGACCGCGAGGAGCTGCTGCGCGTGTTCGAGAACCTGATCGAGAATGCGCTGAAATACGGCGCCTCGGGCGGGCGCGTGATCGTCTCGCTGGAGCAGGCCGTCTCCGCCGAGAACGCGCCGGAGATCCGGGTCAAGGTGCGCGATTTCGGCCCGGGCATCGCGCCCGAGCATCTGCCGCGCCTGACCGAGCGCTTCTATCGCGTCGATGTCGGCGACAGCCGCGCGCAGGGCGGCACCGGGCTCGGCCTCTCCCTGGTGAAGCACATCCTCAACCGCCATCGCGGCCGGCTGCTGATCGAGAGCGTGCCGCGCAATGGCGCCGCCTTCACGGCGTGCTTTCCGCAGTCGAAGCCCGCGCGGGGCGCCTGATCGCCCGTCGCATCTGCGGCCCGGCGCGGGCCGGGCTCACGTCCATGGTCGTTGTGAGTTGAGGCCGCCGGAGTCCCCGGGGCGATGCGGAGCATCCTCATCGCCTGTCGCGGCCAACCGCTCAGCGCGTGGTCGACTTCGCCGGCTGGCGGCGGCGGTCGGCCGCGGGCTGATAGGCGACACGCGAATGCTGTGCGCAATAGGGCAGGCCGGACAGCGCCTTGCCGCCGCAGAAGAAGAAATCCGCGCTCGAGGGATCGCCGACCGGCCAGTGGCAGGTCGCCTCGTTGAGCTCCAGCAGCGACAGCCGCTGGTTCATCGGCACGACGTTGTCGAATGCAACCGGATCGGGCTCCGCCTCGACCTCGAAAACCTGTGCGAGCGCCGTGTTGCCGCGCGCAACCGGGCGTGCCACCCGCATCATCGGCTGGGCCGGGCGGGCCGCCTTGCGCTGGCGCGGTGCCGCGGTGGCCGGGCTCTTGGCGCGGCCGGACAGGCCCAGCCGGTGCACCTTGCCGATCACGGCGTTGCGCGTCACGTTTCCGAGTTCCGCGGCGATCTGGCTGGCCGATAGTCCGGCTTCCCAGAGTTTTTTCAGTTGCTCGACGCGATCGTCGGACCAGGTCAATACGGTCATCGAACCTTTCCCTTCGCGTTGCGCCGGCCAATTCCGGGACGGCGCTGCGATGCTGTCTCAAGAAAATCCCTGGCGGCAGAATCCCTTATCCCTCGCCGGGCGCGCACGAGGCACCCGGACGTTACGCAAACTCAGAGAACTTCGAGAGGGATCAGAACTGCCGCACGAGATGTCGTACTCGACGTCGAAAACGCTACAATATGGCGTGACTCTCGCGCAAGAGTCGGTGGCCGCAGTCCACACATTCCGTGGTTCCCTGTGGCACGTCTCGAGCCGTGTCGTGCGTCCGCAATCTCACGGGCCGGCCCCGCCATGCATCGGCTGACGCGTAGTTGACTCCCACCGCTGCCCGCATACAATAGATGTACGTGCCGCCTTGAAAAGGCGGCACATTTTGTTTTCCAGGGTGGGGTCCCTGATGCGCGATGGCGCCGCGTGGCGCGTGTCTCGGCCGGCCCGTCAGCTCATGTGATCCGCCATGACCAGTGTTGCCGCTACGCATCTCCTCCCCGTATTCGCCCGGGTCGATCTTTCGTTCGAGCGCGGCGAAGGCGCGTGGCTGATCGCGACCAATGGCGATCGCTATCTCGATTTCACCTCGGGCGTCGCCGTCAATTCGCTCGGCCATGCGCACCCGCATCTGGTCAAGGCGCTGCAGGAACAGGCGGCCAAGCTCTGGCACATGTCGAACCTGTTCAAGAGCCCGGATGGCGAGCGCCTCGCCGCGCGGCTGTGCGAGCAGAGCTTTGCCGACTACGTGTTCTTCGCCAATTCCGGCGCCGAGGCGATGGAAGGCGCGATCAAGATCACGCGCAAATATCACGCCGCCAAGGGCCATCCCGAACGCTACCGTATCATCACCTTCGAAGGCGCGTTCCACGGCCGCACGCTGGCGACGCTCGCCGCGACAGGTTCCGCGAAATATCTCGACGGCTTCGGTCCGCCGATGGACGGCTTCGATCAGGTTCCGTTCGGCGACATCGAAGCGGTGAAGAAGGCAATCGGTCCGCACACCGCCGGCATCCTGGTCGAGCCGGTGCAGGGCGAGGGCGGCGTGCGCACCGCGCCGCTGCCGTTCTACAAGGCGCTGCGCCAGCTCTGCGACGACAACGGTCTGTTGCTCGTCATCGACGAGGTCCAGACCGGCATGGGCCGCACCGGCGATCTGTTTGCGCATCGCTGGCTCGGCGTCACGCCGGACGTGATGTCGCTGGCCAAGGCGCTCGGCGGCGGCTTTCCCATCGGCGCCGTGCTCGCCACGGCCGAGGCCGCGTCGGGCATGACGCCGGGCTCGCACGGCTCGACCTTCGGCGGCAATCCGCTGGCGGTCGCCGCGGCCAACGCCGTGCTCGACGTGATGCTGGCGCCCGGCTTCTTCGATCACGTCCGCAGGATGTCGCTGCTGTTGAAGCAGAAGCTTGGTGCCGTCCTCGATCGTCATCCCGACATCATCTCCGAGATCCGCGGCGAGGGCCTTCTGATCGGCGTCAAGGCGGTGGTGCCGTCGGGCGATCTGGTCGCGGCGCTGCGCGATCAGAAGCTGCTCACGGTGGGCGCCGGCGACAACGTCGTGCGCTTTCTGCCGCCGCTGATCGTCAACGAATCCGAAATCGAACAATCGGTCGAGATGCTCGATCGCGCCTGTGCGGCGCTGTCGGGCAAGCCTGCCAGGCAGGCGGCCGCATCATGAGCAAGACCATGGGCAATACGCCGCGTCATTTCCTCGATCTCACCGAGATGCCGGTCGAGGAGCTGCGCAACGTGCTGGCGCTGTCCAGCGCGATGAAGAAGACCTTGAAGGCGCGCGAGCCGGCGAAGAAGCCGCTCGAGGGCAAGGTGCTGGCGATGATCTTCGACAAGCCGTCGACCCGCACCCGCGTGTCGTTCGATGTCGGCATGCGCCAGCTCGGCGGCGAGGCGATCATGCTGACCGGCACCGAGATGCAGCTCGGCCGCGGCGAGACCATCGCCGACACCGCGCGCGTGCTGTCGCGCTATGTCGACGCCATCATGATCCGCATCCTCAGCCACGAGGCGCTGCTCGAGCTCGCCGCGCACGCCACCGTGCCGGTGATCAACGGCCTGACCCGGCGCTCGCATCCCTGCCAGGTGATGGCCGACGTGATGACCTTCGAGGAGCATCGCGGTTCGATCGAGGGCCGCACCGTGGCCTGGACTGGCGACGACAACAACGTGCTGGCGTCCTGGGCGCATGCCGCCGAGCGCTTCAAGTTCCGGCTCAACGTCGCCACCCCCCCGCAGCTGTCGCCGGGCAAGCCGATGAAGGATTTCATCCGCGCCACCCGCGCCGACATCCATCTCGGCCACGACCCGGAAGTGGCCGTGGCGAATGCCGACTGCGTCGTCACCGACACCTGGGTGTCGATGGGCGACAAGGACGGCGAGCATCGCCACAACCTGCTCAAGCCGTATCAGGTCAATTCGAAGTTGATGTCCTTGGCCAAGCCCGAGGCGCTGTTCATGCACTGCCTGCCCGCCCACCGCGGCGAGGAGGTTACCGACGAGGTGATCGACGGCCCGCAGTCCGTCGTCTTCGACGAAGCCGAAAACCGCCTGCACGCCCAGAAGGGCATCCTGGCGTGGTGCTTCGGCGAGCGGGCGTAGGGTTCGACGGCGCTACACCACAATTGTCGTCCCGGCCTTGAGCCGGGACCCATACCGCGTGATCGAACTGGTTTGCAGCGGTGGCCGTTGCTCTGCTTAGTTGTCGGGATCGTGGTTCGTTCTTCAAGGCCTGGTGTGGGCTGCAAGACGAGTGACTACTACCGACGTCCCTCGATAGCATCCGCGGTATGGGTCCCGGCTCAAGCCGGGACGACAGCCGGGGGGTGCCCTTCCATTCGTGCCAAAAAACCCCAAATACGCCCCATGACAGCCAATCCCCCCGCTACCAACATCAACCTCGACACCAGCCGCGCGCCCTCGGCGGTGCCGGTCGACGACGCCGTGCTGCCGTTCGAAGTCGCGGCGCTCGATCTGCGCGGGCGGCTGACCCGCATGGGCCCGGCGCTCGACGACATCCTCACCAAGCACGCTTATCCCGCGCCCGTGGGCAAGCTGCTCGGCGAAGCCATCGTGCTGACGACCCTGCTCGGCTCCTCGCTGAAGTTCGACGGTCGCTTCATCCTGCAGACCCAGACCGATGGTCCGGTCTCGTTTCTGGTTGTCGACTTCCAGGCGCCCGACCGGTTGCGCGCTTACGCACGCTATGACGAAGCGCGGCTCTCGGAAGCGAAGGACTCCGGCGGCCTGCTCGGCAAGGGCCATCTGGCGATGACCATCGACCAGGGCGCCGACATGAGCCGCTACCAGGGCCTCGTCGCGCTCTCCGGCGGCAGCCTGGAGGAGGCCGCGCACGAATACTTCCTCCGCTCCGAGCAGATCCCCACGCGGGTGCGCCTCGCCGTCGGCGAGGAGTGGAGCGGCGGCAAGCACCGCTGGCGCGCCGGCGGCCTGCTGACGCAATTCCTGCCGCAGGCGCCCGAGCGCCTGCGCCAGGCCGATCTGCATCCCGGCGATGCGCCGGAGGGTACCGAGCTGCACGCGGTCGAGGAAGACGAGGCCTGGATCGAGGGTCAATCGCTGGTCGCGACAGTCGAGGATATCGAGCTGATCGACCCGGCGCTGTCCGGCGAGCGGCTGCTGTATCGCCTGTTCCACGAGCGCGGCGTGCGCGTGTTCGACACCGTGCCGCTGCAGGCGCGCTGCTCCTGCTCGCGCGACGCGGTCGCCAACATGCTGAAGAGCTTCTCGTCCCAGGACCGCGCCGACATGGTCAAGGACGACAAGGTCGTCGTCACCTGCGAGTTCTGCTCCTCGGTCTATCAGTTCACCCCGCACGAGGCGGGCGTGACGGAGAACTAGGCCGTCGATTCACGACGCGACGGCCCGGCAGGAGTGATTGGACGGCCGGCGATGCGCCAGCGAGCGATGCCGCAAGGCGTGATGCGCAACAGGGCGCCGGATCGTGACGCGATGGGATGGAGTCGCATTACTGATCAGTTCGCACAAACCTCGCGACAAGCGCCTCCAGCAATATGTCACTCGACCGCTTGATCTCGGCGGCCGGCACGTCCTGCAAGAACAGGGTCAGAACGCCGTTCGAAGCCGCCCAGATCGTTCGTGACGCGGTGTCCACGTCGGTCGTCAAACGCCCTTGGGCTTCAAGCCGCTCGACCACCGCCCGCATGAGTCCGAAAGCCTCTCTGGACGCGCCTGGGTCCGACCGGGTTTGATCGATCATCATGCGGAACAATTTTGGTCGTTCGAGTGCGAAAGCGATCCAGCCGTTCCAGCCGCGCTTCAGATCGGCGAGGGCGTCAGCGGTGTGACGGTTGGTCCGCTTCTGTGTCATGAACGTCTCGACCCCCCGCAAGACCAGGGCACGCAGCAATCCGCTCTTGTCACCGAAGTGGTGATAGAGCGTTGGCGCGGTGACGCCCGCCGCTTGGCACACCGCCCGCGTCGTCACGGCTTCGGGGCCCTGCCGTTCCAGGATTTCAGCGGCGGCGGATAGAATCTGATCTTCGGTCGACATCGACAGTCCCTGACGGATCTTGCATTGGCCTATAGCGGTGCTATATGAGTGCTATAGCAACGCTATAGAGGTAGCATGAAAAACGTCTTTGTCACAGGCGGCTCCGGCTTCGTCGGCAAGCGCCTCATCGCGCGGTTGCGGGAGATGATTGTGCGAGTGGTCGCGCTGGTTCGCAGCGACGAGGCGGCGGCGGCCGTCGAGGGCCCGGGTGTCGTGACCCGTCGGGGCGACCTTCAGGATGAGATGGCGCTGACCGAGGGTATGCAAGGGTGCGACACGGTCTTTCACGTGGCCGGGCACTTGAGCGAGTGGGACCCTCATGCGCTGTTTCGCGAGGCCAATGTTGACGGCACGCGCAAGATGCTGGCCGCCGCCAAGGCGGCTGGCGCATCGACATTTGTCGCCGCCGGAGCCGCCGCGGTGGTGATGGGACGTCCGAAGCCGATGAGGGACGTCAGCGAGGATGCGACGCTGCAAAGGCCGTCCTGGGCGCCCTACATCGCGACCAAGGCGGACGCCGACCAGATGGTGCGGCAGGCCAACACGGCTGCGTTTCGCACGATCGTGGTCCGGCCGCCGCTGATCTGGGGCGAGGGGATGCCGATGCTCGATGCCATGGTCGAAACCGCGAGGGCAGGTCATTTCGCGCTGCCCGACGGCGGTGGACAGCTCATGTCCACGAGCCACGTCGACAATGTCGTCGCATGCCTGCTATTGGCGGCCGAAAAAGGCCGGGGCGGGCAGGCCTACCATGTCACCGACGGGCAGGCCGGCACGCTCAAGCAGGTGATCACCGATCTGCTCGGCACCCGGGACGTTCCCCCCATCCAACGATCCGCACCGTTCGGCATCGCCTGGCGCATGGCGGCCGTCATGGAGACCGTCTGGCGCATGTTTCATCTGCGCTCCAAGCCGCCGATCACGCGCCAGACACTGCGCATGATCGGCCAGGATTTCACGCTCGACATCAGCAAGGCGCGAAGCGACCTCGGCTACACCCCGGTCGTGACCTGGGCCGAAGGCATCGCGCGCATGCGGGGATGATCGAAGGGCGTCGCGCTGGCGGCACGGTGGCCCCGACGGCGCCTCCGAGCGTGATCGCGTTCCCACGATCGCGAGCGGTGGTCGCGGGCGGTGGGCACGGCGCCGTGCACTTGTGCCTCTATCGTCGGGCCTCCAAGTGCCTTTTGCCCGCCCTATGGTCCGGTGCTTCGTCGCTATTAGTTCATCCTGGATCGTGCCGACCGCACTGCCCGTCGCGCTCCTTTGTCGCAGCAACAAACAACTTGTGTCGTCGGGCAAATCACTGGCACATTTCCGCGCGTCTCTGCTGCCGCATGAGGGGCGTTTCGCGACCGTCACGAACCGTTGGCAGTGGGATGCGATGGGCGTGTATTGCCGCAGCGTGGATCAGTCCGCGCGGACGAACGGCGATGCACGCACGGTCAAGTCGCGCGGTCCTGATATCCCGACGCTGATATCAACTCACGCCGGAGCTTTCGCTTCGCGTGGGGATGGTGGCCAGAAAGCACGGCGCACCAGGGAGAACGCGAAGCAGCCGTTAAAACCGATCGCGCAGGGAGGGCCGGGTCGTTCCGGCTGAACCTGTGGTACCTGCCGCCTGCATTCTTTTCGCAGGCGGGCCACGGGCCTCAGCCGAGGCCCGGCCTTCCCTGCGCCCTCTGCTTTGAGAGGGCGAACGAATCGACAAAGCTCGGGCGCGGGATGCGTCGCGAGAACGCGAAGTGCTGTGACGTCAGTCAGAGAGGGGCGGTGTGACGCAATCTCGCTGCGACAGAAATGGTTTCGTCCCCGCCTAGTGCGCAATTGCGCACGTCGCGCGGGGAACCATAACCACAGGGTCTTGTGGTGAAACGGCATCGTCGCTCCAGCCGTCGCCAAACTGCACACTGTGGTTATGGGTCCCGGGTCGGCGCATCCGCCAACGCTGGCGCGTTGTCGGACGCTTGCCCGGGACGACAGCTGAGCAGAAGTCAGCGGGTGTGCCGGGCCGATACGCGATGAACGTTGAAAGCCAAGTACAAAAATGCGGGTGCACGATCGGTCATCAGCCGAACCAAGTGCACGCTCGGCTAGTTCAACACCCGCTTGCCGCCGTCCGGGCTGTCGAGCGAAAACGCCGGCACGGCGATGTCGAAGTGCTCGCCGCTCTCGCTCTCCATCTGGTAGGAGCCGGCCATGAAGCCGGACGCGGTGGTGAGCGGCACGCCGGAGGTGTATTCGAAGCGCTCTCCTGGCGCGAGCACCGGCTGCTCGCCGACCACGCCCTCGCCGCGCACCTCCTGCTGCCGGCCGATCCCGTCGGTGATGATCCAGTGGCGGCTGCGCAGCCGCACCGTCTCCTCCCCGCTGTTGGTGATGACGACGGTATAGGACCAGAACCAGCGGCCATCGGCCACCGAAGACTTCTCAGGCAGGAAGTTCGGTTCGACGGTCACTTCGATGTGGCGAGTCACGGCGCGATACATGGTGGCATTGTAGCGGAAACCCGCGCCGGAACCAATCGCGACGCCATCGTGCTTTCAACACAGTTCCGCATTATGGCACCAGAATCGCGCACTCTGTCGGCCGTACGCGCGGTCCGTTCCTTGGACTCGGATCGGGCGCGGCCGGCAGACCCTGGCGGCGATCGACCTGTCCTGCGTCGTGCGATCGCCCACCAGCTGGCCGCCAAGGTCGAAAAACTGGGCACGGCCCAGCTGATAAGTCCTTCATCGCTTGCGCAAAAACTGCGCAGCCCTACATTTCCCCTGCCGGGCCTCGAAGGCTGGCAGCCTTGACGCGGTGCCTGATGACGTCGATTGCCGATCGCCTTGCCGGACCGTCCGCCCCCGCAGCCAGCGCCGCACCCGCGCCGGCTGCGGAGACCGCCGCCGCGGCGAGCGCGGCTGCACCTGTGGTCGCATCAGCATCAGCCGTCGCGGCCGCGCCGGCCGCCACTGCTGCACCCGCCACCACCGCTGCTCCGGCGATCACCTTCCCGGCGGTCGGCGAGCGCGAGCTGCGGCTCGACCTGTTTCGCGGGCTGGCGCTATGGCTGATCTTCATCGACCACCTGCCGCCGAACCTGCTGACCTGGTTCACGATCCGCAACTACGGCTTCTCCGACGCCACCGAGATCTTCATCTTCATCTCCGGCTACACGGCGGCATTCGTCTATGGCCGGGCGATGCAGGATGCCGGCTTCATCGTCGCCACCGCGCGCATCCTGCGCCGCGTCTGGCAGATCTACGTCGCCCATGTCTTCCTGTTCACGATCTTCCTCGCCGAGATCTCCTACGTCGCGACCAGCTTCGAGAACCCGCTCTACACCGAAGAGATGGGGATCATGGATTTTCTCAAGCAGCCGGACGTGACCATCGTGCAGGCGCTGATCCTGCGCTTCCGCCCCGTCAACATGGACGTGCTGCCGCTCTACATCGTGCTGATGCTGTTCCTGCCGCTGATCCTGTGGCTGATGCGCTGGCGTCCGGATGTCACGCTCGGGCTCTCGGTCGTTCTCTACGCACTCACCTGGGAGCTCGATCTCTATCTGACGGCCTATCCGAACGGCTTCTGGGCGTTCAACCCGTTCGCCTGGCAGCTCCTGTTCGTGTTCGGTGCGTGGTGCGCGCTCGGCGGTGCTCATCGCATGTCGCGCATCATCAACTCGCCGATCACGCTCGGGCTCTGCGTCGCCTATCTGGTCGCGGCGTTCTGCGTGACCTTGACCTGGTACATCCCGCAGCTCGGCCATCTGATGCCGCGCCGAATCGAGCAGTGGATGTATCCGATCGACAAGACCGACCTTGACGTGTTGCGCTTCGCGCATTTCCTCGCACTCGCAGCACTCACCGTGCACTATCTGCGCAAGGATTGGCCGCTGTTGAAGTCGCCGTGGCTGCGCCCGCTGATTGTTTGTGGGCAACACTCGCTCGAGATCTTCTGTCTTGGCGTATTTCTGGCGTTTGCGGGCCACTTCGTCCTTGCCGAAGTGTCCGGCGGCGCCATGATGCACGCGGTGATCAGCCTTTGCGGCATCCTCATCATGTGGGGGGTGGCGTCGTTGATTTCGTGGTACAAGCGTGAGGCCGATAAGGGCGCCGCGCGAAAAGGTGCGCGCAGCAACGCCGATCTGGCGGGAGGGGGCTGATGAAGTCCGTCTCGTGGTTAAGGTTTGGTATCGCGGCGCTGGCTGTTTCGCTGGCGGCCTCCGCGCGCGCGGAAGACGCGCCGCAGAACTGTGAGGTGCCGGCCTACCTGCTGACCACCGAGAGCCCGCTCCCGAAGGTTGCAGACGCCGTCAAGAACGGCCGCACACTCGATATTCTCGTCGTCGGAAGCCGCTCGTCCTCGATCGTCAACACCTCCGACGCCAATGCGTACCCCGCCCGTCTGCAGGCTGCGCTGAAGGACAAGCTGCCGGCGGTCGCCGTCAATCTCAGCATCGAGCTGCAGCCCAAGAAGACGGCCGAGGAAGTCGCGGGCAATCTCGTTAAACTGGTGGAAGGAAAAAGGCCTAATTTGGTCATCTGGCAGACCGGCACGGTCGACGCCATGCGGTCGATCGATCCTGATGAGTTCCGGCAGGCGGTCGACGACGGTGTGGCGACGCTGCAGAAAGCAGGAGCTGACGTCGTCTTGATGAATCTGCAATACAGTCCGCGGACGGAAACATTGATCTCCGTGCCGCCCTATGTCGACAACATGCGTGTGGTGGCGCAGCACCGCGACATTCCGCTGTTCGATCGGTTTGCCATCATGCGGCAGTGGAACGAGCAGGGCGATTTCGACCTGTTCAATCCGACGCACGGGGTCGAGCTGGCCAGGCAGGTTCATGACTGCATCGGCCGGGCGCTGTCGAAGTTCATCATCGACGCGGCGCATATCGGGCCGGCGCAGCAGAACTAGGATTATGTCGTTCATGACGTCGAATGAGTGTCACCGCGTATCCGGGACATGGGAGAAGCTTTCGGCCGTTGCGGTCATTGCCATCGCCCTCGCGCTGAGCCCGCAGACGGTACGGGCGCAGAGCGCAGCGCAAGCTGCACCCGCCGCGCTGTCCGATGTGGAGAGCTCCGGTCCGAAGACTCCGCTGATCAGCGAGCTGCGACCTAGCATCGGACACGTCACATTGGCGCAGGCGAACGATCAGGTGCGCGGGCCGATCGCCGCGGTGCGCCCGGCGGCCACGACCGCGCCGCCTGCGGCGACGACCGCGCCGGCCATGACCGATGCACAGCCGCCGGCTGCAGCCGGGCAGGGCGTCGCGGCCACGCCGCCGCAATCGCGCAGCATCACCGAGCGGGCGATCGACAAGGTCAAGCAGGTCGCCAAATCGGCCACCGACATCTTCAACCGCGTGCCGTGCCTGGCGCCGAAGGGCGTCGCGAAGAAGAATTTCATTTCGCTGCCGCACGTCGCCAACAAGCTCGCCTCCGGCCTGCCGATCGTGATCGTCGCCTTCGGCTCGTCGTCGACGCAGGGCTATGGCGCGAGCGCGCCGGACTACACCTATCCGAATCGGCTCGCCGCGCAGCTGCGCCGGCAATATCCGATGGTCGACATCAGCGTCATCAATGCCGGCGTCGGCGGCGAGGATGCGCCGGAGATGATGAAGCGGATCGAGACGTCGGTGATCGACCGTCACCCGGATCTCGTGATCTGGCAGGTCGGCACCAATGCCGTGCTGCGCGATCTCGATCCGGCCGAGACCGCCAGGCTGGTCGAGGACGGCGTCGCCAAGATCCAGGCCGCAGCCTCCGATGTCGTGCTGGTCGATCTGCAATATTCGCCGCGCGTGAACGAGCGGCAGGAGAGCGCGGGTCGCATGAACAAGCTGCTCGGCCGCATCGCCGAGCTGCATCACGCCGGCATCTTCCCGCGCTTCGAGGTGATGCGCGACTGGCACGAGCGGCAGGCGATCCCGATGAACGAGTTCGTGATCTCGGACGGCTTGCACATGAGCGATTGGGGTTATGCCTGCTTCGCGCAACTGCTCGGCGACGACATCATCCGCTCGGTTGGCCAGGTCAAGCTCGGCATCAACGCGCCGGCCGAGGTGCCGACCTATCGGCCGATGTGACGCCGCAGGCGTCATCCCGGGGCGCTCGCCGCGCGAGCGAACCCGGGATGGTGATGTGCGGATGAGGAATGACGAGTAGCGCGCAGGGATGAGATCGGTCTACTCGCGACGCTCACTTCGCCATTCGCTACGCCGCCCTGAGGGCGGCATCGAGATCCTCGATCAGATCATCGGCATGCTCGAGCCCGGCGGAGAAGCGGATGAAGCCCTCGCTAATGCCGAGCTCGGCGCGCGCGTCCGGCGTCAGCCGCTGATGCGTGGTCGTCGCGGGATGCGTGACCAGCGTCTTGGCGTCGCCGAGATTGTTGGAGATGCGTGCGAGCCTCAATCCGTTGAGCGTACGGAACGCCGCCGCCTTGCCGCCCTTCACCTCGAAGCCGACCAGGGTCGAGCCGGCGCGCATCTGCTTCTTGACCGTCGCCGCCTGCGGATGGTCCTCGCGTCCGGGATAGATCAGCCGCGAGATCTTCGGATGCGCGGCGAGAAAATCGGCGACCTTGCCGGCGGTCTCAGTCTGCGCGCGCACGCGCACCGCGAGCGTCTCCAGGCCCTTGAGCAGGACCCAGGCGTTGAACGGCGAGATCGACGGGCCGGTCTGGCGCATGAAGTTGTGGATGTGCTCGGCGATGAAGGCTTCCGACGACAGGATCACGCCGCCGAGGCAGCGGCCCTGGCCGTCGATGTGCTTGGTCGCGGAGTAGACGACGACGTCCGCGCCGAGCGCGAGCGGGCTCTGCCAGATCGGCGTGGCGAACACGTTGTCGACGATCAGCCGCGCGCCATGGGCGTGCGCGATCTCGGCGATCGCGGGAATGTCCATCACGTCGAGCGTCGGATTGGTCGGGCTCTCGAGGAAGAAGCTCTTGGTATTCGGCCTGACCGCCTTCTGCCACTGGTCGAGATCGAGCCCATCGACCAGCGTCGACTCGATACCGTAGCGCGGCAGCAGATCCTCGACCACGTAGCGGCACGAGCCGAACAGCGCCTTGGCCGCGACGACGTGATCGCCGGCCCGCAGGGGGGCCAGGATCGCCGTGGTGACCGCAGCCATGCCGGTTGCGGCCGAGCGGCAGGCCTCGGCGCCCTCGAGCTCGATCATGCGGCGCTCGAACATCGCCGTGGTCGGATTGGAGAAGCGCGAATAGATGAAGCCGGGATCCTCGCCCTTGAAGCGCGCCTCGCACTCCTCGGCCGTGGCGTAGACGAAACCTTGCGTCAGATAGAGCGCTTCGGCGGTCTCGCCGAATTCGGAGCGCAAGGTGCCGGAATGCACCAGCCGGGTTTCGGGACGATACTGGGCGAACGACACCGGCGCCTTCGCGGGGGACTTCGACATGTGACCTCCATCGTGACCACCGCGCTCGGCGCGATGGGCACAAAAAAACCGGCCTGGGAAAACTCCTCAAGGCCGGGATCACATTCGTCCCCGGCCTGTTTAGCGACTTATTTAACGTGGCTGCAAGCCGGCCGGCTCAAATCACCACGGGATAAGTGGTGCTCATAGTCGCAACCGGCCTTTCCGTCAAGCCGGCCATCGGATAACCGGTCAAAAGACCCTATATTGGCTCCACAAGCCGCCGTTCCGGCGCCTGCAAAGGATCAGGCCTTGCCGTTTTCGCTTCCCGCCGACGCCCACGGCATCCTCCCCGATCGCATGATCGTAGCGATGGCGGAGGCCGGCTTGATCATTCCCGAATATGATTTCGTCGAGAGCCAGATCCAGCCGGCGAGCTTGGACCTGCGGCTCGGCGACGTCGCCTACAGGGTGCGCGCGAGCTTTCTGCCGGGGCCGGGATCGACCGTCGCCGAGCGCATCGACGAATTGAAGCTGCACGAGTTCGCGCTCGCCGACGGCGCGGTTCTGGAGACCAACTGCGTCTACATCGTGCCGCTGCTGGAGAGCCTGGCGCTGCCGAAGGACATCGTCGCGGCCGCCAATCCGAAGAGCTCGACCGGCCGGCTCGACGTTTTCACCCGCGTGATCGCCGACGGCACGCGACGCTTCGACATGATCGGCGCCGGCTATCACGGTCCGCTCTATGCCGAGATCAGCCCGAAGACGTTTCCGGTCCTTTTGCGCGAAGGCTCGCGCCTGTCCCAGGTTCGCTTCCGCTATCGCGACGCGGTCCTGTCGGAGGACGAATTGATCGCGCTGCACCAGGCCGAGCGGCTGGTGGATCGCGATGATGCGGATCTCGCCGGCGGTGTCGCTCTGTCCGTCGACCTCTCAGGCAGCAATGCGAACGGCTATGTCGGCTACCGCGCCAAGCGCCATACCGGCGTCGTCGACGTCGACCGCCGCGCCGGCTATCCGGTCGAGGAGTTCTGGGAGCCGATCAAGGCACGGCCCGACGGCAGCCTCATCCTCGATCCCGGCGAGTTCTACATCCTGGCCTCGAAGGAAGCCGTGCAGGTGCCGCCGGACTACGCCGCGGAGATGGTGCCGTTCGATCCGCTGGTCGGCGAATTCCGCGTCCACTATGCCGGCTTCTTCGATCCCGGTTTCGGCTATGCCGGCGCCGGCGGGCAGGGCTCGCGCGCGGTGCTCGAGGTGCGCTCGCGCGAGGTGCCGTTCATCCTCGAGCACGGCCAGATCGTCGGCCGCCTGGTCTACGAGAAGATGCTGGCGCGTCCCAACGCGATGTATGGCAGCCGCATCGGCTCCAACTACCAGGCCCAGGGCCTGAAGCTTTCCAAGCACTTCCGCTTCTAGCCGGCTGCGTCTGCCGCGCACCCCCAATGCGCCTGCCGCACAGGGCGCGCGCCAGCGCCGTGCTAGGAAAGCGAAAGCAATCGAACGATAAGATGGCCGCGACCTGCGCGGCCGAGCGGGGAGCTGAGATGTCCGAGATCGGCCTGGCCGACAATCCGGTCGGCGAGGGGCGTGCATTGCCGCCCCCCGAGAAGCCGATGCGGAATAAGCTCGTCGACGGACCCATCCTGCGCACCCTGCTGTCGCTGGCCTGGCCGAACATCATCGCCAACACGGCCGGCACCTGCGTCGTCATTGCCGAGACCTCCTATATCGGCCGGCTCGGCATCGAGGCGCTGGCGGCGATGGCGCTGGTGTTTCCGCTGGTGATCCTGACCATGACGATGTCCGGCGGCGCGATGGGCGGCGGTGTGGCCTCGGCGATCGCACGCGCGCTCGGCGCCGGCGACACCGATCGCGCCTCGACGCTCGCCTCGCATGCGCTGCTGATCGCGCTGCTGTTCGGCGCGACCTTCATGATCGGCATGCTGGTGTTCGGCCCGGCCTTGCTGGAGTTGCTCGGCGGCCGCGGCGCGGTGCTGAGCCATGCCACGGCCTATCTGCAGATCTTCTTCGGCGGCGCGATCCTGCCCTGGCTGATGAACTCGATGGCCGGCATCCTGCGCGGCACCGGCAACATGAAGCTGCCGTCGTTCATGATCCTGAGCTCGGCGATGCTGCAGATCGTGCTGGGCGGCACGCTCAGCCTGGTCCTCGGGCTCGGTATGCGCGGCGTCGCCGCCGGCGCGCTGCTGGCGTTCTGCGTCAGCATCTCGGTGATGGGCTGGTACCTAATTTCGGGGCGCGCGCGCGTCCGGCCGAAGCTGCGCGGCCTCAGGATCAGCGGCGCGATGTTCGCCGACATTCTCAAGGTCGGCGCCGTCGCCTGCTTCTCGCCGCTGCAATCCGTGCTGTCGATCGCGATCTTCACGCATATGCTGGCGTCGTTCGGCACCGCGGTGCTCGCCGGCTACGGCATCGGCGCGCGGCTCGAATTTATGATGACCACGGTCGCCTTCTCCGTCGGCATGGCCTCGGTGCCGATGGTCGGCATGGCGATCGGCGCGCAGCGAATCGCGCGCGCCCGCCGCATCGCCTGGACGGCGGGGCTGGTGTCGTTCGCGTCGGTTGGCGCGCTGTCGACGCTGATCGCGATCGTCCCACAATTGTGGGTCGACATCTTCACCCAGGACGAGAGCGCGCGCGGCGCCGGCCGGCACTATCTGCAGGTCGCCGCGCCGATGTATGCCTTCATCGGCCTGGCGATCTCGATGTACTTCTCTTCGCAGGGCGCAGCCAGGGTGATCGGTCCGGTGCTGGCGCAAACGGTGCGGCTCGTGTTCATCGCCGCAGGTGGCTCTTATCTGTTGAGCCATGCCGCGACCGAGGGCGACTTCTTCATGCTGGCGGCGTCCTCGATGGTGCTGCTCGGCGTGCTGACGCTCGCGAGCGTCATGCTCACGCGGTGGGGGCCGAAGCCGGCCGCGGCGCTGGAGCTGCGCCCGGCCGTGCTGGCGGCCGGACGCGGTCCTGACGCGCACGCGCCGCCCCCGGCGCGTGTCGGCTGAGCCGCTATCCGCGCAGCCTGCCCAACGTGTCCTGCATCGCGCGCGCGCCGAGCTCCATCTGCTGCTCGATATAGGGCGCGATCTCGTGCGGCAGCACGTCGGTGGTCCAGATCACCCGGCAGCGCTCCTCGCCTTCCGCGATGATCTGAAACGACGCACTGTGCTGGCTGATGCGTTCGTTCCTGATGGCGTAGACGAGGCGCCGGCGCCGATCGTTGCAGTCGACCAGCTGCTCGCGCACCACGCTGCCGTTGGCGAAGCTGACAATGCGGACGTCTCCGTCGAGCCTGGTGCCGGTCACGAAGCCGCGCGCCACCCTGGTATGAACGGCGCCGAAATCGCGCACTGCGTCCCACACTGCACCGGCCGGGGCCGCGATCGGAATGTCCTTCTGGATGGATGCCATGACGCTGACCTCACGGACATACGGCTTCGACGTTGTTGCCGTCGGGATCGATCAGGAAGGCGGCGTAATAGGTCGGGCTGTAGTCCGTGCGCGGCCCGGCGCCGCCATTGTCGCCGCCTCCTGCCTTCAAACCCTCGCTGTGGAATCTGGCGACCGCCGCGTGGTCCTGGGCGCGGAACGCGATATGCGCGGTGCCTTTGCTGGCGCCCTTGTCGAGATACAGCCACAGCGCCGGCTGCCCCTTCGGGCCGATGCCCGCCGACGCCTCGTCCTTGGAGCAGAGGATGTGGCCGAGCGGCGCCAGCGCGGCGGTGTAGAAGCGGACGCTGGCGTCGAGATTGCCGACCCTGAGGCCGATATGATCGTACATCGATGATCTCCATGCTTCGCATGCGGCTGCCGCACGCGCCGGGATCATCCAATCAATGGCGGCTCAGACGGTCTTGGAGAATCTTGCGCTCGCCGCGCGAGGCCTTGCGAAACTTCGCCGGCGACACGCCGGCAGCGCGCGAGAAGGTGCGGGTGAAATTCGACAGATCGGCAAAGCCCGAATCGTAGGCGATGGCGGTGACCGGCGTATCCTCCTCGCTGAGGCGCCGCGCGGCGTGCCGCAGGCGGGAGCGGATCAGATATTGATGCGGCGTCACGCCGATCGTAGCGGCGAACATCCGGAGGAAATGAAACGGGCTGACGCCGGCCTCGCCTGCCGCAGCCGCCAGGTCGATGTCATCATGCGCATTGTCGTCGATCCACAACGCGCTCTCGACCGCGCGCCGTCGGTCGCGAGGGCCTGGTGTCGCGGCGCGCGCCTGCTGGCCCGTGGCGGTCGCGACGAAGCGGCTGGCGATGATATGGCCAATCTCGTCGAGGCCCAGGGTCTGCTCGCGCGCGGCGACGGCCTCCGCGAGCTCAGCGAGGACCATGAGCTCCGGCAGCGGCGGCATCGCGCCGGCCCGCCAGGCCTGCCTGTCGCCGCCGATCTCGTCGATCAGCGCATCGTCGAAGAAGAACGACAGGCATTCGTCGCCGCAGACGTGGTCGTGCGTACACATGAACTCATCGCCGGGATGCCCGACCAGCAGCGCGCCGGTGACCAGCTCGAAGACGCGGCCGCGGTGCCGACAGCCGAAGCTGCCCTTGCGCACATAGGACAGCGAGTAGCCGGCATACTGCTCGACATAGGGACGCTCGCCCGGCATCGCTGCACAGCGGAACTCGGACACGGTGACGTCACGGCTTTCGAACAGGATGGTGGCGGTCATCCTGCAAATCTAGCGCATTGCGGAGGAAAGTGGAGGGCGATGCGCGAGATAATATCGCGCGACGCGAGGCGTCCGCTTACGACGCGCGCGGCCGGTCGACGGCGAGAAACGCGTCGAACAGCGTCAGGCCGGCATGAGGCCGTGCGCCTTCGAGCGACAGCAGCCGACGCTTGGAGACGATGCCGCTGTTGGGCGACGGCTTGTCGAGGCCGTTGCCGATGTCGCGGACGCGATGGCAAGGGACGATCAGGACGAACGTATTCTTGGTCAGTGCCTGCGCGATCGAGTTCAGCGCCTTGGGCACGTGCAGTTCGTCTGCGATCGCGTCGGCGGTGCGCGTCTCGCCGCGCGGAATCGCGCGAATGTAATCGTAGACGCGCTGGTTGAAGGGCGTGACGCCGTCGAGGTCGAGCGCAACGTCGGAGAAGTCGACCTCCTGCCCGCGCAGCATGGCCGCGATGCCTTCGATGGCGAGTTCAGTATTCGAACACGGGCGCTGCTCCCGTGCGTCGGGAAACTGGCGAAACAGGCGCCGCCGCGTCTCGATTTCCCGCGCTTCCGGCAATTGTACGCCGGTGATTCCGGCATCGCTCCATGCAATGCCGCAACGGCCGAGGGCCGTATCAAAGATCGTATACCCACGCCCCATGACGCCACCCCAACCCCACGCACATCATATCATCGTCACGATCGCCCGCATCAACTTTGTTTACAAAGTGTTAACAGCGCGGCGTGACGGGGGCGGGTTTGCCCTGATTTGGGTGATGGTTGTCAAGCGTTGCGTTGCGATCTCTGTTGTCGCAGGCGAGACGCGATCGATCAGAGCTCAGACGAGCGGCTCACCATTCCGGTGCGATCGCCAGCAAAATCAGGATCATGCGCGAGCCACAGCTCGAGGAGGCTTAGGAAGGTCACGGCGATCCCGACCGTGATGCTGACATGCATCGCCGATGTATACGCGAACCCGAGCAGCCACGGCGCTGCAATCAGCCATACGCCAAGCGCAACCTTCAGCCACTCCTCCCAATCGGCGTACGCCACGAGGCCGCCGAACGAGAGCGCGACGACGGCAGCTCCCGCCAGCTCAGCATCGATCCGGCCGGCGCTGCGCGCGAAGCCGAACAGCGCGGGCGCGAAGGCCAGGAACAGGCCGCAACCGAGCGTGTAGAGGTCGAGCGCCGACGGGCCCGACATGAAGGCGAGGGTTTTCGAGGGGGCGGTCGGAGACTTGTGGCCATGGCTCTGCATGATGTGAACTCCCAGCACACGGCGCGGCGACGCGAGCGCCGGCTCCAATGGCAAGGCGAGATCGCCCAATCTGTTCCCGAGACTTGCGGTTGCGACCGATCACGATCGGGCGATCCGGCCATCGCAGACCTTTCGCGTTCGCCGTCTGGGCCCGCGGATCGCGCGGCAACAAGCCGCTTGGCGAAACGCATCGTGTCGGCTAAGCATTGGCGAGCGCGGGCGTAGTTCAATGGTAGAACGGCAGCTTCCCAAGCTGCATACGAGGGTTCGATTCCCTTCGCCCGCTCCAAGCTCCGCATTGGATGCCGACAATGCGAAGGTGAATTGTCCACCGCTTCCGATAGCGCCGGATAAGACGAGTACGCGGTCTATGCTGCGCGATGAGGTGCAGCTGCGGCGTCAGGACGGTATGCGTTGCGCGCGCCCGGTGGAGGGCGGACCTCCCCTGCCGCTCCGCACTTTCGCTGCAAATCGATCAGGACCGCGCGGTCTCGAACCTGACACCAACCCGACGTTCGCGGGAGATCGTGAAGATGGGCGTCGCGGCAGGTGCAGATCTTTTGGCTGTCGCGATCGACTGACGGGCAGGGACCGTGCGCGCGCCGGAGCGTCGTTGCGGCCCTGGCTTCCTCAACCTGCGCGGCTGACGACACGGCGGCCGGCCGGAGGAGCGGTTCTGAAGATCGTCCGGTTGCCAAGATGCAGCTGGGACATGATCACGCCTCTCATCCTCGAAAAACTGCCATCGAATACACCTTTAAGGTGTATTTCAATTGACTAGAAATTCCTGATGGCACAAGTTTCACGTGTATGTATTTTCATTACAATCATAGATCAAGCCCAATCATGGATTGTTAAGGGGCCGGATCGGCCCCGACATCTTCGTTTCGGCAAGGGGAACGTCCAGTGGCAGAGCAGCCTGTCTCATCGACGGGAGTCGATAACTATTCCCGATACGGCGACTATCTTTCCGCGCAGATGCAGTCCAACCGCAGCTTCGGTTACGGTCTGTTCATTTGCAGGATGCAGGCGGCACCAGGTCCCGTCTGCTCGGCATTCTGGCTCTACTCCAACGCGCCCTCGGCGGCGCAATCGCCCGACGTAGCGCAGAACTGGAATTGGAACGAGGTCGATTTCGAGTTCGTCCCCTTCACCCAGGCGACCCAGGCGGCCTACGCCACCTTCGCGGGCGGGCTGCCAAAACCGAATGACCTGCAAACCTTCGGCGCAACCGTCGCTCTGGGAGATCCGCGTTCGCAGACACTCGATCCGGCCGCGACCTCTTGGACACTCGGCTTCACGCGGACCGATGAGGCCATCGCGCAGCAGATGTGGGCCTACTACAATACGTGGATGGGCGCGCCGGGCGCTCCGCCCAGCGGCGGAACGTTCGTCCTGGAGGACGGCACGACTGGCGCCAAGACCGGTGATCTTGCTTACAATATCAGTTCCGGCGACCTGCAGACAGCGCTCAACAAACTCAACAGCGGCACCGGCTTGTTCGGCGCAGGGCCGGTCACGGTCACCGTCGCGGCGTCGGGCGGTTCGGGAAACATCAACAGCGGCCAGCTCAATCAGATCGATATCACCACGGTTGGCCTGATCGGACAGCTTTCGGGCGGCGAGGCGGTCTCCGCCGTGGGTAATCCCGGTCTCCTTCCCGAAGGGACCTTCATCACCGAGGTCGACCAATCGACGTCGATCGTCACGCTGAGCCAGGCCGCCAGCGCGCCCGTATCAGGCCAGACCTTCCAGTTCACCCCCATGAACGTTTGGTCGGTTGGCCTCGCCGGTAGCCAGTCAGTCAAAGACGTGCTGATCATCGATACAAGTGATCTGACGCCGAAGGGCACGCTCGGAAGCGTGATCGCCGGCCTCAGCGGTCCCGGTGGCAACGAGGAGACCGCATTCAATGTCTCCGTCTTCCAACCCCTGCACGCGCCGGCGCGCGGGTCGACCTGGTGGGAGTTGCTCGTCGACCAGACCGGGCCCAATTTGATCTGGCCTGACGCGACGACCTGGAAATATCCGCTGACGTCGCTCGCGGCTCCATCCGACCTCGACATGACCAATGCCGTGGCGCTCAACTACTGGCGGAGCCCTGCCGGCCAAGCCTCGAATACCGTCGATTTCACCGGATGGCCCGACGTCACGCACACCGGAATACTCCGGGTGAGCCCCATACCCGGCACGAGCGATCCGAACTCCTTCACCTCGGCGGTGCTCAACAACGAGGCGTATCTGTTCGACACGTCTGGAAACTTCGCGCCTTACAGCGAGTTTCATACGTACACCATCGCGTGGACGCCGACGCGTGTGGCGCAGTACATCGACGCGCCGAACGGCGGCCGCGACATCTCCAATGCCACCCCGGTCGCGGTGTTCGACCGCACTGATTTCCCGTCTGTCGCCAAGTCCGGACCACAGGCGCCGGGCGCGGAGATCCCGTGGATCACCAGCGAAATGAACATGCCGGTGGGGAACGTCACGATAAATCTCGCCAACTACGTCGCCTTCATGGCTGCCGGTGCGGGACCAAACCCTCCGGTCGAGACGACAGGCAGCCTCACCGCAAATTCGACGGCCGTCACCGTTTCCGATCCATCGGGGATTTTCGCCAGCCAAGTCGTCTCCGGGGCGGGAGTGCCGGCGGGAGCGACGGTGACGGGCGTCAACGGAAGTATTGTGACGATGAGCCTCGCCGCCACGACGAGCGGCACGGGGGTCCCGCTGCAATTCGTGCCGACCGCCACGGTCACGACGACAGGCGACCTCGCGACCGGATCGCCGACGATCTCCAACATCGCTGCGGCGCAGGGAATCTTCGTCGGCCAGCAGGTCTCGGGGGCAGGAGTCCCGGAGGGGACGACGGTGACAGGCGTCGCGCCGCCCGATGTGATCATGAGCGCCAACGCCAGCGCGAGCAGTTCGGGAGCGCCGCTGACCTTCACCACATTGTTCGACGCGACGACGACCGGCGATCTGACCCAAGGTTCGACGATCATCACCAATGTCGCCAATCCCTCGATTGCCCTCCCGGGCCAGTCCGTCTCCGGTCAAGGGATACAGAATGGGACGAGCGTGGTCAGCGTCAACGACACCATGGTCACGCTGACCCAGGCCGCCGCCGCGAGCGGGACGGGTGTCGCGCTGACGTTTGCCACGATGCAGTCCGGCGTCGGGTGGTCGGGTCCCCCTCCCGGTTCTGACTTCACCAACGTGGCGGCCTTCGTGCAGACGATCGGCTGGTACCCGCTCATCCCTTTCAAGTCCGGCAAGGACACGTCGGATTTCGACCTGCAGAGCGACGATGCCCTGTGGCTCGATTTCTCCGACGGAACGTGGACTGCGAGCGATTTCGCGACCGACTTCTTGAAATATTTCGGCATCCTCTACGCGCAGGACTTCACCAGCGCGGGCGGCGCCGGCTCGGCTCCGCTGCGCGATTCGAAGAGCCCTCTCGCCGTATCGTGGGTGGGGGGGCCCAACGGCACTGGCGCCATGCAACTCGCCTGTGCATCGTCGGTGGCCGATCCGGCACGCAATTTCTTCGTCCTGCTCCCGAGCCAGGAAAGTCCGGGCGTGTTGGGCCCCGGCAATCCTCTCGTGCGCGCCGTGGTTCAGTCGACCGGGATCACTTTGAGCGCCAACGCGACCCAAAATGGCGACGCGTTGCTGACCTTCACCAGCACGACCACAGGCGATCTGTTCGAAGGAATAACGGCGATCTTCAACGTCGCAGACCCGTCGCTCGTCCAGATCGGTCAGTCCGTATCCGGACAGGGAATCGCGACCGGCACCGTGGTAACCGACGTCAATGCATCGGCCGTCACCATCAATTGGCCTCCGACGTCTTCCGGCACGGCGGTCGCGGTGACCTTCGTCAGCACGACGACCGCGACGCTGATCCAAGACGAGGCCGCCGTCACCCTCGCTGACCCCTCGTGCGTCGTTGCGGGCCAAGCGGTCACCGGGACAGGAGTGCCGGCGGGCACGACCGTGGCGCGTGCGAGACAATACTACGCCGCAACCAGCTCGGTCGGCACGCCCACCGCGTTCTACGCGCCGCCGGCGAATACGAGCATCGAGCTCTTCGTAGGCGTCTGGACCAGTTCGGCCAGCTACTTCCCCCAAGCGACGGTCCAGCCGTACTACACCGCCGAGATCATTGCTTCGACCAGTGCGGAGGGGGCGGTGTCGTGGGCGATCAAATCAGATCCGAAAGGGGCCCTGACCATCGATCCGAGCAACCCGTTCCGCATCGCCGTCGCAGCGCCTTCCGGGTAATCGGATCGCTGGCGGTTTCGGCCAGGCAAGGCTCGCCGAGGCCGGCGCACGGACCTCGCCGGCGTGCCCTCGCCAGCATGCCCTCGGCGCGAAACCAGGGATGCGAGCGGGTCAGCCGCGGGCTGAGCCTGAAACGGCAGTCTGTGGCGCCACCCGCTTCGCATAGATCGCCTCGATCTCCGTCGCGAAAGCACGCTCGATCGCCGGGCGCTTGTTCTTCAAGGTCGGCGTGATCAGGCCTTCCTGTATGGTCCACGGCTCCAAGGTCCAATGCACGGCTTTCGGCGTCGCGTAGGAGGGATAGGCCTTCACGGCGCGGGCGATGTGCCGCAGCAGCGATGCCGCCTCGGCCTCGGTGCCGCGCTGGCCGTGCGCCGCGAGCCGCGCCTGCTGCTCGGCCCAGCCCTTGGCATTGAGCACGACGATCGCGGCCAGGAACGGCCGGTTCTCGCCGATCACGATTGCCTGCTCGAACAGCGGATCGGTCAGGATCGCGGTCTCGAGATCGGCAGGCGCGATCTTCTCGCCGGTCGAGGTGACGAGGATGTCCTTGATCCGACCGGTGATGGTGATGCGTCCCGCATCGATGCGGGCCTGGTCGCCGGTGTGCAGCCAGCCGTCCGCTTCCTTGATCCGCGCGGTTTCCTCCGGCCGGCGCCAGTAGCCGAGCATCACGTTCGGGCCGCGCACCATCAGTTCGTCATTGTCGCCGATGCGCACCTCGATGCCGGGCAGGGCGCGACCGACGGTGCGCGGGTCGTTGTCGTCGGGCGTGTTGACGCTGACGACGGGCGAGGTCTCGGTCATGCCGTAGCCCTGCAGCACCTCGAGCCCGAGCGCCAGGAACAGCCGCACCACCGGCTCGGCGATCGGCGCGCCGCCGCTGACGGCGACCCGCAGCCGTCCGCCGAACCGGGCCAGCACCTTGGCGGCGACCAGGCGCTGCAGCAGCGGCCACGCGATACGGTCGAACGCTGACAGGCTCGTTTCGCGCCCATGCTGCGCATCGAAGCGACGGCCGCCGATCGCGATCGTCAGGTCGAGCAGCGCCCGTTTGAGCGGGTTTGCGGTCCCGCGATGATGCATGACCAGCGAGTAGATGCGCTCATAGATGCGCGGCACCGAGATCAGGATGGTCGGACGGACCTCCACCAGATCTTCGGACAATTGTTTCACCGACCGCGCATAGGCGACGCAGGCGCCGATGGCGATCGGGTAATAATAGCCCGCGGTGCGCTCGAACGTGTGCGACAGCGGCAGGAACGACAGGAACACGTCGTCGGTGTCGGCCGCGAGCCGTTGATGAATCGCCTTGAGGTTGGAGACGACGTTGTCGTGCGACAGCATCACGCCCTTGGGCCGGCCCGTCGTGCCGGAGGTGTAGACGATGGCGGCGAGGTCGTGCGGCGCGATGGCGGCCTGGGCGCCGGAAGGCGCGGCGTTGCCGGCTGCGTTCAACCACGCGTCCAGATCGACGAGGCGCGGATCGCCGGTCGGGCCAGCCGGTTGTCGGTCGGCGCAGATGATGCGCCGCAGCTCTGGCAGGGCCTCGCGGACCGCCGCGATCTCCTCCCAGCGGGCGTCCGAATCGACCAGCAGCAGCCGGGCGCCGGAATCGGCGAGGATGTAGGCGATGCTGTCGGCGTTATCGACGGCGTGCATCGGCACCGGCACCAGGCCGAGCGACAGCGCCGCCTGGTCCATCGCGAGATGCGCGATCCCGTTCGGCATCAGGATGGCGATACGCTCGCCCCGGTCGAAGCCCTCGGCCGCAAGCGCCCGCCGCCAGCGGGCGACGACGAGATCGATCTCGCGCCAGCTGAAGCTCGCCCATCGGCCGCCTCGCGCGTCGAAATGGCGGTAGGCCGGCTTGTCCGGGCTCTGTGCGACGCGCCAGCGCCAAAGCTCGGGCAGGGTGGTGATGGCGGCCAGCGTGCCGGCCGCCATGGCGTGATCATCGATGGGATTTGATTGCTGCACGCCCGTCTCCGGCGATCCTGGACTCCGTTGCGAGCAGAAGCTCTGCAGCGGCGGATCGCGTCCGACGTTGACGTAGCGCAATCATCGCAAGGCAGGTCGCGCATCCGCGCATGGGAGCCCGGCCATCGCGGCAGGCCGGCACCGCAACGGACGCCGGACCGGTCGGAGCGTCCATCAGGCGCCCTGCGGGACCTTGTCGAGAAATCCGGTGACGCGCTGGATGCGGCCGTCGGCCAGCTCGACGAAATCCGTGCCCTGGATCGGGGCTTCCGCATTCTCGGGGCCGAGCTCCCAGGAAAATCGCAGATGAGGACCGTGGCCGTCCGCAGCGCCGACCAGGCGAAAGCGGAAGTCGGGAAAGCGCTGCTGCACGCCCGCGACCAGGCCATCCACCGCGTCGCGTCCTTCGCCGCGCATCATCGGGTCGACGTAGAGCGCATCCTTGGTCCAGTTGCGCGCGAGCAAGGTGCCGCGCTGCGCGGCGTCGCGTTCGTTCCACAGCGCGATGTAGCTCTCGGCGATCTCGGTCGGGTTGGTCATCGGTGCTCTCCATGTTGTGAACGATGAGGAGCCCATCATCGCGCCCGGCGCGCAGCGAATCGATTACGTCGAACGTCATCTCATCCGGAATGACAGAACTGTAAGTTGCCGCCTGTTTGCGCGAGGCCTACGTCTCGCGCGGCAGCGGTGCGGGGAATGCGTCTCATGATGTCCGACACTTGGAAGTGGATTGCCGTCGCGATCTGCCTGGTGCTGTTCACGGCGGATACCGTGCTCAAGCCGCAGGACAAGCCCAATCGCATGGTCTTCTTCGAGCTGCATCGCGGTGAGAGCCCGACGATGATCGGCATGATGCGCGACGACCTCGTCAAGCTGCCGGGACGCGGCGCCAGCCGCATCCGCGATGCGCTGGCGCGTGGCGAGACGTTAACGGTCTGGCAATATGAATTAAAAAAGATTGAAGACGGCAGCTATCAGGAGGTGCCGGAGCGGCAGATCGAGCTCGGCGCCGCCGATGCGCCGCTCGTCACCTTCGGTGCGCGGATTCGGCTGCCCGATAATTAGTTCGATCCGCCGGGGCCGTGAGCGTCGGGAGGCCGATCGTCTCCCGGCTGCTGGCGCGGTGTCGGCGCGACCTCGCTTCATCTCCTCCCGATCAGACGGCGCGGTGCCGCCTGACCCCAACCGCAGTCATTGCGGCGCAGGGCCAGGAGCGGACGGCACAAACTTGTGATTGCGTCGACGGCCTCTCCTGACGTCGTCGCATGACGCCATGCCCGCGCGAGCCCTCACCCGCCATCGGGACCGCACCAGCGCCGCTGGGCCGGCGATCCGCGGGATTCGCCTCCCGCCCTGATTGGGGTGTGTCGTGCGAAAGCGCGGCCCCCGGGTTTCTCCGGAGTGCCGGTCGTGCCGCCGTGACGCCGCTGCCGCGCCGATGGGCGAATCATGCCGGGCCTCCGCCTTGCTCGTGGCGCGACCGCCATGTCCGGAACCAGCGTTCGGCCATTTTCGGTGGTAGCGACTCATTGGTGCAGCGGGCTTGCAACACTCGCGGTGAATTTGGCTTTGGTCGCTGCGCTCTCCTGGACAAAAACACGATCTCGAAACACGCTGCATGTGCGATTTGGATTTGGCCTTCGCGTTCCGGTTCTGCGGATGGGGTCGTGATTGCAAGGTCCACCGCAGTCCAAGCATCACAAGAAGCGCATCACACGAAGCGTGCCAAAGTCGGTCAGATCGGTTTCGCCGGGTTGCACTGGGGCTCGACATGAAATTCTGGACGGGATTGCTTGCGGTCGTTCTGTTGCTGTCGGGGGTCGGCGCCAGCCAGGCCGTGGTCCGGATCGCCGATGACCGCGGCGGCCGGATCGGAACCTATGTCGACAGGTACCAGGGCCTGCGATCTTCCGGGGAGTACGTGATCATCGACGGGCTCTGCGCATCGGCCTGCACCATCGTGCTCGGCGCCATCCCGCACGAGAAGATCTGCGTCACCTCGCATGCCAATCTCGGTTTCCACGCCGCCTGGGATTTCGGCGCCAACGGCCGGGCCGTCACCAATCCCGAGGCGACCCAGATGCTTTACTCGATGTACCCGTCGCCGATCCGCCGCTGGATCACCCAGCGCGGCGGCCTGACGCCCCGGATGATCTTCCTGAAGGGCAAGGAGCTGCAGGCGATGTACAAGCCCTGCTACATGGATGCCCAGGCATCCTCGCCCTCGTCCTCGCATGTCGCTCCCAATGCGCCGGCCATCTCTCCGGCCGCGGCCAAGGCCTCCGCCTCCCATTGATAACGGCTGGCATTTGGGCTGATCGGCCTCCCGACTGCGGCGCTTGCCTGGACCGGTTGCGGGGCTTATCTGGAGTCTGAGGGGCGGGCCGCGTGGTCGGCTCCGGCCGATGAGTACGCCATCATGCAGCCTCTTTCAGCGCCGCAAGAGATACCGTCCGTGTCGCAAGCCCGGCGTCCCGCCGCTGTGCCGGCCATCGCGGCGGGGCTCGCGGCGATCGGGCTCGTCCTCGGGGCCGTGACGATGTGGGCGCAGTACGGGACCGCGGTGTTCTTCGAGACCCTCGCGGCCGGCTTGCAGGCCTGCTTCTGAGAGACAGTGAAGGAGCGCGCAATGCCGTCCAATATCACCCGTCCGCTGGTGATCGTCGGAGCCTTCGCCGCCAGCCTGGTGATCGGGCTGTCGCTGATGTTCCTCGTCATGGGCGGCGGACGCAACATCGCGGCGCCGGCGGCGATCGGCGGCCCGTTCCAGTTGACCGACCAGAGCGGTGCGGTCGTCACCGAGAAGAGCCTGGAGGGGCGGCCGACCCTGATCTTCTTCGGCTTCACCCATTGCCCTGACGTCTGCCCGACCTCGCTGTTCGAGATCTCCGAGGTGCTGCGCGCGATGGGCAAGGATGCCGACAGCGTCAACGCCTATTTCGTCTCGGTCGACCCGGAGCGCGACAATCCGGCCGCGATGAAGGATTACCTCTCGAGCTTCGACCCGCATCTCAAGGGCCTGACGGGCGATCCCGAGGTGCTGGCGAAGGTTCTCACCGAATACCGCGTCTATGCCAAGAAGGTTCCGCTGAAGGACGGCGACTACACCATGGACCACACTGCTTTGGTGTATCTGATGGACCGCAATGGCCGGTTCGTCGCGCCGTTCAACCTGAAGCGGACGCCCGAGGAAGCTGCGGCGGATCTCAAGAAATACCTCTGAGCGCGTTAACGCTCCAGCCGGGCGGCTGCCTCCCGGCCGAATCCAGCCTCGAATTTGCGCTGGGATGCTTTATAAGGCGGTGACCATCGGGACCGCTGATGCCGACCGTCTTGTCAAAGCCCGTGAAATCGACCCGTCTCGCCCGCGCCGCCGCTGGCGCGTTGCTGTGCTTCGGCCTCGCCGCGGCCGGTTCCGAGGTGCGCGCGCAAGCGCCGGTGAGGCCGGTCGTCGAGGCGGCGCCGCAGGCCGTCCCTGGTTTCTGGGATCCGCGCCGCCGGCCGGAGCGGCCCGATCTGTCGCGCCTCACCGTGATTCGGTTCCTGACCGAGACCGACTATCCGCCGTTCAACTTCACCGGCCCGGACGGCAATCCGGCCGGCTTCAACGTCGATCTTGCCAGGGCGATCTGCGACGAGATCAAGGTCACCTGCACCGTCCAGATGCGCCGGTTCGAAACCCTGCTCGACGCGCTGTCGTCCAACCGGGGCGATGCGATCATCGCCTCGATCGCGGTGACGCCGCAGATGCGGGCGCGGGCCGACTTCTCCGATCCGTATTACCGCGCGCCCGCGCGTTTCGTGTCCCGCCGCGACGCCGTCATGACCGAGATCCGCCCCGAATTTCTCGAGGGCAAGAAGATCGGTGCCGTCGCCGGCACCGCGCACGAGGCCTACCTCAAGGCGATGTTCACCGACGCCGAGATCAAGACCTATCCGAACGACGAGGCGCTGCGGCAGGCGCTGCGCCGCTCTGAGGTCGACCTGATCTTCGGTGACGGCATCTCGCTGGCGTTCTGGGTCAATGGCACCGATTCCGGCGATTGCTGCGCCTTTTCCGGTGGACCTTTCGTCGAAAGCCGTTATTTCGGCGAGGGCGTCGGCATCGCCGTGCGCAAGGGCAACGACCTCCTGCGCCAGGCGCTGAACTGGGCGCTGTTCCGGGTCTGGGAAAAAGGCCGCTACACCGATCTGTGGCTGCGCTACTTCTCGATCAGCCCGTTCTAGAGTTTCACCTGCCGGGTGGGCGAAGGCGTCATGCGCCCGGCCCGCCGTCGCTGCGCATCCACCGTCATTGCGAGGAGCGGAGCGACGAAGCAATCCAGAAGCCTTGTGACGGCTGGATCGCTTCGCTTCGCTCGCGATGACGCCCTGTGTTAGTTTTCTGCTCCTTCGAAACCGGTACTTCAAGATGTCCACGATCGATCTCGTCCCGACCAGCCCGAGCGACCTGCGCGCGCTTGCCGAAAACTCCAACGCCTGGCCGTTCGAGCAGGCGAAGGCGATCGTCAACCGGCTGAAGAAGACCCCGAAGGACGAGGTGCTGTTCGAGACCGGCTACGGCCCGTCCGGCCTGCCGCACATCGGCACCTTCGGCGAGGTCGCGCGCACCACCATGGTGCGCCACGCCTTCCGCGTGCTGACCGAGGACAAGATCAAGACCCGCCTGATCGCGTTCTCCGACGACATGGACGGCCTGCGCAAGGTGCCGGACAACGTGCCGAACAAGGAGATGCTGGCCATGCATCTCGGCAAGCCGCTGTCGCGCATCCCCGATCCGTTCTCCAACGAGTATCCCTCGTTCGCCGCGCACAACAATGCCCGGCTGCGCGCCTTCCTCGACCGGTTCGGCTTCGACTACGAATTCGCCTCCTCGACCGAGTACTACACCTCCGGCAAGTTCGATGCGGCGCTGTTGCGCATGCTGGAGCGGCTGGAGAAGGTGATGGCGATCATGCTGCCGTCCCTGCGCGAGGAGCGCGCGGCGAGCTACTCGCCGTTCCTCCCCATTTGCCCGCGCACCGGGCTGGTGCTGTACGTGCCGATCGTCGAGCACGACGCCAAGGCTGGTACGATCTCCTATGACGATCCCGAGACCAAGGAGCGGATGACCGTTCCGGTCACCGGCGGCCATTGCAAGCTGCAATGGAAGCCGGACTGGGCGATGCGCTGGCACGCGCTCGGCGTCGACTATGAAATGGCCGGCAAGGACCTGATCGATTCGGTGAAGCTGTCGGGCAAGATCTGCGCGGCGCTCGGCGGCACGCCGCCGGAGGGCTTCAACTACGAGCTGTTCCTCGACGAGAAGGGCCAGAAGATCTCGAAGTCGAAGGGCAACGGCCTGACCATCGATGAGTGGCTGCGCTATGCCTCGCCGGAATCGCTGTCGCTGTTCATGTATCGCGAGCCCAAGGCAGCGAAGCGGCTGTATTTCGACGTCATCCCGCGCAACGTCGATGATTACCAGCAGTTCCTCGAGGGCTTCTCCAGGCAGGACGCCAAGCAGCAGCTCGGCAATCCGGTCTGGCACATCCATTCCGGCAAGCCGCCGAAGGCCGACATGCCCGTCACCTTCCAACTGCTGCTGACCTTGGTGTCGTCGTCGAACGCCGAGAATGCCGAGACCCTATGGGGCTTCATCGGCCGCTACCGGCCAGGCGTGACGCCGCAAACCCATCCCAAGCTCGATGCGATGGTCGGCTACGCGATCAACTACTATCGCGACTTCGTCGCGCCCACCAAGACGTTCCGCGAGCCGACCGAGGGCGAGCGCGTGGCGCTGCAGGATCTGCGCGACGCGTTGTCGAACCTGCCGGCGGAGGCGACGGCCGAGGACATCCAGAACGTGGTCTACGAGATCGGCCGCCGCGAGCCGTTCCTCGACCACGCCAAGAAGGGCAAGGACGGCCGCCCGGGCGTGTCGCTCGACTGGTTCAACATGCTCTACCAGGTGCTGCTCGGCCAGGAGAAGGGCCCGCGCTTCGGCTCCTTCGTCGCGGTCTACGGCCTGAACAATGCGGTGGCGATGATCGACGGGGCATTGGCACGCAGCGCGTAAGGCCAACGCTGGTCATGACACAAAAGGTGTCGTCCCGGCCTTGAGCCGGGACCTATAGCCACCGGCCAACATGTGGCGGAGGGTCTCCGCCATCTTCTCAACCAATCAGGATTCCGCGGTATGGGTTCCGCTTTCGCCGGGACGACGGCGGAATGCGCGGCGGCGCTTTCCACCGCCGCGCGGCGAGCGAACTACACCCCTTGCAGCACGAAGCGGCGGTCGAGCTTCTGCACCGGGCGGGCGTTCATCGGATACAGTTTGGCGAATTTCGCCACGTCGGCTTCCGCGACCGAGACCGGCTCGCTCAGCAGCAGCCATTCGACCACCTCCGAGCAGGGCGGCGTCGTCAGCGAGCCGGCATAGCGATAATAGGAGCGGCGCGCTGGCAGCATCATGTGGGGATTGATGCGCGGATCAGCCTTGACCGCGGGACCCTCCTTGTCCGGCATCGTCGCGACGATCTGCGCGAAGGCGGCGTTGGGGCGGCCGGTGGTCATGAGCACGCCGAGGACGGCGAGGCCGCCGGAGGCGGCGCGATGCACGAAATGCGCCTCCATCGGATAGTTCTTGCCGCCGATCTGGTGCTCGCTCGGACGATGGAAATGCACCTGCAGCAGCTTGTAGGTGGTGCCCTCGAGCTTCATGGTGCTGCTGCCATCGGCGAAGTTGAGCTGGATGGTGTGGCCGTTGTTGACGATGGTGTCGGCGGTCCTGGCCCAGTTCAGCCTGAAGTCGGGCAGCTGGGCCCGAGTCGAGTGCTCGATGTCGATGGGCGATTGCTGGGTGCCGACGCCGCAGACCTTGTTGGCCGCGTCGAGATCACCCCATTTGGCCGGTCCGGTCGCGCCCTCATAGCTCCAGTGCGGGGCGCCCTCGGCGGCGAAGCCCGGGGTGGCGCAGACGGGGCACAGGGCGAGCCCCGCCAGGGCCTTCAAGACGTGGCGGCGGTCCATGACAATCTCCAAAGGTTCAAGCGTGGGCATGATCGGCTGCAAATCGCGCGCAACAGGAAAGCCGAATCAGGTTAACTCTTGCTGAGGAACCGGTTGCACCCTCGCGAATTCGCGGTCGCTCAGATACAG
This sequence comes from Bradyrhizobium sp. SZCCHNRI1009, assembly GCF_032487575.1. Taxonomy (NCBI): domain Bacteria; kingdom Pseudomonadati; phylum Pseudomonadota; class Alphaproteobacteria; order Hyphomicrobiales; family Nitrobacteraceae; genus Bradyrhizobium; species Bradyrhizobium sp. SZCCHNRI1009. Next base: position 61,129 of record NZ_JAUEUL010000014.1, on the reverse strand, counting down.
CCTGAGCGGGTCGGCCGCCGAACTGTCCCGGGCAAACGATGCTTGAGTTCGCCGCCCCCTGCCGATACGGTCGGCCGCTCCCGAAAACATCAGCAAACTCAAGCTCAAGCCAGGACCGCGCGAAGGTGCCCAAAATCTACAAAATCTGCTCAGCTTCGGCCTGGCGCGAGGCGGAGCGGCTGGGCGTGTACCGCGGCAGCGCGGACGATCTGCGCGACGGGTTCATCCATTTTTCGACCGCCTCCCAGGTGCCGGAGACGGCGCGGAAGCACTTCTCGGGGCAGAGCGCGCTGTTCCTGGTCGAGGTCGAGGCGGATGCGCTGGGGGCAGGCTTACGCTGGGAGCGCTCGCGCAACGACGAGCTGTTCCCGCATTTGTATGGCGAGCTCGATCTCGGCGCCGTGACCGCCGTTCACCAGATGCACAGCCGTGCCGATGGCGGCCACGACCTTCCGGAATTGAAGCCGTGATCCGCGCTTTCGACCAGCTCTCGCTGCCGCTGCTCCGATGGCTCGACGCCGAGGATGCGCACCGGCTCGCCATCCAGGGCCTGAAGCTGCTGCCGGCGATCAAGCCGCGACCGGATGATGCCAAGCTCGCGGTGCGCGCCTTCGGGCTGAACTTCCCTAACCCGGTCGGCATGGCCGCCGGCTTCGACAAGAACGCCGAGGTGCCGGACGCGCTGCTGCGGCTCGGCTTCGGCTTCGTCGAGATTGGCTCGGTGACCCCTCGGCCGCAGAGCGGCAATCCGCGCCCGCGGCTGTTCCGGCTGGAGCGCGACGAGGCGGTCATCAACCGCATGGGCTTCAACAATGACGGCGCCGAGATCGTGCTGCGCCGGCTGGCCGGCCGCGCTCATCAGGGCGGCATCGTCGGCGTCAATGTCGGGGCCAACAAGGATTCGGCCGACCGCGTCGCCGACTATGTCCGGCTGATCGAGACCTTCGCGCCAGTGGCGAGCTATTTCACCGTCAACATCTCCTCGCCCAACACGCCGGGCCTGCGCAATCTCCAGCAGGCCTCGCAGCTCGACGATCTGCTGTCCAAGGTGCTCGAGGCGCGCGACCGTATCAGGCGGAAATCCGGTGACACCCCGGTTCTGCTCAAGATCGCCCCCGATCTCAGCCTGGCCGAGCTCGACGACGTCGTCCACGTCGCCCGATCGCGCGGCGTCGACGGCATGATCGTGTCGAACACGACGCTCGCCCGGCCGAGCTCGCTGCGCGAGCAGTTGCGCGCCAGGGAGCAGGGCGGCCTGTCCGGGCGGCCGCTGTTCCGGCTGTCGACCCGCATGGTGGCCGAGACCTTCGTGCGCGTCGAAGGCGCGTTCCCGCTGATCGGCGTCGGCGGCATCGACACCGGCGGCGCCGCGCTGACCAAGATCCGCGCCGGCGCCAGCCTGATCCAGCTGTATTCCTCGCTGGTCTACAAGGGCCTCGGCCTGGTCGAGAGCATCAAGGCCGACCTGACCTCGACCCTGCTGCGCACGGGACGCGATTCGCTGTCGGAGATCGTGGGCGCCGATGCCGCCACGATCACCGCCGAGGATTGGCCGGTCTAGCGCGCGGTCTATCGTCGACAAAGAATGTAGGGTGGGCAAAGCACAGCGTGCCCACCCTTTGCACGTCAAGGAAGGCGGCGGGCACGCTGCGCTTCGCCGCCCTACGACCCTCATGATTTCCCGAACGACGCCCGCAACAGCGCCGGATAGCGCGCGGCCTGGAAGCCGCCGCGCGCCGCGTAGAAGCTCAGCATCGCGATCCACAGGCCCGTATTGCCGAAGCCGCGCAGCGCCAGCCAGGTGCCGAGGAAGACGACCAGCGCCGCCACCATGAGGTTGCGCATGTCCCGCGCCCAGGTGGCGCCGATATAGACGCCGTCGAATGCAAAGGCGAACACCGACAGCAGCGGCGACGCCACCACGAACGGCAGGTAGTCGCGCGCCGCACGGCGCACGGCATCGCTTGCCGTCATCACGTCGATCAGCACCGGCCCGAACAGCGCGAAGATCGCGGCCACCGCGAGCGCGAAGCCGAAGCCCCAGGTCAGCACCAGCCTCGTGGCGCCGGCGAAGGCGTCCTTGTTGCGCGCGCCGAACGCGTAGCCGCAGAGCTGCTCGGCGGCATTGGCGAGCCCGTCGAGGAAGAAGGCGGCCACCAGCAGGAAATTGTTCAGCACCGCGTTTGCGGCGAGCGTCGTGTCGCCGGCGCGCGCGCCTTGCGAGGTGAAGAACAGGAAGGCCACGATCATCGCCGCGGTGCGGATCATGATGTCGCGGTTGACGGCCATCATGTGCATCAGCTTGGCGCGGTCGAGCAGCGCCGCACGCGACATCCGGGCGTCGGCCTTGACCAATCGGCGCGCCAGCACGAGGCCGATCGCGACACCGACCGTTTCCGCGATCACGGCGGCGATCGCCGCGCCGGCGATGCCGGCCTGCAGCACTTGGACGAACAGGATGGTCGCGGCCATGTTGATCAGGTTGATCGCGACCTGAACGCCCAAGGCCAGCCGCGCACGCGCCAGTCCGACCAGCCAGCCGAGCAGCACGTAGTTGGCGAGCGCCAGCGGCGCCGACCAGATCCGGACGATGAAATAGCTGCGGGCCGCGCTCAGCACGGCGTCGCTGCCGCCCATGATGTCGAAGATGATCGCGCCCAGCGGCAGTTGCAGCGCGATCAGGCTGACGCCGATCAGCGCGGCCAGCACGAGGCCGCGGACCAGGACCATCAGGATCTCGTCGGTCTCGCCGGCGCCGAGCGATTGCGCAGTGAAGGCGAGCGTGCTGGCGCGGAGGAACGCGAACAGCCAGAACAGGCAGTCGAAGATCACCGAGGCCATGGCGACGCCGCCGAGCATGGCCGCTTCACCGAGCCTGCCGATCGCCGTGGTCGAGACGATGCCGATCAGCGGCGTGGTCAGATTGGCGATCATCGCGGGGCCCGCGATGTCGAACACCTGCGCAGTCGTGACTTTGGCTGAAGCGGTCAAGAACGGCTCTTTGATTGGCGAAACGCGCGACACGCGCGTCTCTGCCGTTCTTAGCGGCCTTTCGCGTCTCCCGGCTAGAGGTCGATGCTCATGCCGTCATGCGCGGCCACGTGGTCGATGCGGTCCAGCCGGCCCAGCATGTCGTCGCTCATATGGGTGAGCACCAGCCGCTTCGGCCTGATAGCATCGAGATGCGCCTCCAGCGTCGCGAGGCTGAGATGGTTCTTCACCGCCTTGTCGTAGGTATAGGCCTCGGCGATCAGCAGGTCGGCGTCGCGGCCGAGCGGGATCAGGCTGTCGGTCCATTCGGTGTCGGCGGTATAGGCGACGACCTTGCCTTCCGCCTCGATGCGGTAGCCGAGAAACGGCCCTCCGGAGTTGCCGTGCACCACCGCAAACGGCGTCACGCTGATGTCACCGAAGCGCATCGTCTCCTCGGGCACCAGCTCGATCACCGACAGCTCGAAATTGCGCGGCGTCGTCGACGAATGCTCGAACAGCGCTTCCATCACCTGCGTCAGCCGCGCCGCGATGCCGGCGGGGCCGGCGATCACCAGCGGCGTCGTTCGCCGTGAGAACTGCGCATCGAGCAGCAGGAACGGCAGGCCGGCGAAATGATCGCCATGGAAATGCGTGATCAGGATCAGTTCGATCGCGTTGCAGGCGATGCCGAGCCGCTTCAGCGCCGGCAGCGACGAGGCGCCGCAGTCGATCAGCAGGTTGGTGCGCTGGCCGGTCAGATGGAAGCAGGTGTTGGACCTGCCGCCCGATCCGAACGCGTCGCCGCAGCCGACGAAGCGGAGCTGCATCGGCTGCGGCTCTCTATCGGCCGCGCGGGGCGAACAGCCGCGACAGGAACCAGATCGGGATCACGATCACGGCGCCGAGCAGGAAGTAGCGCCAGAGCCAGTTGAAGGCGTCGAAACCGAGCTCGTACAGCCGGATGAACAGCAGCCGGATGCTGTGCAGGATGTTCAGCGGATCGAAGCCGATGGCCGACAGCACCACGCCGACCAGGATCGACAGCAGCACCAGCCGGAACGCGACCGACAGCGGCGAGCCGCCGAGAAAACGGTACAGGCCATCCGAGCTGCGGGCGCGGGCCGGATAGTCCCTGACGTCGTTCGACATGGCATCGTCTCCAGGCGGGTTCGTCGGATTCGCGAGCCCGATTATAAAGCACGGCAGGGCAGGTGGGGAACCCGGCTCAGCGCCGCAAGCCGGTTGCCGGCATTTAATGTTCCTCCGCGCTGCCGGACATTTGCGGATCGCCGCGCATTTCAATGCTGTCATGGCCGGGCTTGACCCGGCCATCCATCTTTCGAGTGAGGATGGATGCCCGGGCCTTCGCCGTGCCGAAGCGGCTACGGCCGCGCAGGCGGGTCAAGCCCGGGCATGACGAGTCCCCTATTGTCAGGCCATTTTGGGGTCTAGACACGCGAGACGCTGTCACGCCAGCGCCTCGCTCTTCAGCAGGCGCTCCAGCGTCTCCAGCCGGTCGGCGTCGCGCGGCGGCTTGTCCCAGCGCAGCCGGCTGATGCGCGGAAAGCGCATCGCGATGCCGGATTTGTGCCGCGGCGAGCGCTGCAGGCCCTCGAACGCCACTTCGAGCACAAGGCCCTGCTCGGGCTCGTGCACGACATGCCGCACGGGACCGAACTTCTCGGTGGTGTTGCGGCGGACGAAGCGGTCGATCTGCAGGAGCTCCTCGTCGGTGAAGCCGAAATAGGCCTTGCCGACGGGGACGAGCTGATCGCCGCCGTCTCCTGCCGTCCAGACGCCGAACGTGTAGTCGGAGTAATAGGACGAGCGCTTGCCATGGCCGCGCTGCGCATACATCAGCACGGCATCGATGATGTGCGGATCGTGCTTCCACTTCCACCATTGCCCCTTGGGACGGCCGGGCAGATACAGCGCGTCCCGCCGCTTCAGCATCATGCCTTCGACCGCCTCGGCATCGTCGCCGGCACCGGCCGAGGCGGGATTGGCACGCGCAGCCTTCAGCTCGTCCCAGGTCGCGAACGCAATCGTCGGCGACAGGTCGACGCGCGGGTCATCCAGACGCCGGATGAACGCTTCGAGCCGCTTGCGCCGCTGTTCGAACGGCAGCTCGCGCAGATCGTGCTCCTCATCGCCGAGCAGGTCGTAGGCGCGCAGGTGGATCGGATACTCCTTCATCAGCTTCGGCGACACCGTCTTGCGGTTCAGCCGCTGCTGCAGCACGTTGAAGCTCTGCACGCGACGGTCGCGCACCACCAGCAGCTCCCCGTCGAGCGCGCCGGGCAGATGCAGCGAGGGCAGCAGGTCCGGGAAGCTTGCCGTGATGTCCTCGCCGCTGCGCGAATACAGCCGCGTGACGACGCGGCCATCGGCCTCGCGGCCGCTCACTGCCTGCACGCGGATGCCGTCCCATTTCCATTCCGCGATGTAGTCGGCTGCCTTCATGTTGGCGAAGTCGTCGTCGTCGACGGCATGCGCCAGCATCACCGGCCGGAACGGCGCGGGATCGCGATTGACCGGCTTGTCGCCGCGGCCTTCCAGCCAGGCGAACAGGTCGAGATAGGGCGGCGCGAGGCCCGGCCAGATCAGCTCGACCTCGTGCGGGTCCTTGTCGCCGAGGGCGGCGGCCGCGGTCTTGGCGAGGCGCGCGGAGATGCCGATGCGCAACGCGCCGGTGACGAGCTTCAGCAGTGCCCAGCGCCCGGTCTCGTCGAGCTCGTCCAGCCAACGCTCGAGCTGCCGTGGCATCTCGGTCTTGCCGAGGGTGCGCAGGGTGGTCACGACCTCGGTGAGCGTTGGCGGGGGCGGGTTGTTGTGGCCCGCTGCGTGAGATCCGGGTGCGGGCGCTTCAGCGAAACCGCCCGTGTGGGACCCCCCTCCCTGACCCTCCCCCACAAGGGGGGAGGGAACGGAGAGAGTGGTGCTCGGAGGGGCAAGAGCACTTTTCGAGCTACTGTTCGCTATCGAACGAGATGCAAGCTCCGAGTGCCACTCGGCTCCCTCCCCCCTTGTGGGGGAGGGCTGGGGAGGGGGGTACCCGGAAACGAGCTGCTCATTAGGAGCGTCCTTCGGCCACATCAGCGCAACGGTCTCCGAGAGATCGCCGACATAGTCATACGACAGCGCGAACAGCACCGGGTCGGTGCGCGCGGCGATCAGGTCGCGGATCAACGCCGGCTTGGCGTGCTTGAACGACAGCGCGCCGGTCAGCGCTGATAGCGCGTAGCCGCGATCGGGGTCCCCGACCTCGCGGAAATACGCCGTCAGCAGCCGCAGCTTGTTGTTGCGGCCGGGCTCGTAGGCGAGGCGGTCGAGCAGCTCGGCGAAGCGGTTCATGCCTCGGCGTCCTCCGTCGCCGCCACTTCGCTCTCCTCCTCGTCGCCGTAGCCGACCAGGTCGAGCGGCCGCGCGGCAAGCCCGCGCGACTGGCACCAATGCACCAGCGCGTCCTCCTGGCCATGGGTGACCCACACTTCGCTTGCGCCGGTCGCCGCGATCGTCGCGGTCAGCCCGGCCCAGTCGGCATGGTCAGAAATCACCAGCGGCAGCTCGATGCCGCGCTGCCGGGCCCTGGCGCGCACCCGCATCCAGCCCGAGGCGAAGGCGGTGACGGGATCGGGAAAGCGCCGGGTCCACAGGTTGGAGGTCGCGCTCGGTGGCGCAAGCGTGATGGTGCCGGCAAGCTCGGCCTTCTTGACGCCCTTCACAGGCCGCAGCTCGCCCAGTGCGATGCCCTTTTCCTGATAGTAGCGCGTGATCTTCTCCATCGCGCCATGCAGGTAGATCGGCCGATCATAGCCGGCCTCGCGGATCAGCGCGATCACGCGCTGCGCCTTGCCGAGCGAATACGCGCCGACCAGATGCGCGCGCTCGGGAAACAGCGCCACCGAGGCCAGCAGCTTGTTGACCTCCAGCGCCGCGTCGCCGTGACGGAAGACGGGCAAGCCGAACGTGGCCTCGGTGATGAAGACGTCGCATTGCACGAGCTCGAACGGCGTACAGGTCGGATCGCGCGCATCCTTGTAGTCGCCGGAGGCGACGATGCAGGTCCCGCCGCGGGACACTTTGATCTGCGCCGAGCCCAGCACATGGCCCGCCGGGTGGAAGCTCACGGTGACGTCGCCGAGCCTGATCTCCTCGCCATAGCCGATCGGCTGCGTGTTGCCGGCAAAATTCTCGCCATAGCGCAGCCGCATGATGTCCAGCGTCTCCTGCGTCGCCAGCACGGCGCCGTGGCCGGCACGGGCATGATCGGAATGGCCGTGGGTGATCAGCGCCCGCTCGACCGGGCGCACGGGATCGATATGAAAGCCGCCGGACTTGCAGCACAGGCCGGACGGAACGGGCAACAGAATGTCTTGCGGGCGCATCAAGTTCATATAGGGCTCGTCAGCCGGATTTTCAGTCTGTCCCATTCCCGGCCGGGATGCGCGGGCTTGACCCGCGCATCCATCTCCTGGAATGACAGCCCGCCCAGACCACGGTTCCAGCATGCCCCACCGTTTCTTCCTCTCCTCCGGCGACCTGATCGCCGACCGCCGCTACGAGTTCGCCCGCGACCTGCAATTGAAGGGCGATCTGGCCGCGGCCGCGGAGGTGATGGAGCAGGCCATCGAGGTCGCGCCGAACTTCGCCTCGGCGTGGTTCGAGCTCGGCCAGATCAGGATTGCGCTCGGCGAAACCGACAAGGCGGTCGCCGCGTTCCAGAACGCCCGGGGCGCCGATCCGGATGACCGCCATGGCGCCGGCGTGCGGCTGATGCAGCTCGGTGCCGCGCCGCTGTCGGATATGCCGAAGGCCTATGTGCAGTCGCTGTTCGACCAATACGCGCCGCGCTTCGAGTCCGAGCTGATCGAGCGGCTCAACTACCGGGCGCCGAACATCCTGTTCAAGGCCGTGCTCGCGGTGCGCGCGGCCGAGCGCAAGCCGGCCTACTTCAAGCGCGCGATCGATCTCGGCTGCGGCACCGGGCTGGGCGCGGCGGCGTTCGCCAAGAATGTCGACAGCATCATCGGGATCGACCTGTCGGCCGGCATGATCGCGGAAGCGCGCGCCACCGGGCTCTATGCCGGGCTCGAGGTCGACGATATGACCGCAGGGCTGGCGCGCCAGGACGATGCGTCTGCGGATCTCATTCTTGCTGCCGATGCGATGGTCTATGTCGGCGACCTCGGCCCGGTGTTGCGCGAGGCGCAACGTGTGCTGATGCCGGGGGGGCTGCTGACCTTCACCGTCGAGACCCATGACGGCGACGGTGTCATCATGGGCAAGGGGCTGCGCTATGCCCATGGCGCGGAATATGTCCGTGGCGTGATTGCGGCCGCGGGATTGAAGCTGGCCCATCTCGCGCCGGCGTCGCCGCGGACCGAGGAGCAATTGCCGGTGCGCGGCCTGGCCGTGGTCGCCACCAGGACTTGAGTCTACACGCTATTGAATGCGCTGCACGCGGCGTCCAATGCGGCAACTTCGCTCTTGCCGCAGCTCTCCCGATGCCAAAAAATGCCGGCAGTCCAGGGAGAGACAAAAATGAAAAAACATCTGACGCGGCGCGATTTCTGCGCCACCGCGCTTGCGACCATCGGCGCCTCGACGATCGCGTCGCCCTATGTCTGGGCCGCCGAGAAGAAGTATGACGCCGGCGCCAGCGATACCGAGATCAGGATCGGCCAGACCATTCCGCATTCCGGCCCGGGTTCGCTGTATGGCGTGCTCGGCCGTGTCGGCGAGGCCTATTTCCAGATGCTGAACGAGCAGGGCGGCATCAACGGGCGCAAGGTCAAGTTCCTGACGATGGACGATGCCTATAGCGCGCCTAAATGCGTCGAGGCGACCCGGCGGCTGGTCGAGCAGGACGAGGTGCTGGCGCTGTACGGCTCGCTCGGCACCGCGCCGCAGACCGCCGTGCACAAATATCTCAACTCCAAGGGGGTGCCGCAGCTCCTGCTCAACACCGGCGCCTCGAAGTGGAACGACCCCAAGAACTACAAATGGACCATGGCCGGCCTGCCGCTTTATCCGACGGAGGCGCGCATCCTCGCCAAGCATGTGCTGAGCGTGAAGCCGGAAGCCAAGATCGGCATCCTCTATCAGAACGACGATTTCGGCCGCGATTTCCTGGGACCGTTCAAGAAGGTGCTGGCCGATGCCGGCGGCAAGGCGCAGGTGATCATGGAGCAGACCTATGATCTCACCGAGCCGACGGTGGACTCCCAGCTCATCAACCTGTCGAAGTCCGGCGCCGACGTGTTCTACAACATCACCACCGGCAAGGCGACGTCGCAGTCGATCCGCAAGGTGGCCGAGCTCGGCTGGAAGCCGCTGCAGCTGTTGTCGGCCGGCTCGACCGGCCGCTCGATTCTCTCGGCCGCCGGACTCGAGAATGCCAAGGACATCGTCGCCATCCGATATTCCAAGGATGCCGGCGTGCCGCAATGGAAGGACGACCCGGACGTCAAGGGTTTCGAGGCGCTGCGCGCCAAGTACCTGCCCAACATCGATCCCGACAACACCATCGCCTATGCCGGCTACGGCCAGGCGGTGTCGATGGGCGAGATCCTGCGCCGCTGCGGCGACACGCTGACCCGCGAGAACGTGCTCAAGCACGCCACGACGCTCGCGGGCTTCCACTCGCCGTTCTTCCTCGATGGCGTCAACTACGCCTACACGCCGGACGACTACACGCCGATGAAGACGCTCTACATCTCGATCTTCGACGGCAAGGATTGGAGCATCTCCGAGAAGCCGATGACAGAGTAGGGATTTTCTCTCCATCGGATGATGACACCGGAGCTGTGGCCGCACTCTCCGGTGTCGTGCCGGCGAGCGCAGGGACCCATACCGCGGGGTCAATCGGTCAGGCATAACTGCCAGTCATCGTCTCGTCGGGGCCGGTGGCTATGGGTCCCTGCGTTCGCAGGAACGACAAAGGAGTTTGCTGAGGCGCTGGTGCGCTTCAGCATGGGCTGGGCCGACGGCGGAGGTGGTCGAGGCAATCGCGTGTTATCGCCCCGACCCTCGACGAACCGCGCGTGACTGCCTACCTTCCCCCGGTGCCGCCCCGCGTCTCACCAGTCCCGTCCGACGACAGCGCCGCGCTGCCTGACCATTTCGCAAAATGGTTCGCGGCGCGCGGCTGGGCGCCGCGCGCGCATCAGCTCGCGCTGCTCGACAAGGCGCGGGCCAACCGGTCGGCACTGCTGATCGCCCCGACCGGTGCCGGCAAGACGCTCGCCGGGTTCCTGCCAACCTTGGTGGAATTGGGCTCGGCCTCTGCGTCGAATGACCGATCTGCTCGCGCCAAACAATCCGCTCTCTCCTCTCCCTCCCCCCTTGTGGGGGAGGGGCGGGGAGGGGGGCCTCCGGCGGAAGTATCGATGAGTCCCGCGCCTTCACGCCGGTACGCCTCGCACGAATCCGGCGAGTCCACTGCCGCGGATCCCGATCCTTCGTCTTCGCGAGTAGCAGGAACCAACCCGGCAGCTGCAAAGGTGATTTCAACGGGGCGATCCGTCGTTCGCTCCACCGGCCTGCACACGCTCTACATCTCGCCGCTCAAGGCGCTCGCGGTCGACATCGCGCGCAATCTCGAGGCGCCGATCTCCGAGATGGGCCTGCCGATCAAGGTCGAGACCCGCACCGGCGACACGCCGGTGTCGCGCCGGCAGCGGCAGCGCCGCTATCCGCCGGACATTTTGCTGACCACACCCGAGCAGATGGCGCTGCTGCTGTCGTCGGACGATGCGCCGTTCCTGTTTTCCTCGCTGAAGCGCGTCGTGCTCGACGAGCTGCACGCGCTGGTCACCTCCAAGCGCGGCGATCTCTTGTCGCTCGCGCTGGCACGGCTGTGGCGGCTCGCGCCGGACATGCGCATGATCGGCCTGTCGGCGACGGTCGCCGAGCCCGAGCAGCTCGCGCGCTTCCTGGTGCCGCAGCCGCGCGGCGGCATCGCTGCGGCCGATGTCGTGGTCGCCGGCGGCGCCGCACCGCCGGTCGTCGAGATGCTCGACACCCAGGAGCGGTTGCCCTGGGCCGGCCACAGCGCGCGCCACGCGCTGGCCGAGATGTACGAGCTGATCAAGAAGAACAAGACCACGCTCGTGTTCGTCAACACCCGCAGTCAGGCCGAGATGCTGTTCCAGGAATTCTGGCGCATCAACGACGACAACCTCGCCATCGCCCTGCATCACGGCTCGCTCGACGTCGCGCAGCGCCGCAAGGTCGAGGACGCGATGTCGGCCGGCCGGCTGCGCGGCGTCGTCTGCACCTCCTCGCTCGATCTCGGTGTGGACTGGGGCGACGTCGACCTCGTCATCAATGTCGGCGCGCCCAAGGGCTGCTCGCGGCTGATGCAGCGGATCGGCCGCGCCAATCACCGGCTCGACGAGGCCTCGCGCGCGGTGCTGGTGCCGGCCAACCGCTTCGAGGTGCTGGAATGCTCGGTGGCGATCGACGCCATCGCCGACAATGCTCAGGACACGCCGCCGCTGCGCATCGGCGCGCTCGACGTGCTGGCTCAGCACGTGCTCGGCTGCGCCTGCGCCGAGCCGTTTCTCAGCGACGAACTCTATGCGGAGGTGATCACCACCGCGCCCTATGCGTCGCTGTCGCGGGCCGATTTCGACGACGTCGTCGACTTCGTCGCCACCGGCGGCTACGCGCTGAAGACCTATGAGCGGTTCGCGCGCATCAAGCAGGATGCGAAGGGCCGCTGGCGCGTCGCCAATCCCAAGGTGCGGCAGAGCTATCGCTTGAACGTCGGCACCATCGTGGAAGAAGCGATGCTGAAGGTGCGGCTGGTGCGCGCGCGCGGCGGCGGCACGGGAGCGACCGGCGCGATCGCGCGCGGCGGCCGGCTGCTCGGCGAGATCGAGGAGGCGTTCATCGAAGGCCTCACGCTCGGCGACACTTTCGTGTTCAGCGGCGAGATCGTGCGCTACGAGGCGCTGGCCGAGGACCAGGTCTATGTCAGCAGGGCCAACGACTCCGATCCGAAGGTGCCGTCCTATATGGGCGGCAAGTTTCCGCTGTCGACCTATCTCGCCGAGCGCGTGCGCGGCCTGCTCGACGACCGCACGGCCTGGAGCGCGTTGCCGGAGCAGGTGCGCGACTGGCTGTCGTTGCAGAAGGACGTGTCGCGCATCCCGGCCCGGCGCGAGCTGCTCGTCGAGAGCTTTCCGCGCTCCAACAAGCACTACATCGTCTGCTATCCGTTCGAAGGCCGGCTCGCGCATCAGACGCTCGGCATGCTGCTGACGCGCCGGCTCGAGCGGGCGCGCGCCCGGCCGCTCGGCTTCGTCGCCAATGAATATGCGCTTGCGGTGTGGGGGCTCGGCGACATGTCGCTGATGGTCAAGCAGGGGCGGCTCGACCTCGCAGCTTTGTTCGACCCAGATATGCTCGGCGACGATCTCGAGGCATGGCTCGCCGAATCCGCGCTGATGAAGCGCACGTTCCGCTCCTGCGCCATCATCTCCGGCCTGATCGCGCGGCGGTCGACGACCGAGGAGAAGACGCGCCGCCAGGTGCTGTTCTCGACCGATCTGGTCTACGACGTGCTGCGTCGGCATCAGCCCGATCACATGCTGTTACGCGCGGCGCGCGCCGATGCCGCCACCGGCCTGCTCGATCTGAAGCGGCTCGGTGATATGCTCCAGCGCATCGAGGGACGAATCACCCATCGGGAACTCGATCGCGTCTCGCCGCTGGCGGTGCCAGTGATGCTGGAAATCGGCCGCGAATCCGTCTATGGCGAGGCCGCCGACGAGCTCCTGGCCGAGGCTGCCGAGGAGCTCGTGAAGGAAGCGATGGGGTAGTTGATAGTTGGGGCACGCAATGCGCGGCGCAGCAGGTCTACTCCCTCCCCCCTTGTGGAGGAGGGCCGGGGAGGGGGGGCAGCCCCGAGGAGCGGCCGTCGTGAGTCTTCCGATCGCCATCGCCTCGGCTCATCCCGATCAGCACGGTGGTGCGCAGCGCGGCCGCTCCGCCGCGCTCGATATCGCCGGCCTGTCGCTGCGCGTCGATCTCTCCGGCGCGCTGGTATGGGACGCGCAGCAGTTGCTCGTTGTCTCCGACCTGCATCTGGAGAAGGGCTCGAGCTACGCCTCGCGCGGCACGCTGCTGCCGCCGTTCGACACAATCGCGACGCTCCAGCGCCTTGCCTCGGTGATCGCACACTACAATCCGCGCACCGTGATCGCGCTCGGCGACAGCTTTCATGATCGCGATGCGCATACGCGCCTGACCGGCGACGACCGCGCTGCGATCGCAAATCTCCAGGTCGGCCGCGACTGGGTCTGGATCACGGGCAACCACGATCCGGCGCCGCGCGGTATCGGCGGCGAGGTTGCGGACGAGATCACGTTGGGCGCGGTGACGTTCCGCCACGAGCCGACCGGCGCGCGCGGCGAGATCGCCGGCCATCTGCATCCCAAGGCGCGGGTGGCGACGCGGGCGCGCACTTTGGAGCGCCGCTGCTTCGTCTCCGACGGCGAGCGCGCGGTGATGCCGGCGTTCGGCGCCTATGCCGGCGGCCTGAGCGTGCGCGACGCAGCCTTCGCCAGGCTGTTCCCGAAGCGTGCCTTCATCGCCCATGTGCTGGGAGATACCCGGCTGCACAGCATCGCCGCGGCGAGGTGCTATTAGTTCAGTGGATGGTCGGGAGTCGAAATTCGGAGTTGGACTGACCATGCCGGCGACGAACTCCGCCGCGCTCTCTCCCCCGCGTGCGGGGGAGAGTTGGAGAGGGGCGCCAAGCGCACCACCGTTGGAGCGGCCCCCTCCCTAGCCCTCCCCCGCAAGCGGGAGAGGGGACGCACCGCCATCGTGGCGGCAGGGTGGCAGGAGCCGTAGACAAGATACTCGTCACGCCGCCTTCGTCTGCACCTTCTCGCAGAACTCGGCCAGCCGGTCCGCGAGCCGCAGCGTCGCCGGGCTGGCGTCGGGCGAGGCGACCAGCGCGACCTCGGTGCGGTCGATCGGCGCAAAGCCTTCGCGGGCCGTCAGCACGCGGTGCTCCGCCTGCACCGACATCTCGGACAGGATGCTCAGTCCCATGCCGGCGGCGACCGCGGCCTGGATGCCGGCGAGGCTCGACGATGTGTAGGCCATGTGCCAGGCGCGTCCCTCGCTCTCCAGCGCATGGATCGCGCGGGTGCGATAGATGCAGCCGAGCGGGAAGCCGATCAGCGGCAGCGAGCGGGCCTCGAGGCTGACCGGATGGCTCTTGCTGGTCACCCAATAGACCTGCTCCGGCCATGCTGCGATCGCCGCCGTGCTGTCGTCGACGCCGCGCTTGAGTAGCGCCAGGTCGAGGTCGCCGCGCTCAATGTCGCGCTTGAGGTTGAGGCTCTGGTCGGCGCGCACGTCGAGCCGCAGATCGGGGTGGGCGCGCGAGAATGCAGCCAGCAGCTTGGCGAGCCGATAGGCGGCGAAGTCCTCGGGAATGCCGAGCTTCACCGCGCCGGCCGGACCCGGACGTGCCACGACGTCGCGGGCCTCCTCCGCAAGCGCGAGCAGGCGGCGGGCATAGGACAACAGCCGTTCGCCGGCCTCGGTCGGCGTGACCTCGCGGCCGTCGCGGTTGAGTAGCGTCTGGCCGAGATCGTCCTCGAGCCGCCGGATCTGCTGGCTGATCGTCGACTGCGTGCGATGGACACGCTCGCCCGCGCGGGTGAAGCCGCCCGCCTCGACCACCGAGACGAAGCTGCGCAACAGGTCCAGATCGAGCATTCCTGGCCTCCATTTGGAAAACCACTGAGTTTCAGTCTATCATTTAATTTCCAGATGGGAAAGAACGGCCCTACACCGACGACGAAGGAGATCCCCGATGTCGTCCGTATCCTCCGTTGCGGTGAGCCCCGTGAAATCGAACCTGCTGCCGCTCGAGATCGGCCTGTTCTGCCTGCTGTGGAGCTTCGCCTTCGTCGCCGGCAAGATCGGCGTCACCTATTGTCCGCCGCTGCTGCTGCTCGCCGCGCGGTTCTCGCTCGCCGGCGTGCTCATTCTCGCGATGCCCGCGGTCCGGGGCGAATTGCGCATGAGCTGGCGCGATGCGGCCGTGTTCGCGATCATCGGCATCGCAAACAACGCGCTCTATCTCGGCCTCGGCTACACCGGCTTGCAGACGGTGTCGGCGGGGCTCGGCGGCCTGATCGTCTCGGCCAATCCGGTGTTCACCGCGGTGTTCGCCGCCCTGCTGCTTGGCGAGCCGCTGACCCTGCGCAAGGTCGCGGGCCTCGCGCTCGGCACCATCGGCGTCGCCATGATCGTCTGGCACCGCATGTCCGTCGGCACCGACCACCTCGAAGGCATCCTCTATACGCTGGCGGCGCTGGCCTCGATCGTCACCGGCACCATCCTCTTCAAGCAGCTCGCGCCGAAGGGCAGCCTGTGGGTCGGCAACGGAATCCAGAATCTCTCCGCCGGGCTGGTGCTCTGGCCGGTGGCGCTGGGCGTGTCGCACGTGGGCGAGATCGTGCTGAATGCGCAACTGATCGGTGCGTTCGCCTTCCTGGTGCTCGGCGGCTCGATCCTCGCCTACGTGCTCTGGTTTCACCTCCTGAAGGTCTGCGGTGCGACCGCCGCCAGCGCCTATCACTTCGTGATGCCGCCGCTGGCGATGATCTTCGCCTTCGTGGTGCTCGGCGAGCACGTGGCGCTGCAGGATCTGCTCGGCGTCATACCCGTCGCGCTCGGGATCTATCTGGTCACGCGGGCTCCGGCCCGCACGGTGGGAGCACAAGCATGAGCGTTGCGATTACGCTGATCGGCGGCCCGACCGCCCTGATCGAAATCGACGGCTTCCGCCTGCTGACCGATCCGACCTTCGACGATCCCGGCACATATCAGCTGCCGCACGTCACCCTGGAGAAGCTCTCGCGACCGGCGCTGACGGCAGATGCGGTCGGCGACGTCGACGCGGTGCTGCTCAGCCATGATCAGCATTCCGACAATCTCGATCATGGCGGACGGGCCTTCCTGTCCCGTGCGCGGCGCGTGCTGACCACCGAGATCGGTGCAATACGGCTCGGTGCGTCAGCCGAAGGGCTCGCGCCCTGGAGCGAAACCGAGCTGACGAAGAATGGCAGGTCGTTGAAGGTTGTGGCAACCCCGGCGCGCCACGGTCCGGCCGGCATCGAGCCGGTCGCGGGCGATGTCATCGGATTCGTGCTGCAGTCGAAAGGGTCTGCGCCGATCTATGTCAGCGGCGACACCGTGTTCTACGACGGCGTCGCCGAGGTGGCGCGGCGCTTTCGTGCGGGAATCGTGCTGCCGTTTGCTGGCGCGGCGCAGACGCGCGGGCCGTTCCACCTGACCATGGACACCAACGACACGATCGAGACGGCCCGGGTGTTTTCTGACGCGCTGATCGTTCCCGTCCACACCGATGGCTGGGCACATTTCCGGCAGAGCGCGCAGGACCTGCGCAACACGTTCGACGTACTCGGCTTCGGGGCGCGGCTGAAGCTGCTGGAGCCAGGTGTGCGGACGGTGATCGAACGCTGACCTCGCACAGCGACTAGTCCCTTCGGAACACGATCGACGCCATCCATCCCGTCATCAGCGCCATCGCGGCGGTGACTAGGCCATAGACGAAGCCGTTCTGCTTGGCGGAGGCCGCGACGAACTGCTCGAAGCCGACCTTGACGATCTCGAACGCAGTCTCGGTCTTGGTGACCAGTGCGCCGTCGGCGAGCAGCTTGATCTCGACCTCGTAGGTGCCGATCGGGACCGCGGCGGGCAACGGGATTCCGGTGCGGAACAGCGTCGGCGTGAGGAAGGTCACCGCGGACGTATCCTCGCGGTACAGGCCGTGCTGCGACTGCAGCCGCACGAAGGCGCTGCGGAACGCGTCGTTCGGGACGACATCGGCATAGTCGGGACCGACGCGCTGCGTGAGCAGCACGTTGTTGAGTCCGAGCTGCTGCCGGCGCAGCACCTCGGGCGCGGCCATCGCATCGAAGGGGCGGTTGGCGAACAGCGCCAGATAGCCGGGCACTTTCAGGAACTGGCGGGAGTCGGTGTTGATCCAGATGCCGAACTTTCGTTCCTTGCGTCGCGTCACCATGTCGGCCCGCGGTCCGCGGACGGTGACGACGAGGTCATAGGCGGTGCGGCCCGGCGGCGTCTGGATGTCCTTCTCGACCGAGCCGAACAGCACCAGCTCCTCGCCGGAATAGTTCGGCGTCACCGTCACGCGATGGTTGGAGACCGAGACGATCAGGCGCTCGGCGCGTGCGGATGCGGCGCCGGCCAGCAGCAGCATGACGATAAGGCTGGCGAGGCGGAGCGGCGTCATTGGCTGATCTCGGTCTCGCGGATCGTGAACAGGTCGTCGGGCTTGATCACGAGCTCGATCGCGAACCGGATGCCGACGGCGAGAATCAGCAGGCCGAGCAGCAGCCGCAACTGCTCGCCGCGGATCATCTGGCCGGCGCGAGCCCCGAACTGCGCGCCCGTGACGCCGCCGACCATCAGGATCAGCGCCAGCACGGCGTCGACCAGATGATTGCTCATCGCGTGCAGCATGGTCGCGATCATCATGGTCGCGAGCGTCAGGACCATCGAGGTGCCGATGACGGTCGAGGTCGGCACACGCAGCAGGTAGATCAGCAGGGGCACCAGAATGAAGCCGCCGCCGATGCCCATCACGGCGCCGAGGAAGCCGATGATCAGACCGATGGCGATCACCGGAATGACGGAGACGTAGATCTTCGAGCGCTTGAAGCGCATCTTCAGCGGCAGGCCATGAATCCAGACATGGCTGCCCGGACGCCGCACGGTCGCGACCGCGCCCTGGCGCGCGCGCATCATCGCGCGCAGGCCTTCCCAGAACATCGTGCCGCCGACGCTCGTCAGCAGCGCGACATAGGACAGCGCGATCATCAGATCGAGCTGGCCGAGCGACCGCAGCAGGGTGAAGGTGGCGACGCCGAGCCCCGTGCCGAGCGCGCCGCCGATCATCAACACCGAGGCCAGCGAGGGATCGATGGCGCGCCGCCGCCAATAGGACAGCGCGCCGGAGAACGACGAGGCGGCGATGTGGCTGGAGACCGAGGCGACCGCAACTGCTGGGGTGATGCCGACGAAGATCAGGAGCGGCGTCATCAGGAACCCGCCGCCGATGCCGAACATGCCGGAGACGAAGCCGACGGCCGCGCCCATCGCCAGCAACAGGAAGATGTTGACCGGGATGTCGGCGATCGGAAGATAAATCTGCATCCGCGCGGCCTCTGCCATCCTTCGAGCGAGCATCCCGCGCATGCCATGCAGGACGCCAAGCTCCTGCATAACCGAAAATCGCAGCGAAGGGATCAGTCATTCCCGCCCGAAGTCACATCCGCCGACGCCGAGCGTGGGGTTCTGAGGGCTCGGTCAAAGGGCCTTGAGCTGCGCGGTCACCAGCCTCATGGCCTCGGCATCGCTCGGATCGAGCCAGCGGATGTCGCGGGTCTGCGACATCGCCTCGATGACCTGCGACGATACGCCCATGCGCGTCATGTAGCCGAGGATGGCACCGGTGACGCGCTGGGTGTCGGCGACCGCGTCGGCGCCGCGGGCCTCCGACGTGAAGCGGTGCACGCCGAGCGCCGAACCATCGAGGCCGTAGCGGGTCTGCCCGCCGGCAAAGGCGAACACGCAGGCGCTGGCGCAGAATCCCGGACGGATGCGGCCGCCATTGTCGGCCACGCCGACGGCGGTCGCGAGTCCGTGGGCGCGGATGATCTCGCCCATCAGCACCCCCTGGTCGAGGTTGCCGCCGGGCGAGGACAGCAGGATCACGTCACCCGGCTTGAGACGGGCCTCGCTGATCCGCTCACGCAGCCAGCCGGCCGCCGCTGGTCCGATGGGGCCGCTGACGGCGAGCACGGCGCGCCTGTCGCCCAGCCCGGCAAGGACGGGGTCGGCGACCAGCGCCGCCGACAGACTTGGCGAAATGTACTGATCCTTCCAGAACGACCAGGCGTCAGGCCGCGACAGGTCGCGGTAGGCGCGAATGCCCCCGCCGAGCACGATTGCAACGAAGAAGATGACGGAAGCCAGCCGGCGCCATCGGAACGCCGCAGGATAGCCGTCGGTCACTTGCTGCATTCGTTGGCGAGGAGGCGGAGCAGCGACGACGTTCGCCGTGGTCCGCGGCGGCACGCGGGGCCCCGTCGGCGACTGCAGGAAGTGCGCGCCGTCCTGTTGTTCGTTCCCCGCTGACACCTGTCGATGCTCCTCGCGGCGCTCGTGATGATCCGCCGCGACAACCTATATCGATCGACCGCGCGACACTATGGCGGCGCGATCGCAAGCCGGGAGGATTTTTTTGGGCTGCGCGCGAGCGCTCGTCCATGTCGAGAGGGGGCGCTATACCCGTGTCAGCGCGGCGCCGTCGCCGCCGCGCGCTTCGCCAGGGCCGCCTTGGCGGCGGCAGCCTTCGCGATCGCCTGCGTGCCATCCCAGCCGCCGGCGGGCGCCGGCACGTTCACGGCGTCGTCGGGCTGCGGTTCGACCGTGAAGGTCTGGATCGCGAGCTTGGCCGCGGCGAGCGACTGGACATCGAGCCGCTTGGCGACATCGTCGCGCTTGCGCCCTGCGTCGACGTCACCCTGCGCTGCGGCCAGGGTGAACCATTTGTAGGATTCGGCGAGGTTCTGTTCGACGCCGATGCCACGGGCATAGAGAATGCCGAGGTTGAACTGGCTATCGGCGACACCGCGCTCGGCGGCCTTGCGGAACCATTGCGAGGCGCTCTTGTAGTTCGCGCCCTTGCCGCCGCCGTCGGCGTCCAGCACGGCGAGATTGTGCATCGCCTTGGCATTGCCGCGCTCGGCGGCGACCACGTAGTAGCGGCGGGCGATGTCGGCGTCCTTCTTCACGCCGAGGCCCTTCTCGTAGAAGGTGCCGAGACGGAAGACCGCCGGGATCAGCCCGGCCTGCGCCGCGCGGTCATACCACTTCGCGGCTTCCTCATAGTTCGCCGCGACACCCTTGCCCTCGGCAAAGCGCACGCCGACTTCGTAGGCGGCGGTCGGATCACCCTTCAGTGCGGCATTGCGCAGCGCCAGTCCGCCGATGGCATCGGGCAGCTTCTCGGAGGCGGGCACCTGCACCAAACCGAGCTTCTGGCCGTTGGCAGCGGTGGGGATCGTGCCGGTGACGTCAGTAGGGACGGCAGCGGGTAAGGTGGCTGGCTTTTCGACGTCCTGCGGGATCGCGAGCATCGCGATCGTCTCCGCTTCGCTCGGCATGGCCCGATTGTAGGACTGACGGTCGAGCGGCGTCGGCGAGGTCAACGACGGCGCGCTCTGGTCGGGCGTCGTCGGCCGCGGCGACAGGCTCGGCGAGGCCGACGGCATCTGCGCGCGCGGCGCCTCGCCCTGAGTCTCCATCGGAGAGATCGGCGGCGGCGTGCTGCCGCTGTCGAGCAGCGACATCGCGAATTTGAAGGTGCCGAGCACGATCACCACGACGCTTGCACCGACCAGGAGCGAACGGATCTTCGACCCGATGGTCGAGACCTCTTCGTCGCCCTCGGCGGTGAGAGCGAACGTCGGCTTGTCCTTGGGTTTGGCCTTGGGCTTGACAGCGTCGCTGGCGACGTCCTTGGGGAGGTCTTTCGGCGGCTCCTTGGCCTTGTCCTTCGGCTTGTCCTTCTTCGCCTTCTTGGCGTCTACAGGCTGTGCGGCCGCCGCGGCCTGCGCCGCGCGGCGCGCAGCCGCGATGAAGCTCGATGTCGACACCGGCTCCCGCTTGCCGGCGGGAAGCTCGCTCAGGGCATCCTCGGACGCGGCGATCCGCTCGGCGGGCGATGCGGTCCGGCCAGGCGGACGGGTGCCGGGTTCGAGCGGATGATCCGGTGGCAGCTCGGGGACGATGACGGTCGGGCGGGGCGCCTGCGCTGCGTGCGGCTCCAGGATGTCGGCGATCGCCTTCGGCGGAATCGGCGGCGGCATGGCAGCCGATGGCGCCTGCGCGGCGTGGAAGTCGCGCGAGGCCGCTGCGAACGCCTGTTGACCCGCGGCCGGAGCGACAATCTGTCCCGCTGGCTCCTCGGCCGCCGGATTGGGCAGCTCCGGGCGGTAGGCAGGCTCTGGCCTGGCCGGCTCGGCATAGGCCTGGGGCGCCGTCGCGCGTGCGGCCGGCATCGGCGACTCGATTGGCGGCGCCAGCGGCGGCAGCGCGGCCGGCGGGCTCGCGGTGGCGCGCACATTGCGCAGGTCGCCTTCGATCATGGCGAGGCGGTCGACGACGTGCCCCAGCGTGTTGTGGACGGCCTCGAGCGAGTCCTGGGTGTTGCGGTCGGTCTCGGTCTGGCTGAAGCGGATGTCGGACAGCTCGCGCTTGACCATGTCGATCAGGCCGCCGTCATGCGACGTTTCGCGCTGCGACCGGCTCTCCGCCAGCGCTGCGAAGGTCGCCTGCTGCCGTTCGAGATAGCGCAGGATGTCCTGCAGGCCATCCTCGACCCGGGTCATGTTGCCGCCGCGCGGGTCGTTGGCGGCTTCGAGCCGTTCCAGCAGGTAGCTGATCCGCTGTTCGAGATGCGTGATCGCCGATGAGCCGTCGCTGCCGACCTGCAGGCGGTCGATCCGGTCGGACAGGCCGCGCAGCGCGTCCTCGATCTGGGCGGTGTTGTCGGGCGCGGCCGCCGGCGGCTCGCGGCTCTCCAGGGTCGAGGTCAGCGCGGCGATGCGCTGTTCGAGCGCCGCAAACGACTCGTGGAACGAGTCGTGATTGTCGCGCGCCTGCGTGACCTGGTCGACCTTCGACGACAGCTGGCGGAGATCGTCCGACAGCCGTTCCAGCGCGTCGTTGGAGGCGACATTGGCGACGATCGCACGCAGCGCCGCGATGGCGCTTTCGAGCTGCTGCACGGTGCCGGGGTCGTCATTGGCGCGCAGGATCAGGTCGAGCTTGGCGCCGAGATTGCGGATCGCCTCGTCATAGACGGCGAGCTGCTCGGCAGGTTTCAGCGAGCCGACGACCTCGCGGATGTCGGTCAGCGCGCGCTCGATGCCGGCCAGAGCCTGGCCGTCGACGCCGGTGTTGCGGTTCTCGTCGATGCGGCGCGACAGCGAGCGGATCTCGTTCTCGATCGACTCGATCGCGCGGCGCGGCATCGCCTCGGTAATGGCGTGACGGATCTCGGAGAGCTCGTTGCGGAAGCCGGCGATCGACTGCTCGATGCCGTCCTCGGGGCGATGCAGCGCCTCGATCTGGCTCGTGATCTTCAGCAGATGGCGTTCGAGCAGCGAGAAATCGGGAGTGGGTGCCGCCGGTTGCGGCGGCGTCAGCGGCGCGCTGATCGGGGTCATCAGCGGCGCTGCTGCGGATGCCATGGCAGGCGCGGTCGGCGGCGCCTGGTGCGGCGGCAGCGGGCGCGCATTGTCGAGCTCGCTCTGGCGGGCGCTGATTTCGGCGACGGCCACGTCGAACGAGCCCGCGCTGAGCGCCTGGGCCGGCCGGTAGAGCTGTGCGGCGGCGCGCTCGACGCCGTCAGGACCACGATAGCGGTCCTCGGTGTCCGGCTTGCGCAGCGGCGTCGAGATCTGTGACAGGCGGGCGTCGAGCCGCGAGATCGCGTCGTTGAGCTGGCGCGCGACGCCCTGCTCGTCGCGCGGCGCATCCTTGCGCGCGACGGGGCGCGACATCTGCTCGATCTGCCGTGCGATGGAGTCGAGCCGCTGATGGATGTCGGTCACCTCGCGGGCATCGCGGCTGACGGTCGGCGTGCTGCGTGGCGCGGGGCTGCCGCGGAAATCGGGCGGGGCCGATGCGCCGAGCGTGGAGTTGATCCAGTCGTTCAGCGTCATGCCGGCGCGTTGCGCCGCGGCCTCGGCCCTTTCACGGACGGACGGGTCGATGCCTTCATTACTCCACGGTACGCGCGAATTCATGTCTCGTCCGGTTCCGCTTCCAGCGCTCCACCAAGCGCCTCCAGCCTCCCCACGCGTCCCGGACATGAACATGAACGGGTCCGCGCAGATCGTCTGCTCCAGGTCCCGACTTTTGACTTTTACGGTAAATAACGCGTTAAGTTTACCGCCGGCGCGGTCAGAAGTTTTGCGCTGTCAAACGGCGCGTATCAGCCGGCATTTTCGCGTGATGATGGATCGAGCGGCCGCACGCTGCTCGCGCCGGATATCGTCGACAGCGCGGTGATCGCCTCTTCGCACCATTCCGCCACCATGCGCTCGTGGCGCAGGCCGAGACGCAGGTTGAGGAGCTTGCCCATATCGGCCGGGGCGACGCTGCCATCAGCGTAATGCTTCTTGAGGATGCGGTCGTAGCGCTCGGCGCGGTCGCGATGATGTTCCAGCCGCGCCATCAGGTCGGCCCGGATCGGCCCGATGTCGGCGGCGCCCAGTGCATAGAGCCGGACGAGAAGATCGTCCTTCGTCGAGGCCGGTGTGCTCGGCCGCGCCGCCCAGCTGCGGAACGCCGCGCGGCCCTCGGGGGTCAACGTGTAGACCAGCTTGTTGGGCTTGCCGGTCTGCACCACCTCGCGACCTTGGATGTAGCCGCGGTCGCGCAGCCGCGACAGCTCGCGATAGATCTGCTGGTGGTCCGTCTTCCAGAAGAAGCCGATCGAGGAGTCGAACGTCTTGGCGAGCTCGTAGCCCGTCATCGGATGTTCGGTGAGGCAGGCGAGGATGGCGTCGCCGAGGGCCATGGCCGGAAACTGCTCCCGTTTTTCTGATCGTGTTCTGCCCCGCTCCACGCTTGACATTATGCACACTGGCGCATATGCGTCAATGTGCATATGGGGTGGTTGTGGTGCTGGCCTGTTCCGCCCCGAGGAGACGCCCAATGACAATGACCGGCCTCGATGGATGGTACGGCTATATGAGGTCTCACGATCTCGGCGCTTTGCGGGAGCTGCTGCACCCGGACGCCGTATTCGAAAGTCCCGTCGTGCATACGCCGCAGCGCGGCCGCGACATCACCTTCAAATACCTCGCAAGTGCTGAGAAAGTCCTGGGCGGTCCCGGATTCAAGTATGTCGGGGAGTGGCGTAACGCCACGGGCGCCGTGCTCGAATTCGAGAACGAGATCGAAGGCATCAAGCTCAACGGCGTCGACATCATCAGCTTCGACGACGCCGGTCTGATCACCCATTTCAAGGTCATGGTGCGCCCGCTCAAGGCGATCAACCTGCTGCACCGCCTGATGGGCGAACAGCTCGCCGCGATGAGCAAGCCGTCGTGACGTGACCGACGGCCGCAACGTGACGGCTGCCGCAAGTGCCTCAAACCCGCTAAAGTCCGCGGCCTGCATTGCCTGCCGCGTCCGTGGAATTCCCGTCTGAAACTTCAGCCTTCCTGCCGGAGACGCCGATGCCGATCTACAAAGCCCCCGTGGAAGATGTCACCTTCCTGCTCAACGACGTGTTCCAGATCGACCGCTACGACAATCTGCCGGGCTTCTCCGATGCCTCGGCCGATGTCCGCGAGGCGATCCTCGGCGAAGCCGCCAAGCTCGCCGAGGAGGTGCTGCACCCGCTGAATCGCGTGGGCGACCTCGAAGGCTGCAAGCGCCACGACGACGGCAGCGTGACCACGCCAAAGGGCTTCAAGGAAGCCTACAAGCAGATCAAGGAAGGCGGCTGGCTCGGCCTGTCGGCGCCGACCGAATATGGCGGCCAGGGCCTGCCGGTGACGCTCAGCCAGACCGTCAACGAATTCCAGTGCTCGGCCAATATGGCGTTCTCCATGTATGGCGGCCTCACCATGGGCGCCACCGCGGCGCTCATCGTGCACGGCAATGAGGAGCAGAAGAAGACCTACGTGCCGAAGATGGTCGCCGGCGAATGGACCGGCACCATGAACCTGACCGAGCCGCATTGCGGCACCGATCTCGGTCTCTTGCGCACCAAGGCGGTGCGCCAGGCCGACGGCAGCTTCAAGATCTCCGGCACCAAGATTTTCATCTCCGCGGGCGAGCATGACCTCGCGGACAACATCATCCACCTCGTGCTCGCCCGCATCGAGGGTGCGCCGGCCGGCATCAAGGGCGTGTCGCTGTTCGTGGTGCCGAAGTTCATGGTCAACGCCGACGGCTCGGTCGGTGCGCGCAATGGCGTCAGCTGCGGCTCGATCGAGCACAAGATGGGCATCCACGGCAACTCGACCTGTGTGATGAACTACGACAACGCCACCGGCTGGCTGATTGGCGAAGAGAACAAGGGCATGCAGGGCATGTTCGTGATGATGAACGAGGCCCGGCTCGGCGTCGCCGTGCAGGGTCTCGCGCAATCCGAGGTCGCCTATCAGAACGCGGTGGCCTATGCGCGCGAGCGCATCCAGGGCCGCTCGCTGACCGGCGCCAAGGCGCCGGACAAGGCCGCCGATCCGATCATCGTGCATCCCGACGTGCGCCGCACCCTGCTGTCGATCCGCGCCTTCAACGAGGCCGCGCGCGCGATGGTGGTGTGGACCTCGCTGAAGAGCGACGTCGCGCACCGCTCGGCTGACCCGAAGGACCGCCAGGCGGCCGACGACCACATGGGCCTGATGACGCCGGTCATGAAGGGCTACATGACCGACATGGGCTTCGCCAACGCCGTCCAGGCGCAGCAGATGTATGGCGGCCACGGCTACATCGCCGAGCACGGCATGGAGCAGTTCGTGCGCGATGCGCGTATCGCCATGATCTACGAGGGCGCCAACGGCATCCAGGCGCTGGACCTCGTCGGCCGCAAGCTGCCGCGCGACGGCGGCCGTGCGGTGATGGCGTTCTTCAACGAGGTCGGGACCTTCGCCAAGGAGCAGGGCGGCAATGACGCGATGAAGCCGTTCGTAGCTCCCTTGTCGACCGCGCTCGGCCATCTGCAGCAGGCCACGACCTGGCTGATGCAGAACGCGATGACCAAGCCGGACAATGCCGGCGCCGCCGCGACCGACTACATGCATCTCTTTGCGCTGGTCACCTTCGGCTACATGTGGGCGAAGATGGCGAAGGTCGCGCAGGACAAGATTGCGGCCGGTGACAGCTCGACCTATCTCACCACCAAGCTGGTGACGGGGCGCTTCTTCATGGAGCGCGTGCTGCCAGAGACGGCGGCGCATCTCGCCCGCCTGCAGGCCGGCTGCGCGACCGTGATGGAACTGCCGGCGGAAGCCTTCTGATTTCGGAGCAAAGGCCGGTGCGCACCGCGTGCCGGCTATCGTTCCATGCTGACAACGACAAATTGGACCAGATGAGGAGGGCGTGATGCCTGAGGCCTTTATCTACGACCACGTACGGACTCCCCGCGGCCGCGGCAAGGCCGACGGCAGCCTGCATGAGGTGACCGCGCTCGCGCTCGCCACCGTGCCGCTGAAGGCGCTGAAGGACCGCAACAACATCCCTGAGGACGCGGTCGACGACGTCGTGCTCGGCGTGGTCGATCCGGTCGGCGAGGCCGGCTCCGACATCGCGCGCTTCGCCGCGCTGAATGCGGGTCTCGGCGATGCCGTTCCGGGCATTCAGATCAGCCGCTTCTGCGCCTCCGGCCTTGACGCCGTGAACTTCGCCGCGGCGCAGATCATGAGCGGCCAGCATGAGCTGGTCATCGGCGGCGGTGCGGAATCGATGAGCCGCGTCGGCATCGGTGCTTCCGGCGGTGCCTGGCCGATGGATCCGTCGATGGCGGTGCCCGCCTACTTCATGCCGCAGGGCGTCTCGGCGGACCTGATCGCGACCAAATACGGCTTCTCGCGCGACGACGTCGACGCCTATGCGGTCCAGAGCCAGCAGCGCGCCGCGAAGTCCTGGGAGGAAGGCCGCTTCGACAAGTCGGTTGTGCCGGTCAAGGACATCAACGGCCTGACCATCCTCGCCAAGGACGAGCACATGCGTCCGTCGACGACGATGCAGTCGCTGGCGCAGTTGCAGCCGTCGTTCGTGCAGATGGCGCAGATGGGCGGCTTCGACGCAGTGGCGATCCAGTCGCATCCGGAGATCGAGCGCGTCAACTACGTGCATCACGCCGGCAATTCGTCGGGCATCGTCGACGGCGCCGGTGCGGTGCTGCTCGGCAGCAAGGAGGCAGGCGCGAAGTATGGCATGAAGCCGCGCGCGAAAATCCGCGCCTTCGCCAATATCGGCTCGGAGCCCGCGATGATGCTGACGGGCCCGGTCGATGTCACCGAGAAGCTGTTCGAGCGCTCCGGCATGAAGAAGTCGGACATCGACCTGTTCGAGCTCAACGAGGCGTTCGCCTCGGTTGTGCTGCGCTACATGCAGGCGTTCGAGATCGACAAGGACAAGATCAACGTCAATGGCGGCGCGATTGCGCTCGGCCATCCCCTGGGCGCCACCGGCGCGATGATCCTCGGCACCGTGCTCGACGAGCTCGAGCGCACCGGCAAGGCGACCGCGCTGGTGACGCTGTGCATCGGCGGCGGCATGGGCACCGCGACCATCATCGAGCGGGTGTGACAACCGTAGGGCGGGTTAGCCGGAGGCGTAACCCGCCGTGTTGCGAGAGGCGGTGGGTTACGCTGCGCTAACCCACCCTACGATCGACGAATACAGGACAACGCCGCGCCGACCGGCTGCTGGCACCGAGGGAGATCCATATGGCCTTCAAGAACTTCAAGCTCGAAACCGATGCCGACGGCATTGCGCTGATCACCTGGGACATCCCGGGCCGTTCGATGAACGTGCTGGACGAGACCTCGACCAACGAGCTCGAGGCCATCGTCAAGCAGACCACCGCCGACGCCGCCATCAAGGGCGTCGTCATCACCTCGGCCAAGGAGGCGTTCTGCGCCGGCGCCGATCTGTCCATGCTCGAAGGCATGAACCGCATCTATGCGGATGTGCTGAAGAGCAAGGGTGAGGAAGCCGCCAACCAGATGCTGTTCGACACCAGCCGGCGCTTCTCGCAGATCAACCGCTCGATGGAGACCTCGGGCAAGCCGTGGGTCGCCGCGATCAACGGCCTCGCGCTCGGCGGCGGCTTCGAGATCACCCTGTCGTGCCACTACCGCGTCGCGGCCGAGAACCCGAAGACCCGCCTCGGCCTGCCCGAGATCAAGGTCGGCCTGTTCCCCGGCGCCGGCGGCACCCAGCGCGTGCCGCGCATCGTGCAGCCGCAGGACGCCATGAACCTGCTGCTGAAGGGCGAAGCGCTGACGCTGGACAAAGCCAAGGCGCTCAAGCTGGTCGATGCGATCGTGCCGGCCGCGGATCTCATCAAGGCGGCCAAGGACTGGATCAAGGGTGGCGGCAAGGCGGTTCAGCCGTGGGACGAGAAGGGCTTCAAGCTGCCCGGCGGCCCGGTGTTCTCGAAGAACGGCATGATGATGTTCCCGGCCGGCAACGCCATCTATCGCCGCGAGACCTACGACAACTATCCGGCCGCGCGCGCCATCATGAGCTGCGTGTATGAGGGCCTGCAGTTGCCGATCGACGCCGCGTTGCGGGTCGAGTCGCGCTACTTCACCAAGATCCTGCGCTCCAAGGAAGCGGCGGCGATGATCCGCAGCCTGTTCCTGTCGATGCAGGAATTGAACAAGGGCGCGCGTCGTCCGGCCGACGTGCCCGCGACCAAGCTGAAGAAGATCGCCGTCATCGGCGCCGGCTTCATGGGCGCGTCCGTCGGCTATGTCTCGGCGCGCGGCGGCCTCGAGGTGGTGCTGATCGATCGCGACCAGGAGAGTGCCGACAAGGGCAAGGCCCACGCGCAGAGCGTGATCGATGGCCTCGTCAAGAAGGGCCGCGCCAAGCCGGGCGAGGCCGAGGCGATCATGGGCCGCATCACCGCCACCGCCGACTACGCCGCGCTGAAGGATTGCGATCTCGTCATCGAGGCCGTATTCGAGGACCGCAAGGTCAAGGCCGAGACCTATGCCAAGGCGCAACAGCACCTGAAGGACGGCGCGATCTTCGCGTCGAACACCTCGACTTTGCCGATCACCTCGCTGGCCGAGGAGTTCAAGGACCAGGGCCGCTTCATCGGCATCCACTTCTTCTCGCCGGTCGAGAAGATGATGCTGGTCGAGATCATCATGGGCAAGGCCACCGGCGACGTAGCGCTGGCGACCGCGCTGGACTATGTCCGCACCATCGGCAAGACCCCGATCGTCGTCAACGACTCCCGCGGCTTCTTCGCCAACCGCTGCGTGATGCGCTACATCGCCGAGGGCAACGAGATGTTCCTCGAAGGCGTGCCGCCGGCGATGATCGAGAACGCGGCCAAGATGGCCGGCATGCCGGTCGGCCCGCTGTCGCTGTCGGACGAGGTCGCGCTCGATCTCGGCCTGAAGATCATGAAGGCGACCGAGCACGATCTCGGCCCCAACGCGATCAACCAGGACCACAAGAAGCTGATGGTCGAGCTGGTCGAGAAGCAGGGCCGCTTCGGCCGCAAGAACGCCAAGGGCTTCTATGACTATCCCGAGAAGGGCAAGGGTCAGAAGAGCCTGTGGCCGGATCTGGCCAAGTTGCAGCCGAAGCATCTCGATCCGGATACGCTGGATGTCGAGGAGCTGAAGCAGCGCTTCCTGGTGGTGCAGGCGGTCGAAGCCGCGCGCACGGTCGAGGATCACGTCATCACCGACGTGCGCGAGGCCGATGTCGGCTCGATCCTCGGCTTCGGCTTCGCGCCGTTCACCGGCGGCACGCTGTCCTACATCGACTTCATGGGCACCCAGAAGTTCGTCGAGCTGTGCCACACCTTCACGGCGAAGTACGGCTCGCGCTTCGCGCCGCCGAAGCTCCTGGAGGAGATGGCCGCCAAGGGCGAAACCTTCTACGGCCGCTTCCCGCCGAAGAAGGCGGCGGCTTAGCACTCGGGTTAGCTAACACGGAAGCGAGCCGCGCTCGCTATACGTTCCCTCCCCCCTTGTGGGGGAGGGTTAGGGAGGGGGGTAGCCACAGGCGCCGGTCCGTGTGGCTACCCCCCTCTCTATCTCTCCCCCACAAGGGGGGAGAGAACAGACCGCCCGAGGTGCAGTCGTGAGTTCTTTCAACGTAGAACTCACCCCGCCTTCATCAGCCCTTCCTTGGTCAGCGCTTCCTGCACCTTGGGACGCGCCGCGACGCGGTTCTTGTAGGCCACGAGATTCGGCATCGCCGACAGGTCGAACTTCATCCGGTCGGCCCAGGTCAGGATGGTGAACAGATAGCCGTCGGCCACCGTGAACTGGCTGCCCATCAGGTAGTCGCGGCCGGCGAGCTGGCCGTCGATGTACTTGAACTTGCCCATCACCCGGTCCTTGAAGAACGCCTTGGCCTCGTCGGCGAGCACGGGAGAGAACATCGGGCCGAAGTTCTTGTGCAGCTCGGAGGTGATGAAGTTCAGCCACTCCAGCAGCTTGTAGCGCTCGCCGCTGTCGCGCGCCGGCGCCAATCCCTTGTCCTTGGCCTGGTCGGCGATCATCTGGACGATGACCGGTCCCTCGGTCACGATTTCGCCGCTCGGCAGCCCCAGGGCCGGCACCTGGCCCTTCGGATTGACCTTGAGATAATCGTCGCCATTTTCCAGGGTCTTGGCGCGCAGATCGACCTTGACCAGATCATAGGGCAGGCCGGCCTCGAGCAGGGCGATATGGGGCGAGAGCGAGCAGGCGCCGGGTGAATAATAAAGCTTCATCTTGTATTCCCTCCGTGAGACCTTTTCTTCGTGGAACCGGTCGGGGCGCCACATCCGCCTTTACATGCAGATGCATGGAATAGTCAAGATTGATGCAGCTGCATCGAATGCGCTAGACTGCGCATCTGAGGATACGAGCCGGCCCATGAAACGCAAACCATCGACCGAGGCGACCGCCGCCTGGATTCGCCTGATGCGGGTCCAGAGCCGGGTGCTGGACTGCGTCGAGCAGGAGCTGAAGAAGGCCGGGTTCCCGCCGCTCGCATGGTATGATGCGCTTCTCGAACTGTCGCGCGCGCCCTCCGGCGAGCTGCGTCCGGTCGAGCTGGAGCGGCAGATGCTGATCCCGCAATATTCCACCTCCCGGCTGATCGACCGTCTGGTCGACGAAGGTCTGGTCGTCCGGCGCGAATGCAAGATGGACAAGCGCGGCCAGTTCGTCGAGATCACCGAGGCCGGGCGCGAGCTGCAGAAGCGGATGTGGTCGGCCTATTCGGCCGCGATCGAGAAGCATGTCGGCTCCAAGCTGTCGGATACCGACGCCGCAAAGCTCTGCATGCTGCTGGATCGCCTCGGCTGCTCCTGTGGTCAGGCCGCTCCGTTGGCGGCCGGAGAGGGCGCAGCGATCCGATGAAGCATCCGTTCCCATTCACATCCGCGGCCCCCTGGGGTCCGCGGCCCTTCCTGTCACCACGCGCGACCCTCGAAGCGCTTCTGAACCGAGACTCCCATGGCGCGTGACCAGATCGATATGACCCCGCTGCAGTCGCGCGACGAGCTCGTGGCCTGGCTGGCCGCCGGCGTGAAGCCGCCGTCCGCCTTCCGCATCGGCACCGAGCACGAGAAGACGCCGTTCACGCTCGACGGTCACCGCCCGGTCCCCTACGAGGGTGCGCGCGGCATCGGCGCGCTGCTCGAAGGCATGAAGCTCTTGCTCGGCTGGGAGCCGATCATGGAGCGCGGCAACATCATCGGGCTCTATGACGTCACCGGCGGCGGCGCCATCTCGCTGGAGCCCGGCGGCCAGTTCGAGCTGTCCGGCGCGCCGGTCGAGACCGTGCACCAGACGCATGCGGAGCTGATGGCGCATCTGGCGCAGGTGCGCGAGATCGCGACCCCGCTCGGCATCGGCTTTCTCGGCCTGGGCATGACGCCGTCCTGGTCGCGCGCCGAAATTCCGATGATGCCCAAGGGCCGCTACAAGATCATGACCAGCTACATGCCGAAGGTCGGCAGCTACGGGTTGGACATGATGTACCGGACCTGCACCGTACAGACCAATCTCGACTTCTCCTCCGAAGCCGACATGGTCAAGAAGCTCAGGGTCTCGGTGGCGTTGCAGCCGATCGCAACCGCGCTGTTCGCCAATTCGCCGTTCACCGAGGGCAAGCCGAACGGCTTCCTGTCGTTCCGTTCCGAGATCTGGCGCGACACCGACAATCAGCGCTCGGGCATGATCCCGTGGGCGTTCGAGGACGGTATGGGCTTCGAGCGCTGGGTCGACTACGCGCTCGATGTTCCGATGTATTTCGTGAAACGCGAGGAGACCTATATCGACGTCTCCGGCACCTCGTTCCGCGACTTCTTCGCAGGCAAGAACCCAGCGATGCCGGGCGAGCGGCCGACGCTGTCGGATTGGGCCAATCACCTCTCGACGATCTTCCCCGAGGTGCGTCTGAAGCGCTACCTGGAAATGCGCGGTGCCGACGGTGTGCCATGGGGCCGGCTGCCGGCGCTGCCGGCGTTCTGGGTCGGCCTGCTCTACGACGATGTCAGCCTCGATGCGGCCTGGGACCTCGTCAAGGACTGGACCGCGTTCGAGCGCCAGAACCTGCGCGACGACGTGCCGCGCCTCGGCTTCAAGACGCGCATCCGCAATCGCTACGTGTTCGAGGTGGCGAAGGAGTGCCTGACGCTCGCCCATCACGGCCTGCGCCGCCGCAACCGCGTCGATCAGAATGGCCGCGACGAGAGCCGCTATCTCGAGCCGCTCGATCAGATCATCGATTGCGGCCGCTCGCCGGCGGAGGAGATGCTGGAGAAGTTCGACGGCCCGTGGGGCGGCTCGGTCGAGCCGGCCTACGACGAATATGCGTTCTGATCGGAACGGCCGTCCCTGCAGCCGTCGCAGGTTCGCTGCGTCGCCTGTTCCACGTTGAGGCGGTTGGCGGCTCGGGTCCCCTGTTCTCTGTTGCGATTTGTGTCTCAGGATCGATTCAGCGCCTGGGCGCCGCTGCTTTGCCTTCCGCAGCTCCCCCGGTCCGGGCCGTTCATCCGCCATACAGGTTCGTGGCGATCAAATGACTGCCTAAAAACTCGCAAGAAAACTCGAACATTAACAATGGGTCGGATGGTTCAGCGGCGGCGCGTGGGGCGCTTCATCGGGGCATGGCTGAGGGCACTGGCGTGCCTGTTCGTGGCTGCCTGCCTGACGCCGGCTTCAGCCCAGACCTATTCCGATCGCCCCGGCGGCGACTACATGAGCGCGCCGATCGCCTCCGGCGACCCGGCCGATTGCGCGCTGCTGTGCGAGCACGACCGGCGCTGCCGCGCCTGGAGCTTCAGTTATCCGACCGTGATGGAAGCGGGTGCGGTGTGCTGGCTGAAGAACAGCGTGCCGTCGCGGGTGCCGGACAATTGCTGCGTTTCCGGCGTGCGCGGCGCTGGTGTCGTCGAGATCCGCAACGATGCGGTCGAGACGTCGATCGACCGTCCCGGCGGCGACTACCGCAGCTTCGACATCAAGACCACTGATCTGAAGGGCGGCGACAAGGCCGAGAAGGCCGCCGACAAGGGCGACAAGAGCAGCGGCGACAAGGCGGCGGACAAGAAGGAAGAAAAGGCCGCCGACGCCGAGGAGATCTGCAAGGCCGCCTGCACCGGCGACAACAAGTGCCGCGCCTGGACCTTCGCCCGACCCGGCTATGCCGGCAAGGAGGCGCATTGCTTCCTGAAGAAGGAAATCAAGCCGCCGCGGCGCAAGGCGGGCTTCACGTCGGGCGTCGTTCGCTGACCTGGCAAACGTCCGGCCCGCAGATTTTCTGCATCGTCGGGTAACATTGCATCCGTCTCCTGCGTATTGAACGACGGCACCGGACGGCTTTCGCCGCCGGCTGCCTGTCGCAACGCAGAGATCGGGTGTGTCATGACGTTTTCGCGCAGGTTCTTCGTCACCGCAGCAGTCGCTGCCACGTTTGCTTTCGCGGGGCTGAAGGCGGCCTCCGCCATCGAGACCGCCTATTCGGACGCCGCCTTCAAGGCTGCTCAAGCGGCTGGGCAGCCGATCCTGATCGAGATCCATGCCGGATGGTGCCCGACCTGCAAGGCGCAGAAGCCGATCATCGACAAGCTCGCGGCAGAACCCAAATTCAAGGACCTCAAGATTTTCCGCGTCGACTTCGACGACATGAAGCCGGTGGTGAAAGCGTTCGGCGCGCAGATGCAGTCGACCCTGATCACCTTCAAGGGAACGACCGAGACCGGACGTTCGGTCGGCGATACCAAGGAAGCCTCGATCGCGGCCCTGCTCGACAAGAGCCTGTAGCGCATCATGCTCGCGCTGCTGCTGGCCTTCGTGGCCGGCCTGCTCTCGATCCTGTCGCCCTGCGTGCTGCCGCTGGTGCCGATCGTGCTCGGCGCGGCGGCCTCCGCGCATCCGCGCGGTGCGCTGGCGCTCGCGGCCGGCCTTGCGCTGTCCTTCACCGGTATCGGCCTGTTCATCGCCCTCGCGGGCAACTCCATCGGCCTCGATGCCGGCGCGTTCCGTCTTGTCGCAGCGATCATCATGCTGGCGATCGGCGTCGTGCTGCTGGTGCCGTCCTGGCAGGCGCAACTCGCCGTCGCAGGTGGACCGGTGCAGCGCTGGGCCGACTGGCATTCCCAGGGCTTCGCAACGTCGGGCGCCGGCGGCCAGTTCATGATCGGGCTGCTGCTCGGCGCGGTGTGGTCGCCCTGTGTCGGTCCGACCTTGGGCGCGGCGTCGCTGCTGGCCTCGCAGGGACGCGACCTCGTGATGGTGAGCCTGACCATGCTGGCCTTCGGCCTCGGCGCCGGCCTGCCGCTGGTCGTGCTCGGGGTGCTGTCGCGAACGACCATGGTACGCCTGCGCGCGCGGTTGCTGTCGGCCGGCAAGCTCGGCAAGATGCTGATGGGGGCGGCCTTCGTCGTCGTCGCGGTCGCGATCCTCAGCGGCGTCGACAAGCAGCTCGAGGCGTGGCTGGTCGCCGTCTCGCCGGCGTGGCTGACGGAGCTGACGACGTCGATCTAACGCCCGAGCTGCATAGGCGGACCCACAACTCAGTGTCATTCCGGGGCGAGGCTCCGCGCGCCCCGGAATGAGCTGTTGCTATCCGCGTGGATCATTCCTCAGGAGCGATCAACGTGATCTCCGGCCACAGTGCCTTCCAGCGCGCCGCCTTGGCCGTGTAGTTCGTCACCGAGAAATTGGCCGTATAGTTCGGACGCACGATCATCTGGGCGATGTCGTCGAGGCCCTTGGGGGCATAGAGCTCGTAGCCGCCAGAAGCCGGTCGGATGCCGACCTGCGTGTTCACGGTGAGGAAGCGATCGATGCCGTCGGTGGACCGTGTCACGGCAGGGTAGGGCCGGCCGTGCTTGGTCGGATACCAGAGATGCACGCGCGCCTGATTGCGGACTTCGACTTTGGCATCGACCCGATCGAGACAGGATGCCATGCGCCGGATCACGGCATCCTCGGCATCCCACGACGTGTCGGGATCGAAGTAGAAGATATCGTAGTCGTTGATGCCGTGATCGACCGGGCGGCCGGTGCGCACGTTCCAGACCGTCTGGGTCAGGCAGCCGGCGACGATCCACGCATCAGGCAGCGTCGTCACGCGCAGCATATCCAGGATCGCCGTGTTGACGGGATTGCGGAGCGCTGACGCGACGAAGTCCTCTTCGGTCATGCCCGTGGATAGCATGCAAATGGCATCCGATCATGCGGACATTGCTGCACCCGCCGCACCGGATGCGGGAAAAAGCCGAGCGCTCAACCGCAATCGAACGCGGCGACGGCTTTCCGGGACGCCAGTGCCCGCCACTGCCGCCGCAGCAGCGGCGCGACGTCAGCGGCTCTCGCCTCGGACAGCCGCAGCAGCACGATTGAATAATCGCGGTAGTGATCAGTGAAATAGAACGGCTTCGGCCGGCTTTCCACCAGCATCGCGCGTTCGTCCGGCGGCACGCCCGGAAGGACGAGACTGTCCCCGTCCTCCTTCAGGCGCGCCAGCATCTTGTTGCGCACCTTCAGCGCTGACGTCCCATAGGACGTGCCGTCCTCGACCTCCGGCCATGCCAGCGCGAGCGCCCTGACATCGTCGAAGGTCATCGGCGTTCGTTCAACGCACCGCGGTGAAGAAGCGATCCAGCCGGAAGCCGGACAGCCAGGCCCAGACCGGCTGGTTCTTGTAGCCAAGGTCCCAGGAGCCGACCACGGCATCGGCGCGGCCGACGAGATTGTCGATCGGCAGCAGGCCGACGCCGCCATCGCGCAAGGCCACGCGGCTGTCGGCGGAGTTGTCGCGGTTATCGCCGAGCACGAACAGCTTGCCGGGCGGCACCGTCACCTCCGGCGTGTTGTCGAGACGCCCGTTGTCGCGCATCTTGAAGATCAGGTGCGAGACGCCGTTCGGCAGCGTCTCGACGTAGCGATAGGCCGGATCGTTGCGGCCGGTGTCGTCCTCGGCATCGCCGATGCCGTCCGGCTTCAGCGCGGCCGCCTGGTCGTTGATGTAGAGCTGACCCTGGCGCATCTGGATGCGGTCGCCGGGCAGGCCGACGACGCGCTTGACCCAGGCCTGCGAGGTGTCGCCCGGCCAGCGGAACACGACGACGTCGCCGCGCTTCGGCGTCTCGCCGAACAGGCGGCCGGTCTCCGGCAGCGTGATCTGCATCGGCAGCGACGAGGTGCCGTAGCCGTAGGGGAATTTGGAGGCGAGCAGGGCGTCGCCGATCATCAGGGTCGGCTCCATCGAGCCCGACGGCACGTAGAACGGCTCGGCGATCGCGCCCTTGGCGACGAACACCACCATGACGACCGCGACGAGCTGCGCGAGCTGGCCGCCCCAGGTGCTTTCCTTGCGGACGGCGCCCGTGCGCGGGGCCTTGGTGCTGGTCTTGTCCGTGGACATCTTCTCAAGGCTCATCGGCCCGTGCCTCCGACCGTAATGCGATCCATGCGAAGCGTCGGCTGGCCGACGCCGACCGGCACGCCCTGGCCGTTCTTGCCGCAGGTGCCGATGCCGGTGTCCAGCGACAGATCGTTGCCGATCATGCTGATGCGGTTGAGGTCGGTCGGACCGTTGCCGATCAGCATCGCGCCCTTCACCGGCGCGCCGACCTTGCCGTTCTCGATCCTGTAGGCCTCGGTGCACTGGAAGACATATTTGCCCGAGGTGATGTCGACCTGGCCGCCGCCGAAATTGACGGCGTAAATGCCGTTCTTGACGGAGGCGATGATCTCGGCCGGATCGCGCTCGCCGGCCAGCATGTAGGTGTTGGTCATGCGCGGCATCGGCACGTGTGCATAGCCCTGGCGGCGGCCGTTGCCGGTCGGCGCCATGTTCATCAGCCGGGCGTTCTGGCGGTCCTGCATGTAGCCGACCAGGATGCCGTCCTCGATCAGCACGGTGCGGCTGGTCGGCGTGCCCTCGTCGTCGATCGACAGCGAGCCGCGGCGCGAGGCCATGGTGCCGTCATCGACCACGGTGACGCCCTTGGCGGCGACCGGCTTGCCCAGCAGCCCGGCGAAGGCGGAGGTCTTCTTGCGGTTGAAGTCGCCCTCGAGGCCGTGGCCGACCGCCTCGTGCAGCATCACGCCGGGCCAGCCGGCGCCGAGCACGACGTCCATCTCGCCGGCGGGGGCGGGCACGGATTCGAGGTTGACCAGCGCCTCGCGCAGCGCGCCGTCGGCGGCCTCGCGCCAGGCCTTGGTCTCGATGAAGCGGGCATAGGCCTCGCGGCCGCCATAGCCCTTGCTGCCGCTCTCCTGGCGGTCGCCCTGGCCGGCGACGACGGAAACATTGACGCGCACCAGCGGGCGGATGTCGCGATAGCTCTCGCCGTCGGGCCTGAGGATCTCGACCACCTGCCAAGTCGCGCCGAGGCTCACGGTCACCTGGCGCACGCGCGGATCCTTGTCGCGCAAGTAGGCATCGATCTCACCGAGCAGCTTGACCTTGCTTTCGAACCCCGGGGCGTCCAGCGGATTGTCGTCGCCATAGAGCCGGACGTTGGTGTGCGGCGGCGCGCTCGCGAACGTGCCGGAATAGCCGCCGCGCACGGCGCTGACGGCATCGGCCGCGCGCATCAGGGCCGGCAGCGAGACGTCGGAGGAATGGGCATAGCCGACTGCATCGTCCTTCACCGCGCGCAGGCCAAAACCCTGGCTGGTGTCGTAGGTCGCCTGCTTCAGCCGGCCATTGTCGAAGGTCAGCGCCTCGGTCTGGCTGTATTCGAAGAACAATTCGCCGTCATCGGCGCCGGCCAGGCCACGCCCGACCTCGCTCCGGACCGCATCACGGTCCAGGTTGGCGCGCTCGAGCAGGGAGGTGGTGGGAGCAGTCATGTGTCAATCCGTTGTCGGAGCGTTCATTCCAAGATAGTTGTTTTGACGCCGGGGCGCGAGGGGCTGGATGATTACCGAACTGACATGGTTGAGATCGTTCCCATCACGTCCGCTCACATCGAGAGCTTCCACCGCACGCTCGATTACGTCGCGCGCGAACGGCGCTATCTGTCGTTCGTGCAGGCGCCGCCGCTCGAGTCCACGCGCGCCTTCATTCTGAACAACATCCACGAGGGATATCCGCAATTCGTCGCTCTCTCGGCCGGGGAGGTGGTGGGCTGGTGCGATGTGACGCCCAAATCAGGGCCAATCGATGCCCGGATCGGGGTGCTCGGCATGGGCCTAATGCCGCAGTTCCGGCACCAGGGCCTGGGCCGACGACTGATGGCGGCGGCGCTCGAGGCGGCGCGGGTGGCCGGCTTCTCGCGCGTCGAGCTCACGGTCTACCGCAGCAACACCAACGCCATCAGGCTGTACCAGCAGGCCGGATTCCTGCTCAAGGCGGTGCAGCCGCGGGAGCCCGGCGATGACGGGTTCGACAAGACCCTGCTGGTGATGGCGCTGGCGCTCGACGCACCACGCTGAGATCGCGTCACACCGTCTCACGGCCCGATCACGGCATCGTGCGAATCCCGTCAATCGCAGCCAACGTCAGGGCAGCTTGTCGAAGCCCTCGGCGAGGCCGTTGAGGCTCAGCGGGAAGCCGATGCCTTCCTCCGGCGTCTCGAAGATGATGAAGGTCGCGGTCTTCGCCGTCTTGAGCTGGCCGAGCAGCTTGTCCTCCAGCACCACCTCGGCGACGCAGCCATTGGGCAGACAGCGCACGAAGCCGGCGCGGCCGACGTCCTGGTTGTCGAGCTTCAGGCCGAGGCCGGACGGCAGCAGCACGCCGAGCGGCGCCACCACACGCATCAGCCGGCTCTTCTGGTCGGCGGTCTTCAGCATGATCACGGTGAGGCCGGCA
The DNA here is from genome assembly GCF_032487575.1 of Bradyrhizobium sp. SZCCHNRI1009. Lineage (NCBI taxonomy): Bacteria > Pseudomonadati > Pseudomonadota > Alphaproteobacteria > Hyphomicrobiales > Nitrobacteraceae > Bradyrhizobium > Bradyrhizobium sp. SZCCHNRI1009. The sequence continues at coordinate 22,018 of NZ_JAUEUL010000014.1, read as the reverse complement.
TTGGAGCGGTCCTCGGCCACGACGCTCTGGATCAGCGCGCACTGCTCGGCCTGCGCGCCGGGCGGCGTGTCGCAGCGGATCTGCCAGTCGCCATGCACCGAGCGCACCGCGCCCTGCGCCCACGCCGCATGCGGCACGCCGACGACCGTCGCAGCGATCATCGCGACCGCGGTCGCTGCGGCGGAGGTCATCGCGGCAACACGCGTGAGTCGCGCACGCACCGCGCTGAATCGGTACAAACGGCGCGAGTCATTCGCAGCTGGGGTCGACATGTCAGCTGTCCTGTCCGTTGAAACCCTGATCCGGGTCGGTGCCATGACAATTTCCTGTGGGTGATCCGCGCGTCCGACGCCATGATACGGCAATGATGGCGTCTTGAGGACAGCGTCATCGGCGTACGGCACGAAACGATACCAAATATGGCCGCACCCTGGTGGGCGCTGCCGCTGCGCCCCGCCGAATCAGCCTCGCAAACGGCCGTGTCCCGTTTGCCTACATCGCGCCGCACGCCTGTCAAGCGCCCGTTGTCCGCGAAATCACGGCATGCGGCAATCTCCCGGAAAATACGCATGTCGCGACGAACGGCGCGGCGCGCGATATCAGTCGCAAGACTGCATTGCGATAGATCAAGAATTATGGTTTGAGAAGAAAGATTTCGTCATTCCAGTGAACTGGCCCAGGTGCTTTTCTATGCATCCGCCCGAAGGCCATTTGTCAGGAGAGCGGATCGAACGGCGCGCCGCTGCGTGAAGCGGGCGGTGCGCCGAGGGGGAAAGTTCTGAAGGGAGCGCGACGGCATGAAGATGTCGAAAGGCCAATTGGGCGCCTTGCTGGGGTTGGCCGTAACGGGCATGACGCTCGTGTCGGGTGGAGCGGCGTTTGCTGAAACGGGCCAGCCGGCGCCATGGGAAGTCAAGCTGCAGGAGGCCGCGACGCCGGTGATGGAGAACATCACCTGGTTCCACGGGCTGCTGCTGACGATCATCACCATCATCACGCTGTTCGTGCTGGCGCTGCTGATCGCCGTGGTGGTCAAGTTCAACGCGCGCGCCAACCCGGTGCCGTCGCGGACGACCCACAACACGCTGATCGAGGTGGCCTGGACGCTGATCCCGGTGCTGATCCTGGTCATGATCGCGGTGCCGTCGTTCCGGCTGCTGTTCCTCGAGCTGGACGTGCCGAAGGCCGATATGACCATCAAGGCCACGGGCAAGCAGTGGTACTGGAGCTACGCCTATCCCGACAACGGCAAGTTCGAGTTCGACTCGCTGCTGGCGCAGGACAAGCAGCCGCGCCTGCTCGCCGTCGACAACGAGATGGTCGTGCCGGTCAACAAGGTGATTCGCGTCCAGACCACGGGCGCCGACGTGATCCACTCCTGGGCGATCCCGTCGTTCGGCGTCAAGATCGACGCCATTCCCGGCCGCCTCAACGAGACCTGGTTCAAGGCGACCAAGGTCGGCATGTATTACGGCCAGTGCTCCGAGTTGTGCGGCAAGGATCACGCCTACATGCCGATCGCGGTGCGCGTCGTGAGCGACCAGGACTTCACCGCCTGGGTCGAGGACGCCAAGAAGAAGTACGCCAGCGCGCCCACGAGCACCTATGCCTCGGCTGCGGGCGTGTCGCAGTAGCCGAGCGCGGATGAACGCTAAGATTGAGGGCCGCCTTGGCGGTCCACGGGGACACTGAGGATTGGACAATGGCGACGAACGTAGCGACCCATGCAGGCCATGACGATCACGCGCACGACCATCCGACCGGATGGCGGCGCTGGATCTATTCGACCAACCACAAAGACATCGGCACGATGTATCTGATCTTCGCGGTCTGCGCCGGCATCATCGGCGCCGCCATGTCGATCGCGATCCGCATCGAGCTGATGTATCCGGGCGTGCAGCTCTTCCACGAGAACCACACCTACAACGTGTTCGTGACCTCGCACGGCCTGATCATGATCTTCTTCATGGTCATGCCGGCGATGATCGGCGGTTTCGGCAACTGGATGGTGCCGCTCATGATCGGCGCGCCGGACATGGCGTTCCCGCGCATGAACAACATCTCATTCTGGCTGCTGCCCGCCTCGTTCGCGCTGCTCCTGACTTCGACCTTCGTCGAGGGCGAGCCCGGCGCCAACGGCGTCGGCGCCGGCTGGACCATGTATGTGCCGCTGTCGACCTCGGGCCATCCCGGACCGGCGGTGGATTTCGCGATCCTGTCGCTGCACCTTGCCGGTGCGTCGTCGATCCTCGGCTCGATCAACTTCATCACCACTATCTTCAACATGCGCGCGCCGGGCATGACCCTGCACAAGATGCCGCTGTTCGTGTGGTCGATCCTGGTGACGGTGTTCCTGCTGCTGCTGTCGCTGCCGGTGCTCGCCGGCGCCATCACCATGATGCTGACCGATCGCAATTTCGGCACCACCTTCTTCGATCCGGCCGGCGGCGGTGATCCGGTGCTGTTCCAGCACCTGTTCTGGTTCTTCGGCCATCCGGAAGTGTACATTCTGATCCTGCCCGGCTTCGGCATGATCAGCCAGATCGTGTCGACCTTCTCGCGCAAGCCCGTGTTCGGCTATCTCGGCATGGCCTACGCCATGGTCGCGATCGGCGGCATCGGCTTCGTGGTGTGGGCGCACCACATGTACACGGTCGGCATGTCCTCGGCGACGCAGGCCTATTTCGTCGCCGCCACCATGGTGATCGCGGTGCCCACCGGCGTGAAGATCTTCTCCTGGATCGCCACGATGTGGGGCGGCTCGATCGAGTTCCGCGCGCCGATGCTGTGGGCGGTGGGCTTCATCTTCCTGTTCACGGTCGGTGGCGTCACCGGCGTCGTGCTGGCGAACGCCGGCGTCGACCGCGTGCTGCAGGACACCTACTACGTCGTCGCGCACTTCCACTACGTGTTGTCGCTCGGCGCCGTGTTCGCGATCTTCGCGGGCTGGTACTACTGGTTCCCGAAGATGTTCGGCTACATGTACAACGAGACCATCGCCAAGGCGCACTTCTGGGTGACCTTCATCGGCGTCAACCTCGTGTTCTTCCCGCAGCACTTCCTCGGCCTGTCGGGCATGCCGCGCCGCTACATCGACTATCCCGACGCCTATGCCGGCTGGAACCTGGTCTCGTCGATCGGCTCCTATATCTCCGGATTCGGCGTGCTGATCTTCATCTACGGGATCGTCGACGCCTTCATGCGCAAGCAGCAGGCGGCGAACAATCCGTGGGGACCGGGCGCCACGACCCTGGAGTGGACCCTGTCCTCGCCGCCGCCGTTCCACCAGTTCGAGGTGCTGCCGAAAGTGCAGTAACCCTGCTCTCGCGATGCGGCGCCGATCCGGCGCCGCATCGATATCCGCCGGCAGCGCGCTTGAGGGCGCGCCGTCGGAATCCTTGAGGCGAGGTGCTGACGCGACATGCGTCGGGGCCGTTTGAATTGAAGTCTGGATTCGTCGTGTCGGTCATTGATCAGAACGCCATTGCCGTCGGCCCGCGGATTTCCGAGGCCGATGTCGGCGATTATCTCGCGCTCCTCAAGCCGCGGGTGATGTCGCTCGTGATCTTCACGGCGCTGATCGGCCTGCTGATCGCTCCGGGCCATTTCCACCCCGTGCTCGCCATCACCTCCTTGCTGTGCATCGCCGTCGGCGCCGGTGCTTCCGGGGCGCTGAACATGGCGCTGGAAGGCGACATCGACTCGCTGATGTCGCGCACCGCCAACCGTCCGATCCCGCGCGGCCGCATCACCCGCCCGGAGGCGCTGGCCTTCGGCATCACGCTGTCGTTCTTCTCGGTGCTGACGCTCGGCATCCTCGTCAACTGGTTCGCCGGCGCGCTGCTCGCCTTCACAATCTTTTTCTACGTCGTCATCTACACGCTGTGGCTGAAGCGCTGGACCGCGCAGAACATCGTCATCGGCGGCGCCGCCGGCGCCCTGCCGCCGGTGGTCGCCTGGGTGTCGTCCACCGGATCGATCGCGCCGGAGCCGCTCTGGCTGTTCCTGATCATCTTCTTCTGGACCCCGCCGCATTTCTGGGCGCTGGCGCTGTTCCGCAGCGATGACTACGCCCGCGCCGGCGTGCCGATGCTGCCGGTGGTCGCCGGCCCGGACGCGACCCGGCTGCAGATCCTGCTCTACACCATCGTCCTGGTGGCGATCGCGGCTGCGCCGTGGCCGCTCGGCTATTTCGATGCCGTCTACGGCGTCGTCTCGCTGGCTCTTGGGGCTGGCATGCTGTGGCTCGCGGTCGAGGTGTTCCGCAAGCGCGAGCGCAGCGCCTCGCTTCGCGCCAACCGCAAGCTGTTCGCCTTCTCGATCCTTTATCTGTTCGTGCTGTTCGCGACGCTCGGACTCGAAGCGGTCGCGCGCATGATCGCGCCGCTGATCTGGTAAGGGGCGCGAGACTGGAAAACATGGCGACCACGATGGCGGATCGAAACGAGTCAGAGGGCATCGTCCTCACCGAGGCGCAGCTGCGCAGCCGGCGCCGCCGCTCGATCGCGATCGCGCTCGCGCTCGGCGTGCTGGTGGTGCTGTTCTTCGCGGTGACCATGGTGAAGGGTCCCGCGGTGCTGAATCGGCCGATGTAGAGACGCGATGCAGGACGGGACGAAGCAGACCGCGATGGAGACAACCGACCAGAACGTTCCGGCGACCGCGCCGGCCGCGCCGCGCCGCGGCCTCAGCCGCGATGCGCTGGTCGGCGGCATCTGCGGCGCCGTCGCGGTGCTGATGGTGGGCGCGGCCTATGCCGCCGTGCCGTTCTACAACTGGTTCTGCCGCGCCACCGGCTTCAACGGCACCACGCAGGTGGCGACATCAGCGCCATCCGCGGCGCCGCTGGCGCGCCGGATCTCCGTGCGCTTCGACTCCAATGTTGCCGGCGGTCTGCCCTGGAAGTTCGAGCCGGAGAAGACCGAGATCGATGTCGCGATCGGCGAGGTGGTCACGGTCTACTACAAGGTCACCAACGAGGCGGCGCGCACCACCATGGCGCAGGCGGCCTACAACGTGTCGCCGCTGACATCGGGCGCCTACTTCCAGAAGATCAACTGCTTCTGCTTTACCGAGCAGACCATGGCGCCGGGCGAGACCCGCGAGATGCCGGTGGTGTTCTACGTCGATCCGGCGATCACGGCCGACCACGAGAACGACAGCTTGAAGACGATCACGCTGTCCTACACCTTCTATCCCGTCCGCGACACACCGAAGCCGGTCGCTGCGGGCGAGCCGGACAAACCGCGGGGCAGCCTATGACTGCGCGGACGTCCGATATCCGGGGACCATCGCTGTTGAACGACACCGTGCCGGCGCGACCGGCATCGATCTGGGGAGAGACTTGCCATGGCTGAGGCGCACGCCAAGCATCACGACTACCATCTCGTCGATCCGAGCCCTTGGCCGTTCGTCGGCTCGGTCTCGGCCTTCATCATGGCGTTCGGCGCGATCGGCTGGATGCACAAGATGTACGGCGCCGCGCCGATCGTGTTCGGCATCGGCACCATCGGCGTGCTCTACACCATGGCGAGCTGGTGGGGCGACGTCATCAAGGAAGCGCAGTACAAGGGCGACCACACCCGCGTGGTGCAGCTGCATCACCGCTACGGCATGATCCTGTTCATCGCCTCCGAGGTGATGTTCTTCGTCGCCTGGTTCTGGGCCTATTTCAATGCCGCGCTGTATCCGAACTACGAGGTGCAGGCGACCCGCGACGCCCTGTTCGGCGGCGTCTGGCCGCCGAAGGGCATCGAGACCTTCGATCCCTGGCATCTGCCTCTGCTCAACACGCTGATCCTGCTGACCTCGGGCACCACGGTGACCTGGGCGCACCACGCGCTGCTCGAGGGCGACCGCAAGGGCCTGAAATACGGCCTGATCCTCACCATCCTCCTCGGTGCGACCTTCACCTGCGTGCAGGCCTACGAGTACAGCCACGCGACGTTCTCGTTCGCCGGCCACGTCTACGGCTCGACCTTCTTCATGGCGACGGGCTTCCACGGCTTCCACGTCCTGGTCGGCACGATCTTCCTGATCGTCTGCCTGGCGCGCGCCTATGCCGGCCACTTCACGCCCAAGCAGCATCTCGGCTTCGAGTTCGCCGCCTGGTACTGGCACTTCGTCGACGTGGTCTGGCTGTTCCTGTTCATCTGCATCTACGTCTGGGGCCACGGCGCCGAGGCGATGGCCCACGGCGCGCACTGAAGCCGGCGCGCACCGGTTCCGTCGAACGTGCTAAGAAGGGGCGGCCGTCGGGCCGCCCTTTCTCGTTTGCGGCGGCGCCCGGCGGTTGATCGAAATGTGATCCGCTCTCGTCGCCTCCGGTTGTATCAGGGGGCGTCGCCCGGTCGCCCAGGGGGCAAGACACCATGACCACGCATCCGCCCGTCACTTTGGCCCAGACCGTCCTGCGCGGGCTCGCCTGCCGCTGCCCGCGCTGCGGCCAGGGCAAGCTGTTCGACGGCTTCCTCAACCTGCGCAAGCGTTGCGAAGCCTGCGATCTCGACTATGCCTTCATCGACACCGGCGACGGTCCGGCGATCTTCATCATGATGCTCGCCGGCGCCATCGTGGTCGGCGCCGCCCTGATCGTCGAGGTGAAGTATCAGCCGCCGTTCTGGGTCCATGCCGCGCTCTGGGGGCCGCTGATCCTGGTGACGACGCTGCTGCCGCTGCGCGCGATGAAATCGCTGCTGATCGCCCTGCAATTCCACCACAAGGCCGCCCCCGGCCGTTTGGTGGACAAGACGCCGCGATGAGCTGGCGCCTGCGCGTGCGAGTCGCACATCTGAGCGGCGCCGAAGGTGTGCTCCCTCCCCCCTTGTGGGGGAGGGCCGGGGAGGGGGGTAGCCCCAGCGGCAGTCTTTGCTGGGGCACCCCCACCCCCAACCCCTCCCCGCAAGGGGGAGGGGAGCGCACTGTCCGCGCGGTGAAAGCGGGAGGCTATCTCACGCGTGTGGACACCATCGAACTCAAGCCGGCGCGCAGCGTCGGAGTCGCCGCATGACCTCCGCCCGTCCCACCACCTCCTCCCGCGCCTTCGCCGCCTTCACCTTCGTCATGGTCGCACTGTTCATCGGCCTCGGCGTCTGGCAATTGCAGCGCCGTGCCGAGAAGCATGCGCTGATCGCCGCGCTCACCGATCGTGTCGCCGCAGCACCCGCGCCGCTGCCTCCGCCAAGCGACTGGCGCACGCTGACGCCGGAGCGCGACGAATTCCGCCGCGTCAGCTTCACCGCGACCTATGCAAAGCTGCCGGATGCGATGGTCTACAGCGCCGGCTCGGCCGTGCGCGAGGACGTCTCTGGGCCGGGCACCTGGGCGTTCCTCCCCGCGCGCCTGCCGTCTGGCGAGACCATCGTGATCGACGCCGGCTTCGTCGCCAACACCATGCAGGAGCGCAGCATCCAGGATCGCCAGGTCGGCAAGCTCGTCACCGGCGAGCCCGTGATTCTCACCGGCTATCTGCGCTTCCCCGAGGCCGCCGGCCTGCTCACCGCGGCCGAGAGCCGCGACAAGCGGCTGTGGTTCACGCGCGACCATCGCGCGATGGCCAGGACGCTCGGCTGGGGCGAGGTCGCGCCATTCTACATCGACCTTGAAACGCCGGTGCCGGACAACGGCATCCCAAAACCCGGTCCGCTGTCGCCGCATCTGCGCGACGAGCACATGCAATACGCGGTCACGTGGTTCTCACTGGCCGCGGCGCTGATCGCCGCCTTCGCGGTATGGGCGAGGGGACGACGCGCGGCGAACCGATGACCCGTAGCCCGCATGAGCGCAAGCGACATGCGGGACCGGTGCCGACCCGCATGTACCTTGGCCACGTTGCTGGCAAAACGGCGCTTGACTTAGAGCGCGCTCGAACCCGTAGCCTGCCTGGCGTCGTGAATGGAGATAAAGCGCGCATGAAGATCGGCGAGCTGGCGAGGCAGTCGGGGCTGACGCCCCATACGATCCGCTACTACGAGCGGATCGGGCTGCTGCCCAGGGCCGATCGCGATCATGCCCGCCAGCGGGACTACGACGCATCGATCCTGACCTGGATCGAATTCCTCGGCCGCCTCAAGGCCACGGGAATGCCGATCCGGGACATGCTGCGCTACGCCGAGCTGCGCGCGGGCGGCGCTGCCACGGAGCCGGAACGACGCCGGCTGCTGGAGCGGCATCGCGACGCGGTCCGGGCGCGCGTCGCCAGCCTGCAGGATTGCCTTCTCGTTCTCGACGGCAAGATCGCCGGCTATGCCGGCAGCAGCGAGAGGACGAACGACGATGACGCGATCAACGCCCAGCCAAGCCACGACGACGAGCCCGATGCCGGGCGGCACGCCATCCGGCGCCAACACCGATCAGGATCGGCTGGCGCGCGGCCGGCGCGCGCTCGATAGCATCGACGGCGAGGCCGGCCACAATGTGATCGCGGCGCTCGCCGACATCGCGCCGGACTTCGCCACCTACGTGATCGAGTTTCCGTTCGGCGACATCTATTCACGCCCCGGCCTCGATCTGCGCAGCCGCGAGATCGCGACCATCGCAGCGCTGACCGCGCTCGGCAATGCCGGCCCGCAGCTGAAAGTCCACATTCAGGCCGGCCTCAATGTCGGCCTCAACCGCGACGAGATCATCGAGGTGATCATGCAGATGGCGGTCTATGCCGGCTTTCCCGCCGCGCTCAATGGATTGTTCGCAGCCAAGGCGGTGTTTGCCGAGGCCGACGCGAAGGCCGGTGAGGCCGCCTCGGTTTGAGCGGCGGGCGACGCACCGCGCCTCGCCGCCGCGATCGCTGCGATTCTGCCCCGAGTCGCCCGACGGGCTATTTGCAACGGCATGGGCTGGCATCCGATATCAAGAATTCGGCCGCGCCAGAAAACTGATTATGTAAGCATGTTCAACGCGCTGATGAGTTCAGCATCGACCGGCGGCACTTTTTCGCTTTCATTTTTTCCGAAATCGTGGTTGTCTATGGCCATCCCGCCTCGTTGCGAGGGGCGTACGCGTCGTCACGGACGTGAGGTGGGATGCGATGGACGGGTCGGCTGCAACTGACGAGTGCGGCCGGCGCGGACGGCGAAGTCGCGTGGTCCTGATACCCCGACGCTGGTATCAAGTTGGCGCTGGTGCCGATGCATCGCGTCGATGACGGTGGCCAAAAGGCCCGGTGCACCGAGGAGATCGCGTATAAGTCGTAAGCCATCGCGCAGGGAAGGCCGGGTCGCTCTGGCTGAACCTGTGGTTCCTGCCCCGTGCATTCTTGTTCGCACGGGGGCCGCGGGTGCCAGCCGGCATCCGGTCTTCCCTGCGCCCTCCGTCTGAGGAGGGAGGAATTTCCGTTACAGCTCGGGCGCCGATCGCGCCGCGAGAACGCGAAGCTGCGCCTTCTGACTGGAGAGCCTTGCCATGTGCGTTCGAATGTCACCGCGCGTCATTGCGAGGAGCGTCAGCGACGAAGCAATCCAGAATCCCGTCCACGGCCCTGGATTGCTTGGCTGGCGCTCGCAATGACGGAGGGGAGACCTGTGCTTTTGGCGGAGCAGCTTCAAAGGCGGCGATGCGCGTACGCTTCCACCGCCGTCGTCCCCGCGCAGCCGGGGATCCAGTCCGCCGCGGCGGCGCGGTCGACCACGGCCGTCGTGCGTCCTGGATCGCCCGGTTGAATCGGGCGATGACAGCGGGGTGGGGAAGGGCATCGGTCGCTACCTGCTGCCACCTGTCCAGGACCCGCCCCGTAACGCCGCCGTAACCCCTCGCTGTGACCATCGCTGCGGCAACAACCGGTTTCGCGCGCGGACCAAAACCATTATGGTGCCGGACCATGTTGCCGCCAGGCGGTTCCGATTTCGAATTCAATCAACGGGTTATGGCCTGGTGACGCAGGTCAGGAGAGCGGTTTGACGCGCTATGTTTCGACCCGCGGGGAAGCCCCCGCGCTCACCTTCTGCGATGTGATGCTGACCGGGCTCGCCCGCGACGGCGGCCTGTACGTGCCCGAGACCTGGCCGCAGCTGACACCCGAGACGATCGCCTCGTTCTTCGGCCGGCCCTATTGGGAGGTCGCCGTCGAGGTCATCAAGCCGTTCGTCGCCGGCGAGATTTCCGACGAAGAGCTCGGCCGCATGGCCAACGAGGCCTATGCGACGTTCCGTCACCCCGCCGTGGTGCCGCTCGACCAGATCGCACCGCATCAGTTCGTGCTGGAGCTGTTCCACGGCCCGACCTTGGCGTTCAAGGATGTGGCGATGCAGCTGATCTCGCGGCTGATGGACCACGTGCTGGCCAAGCGCGGCGAGCGCACCACCATCGTCGTGGCGACATCAGGCGATACGGGTGGCGCGGCGGTCGAGGCCTTCGCCGGCCGCGACAATGCCGACCTCATCGTGCTGTTCCCGCATGGCCGCATCTCCGAGGTGCAGCGGCGGATGATGACGACGTCGGGCGCGGCCAACGTCCATGCGCTGGCGATCGAAGGTCATTTCGATGACTGCCAGGCGATCGTGAAGGGCCTGTTCAACCATCACGGCTTCCGCGATTCGGTCAGGCTGTCGGGCGTCAACTCGATCAACTGGGCCCGCGTCGTCGCCCAGGTGGTCTACTACTTCACTTCGGCGGTCGCGATCGGGGCGCCCCACCGCGCCGTCGACTTCACCGTGCCCACCGGCAATTTCGGCGACATCTTCGCCGGCTATGTCGCCAAGCGCATGGGTCTGCCGGTGCGCACCTTGCGCGTCGCGACCAACGTCAACGACATCCTCGCCCGGACGCTGACGACCGGCATCTACGAGGTGCGCGAAGTGCATGCGACGGCTTCGCCCTCGATGGACATCCAGGTGTCGTCGAATTTCGAGCGGCTGCTGTTCGAAGCCGGCGGCCGCGACGCCGGCACCGTGCGGCGGCTGATGGACGGCCTCAAGCAGTCCGGCCGCTTCGTGCTGCCGGATGCTATGCTGGCCGCGATCCGCGCGGATTTCGACGCCGGACGCGCCGACGAGACCGAGACCGCCGCTGCGATCCGCGCCGCCTTCCGCGAGGCCGGCGATCTCGTCGATCCGCACACGGCGGTGGCGCTGGCGGTGGCCGATCGCGACGGAACGGATCTGTCGGTGCCGAACATCGTGCTGTCGACCGCGCATCCCGCCAAATTCCCCGACGCGGTCGAGGCCGCCTGCGGGATGCGGCCGCATCTGCCGGCGTGGCTCGAAGGGCTGATGAGCAGGCGCGAGGACATCAGGATCATGCGGAACGACCAGGCCGAGGTGGAGAAGTTCATCCGCTCGGTCAGCCGGGCCGCCAAGCAGGGAATTGCATGATGGGTGTGGAAGTCACCAAGCTGCCGACGGGGCTGACGGTCGTCACCGACACGATGCCGCATCTGGAGACGGCCGCGCTCGGGGTCTGGGCCGGCGTCGGCGGCCGCGACGAAAAGCCGGATGAGCACGGCATCTCGCATCTGCTCGAGCACATGGCATTCAAGGGCACGACGACGCGCAGCGCCCGCGAGATCGTCGAGACGGTTGAGGCCGTCGGCGGCGATCTGAATGCTGGGACCTCGACCGAGACCACGGCCTATTACGCCCGCGTGCTGAAGGCCGACGTGCCGATGGCGCTCGACGTGCTCTCCGACATTCTCGCCAATCCGTCGTTCGTGCCGGAGGAGCTGGAGCGCGAGAAGAACGTGATCGTGCAGGAGATCGGCGCGGCACAGGATACGCCTGACGACGTCGTGTTCGAGCATCTCAACGAGCTGTGCTTTCCGGACCAGCCGATGGGCCGCTCGCTGCTCGGCACCGCCAAGACGCTGGAGGCGTTCGATCGCGACAAGCTGCACGGCTATCTGTCGACGCATTACCGCGGCCCCGACATGGTGGTCGCCGCCGCCGGTGCCGTCGACCATCAGCGGGTGGTCGAGGACGTGACGAAGCGCTTTGCGAGCTTCAATGGCGGCGAGGGGCCGAAGCCGCTGCCGGCGGCGTTCGGCAAGGGCGGCTCGCGGGTCGTGCATCGCGATCTCGAGCAGGCGCATCTGACGCTTGCGCTCGAGGGCGTGCCGCAGGCCGACCCGTCGCTGTTCTCGCTGCAGGTGTTCACCAACATCCTCGGCGGCGGCATGTCGTCCCGGCTGTTCCAGGAGGTGCGCGAGAACCGGGGGCTCTGCTACTCCGTCTACACGTTCCACGCGCCCTACAGCGACACGGGGTTCTTCGGCCTCTACACCGGGACCGATCCGGCCGACGCCCCCGAGATGATGGAGGTCGTGGTCGACATCATCGGCAATGCGGTGGAGACCCTGAGCGAGGCCGAGGTCGCCCGCGCCAAGGCGCAGATGAAGGCCGGGCTCTTGATGGCGCTTGAGAGCTGCAGCGCCCGTGCCGAGCAATTGGCGCGGCATATCCTGGCCTATGGCCGGCCGCAGACCTTGCAGGAGATGGTCGCCAAGATCGAGGCGGTCAGCGTCGAGAGCACGCGCGATGCGGCGCGGGCGCTGCTCGCACGCAGCAAGCCGGCGGTGGTCGCGCTCGGCACCGGCAGGGGTCTGGACACGGCGGTCACTTTCGCCGAAGGTCTGACCGGTTCGCGATCGAAGGCCCAACTGCACTGAGCGTGGTTCGGCTCGGTGCGGTCCGCGCGCATTGAATCTCGCCAGATCTTGGCCTTGGAGATCTCGGCATTGGAGATCTGGGGTGGGTCGGAGCAGGCTTCGACCCGGAAAGAGCAGGGGGAGCATCACAGATGGCCCTGTTTCGCTTGCCATCCAACGGACCGGCTGCGTTGGCTCCGCGCGGCCAGGGCCTGCTGCTGCGTGCGCCGCAGATGGCCGATTACGCGCAATGGGCGCGGCTGCGCGAGATCAGCCGCGACTATCTCACGCCCTGGGAGCCGATCTGGCCGTCCGACGACCTGACGCGCTCCGGCTTCCGCCGCCGGCTGCGCCGCTATGCCGAGGACATCTCGGCCGACCGGTCCTATCCGTTCATCGTCTTCCGCGAGCAGGATGGCGCCATGCTCGGCGGCATCACGCTCGCCAATGTCCGCCGCGGCATCGTTCAGGCCGGCACCATCGGCTACTGGATGGGGCAGCCGTTCGCGCATCATGGCTACATGACGGCGGCGCTGCGGCTGCTGCTGCCGACCCTTTTCGGCGAGCTCAATCTGCACCGGGTCGAGGCGGCCTGCATCCCGACCAATATGCCGTCGATTCGCGTGCTGGAGAAATGCGGCTTCACCCGCGAGGGCCTGGCGCGTCGCTACCTCTGCATCAACGGGGTCTGGCAGGACCATTATCTCTACGGCCTGCTGCACGAGGATTTCCGGGGGTAGCAATCGTGATCGTGATCGCCGCGGGAGAGGCCAATCGGGGCTGGTTCCGGGCTCTGAAATGGGTATAGACGCCTTGGCTGGGCGACCGAGTTGCCGGGGATATCAGACGATGCGAGAGACGAGCGTGATCAGGGCTGGGACGTTGGCAGCCGTGCTGCTGGCCTTGGGAGCCGCGAGCGCGGCGCCGCCGGCCGCCGCCCAATCGCTGACCGACCGCTTCAAGAGCCTGTTCGGCGGCGGCTCCGACGACAAGGGGCAGGAGAACCTGCCCGCCAGCGGCGGACCGCCGGTCGATCCGACCGATGGCCTGACCTGTCCGCCGGTCAATATTCGCGCCGGCGCCTCGACCTACGCCGTGGCCGCGCCCGGCAAGCAGGCGGTCGGCAACGACGTCCGGTTCCAGGCGTCGATCACCAAGACCGCGCGGGAATGCAATCTCAACGGGGCCGAGATCACCGCCAAGATCGGCATTCAGGGGCGCATCGTCGCCGGCCCCGCGGGCGCGCCGGCGAGCGTCGACATTCCGATGCGCATTGCGGTGGTCCAGGGCGGCATCGGCGAGAAGGTGATCGCGACCAAGTCGTATCGCACCACGGTGCAGATGACCGAGGACGGCAGCGTGCCGTTCACGATCGTCGCCGAGGACATGGTCTATCCGGTGCCGCCGCCCGGCGCCAATGCCGACAATTACGTCTTCTACATCGGCTTCGACCCGCAGGCCCTGACCCCGGAGCGGCCGCACGGCAAGAAGCGGAGGTGACGATTGCCGTCGCGCGAAGCGGTCGCCGGAGAGTGTGAATAGCAAAAGGCCGGTGCGATGGGATCGCACCGGCCTTTTGAAGATGATGGATGAGATGGGCTGCCGCTCAGTTCAGCTTGCGGCCGACTTCGGCGATGCCCTTGGCGACGAGGTCTTCGCCAAGAGCGCCCTTGACCGACTGCGACAGCACGGTCGCTGCCGCCTGGACGGCGGCCTCTGCCGCAGCGGACCTGACGTCGGCGAGAGCCTGGGCTTCGGCGAGGGCGATCTTGCCCTCGGCGGCCTTGGTGCGACGGGCGACGAAGTCTTCCATCTTGGCCTTGGCCTCCGCCGCGATGCGCTCGGCTTCCGCCTTTGCGCTGGTGACGATCTCCTCGGCCTCACGCTCGGCGCTGGCGCGGCGGGTCTTGTAATCGGCGAGCACCTTGGCCGCCTCTTCCTTGAGCCGCTTGGCCTCCGCGAGCTCGTTCCTGATGCGCTCGGCGCGGTGGTCGAGCGCCGTCAGGACCATGCGGTGGACACCGAGATAGGCGAACAGGCCCATCAGGATCACGAAGGCGATCGCAACCCAGGTTTCTGGATCAGCAAGCAAATGCATCAGGCTGTTCCCTTCAACGATGCATCCACCGCAGCCTCGACCGTCTTGGCTGCGGGGGCCTTGCCGGTGAGCTGCTTCACGATCGCGCTGGCTGCATCTGCGGCGATGCCGCGGACATTGCTCATTGCGGTCGTGCGCGTGGTGGCGATGGATGCCTCAGCCGCCGCGAGCTTGGCTGCGAGGCTGTCTTCCAGCGCCTTGCGCTCGGCGTCCGAAGAGGCCGCGAGCTTCTCGCGAGTCTCGGCTCCGATCGCCTGGGCACGGGCACGAGCCGTCGCCAGCTCGCTCTCATATGCCTTCATCGCGGCTTCGGATTCATCCTTCAGCCGCTGCGCTTCAGCCAGATCGCCGTCGATTGACTTCTGGCGGGCGTCGATGACGGCCCCGACCTTCGGCAGCGCCACACGCGAGACGATCACGTACAGCGCCACGAAGGCGATCACCAGGGAGACGATCTGGGACGGAAAGGTTTCCTTCGAGAACGGAGGGAAACCATGCCCGCCATCGGCCTCCGTATGGGCGCTTGCGGTGCCCTTGGCCTCGCCGCCCTTGGCTTCGCCATGACTTTCAGCCACGGGCTTCTCCTGTCCGGCTCAGGCCGTCTTAGACGGCGTACAGCAGGAGCAGCGCGATCAGCAGCGAGAAGATGCCGAGCGCTTCGGTCACCGCGAAGCCGAAAATCAGGTTGCCGAACTGGCCCTGGGCGGCCGACGGATTGCGCAGAGCGGCCGACAGGTAGTTGCCGAAGATGATGCCGATGCCGGCACCCGCGCCACCCATGCCGATGCAGGCAATGCCCGCGCCAATGTACTTCGCTGCAACCGGATCCATGAAACGAACTCCTTTGAGGGGTTTGGTAGAGAGGGCCGGATCAGTGGCCCGGATGGATAGCATCGTTGAGATAGATGCAGGTGAGGATCGTGAAGACGTAGGCCTGGAGGAACGCGACCATCAGCTCGAGGCCGGTCAGCGCGACCGTGAGGCCGAGCGGCAACAGCGCACCGACCTTGCCGACGAAGCCGAGCGCACCGAGCATGGTCACGAAGCTCGCGAACACCTTCAGGGTGACGTGGCCGGCCAGCATGTTGGCGAACAGACGGACGCTGTGCGAGATCGGACGGGAGAAGAAGGAGATGATTTCGATCACGACCACCAGCGGCAGGATCACCGCGGGGATGCCGGAGGGGACGAACAGCTTAAAGAACTTCAGGCCGTTCTTGTAGAAGCCGTAGATGATGACCGTCAGGAACACCAGCAGCGCCAGCGCGAAGGTGACGATGATGTGGCTGGAGACGGTGAAGGTGTAGGGGATGATGCCGACGATGTTCGAGACGAAGATGAACATGAACAGCGAGAACACCAGCGGGAAGAACGTCATGCCGTGCGAGCCGGCGCTGGTTCTGATGGTGTTGGCGACGAATTCGTAGGACAGCTCGACCACCGACTGGAACCGGCCCGGCACGAGCGCGCGCCCTGCGGCCATCATCATGACGGCGATCAGCACGACCGCGAGCAGCATGTACGCGGACGAATTGGTGAAGGCGATCTCCTGATTGCCGATGTGGCCGATCGTGAAGATCTTGTTGAGGTGGAATTGATGGATCGGATCGATCATCCGCGTGGCGTCTCAGTTGTTCACCGGCCACGCCGGCGCTTTGCAATTCACTCGTTGGTCTTCCGCGCCGAGGTCTTCCGCGCATGTCTCACTGGCGGGGCCTGTCGGGAGCTATGCCTGCGGATCTCACCACGTTCAACACGCCGGCCGCGAAGCCGAGCAGGAAAAACAGGATGAATCCAAAGGGCGATGTCGACAGCAAGCGGTCGAAGCCCCAGCCAAGCACCGCACCGACGAGGACACCGGCGATCAACTCGGAGGACAGTCGCAGGCCACGCGCCATGGCCGAAGCCCGGGCTGCAGTGTCACCGCCGCCGTTTCCAGGTTGATCAGCCCCGATCTTTCGGCCGTCGCGAAATTCGGACAACCGATGGTCGAGACTTCCGAGCCTTGCGGAAAGCGCAGCCTCATCGGGCGACTTGTCGCGATCCCCGTGTCCGCCGCTCTCGTTCGTGCCATCCGCCATGTGCTTATCCGCCATGTGTGGAGACCCGATCCGTTGCCGCGAGTGTCAGGAAATAGCGCCCCATCGCCCTTTGAAGCCGCGCGGACCATACTGACCGCATCCCCCCAAGTCAAGATTGCGTGTTGAACTGTTAGATGCCTGATTCTGCTCGTCTTCTCGGCTTTTTCGTCAGATCGGTCGCGCGTGTCACCGCGCCGCATCAACAGTGTTCTGTGCAACTGCGATCTTGCCCCTGTCAGGGCCCTCTGATCCGATGTCGCTGAACTCCAACCAGCACGGGAACCCGCATGTCGCGCCAGATCGATTACTATTTCTCGCTGCAGTCGCCATGGGCCTATATCGGCCACCGGCTGTTCCGCGACATCGCCGCGAGCCACGGCGCGAGCGTCAACCTCAAGCCGGTCATGCTGGTGGATCTGTTCGCCGAGACCGGCGGGCTTCCGCTGGCCAAGCGCCATCCGGCGCGGCAGCGCTATCGCATCGTCGAGCTGAAGCGGTGGCGCGACAAGCGCGGTCTCGATTTCCACATCCAGCCGAGCAACTGGCCGTTCAATGCCCGGCTCGCCGACGGCGTCGTCATTGCGGCGCAGCAGGCCGGCCTCGATCCGGAGCCCTATCTGCAGCGCGCCTTCCCGGCCATCTGGGAGCAGCAGCTCAATCTTGCGGATGCCGAGGTGATCGCCGGCCTGGCCGATGCAGCCGGACTGCCGGGCCGCGATCTCGTGACGCAGGCGGCGACGGACGTGGTCGGGGCGGCCTACGAGCAGAACCGGCAGGACGCGATCGCGGCCGACGTGTTCGGCTCGCCGGCCTATGTGCTGGACGGCGAGATCTTCTGGGGGCAGGACCGCCTCGAGCTGCTGGCGGACGCGTTGAAATCCGGTCGCTCCGCCTATACGTCCGAAACATAGGTGCGGCCTGTGGCAGCGGATCGCACCTGAGGCAACGTCATGGCCGCGACACAATGTCGGCGTGCATGGCGGCGGTTGCGAATGCGCCTGGGAGAGCCAGCCATGAGTCTCACGAAGCCCTACCGGCCGCCCCTCCTCGCGCTGCTGGCGTTGAGCTGCCTGGGCGGAGAGGCGTTTGCGGTCGAGGACACAACGCCTGACGGCGACAAGGGACGCTACACGATGTCGACGACATCGGACGGCGTGATTCGGCTCGATACCAAGACCGGTGCGGTCTCGATGTGCAACAACAGCAGTGGATCGGGCTTTGCCTGTTACGCGGTGCCTGATGAGCGCGCCGCGCTGGACGCCGAGATCGGCCGTCTGCAGGCGGAGAATGAAAAGCTCAAGGGCCAGCTCGCGTCGCGCGACCAGAGCATCTCCGGCAAGATCGACGAGCCGCTGCCGAAGGACCAGGCGCTGCCCAAGTCCGATCAATTGAAGAAGGCGGAGCCTCGAGCCGGAGAGTCGAAGTCTGCTGACGGAACGCGAAAGCTCGAGATCCCGCTGCCCAGCGACCAGGACATGGACCGCATGATGGGGTTCCTCGAGCAGGCGTGGCGGCGGCTGCTCGACATGGCGACGCGGGTGCAGAAGGACGTCTCGGGCAGGATCTGAGACCGCTTCGAGGAGGCTGCATCCATGTCGGCACGATCGGCCTCGCGCACGGCACCTTCGGTTGTTGCGATCGATACGGTGGTGACGTCGATTCTGACGGTGCAGACTTCGGGCCGCGGCTTCACCGATCTCACGCGCGAGGTCGAGGCATTCCTGCGTGAAGTCTCCGCCAGGGAAGGCGCGGTGACCCTGTTCGTTCGCCACACCTCGGCGTCGCTGACGATCCAGGAGAATGCCGATCCCACCGTGCTGCACGATCTCACCACGGCGCTGGCGCGGCTGGCGCCGGAGGATGCCGGCTGGGTGCACGACACCGAGGGGCCCGACGACATGCCGGCGCACATCAAGACCATGCTGAGCTCGGTCTCGCTGCAGGTGCCGGTGCAGGACGGCCGCATGATACTCGGCACCTGGCAGGCGCTCTATCTGATCGAGCATCGCGCGCGTCCGCATCGGCGCGAGCTGGTGTTGCAGTTCATCGGCGCGGCCTGAGGCCATAAAGAGAAAATCCGTGGGTCTGAAATGCGGAACGGCCGCGGAGTGATCCGCGGCCGTTCGCTCGGAGGAGATGCGGGCGGAGGTGCTGCCCGCGTCCTGATCAGTGCTGCTGGATGTCGACGTCCTTGGTCTCCGGCAGGAACAGGAAGCCGACGACCGCCGTGATCACCGCGAAGAAGATCGGGTACCACAGGCCGGCATAGATGTCGCCGGTCGAGGCCACGATCGCGAAGGCGGTTGCCGGCAGCAGGCCGCCGAACCAGCCGTTGCCGATGTGGTAGGGCAGCGACATCGAGGTGTAGCGGATCTTGGTCGGGAACAGCTCGACCAGCATCGCGGCGATCGGGCCGTACACCATGGTGACGAAGATCACCAGGATGAACAGCAGGCCGATGATCGCGGCGACCTGCGGACGGAAGACGTCGAACGGATGCGCCATCTTCACGATCGACGGATCACCCGCCTTCGGATAGCCGGCCTGGCCGATCGCGGCCGTCAGCGCCGGGTTGCTGGTCTTCGCATCGGTGTAGGGCACTTCCTTGCCGTTGAAGGTGACCTTCACGCCGGAGCCGGCCGGACCATAAACGGTCGAGTACTTGACCGAGGACTGGGCCAGGAAGGCGCGGGCGGTGTCGCAAGGCGCGGTGAAGACGCGGGTGCCGACCGGGTTGAACAGATCGCCGCAGCCGGCGGGATCAGCCACCACTTCCACCTTCGTCGCCTCGATCGCCTTCTCCAGCGCCGGGTTGGCGTTGGTGGTGATCATCTTGAAGATCGGGAAGAAGGTCAGCGCCGCGATCAGACAGCCGCCCATGATGATCGGCTTGCGGCCGATCTTGTCGGACAGCATGCCGAACACGATGAAGAAGCCGGTGCCGAGCAGCAGCGACCAGGCGATCAGCAGGTTGGCGGTGTACCCGTCGACCTTCAGGATCGATTGCAGGAAGAACAGCGCGTAGAACTGGCCGGTGTACCAGACCACGCCCTGGCCCATCGTGGCGCCGATCAGCGCCAGCAACACGATCTTGGCGTTGCCCCAGTTCGCGAACGCTTCCGTCAGCGGCGCCTTCGAGCTCTTGCCTTCGTCCTTCATCTTCTGGAACACGGGCGATTCGTTCAGGCGCAGACGGATCCAGACGGAGACGCCAAGCAGCAGCACCGAGACCAGGAACGGAATGCGCCAGCCCCATTTGGCGAAGTCGGCCTCGCCGATGATGGTGCGGGTGAACAGGATGACCAGCAGCGACAGGAACAGGCCCATCGTCGCCGTCGTCTGGATGAAGGAGGTGTAGTAGCCGCGCTTGCCCATCGGGGCGTGCTCGGCGACATAGGTCGCGGCACCGCCATACTCGCCGCCGAGCGCGAGGCCCTGCAGCAGGCGCAGGCCGATCAGGATCACCGGCGCCGCGAAGCCGATGGTCGCGGCGTTCGGCAGCAGGCCGACGATGAAGGTCGACAGGCCCATGATCAGGATCGTGACCAGGAAGGTGTATTTGCGGCCGACGATGTCGCCGATGCGGCCGAACACGATGGCGCCGAACGGACGCACCAGGAAGCCGGCGGCGAAGGCGAGCAGTGCGAAAATGTCGCGGGTGGCCGGCGGATAGTCGCTGAAGAACTGCGCGCCGATGATCGAGGCCAGCGACCCGTAGAGATAGAAGTCGTACCACTCGAAGACGGTGCCGAGAGAGGAGGCCAGAATGACGAAGCGTTCGTCCTTCGTCATGCCTCCCGATCTCGCTTGTGTGGCTACCATTGTTGACATCGGCATTCGCTCCCCATGATTGTTGTGATGATGGCTTTCGCCTCCGCATGCCGGACTTGGACGGCGCAGGTCGCGGAGACCTTGCTCTTCAGTAACATTGCAGTGAAACCCGCCCCAATACGACTTTCGGCTCTGCCCTCTGCGGCGCGCGGGAAAGATGGGGACATTGCGGCGGATCAAGTTCGGTGAGCGGCCGTCGCGCTATCGATGTTGCGTTGCACAAGGTTCGGATTAACCGCCTTCCCTGCAAGTGGAATTGCACGCTTGCATGCAACCGGTGGCCGGGCGAGTATTTTACGGAAAACCGGGCGCGTGCAGTTGCAGCATGTCGTCGGTCTCGCAAGGTCAAGTCTGGATTCATGGCGGCTGCCAGCACTCATCTCGTCATTGCCGATGATCACCCGTTGTTCCGCAACGCCTTGCGGCAGGCGGTCGCGAGCGTGCTCGCGGAGGCCGTGGTCGACGAGGCCGGCTCGTTCGAGGACCTCACCGCTTTGCTGGAAAAGGATTCCGAGGTCGATCTGGTGCTGCTCGACCTCACCATGCCCGGCATCTCCGGCTTCTCGGGCCTGATCTATCTGCGCGCGCAATATCCGGCGATCCCGGTCGTCATCGTGTCGGCGAGCGACGACGGCGCGACGATCCGCCGCTCGCTCGATTTCGGCGCCTCCGGCTTCATCCCGAAGCGGTTCGGCGTCGACACCTTGCGCGATGCCATCAAGAAGGTGATGGACGGCGAGGTCTGGGTGCCGCCCGACACCGACCTGGCCGCCGGCGCCGATCCTGAAATGACCAGGCTGCGCGACCGCCTGGTCACCTTGACCCCGCAGCAGGTGCGCGTGCTGATGATGCTGTCGCAGGGCCTGCTCAACAAGCAGATCGCCTACGAGCTCGGCGTCTCCGAGGCGACCATCAAGGCGCACGTCTCGGCCATTCTGCAGAAGCTCGGCGTCGAGAGCCGGACCCAGGCGGTGATCGCGGCCGCGAAGATCGCGGGCAGCGCCTGGCGGCAGGATACGCCGACGGGGAAGTGACGGTCGCATCGCGCTAGGTAGCGTCACCCCGGGCAGGCTGCTGTGCGGCGGCCACGTGTGATTGCCAAACGAGCTTTCAATTGGTTTGCTCGTCATGCGCGGGCTTGTCCCGCGCATCCACGTCGCGCATCGTGCGCCGAAATGCGTGGATGGCCGGGACAAGCCCGGCCATGACGACAATGAGGATTGTACGATTGCGCTCCGGCTCGGTGCGCAGCGTCGGCCGATCGTGTCGGACCATCCGTGGTCACGCATTGAACGACTGCGTTCAACTTCGGATCTCCTTTCGCGACACACCTTCTCAGCCTCGCGGCGCCATCGGCGTCCGAGCTTTGCTGATCTTTCGCCCTCTCGAAAGCAGAGGGCGCAGGGAAGGCCGGGCGCTGGCCGCGCCCGTGGC